>CAIWXQ010000010.1 GCA_903916675.1 uncultured bacterium | reverse complement strand
GCGAACCGCAGATTGACGAACACCCAACCGCAGAGTGTTGAAGAGCAACTTCGACGGTTTCTCGGTGTCGGAATCGGTATCGAAAGCAACTGTGCCGGCAAAAGAAGATCTACGTGGGCGAATTTCATGATTTCCGACCCCGATACCGATAGCGATTCCGACCCTGACGAGATCATTGCGAATTGTATCCAGACTATTTTTGTCCCTGCGCCTTCTGCTTCCACTGCTGACATGCCGGCGCTGCGGATGGTAATGTAAAGGGCAATCAAGGAGGATTCCCCGCACATGCGCCGCCCCATCGCGTTCCTGGCCGCTGTGGCCATTGCTGCCGCCATCGCGGGTGAGGCGCGCGCCGTCACCAACGTCTTCGAATACCCGCTGGTCTTCCGCCGGCAGCAGCAGTTGAGCGCTGAGTGCCAGCTCGCCATCCGGCGGCGGGATTATGCCGAGATGGAGCGCGTCTGTCGCGCCGGTGCCGCGCTGCTGCCGGAGAACCCCACCTGGCGCTACAACCTCGGCTGTGCGCTGGCGCGGCAGGGGCGTTCGTCGGAAGCTTTCGCCGCGCTGAACCGCGCCCTGGACCTCGGGTTCCGCGACGAGTCGCTGCTGGGCAGCGATGCGGATCTGACCAGTCTGCGGCCGCTTCCGGCGTATGTGGAGCTGCTGGACAAGGCGCACGGTTTGCGCAGTCAGCCGGGCGAGGGGCAATCGCCCATCGTGCCGGCCCCGATTCTCGATGGTCTGGCGCATGTCCATGCGGCCAACACCCGATGGGACATAGACGGTGGATTCTTCCGTGCTTTCTTCCTGCCGCCGACCAACTTGCCTCCTCCAGCCGAGTTTGCCGCCCGTTGGAACGGACCGGCCGCAGAGCTGATCCGCCCCTGGCTGGCGACCAACGCCGCAGCCGGGAACTTCGGCGATTTCTATGACAACCGCGACGACGGCCATTCGCAGCTCGATCTCGCGCCATTCGCGGGGCTCACGCCCATTGTGTACGACGCCGACGCCCGGCGCCACAATGCGCACTACGGATTGAACCAGTTCCTGTACAACGGCGTGGTATTCGGCAATGCCTCGGTGGCCTTTACTGCCGGCCCCTACTGGCACAGCGTGCCGCGCGGCGCCATGCTGGACGGGGCGCTGCCGATCGCCTTCCTGGCGCAGCAGTACCTGCGCAACCACATCTATTGCTACCCCTCGCACCGCGACCACGACGCCAACGGCCTGGGCGACCTGTTCCCCCTGAACCAGCCGTACGTGCTGATCTCGCAGGGGTCATCCGGCTCGGACCAGCCGTTCCTGCGCGCCATCGCCGCCACGCTGGCCGCCTTCCGTCCGGAGACCAAGCGGTTTCTGACGGCCAGCGGCCTGATCGCCCCCACCGTGCAGATGCTCCTGCGCGCCTCGCAGAAGCAGGTGGCCGGCCCGCAGGACTATCTGGATGGCGCGGCGCACCCGACGGCGTTCGACGCCGCCAACCTGGATGTTGTCCGCATGGTGCGCCTGGCGCACGAGCTGACTACCAACGACATCCCCCCGCTGGTGGCGCTGCGCGTGGTGGAAGAGGCGCACGCCGTGCCGGGTGTGGACTTCCTTGACGTGGCCGGCTCGGAGATTCTCTGCGACACGCCGTGCGCGATCGGCCGCATCCTGCGCGGTCCGGCGCGGCGCCACACCCTGCTGGCGGGAGCGCAGATGATCGGCTTGCCGGCCGAGGGGTGGAGCCTGCGTTGGGTGGTGCTGCGCGGCGATCCCAGCAAGGTCATCATTCTGCCGCGCAAACCGGACCAGTCGCTGGTCGAGATTTCCGTATTTTACCACGATGGGCGCTTTCCCGTGCGCGCCGGCTCACCGCTGCAGTCGGGGCGTGTGGACATCGGCGTGTTTGCGGTGCGCGGCCAGCAGGTCTCCGCGCCGGCCTTCTTCTCCTTCCTTCACCTGAACAACGAGCTCCGGACCTACGCCGCAGATGGCCACATCCTGGTGATGGATTACGCCGCCGCCACCAACCGGTACGAGGATCCGCGCCTCTCGCTGCCCAAACGCTGGCGCGACGAGTACGAATACAACGACGACCGGCAGCTGACCGGCTGGACGCGCCACCTCGACAACGGCGCGAAGGCGAGGTTCAACGCGCGCGGCGAACGCGTGGAGCAGACCGACAAGCTCGGGCGGCCCATCGTTACGCGGCCGGTCAACTACCTGCCGCGCACCGCCCTCGATGGGGCGACTGTGCCGGATCTCATCTGCGTGGACAGTGAGTTTTGCGTCCGATATCGTTACGACTCCGACAGCGACCGGACAGGCGTCGTCGCCGGCCGGGAGCGGGCAGGACCATGAACAAGTCGCCAGGCGTCAGGCGCCAAATTACAGGCAACATGAACCAGGCGCCAACGGGTAAGAGGACCTTGACGCCTGTCGCCTGACGGCTGGCGTCTTCGCATGCACGTGCCTTCCGAATCGCCCAATGTGTTTCACGCCGGTCCCGCCTCGCGCGGGACGCTGCTGCGTTTTCTCCTCTCCTTTGCCTGGAAATACCGCGTCGGGAGCGCCAAAGTCCTGGCCCTGCAGCTGAGCCTGCTGGGGCTGGGTTTGCTCGGCCTCGGCCTGATGGGCACCGGTGTGGACTACATCCGGTATGTCGCGGGCAATCGGACTGCGGAATGCGAAACCCTGGGAGCGCGGGCGTCCCGCCCGCCGGGTTCGGCCATAGCGAGCGCAACTCAATCCGCTGCCGAAAGCGGCTCTTCCGCTCAACCGAACAGCCTGCAGCCTAAATCGCTACAGCCTTCTTCGTCCATTCCCAAGCCCCCCAAGTGGCCATTCGGCCTCCGGCCGCCGCCGGACATGCCGCCGATGCGGGTGTTGCTGTTTCTGGCCGGCGGCATCCTGGGGTTCGCGCTACTGCGCGGCGTGCTGAACTTCTACTACACAGTCGAGGTCAACAAGCTGGTGCAGGGGCAGATCGTGGTGGACCTGCGTGCGCAGGTCTACGACAAGATGCAGCGGCTCAGCTTCCGCTTCTTCGACGCCAACGCCAGCGCCTCGATCATCAACCGCGTACTGGGCGATGTGCAGTCCGTGCGGTTGTTCGTAGACGGCGTGGTGATCCCGTGCGTGGTGCTGGTGCTCTCGCTGGTGGTCTATCTGGCCTACATGGCGCACATCCACGTCGGGCTGACGCTGGCGTGCCTGGCCACCACGCCGCTGCTCTGGTATGCCACGCGGCGCTTCTCGCAGCGGATGCGGCCGCGCTACCGCCGCGTGCGCGACCTGGCAGACCGTCTGGTGCTGGTCCTGAACGAACACCTGCAGGGCGCGAGCGTGGTCAAGGGATTTGGCCTGGAGCCGGCCGAGATCCGCAGGTTCGGCGAGGCCAACCGCGCTGTGCGCGACGAGCAGCTGGGCATCTTCTGGCTGGTCAGCCGCTTCCAGCCCGCGATCGGCTTCCTCTCGCAGATCAACATGGCGGTGCTGCTCGGCTACGGAGGTTGGCTGGCGATCGCCTACGAGCGCGCACCGGACGCCGCGTCCGCGGCGGCGGCCGGGCTCTCCATCGGCCAGCTGCTGGTTTTCTCCGGCCTGCTGCAGCAGTTTTCGGGGCAGATCGCCAGCATCGCCAACATCACCAACAGCGTGCAGCAGAGCCTGATCGCGGCGCAGCGCGTGCATGAGGTGCTCACCGCGCCGCTCGAGATCCACAGCCGGCCGGCGGCCCGCCGCCTGCCGCAACCGCGCGGCGCCGTGACGTTTGAGCAGGTCACCTTCGGCTACGATCCTGCCGAACCCGTGCTGCGCGACATCTCCCTCGACGTGCGCCCCGGCGAGTGCATTGCCGTGCTCGGCGCCACCGGCTCCGGCAAGAGCACGCTGATGAGCCTGATCCCGCGGTTCTACGATCCGACCGGCGGGCGCGTGCTGGTGGACGGCGTGGACGTGCGCGAACTTGATCTGGACGACCTGCGCCGCGGCATCGGCATCGTCTTCCAGGAGAGCTTTCTCTTCAGCACCTCCATCGCCGCCAATATTGCCTTCGGCCGGCCGAACGCCAGCCGGGCCGAGGTCGAACGCGCGGCGCGCGTGGCTGCCGCGCACGACTTCATCCTGCAGATGCCCCAGGGGTACGACACCATCCTCCACGAGGGCGGCGCCAACCTCTCCGGCGGCCAGCGCCAGCGCCTGGCTATCGCGCGCGCCATCCTGCGCGAGCCGGCCATCCTGCTGCTGGACGACCCCACCGCGGCCATCGACGCCCACACGGAGCGCGAGATCCTCCTCGCCATGGAGGGCGCCATGGAGGGGCGCACCACGTTCGTGGTGGCGCACCGCCTCAGCACGCTGCGCCGTGCGCACCGTGTGCTGGTTCTGGACCACGGCCGCATGGCGGAAATCGGCACCCACGACGAACTGCTGCAGCGCGGCGGCCTTTACCATGAGGTGGTGGCGCTGCAGATTGCCGACCTGGATGAATCTGCTCCGCCGGCGACCGTCCCCGGAGGTGCGCCATGATCCGCCCCCGGGAAAAGCGCCAGGACCTCCAGCTCCTGTCCACTGTCCGGCAGGAGCCGCGCGAGAGCGAGCGCCGGCCGCTGGACTTCGGCCTGATCCGGCGCCTGTTCGGCTTCACCCGGGCCTATCGCCGGATCCGCGGCGGCCTGCTGGCACTGGTGCTGATCCGCATGGTGCAACTGCCTCTGCTGGCGTGGGCCATCGGCGCGGTGCTCAGCGGGCCGGTGAGCCGCCTCGACGCGCGCGGCATCGCGCTGGGCGTGGCCGGCTATCTGGTGCTGGCGATCCTGACGCAGGTGACCTTCGTCTATCGGTCGTTTCTGGCGCTGCGCATGGGTGAGAACGTGCTGCACGACCTGCGCCAGGCGATGTTCGCGCACCTCCAGCGGCAGCCGATCCAGTTTTTTGTGAACACCCGCATCGGACGCATCATCGGCCGCTTCACGAGCGACGCCGAAAACGTCCGCGCCGGCGTGCAGGACGTGCTGTTCGTCTCGCTTGTGCAGGGCGGGCAGATGCTGATCGCCGCGGCGATCATGTGCTACTACGACTGGGGTCTCTTCCTGCTGCTCCTGGCCATGGGGCCTTTCCTGTTCTTCCTGAACTACTATTTCCGCCGGCGCCTAAGCCGGCTGCACCGCGCCATGCAGGAGAGTTTCAGCCGCGTGACCGCTGCGCTGACGGAGTCGGTGAGCGGCGTCCGCGTCACACAGGGCTTCTCGCGCGAGCGCATGAACGCCGATCTCTTCGGCGAACTGGTGGCGGACCACGCCAGCTACAACGGCGACGTGGCGCGCGCGACGGGCATTTTCCTGCCGCTGCTCGAGTTCAACAACCAGCTCTTCATCGCGGGGCTGCTGCTGTTCGGCGGCTGGCGCGTGCTGCACGGGCTTTCCAACGTCGAGAGCCTCTACCAGTTCGTGATGATGAGCGGCGCGTTCTTCCAGCCGATGGTCGTCATCGGCAACCTCTACAACCAGGCGCTGGCTTCCATGGCCGGCGCCGAGCGCGTCTTCCACCTCCTGGATACGCAGCCCGCCTGGGAGGACACCGCTGACGCCCGGCCGCATGAGCTGCGCGGCCGCGTCGAGTTCCGCAACCTGCAGTTCGCCTACCGGCCGGAAGCGCCCGTGCTGCGCGACATCTCCTTCACGGCCGAGCCCGGTCAGACCATTGCGCTCGTCGGCCACACCGGCAGTGGCAAGACCACCGTCGCCAACCTGATCGCCAAGTTCTACCTCCCCACCGGCGGCGAACTGCTGTTCGACGGCGTCGAAATCCGCCGGATCCAGTCGGCCTCGCTGCGCCGGCAGCTCGGCATGGTGCTGCAGCAGAACTTCCTCTTCGCCGGCACGGTGATCGAGAACATCCGCCTGGCACGCCCCGGCGCCACGGACGACGAGGTGCGCGAGGCGCTGCGGCGGCTCGACTGCCTCGACGCCATGGAAGCGCTGCCCGAGGGCCTGCACACTGCGGTCGGCGAACGCGGCGCCGGCATCAGCCTCGGCCAGCGCCAGCTGATCTGCTTCGCCCGCGCCATGCTGGCCGATCCGCGCATCCTGATCCTCGACGAGGCCACCAGTTCCATCGACACGATCACCGAGATACGCATCCAGCATGCGCTTGCCATCCTGCTGCGCGGCCGCACGAGCTTCGTGGTCGCCCACCGCCTCAGCACGATCCGCCACGCGGATCTCCTGCTGGTGATCGACCACGGTCGTATTGTCGAGCGCGGCACGCATGCCGAACTCCTCGCCGCCGGCGGCGCGTATGCCGGGCTCTACCGGCAGTTTGTCCGCGCCGGCCAGATCCGGGAATGACGGACACGTGCTGTCGAAGGCGGACACGAAGTGGGCGCAGGAGGCACAGGGAAGATACACGGGATTGGACACAGAGACCACTGAGGGAGAAAGAGGGCACAGAGGGATTTGTGCCCGCAGCACGGGCGAACCGCAAAAACGCAGAACAGCAGAGTGTTGATTTTTGAAGTCTGACTTCAATACGCTGCGGTTGAATATTCGGCACTTTGCGGTTCGCGTGTAATTAACTGTGGCGAGCCCGCGGCTACCAAACCCTTCGCACTCCTTCGAGTTCGATTCCTCTCTTTCGTAGAAGATTTGCAAGGGGTGTGAGGATATCCAGAAATAGCCCGAAAGATGCCGGAAGACCCCGAAAACACGGGGTCAAATCGAGGCCCGAAGAAGTGCACCAGCGATTGAGGAGAAACGGCAGGCTTGCGGCTGGATTTACAATGGTTTGAGGAAGCACGGCATTGGCATTGAAACGGTCGTGCAAGGCCCGTGCGGCGTGGATGCAGAGTACGGGCCGGTGGATGCACCCCGGAATAGCCGGCGGGCGGCGTGGGGCATTACAAGGGTGCTTGTCAGTGAAGGGCGGACGTATCCCGGCGAACGGTGAACCCCTGTAGGCCGGGGCCGATCATCGGTACGTCGGGGCGTCGAAGAGGCGGACGCTCCCATGACGGCTCCCAGGTGGCGCTGGCGTGCTCCTGGGGAACGGCCGTGAGAATGCCGCGGCTGATGTCGTCCAGAACTTCCCGAAAAAGAGAGACTCCCATCGGGAACAGCTTCTCGCGCCAGAGGGACTCGACCGTATCTTCGGGGTCGACCAGGCAGAAATCCTGGGCGGCAAGGTCACCGGCGTCGACGGTGTCAGACAACCAGTAGATCGAGCCGCCGGCCACACGGTCGCGGTCGCGGATGGTCCATCGAACGGCGTCCCGGCCGCGGTGCAATGGCAGCAGCGAGGGGTGGTAGCCGATAGCGCCGATCTTCGCGCGCAGCCTTGTCTTGCGGCCGATGAAGTCGTGTGAATGCGCAGCCAGGATCAGATCGACGCCGGCCGGGAGCAGATCGGCCGTGAGCACGCCGGCGGGCAGCACCGGAATGCCGGCCTCGGTGGCCGCCAGGTGTAGGCGGTCCGGAGCAGATTGCTCGCGCTGGTAATACAGCGGGGCGGAAACGCCGAGCACGCGGTGCTTTTCGGCGAGACACATCTCGAGGACGGCGCGCCCGAATGCGCGCTGCCCGCACAGGTACAGGTTCAACACGGTACTGCTCCTTTGCCGACGTAGCGGAACCCCTGAACGGCCCGCATGTGCCCGGCGTAGTTCGATCCGCCGCGGCCGGTTCTGGCTTTCGTGGCGGACATGGTCTCCGCGCTTTTGACTCCGCTCTCTCCGAGCACGCGGCCGCTCAGAAAAAGCCAGGACGGCCGCCG
>CAIWXQ010000009.1 GCA_903916675.1 uncultured bacterium | reverse complement strand
GCTGAAGCACCAGCCCATGCCGCCGAAGTGCCCGCCGGGCATGCCACTGCCGGACGGCTGGAGCTACCACAATTTTATGAGGCACCAGCCCAAGAAGATCGAGGAGCAGGCCGCTAGTCAGGGCCGGCAGGCGGCCAAGTCTCTGGCGCTCTGCGTGCGCACCACGCGCGCGGACATGGAACCGGGCCAGCAGTATGTGTTTGACGATCTGTGGCACGACCTCAAGGTCCGCTTCGGCAACATTGCCAAGAGCGTGCGTGCTCTCGAGCTGGCCTGCCTGGACTGGGCCAGCGGCAACAAAATCGCATACGGCATCAAGCCCAGCCGCACGGAGGAGTTCGCGCAGAAGCGCCAACAGATCCGCGAGCGCGACATGCGCTTCCTGGTGGCGCACGTGCTCTGCAACATCGGGTTTCACCCCGGAGGCTGCACGCTCCTGGTCGAAAACGGCACGGCCGCGGTCCGGGAATACCTGGAGAAGGTGCTCGGCATCCTTTCCGCAGGTCCGGATGGCGAGCCGCGCATCCGCGTGAGCCGTTCGGGCGTCGACAAGAAGGTTGCGCACCTGGCGCAGTGGGGCGCGGTCGGCGGCGGAAACTTCAAGCACAAGGCCGCGCTGGAAAGCAGTCACAACCTGGCGCACAACCGCCTGGACCATCTGCCCGCGCCGACCGGCAGCAACAGCCGCGTGAACGAGCCGGAAGAACTGACCGCACTCGACCGCGTCAACACCGGCCTCATGCTTGCCTCGGCCGTGATGCCGGCAGACCTGGCCAAGCGGCTGGACTTCCCGACCTTGGACTGGATGACGTTCAGCGACGTCCTGGACGAATGCTACCACCAGATCGAGGAGACGCACGACCACGCCCTGGAGGGGTGGGACCGCCGCATGGAGCGTCAGTGGAAGACCCACCCGGCTGACCTGTGGCACTCCGAGGAGGAATGGCACGCGCTGACCGACGACCAGCGCCGCGCCCTGACGCCACTCGTGGCGCAGGACGAGAACAACCGCACGGCGCGCAAGAGCCGCGGCCAGGTCTGGCGCCAGGGCGCCGGCAAGCTCGAACGTCTGCCCGACTTCGCCGTTGCGTACATCTGCGGCAAGGATCTGGCCGAGACACGGCCATGCCCGGCTACGCGCACGGTGATCTTCGTCAACAAGGAGGCATGCCCGGAGCCGATGGAGTTCAAACTGGGAACCTGCACCGGGCCGGAAGGCGATCACGTGGAGCTGCAGGAAGGAGTGGTCTACCGCTGGCTCGTGAACCCATTCGACACCCGCGCGGTCTTCGTGTTGGACATGGACGGCGGATACATCGGCAAGTGTATGCGCCTGGAAGTGGCCAACCGCCTCGACATGGACAGCGTGCGCAAGGCCATGGGCGCGGCCGAGAAGGACTTCCAGGAGGCGCTGGCGCCTCTGGCAGCTCGTGGCCGCAGGCTGGCCATCGAGCGCCTGCGCCAGCTGCAAAGCAACACCGAGCTGCTGCGCGCGGCACAGCCCGCCGCACTGGCGCGATCCACAGCGCGCCGGCTGCCCGAGGAGACGGGCAGGAAATACAACGACGCCGAGGTGAACGAAGCCTTGGCGACGCTCGAGCTGACAATGGGGACGGAAACAAAGGGAGAATAGGCATGGAAAACGCGGACAAAACGACGGGCCGGGAACAGGAAGAGCCTCGGGGCATCACCATCCCCGGCGACACAGTGCTCACGGCGCTCAATCGCCTGGTCGAGAACGAAGAACTGGACGAGGACGGAAAGGCTGCGGTGTGGTGGTTCTTCGGCCACGTG
>CAIWXQ010000008.1 GCA_903916675.1 uncultured bacterium | reverse complement strand
TCGACTCCGATACCGATCGCGACGCCGACCCCGATCTCCACACCCGTCTTCAGACTAACCGAATCTCCCCAAAACACTCCGGCAGGTGGAAGTTCAAGGACGTCACTGGCGCCCAGCTGGCCCAGTGCGGGTGCGAGGTCTGGTCGCCGCACTTGTAGAAGTTGCCGCGCCAGGTCTGGCCGGCGAGTTTTCCCAGCGGCCCGACGAAAGCCTCGAACAGCGCCACTGGTACGCGGTAGGCGACGCTCCAGGTAGTCGGTTCCGTGATCTCCGGTTCGACCACAGCGGGGAGCGAATGCCAGATGGTCATCTGCCGGGCCAACGTCTCCGGCACCTTGGTAAATTTTTCGAACCCGGCCGGCGTGCGCCGGTGGTCCTCGATATAGTACAGCAGCAGCGTGCCGCCGGCGTTCACCTCGAAGTTGAAATATCCCTTGCCGGCACACGGTTGCACAAAGAACTCCGCACAACTGTCGCGCGAGACCGGATCCTGATATTGGGTGTGTACGCTGCGGACGTACCGGTCGCGCACCTCGAACTTCACGTAGAGCGCGGCGGCGGCGTGCAGCACGCGGAAGCGCGTGTCCGGACGATGATCGCTGCTGCGTTCATGAAACAGCGCCACGCGCCCCTCCTCGGCGGCGCCCCAGGCGCCCGACGCGAACGCGCCGTCCAATGCGGGCGGGGTGGTTGTTGACTTGATCGTATAGGTATTCATGTGCAGCCTTGTGTTTGTATCCCAGGTTTCAGATTCCAGAACTTCTATTGAATCTTACGAATATGAGTAACATGATCCGATCGGTAGGGACGCCTCTCCGAGGCGTCCGCGGACGGTTCGGAGAACCGTCCCTACCCCAACAACTGGTTACTCACTTGTGCAAGCCTCTGTAGAATCGGGAATTACTCCACCTCCTGCAGGGTGTAGTTGCGCTCGCCCATGCCGAGTTCCGCGAGGTACTCGATCACTGCATACGGGTCCTTGCCGTGCAGGCGTTCGAACAGGTGTCCCTTGTTTCCCTGCCGCCAGCCCGGCGGCAGCGAGCCCGGGATCAGGTCCTCCGTTCGGATGAGATCAAGCGATGCCTGCTCGATGGCCACAATGTCACGTCCGCCGAGGATGCCGATATCCGGCACCAGGTTGGGCGTGGTCATGCCCCAGCAGTCGCAGAAGATTGTCACGTTTGTCAGCAGGTTGAGGAAGAGGCAGTTCTCGATCGGGAAGTTCTCCAGCACGGTCTTGGTGGTCAGGGCCATGCCGCGCTGGAAGTCGCGGTAGCGGCCGCCCAGCATGGTCAAGGCCTTCTTCGGACAGATCAGCACGCAATGCTGGCAGTACTTGCAGTTATGGTAGAAGACCTCGAACGTGTCGTGGCCCATGTTGATGGCATCGTTCGGACAGTTGGCCTCGCATTTCTTGCAGCGCGTGCAGAGCTTGGCGTTCCATTCCAATCCGCCCTCGAGCGCGTGCAGCGCGCGACGCGAGCGCTGCGTGACGCACCCCATCGAGAGGTTCTTCGACGCGCCGCCAAAGCCGCAGGCGCCATGCCCCTTCACGTGCGAGAAGTCGATCAGCGCCTCGGCCGCCAGCACCTCGCCACCAACCTCCACCTCGCGGAACTCGCCGAACACCGGCGACACCGCGCGCGTCTCGCAGTACCGGTCTGCCAGGCCGGAGTGCGACACCAGCGGGCACCCGACGGTCTCGGCCGTGTAGCCGCGCTCCACGGCGTCTCGCACCGCGCCCGGCGAGTCGGCGATGAAGACGGCCTTTGCCCCCGCCTCCTTCACCTTCTGCACCAGTTTGCGGGCAAAGAACGGATGGATGTTCGTGAACCCCGTGCCGCCACCCAGATGCATCTTGATGCAGGTGCGCTTATCCTTGACCACGCTGGCCAGGTCCAATCCGTCCAGCAGGCGCAGCCACTTCGCGCCAATGGAGTTGTCCGGTTCGAGATTCTTGCCGGCATATTTTGCAAACAACAGTTTCGACATGGCTCGTGCTCCTCGACATCCTCGGCGGCTTGCTCTCTTTCCGAATGCCGGAAAGGTAGGGCGGCGAGTCCCTTCGCAGCCGCGGCGCGCAGGGGACTGCGCGCCCTACCCCTGTGTCTCTACCGCCGCAAATCGTTCAGGAATCCGCCCAGCGCGCTGGCCGCGCCTTTCTGCACCGCGACGCGGATCAACCGCTGGATTTCGGCTGAGACCGCCTTGCGATCCACCGCCGGCGCAGCAATGGTTCCGGTGATCGGCACACGGATCGTCTCGCCCTCCAGAAACTTCGCCAGTTCCTTGCCCACCAGCCCCGAGGAGAGTGGCGCCACGACCGTGTAGGATAATGCGCCGTTGAGCCCGACCGTGCCGGAGATGGTCATCTTGCCGCCCGTCACGTTCAGGACCAGGTCCGACGGCTTTACCATGCCGTGGCTGCACTCGGCCGTGAGGTCATACTGCGCCACGTTGATCTCCTGGCCGTTGCGCCCCACCAGGTCCATGACCGTACCCAGCGCGCCGGACGGCGACAGCCGCAGATTGTGCAGCGACAGCGCGGCCGTGAAGGTCATGTCGTTCGTCAGCGTCGGCCCTAGTGGCACATGGCACTCCCGCAGGGTCAGGTCCACCGTGCCGCCCAGCACGCCGCTGCCGTGCAGCAACGGCAGCGCGAACGCCAGCCCCTTGTCGAGCATCTCCTGCGTGAGCGGCACGTTCTGCAACACGCGTGCGTTGGCCGGGAATGACAACAGCATTGGGTTGCGCGTCAGTTCCACGCTGGGCGTGAAGACCAGTTTGCCGCCCTGGTTCATCGCGGGCTGGTAATCTACCTTGAGGATGCCGCCTGCCAGCAGCGCTTGGAGGTCCGCAGGACCGGCTGTCACGCCAAAGGCTGCGGCGGATTCCAGATAGACCGCCGCACTCCCCCGGCCGTAGGAGAGCAGCGACGTGGGACCGCCGTCCAGCGGACCGTTCAACGCGAACGTGCGCGGCTTGTGGCCGGACAAAACCGGATACAGCAGGCCGCGCGCCCGTAGCAGCTTGTCCACGCTGCCGAAATCCACGCTCAGGTTGCCGCCCAGCTCCACCTGCGGCTTCTGCGCCGGCGAATCCACGGCGCCCTTGGCATCCAGGTCCGTCAGTGAGGATTTCAGCGTCAGCGATTCCAGCGTCACCTTGCGCGCGTCATCCGGCAGCGAAGCTTTGAGCGTGAGTTCGGCATGCGGCTCCACGAACGGCACGCCGTTGGTGGCTGCCAGGCGGAACGAATCCAGCGCCGCGTTGAGCGTCACAATCACGTTGCGGCGCTCGCTCGTGCCCTGCGCCTGGAATGTCAGCTTCCCCTCCAGGCGCGGCGGCGGGCCGGACTTGCCCGCGCGCTGCCAGCCGGAGAGCACTGCGAGGTCTGCCTCGCCCTTCATGCCGCCCTTCATAACCAGCGCCTGTCCGTTGCGCGGCAGTTGCACCTGCCACTCCGGCACGTCCAGCGTGGTGAGGCGCGAGGCCAGGTGCGAATCGAACACCCGGATCACGCCGGTCGCCGGCTCCGTGTCCACACACATCCTCAGCCGCAGGTCGTCCTCGCGCACGTCCCAGGCGGTGGTCAGCAGGCGCACATCCTGCAGCACGGTATTGGCGCGCACCTTGGCCTGTCCGCCCGCCATGCCCAGGGTGATGGCAGACACCAGTTTGCCTGCCAGTGCGGCGTCTGCGGGGAGCGCTGTCAGGAACGGACCAGCCATCCGGCGCACTGCTGCCAGGTCGAGCTCCGCCCGGAGCTGGCCGTCCACCACGACAGGCGGCTGGTTGCTGGCGCCCGGCATGATTCGCGCGGCCGAAGCGGTCACGTTCCCTGCGTCGCTGTCGAACGTCAGTTGCACGTCGCTCAGATCCGGCAGCGGCAAGCCGTTGACCAGCGGCGCGCGGGCGGAGAGTTTCAGGTTCCCCTTGTTGAGCGCCATGCCGCGGTCGGGCTGCCATTTGGCGCCGAGGCCCGTGGCCGTGGCGGCGAACGTCAACGCCAGATGGCCGGTGCTGTCCGCCGCGGTCTTCAACTCCGCGTCGAGCGTGCCCGCCAGCGCGGGGCAGTTCGTGAGCACGCGCCGGAAATCCCGGGTGAAGGCCGCGAGGTCTGCGCCCAGCCGCAGCGAGCCGCTGTCCAGCCGCCCCTTCCCTGAGACATGCGCGAAGGGGAGCTCGATCTGCAGTTCGCGGATCTCCAACGGCGCGTTGTACGGCAGCGCGACGTTCACCCGCGCGGCCGGCGCTGGGCGCAGGTCGAATGCCTCCCCTCCACAGCGCAGCGCCAGGTTGCTCGACGCCAGCGTCACCTTGACCTCCAGCGCCTCAGGAGTGCCGGCCAGCATAGCATCCACGTGCAGGCGGCCGCGCTCCACGCGGAAGTCGTTGCGCAGCTTCAGCAGGCTGCCGAAGTCGCGTGCCACGGCCTGCAGATCGATGTCGGCCCGGGCCTCGACGCCACCGAGGCGGCGGCCGTTGGCGTCCGGTTGCAGGGCAAACTGACCATCAGCCCGCAGAGAGGCCCAGGGGGAGGCGAACGAGAGCTGGCCGATCTGCAGACGGCCATTGGCGTAGTCGAGCTCCGCCAGCACGCGCACGTCGCCTGCGGGGGAGACCGGCTGGCCGGGCGGCTCGATCGACAGATTCGCCACGCCCAGGTCGGCCCGCATCTGCGCCGCCTCCCAGCCGCGGTAGGTGAGCTGGATGCCGCCGTTCGCCACGCCGCTGCGAATCCACGGCTGCCCGGTGAAGGCCTCCAGCAGCGCGCGGAATCCCTGCAGATCCAGCTGCTTCACGCCGAGCTTCAGGTGCTCCAGCGAGGGTGTCCCGCCCGCGAGAAAATATTCCGGCCGCGGCATGCTCCCCTCGAGCGAGATCATGCCGGCGTCGTCCTTCCACGGCACGAAGGCCGCGAGTTTCACGCTGCCCGGTTCGCGCACCGACTTCACGTCCGCCTGCACGGCTACGTGCTCCAGCACAAACGGCGCCGTCCCCGCGCCCGCAATTTCGATCCGCCCGCCGTCCACCACCAGCCGCACGGCCAGGTCGGCCACCGGGAATGCCGCCGGCTTCGTCGAAATACTGGCAACCGGTTTTCCCGGCGGCATTGTGTTTGAGAGATTTTTTCCGGGAAGGGTCAGGCTGAGCTGCGGTGCGTCCACCGTGATCGTCCCGAGGTTGACTTTTCCGAATGGCAGCAGGCCAAACAGACCGCCGGAGGTTGTGACCTTGAGCACCTGCGCTTCGGTGCGATGCGCGGGGTCCGCGAATTTCAGGCCGGAGACGGACATGCCGCCAAACCAGCGCAGTGACCAGTCGTCGATTGCCAGGGTCGCCGGCGCCAGCGCGGCATTTACCTTGCCCAGGAGCAGCCTGCGGGCGGGCGCCAGCGAGAGCAGGCGCGGCAGCACCGCCATGAGCAGCAACAACGCGACCAGAAACCCCAGCAGCACGCGCGGCCAGACGCGCCGTCCGGACCGGCGCGGGCGCGACAACGCCGACTTCTTCAGGGGATCCTCCTCCTCCAGCAACCCCCCATCATCCAACATCCGATCGTCTGTTCTGCGCTTCATCGCGTCCTACTCTCCTGCGCCAAGTCCGTTTGCACAGAGCAGTAGAATACCACACCCGGCGAAGGCAATCCAACGCCGGGCCTGCGAAAATCACAGCGTGTAAGCGTCCGGGGCTATACCCCGGACGTACCGGTATTTATTCTGCCTCCTCCATTCTGGATTCTGCCTCCCGGCTCCTGTATTCTGCCTGGCATCGGCCACTGCGCATGCGCGGTGCCGCCGGAGCAGAGGAGATGCGCACAACGGATTTCATTGCGCAACGACCGTTGGTGGGGCTGGCCGTGTTCTTCGTGGCCGGCAACACCCTGGGGCTCGCCACCGGCCGCTGGCAGGACGCGGCGTGCGGCTGGCTGGCCGTGGCTGGACTCTGGCTGGCCGCGCGGCGCATCGCGCAGCTCCGCCGCTTGACCGGCTTCGCCACCCTGCTGGCGGCGTTCGCCACCGGCTGGCTTGGCGCGGCCATGTCCACGGATCGCCGGAATCTGGAGGTGGAATGGCTGGCGCGAGAAGCCGCCGGCTCTCGTGCAACGGTCTACGGCATCGTGGATAGCGACCTGACGTTCTTTGAGACGCGCACTGGCGCCGGTGCCTGCCGCTTCGCGTTGCGCGACGTAACCGTGCGCGGACACGACGGCGTCTTTCATCCCAATGCCACGCCGCTGCGGGTGACGTGGTACGGCGTGTCGCCGCGCTTCGGCGCCCGCTGGTACCTGCCGGCCACGGGCGAACGCTGGCAGTTCGACGGCGCGCTGTTCGTAAGCCGCGGCGGATTGTGGCCGGATCACGCCACGCTACGCACGCACACACGGAGCGCCCAGCGGCTCGCGTCCGCCTCGCTGCGCGACTGGCGCACGCTCACCGAACGCACGCGGCAGACGCTGGCCGAACGCCTGACGCGCGGCATCCAGGACTGGGGCAACGCGCCCGCACTGGTGCAGGCAATCTTCCTCGGCATGCGGCGCGACATCCCGCCGGAGCTGCAGGCCGTGTTCCGCGATTCGGGGATTGTCTACGCCTTTGCCATCGCCGGACTGCACGTGGCGATCGTGGCGGTGTTTGTCGTCGGCCTGCTGTCGTTCCTCGGCGTACCGCGCCCCTGGTGGTGCGTGCCGCTGGCGCCAGTCATGCTGTTCTACACGGCCGCTACCGGCATGTCGGCCTCCGCCCTGCGCGCCTGCCTCATGGCCACCCTCTACTTCGGCGCGCCGTTGATCGGCCGCCGTCCGGACAGTCTGACCACGCTGGCAGCCGCAGCCGTAATCGCGCTGGGGATCGACCCGTTCCAGCTGCAGGACGTGGGGTTCTGTCTCTCGTTCGCGGTGATGGGCGGACTCTTCTTGCTCTATCCTTCGCTTGCGAGGATCTTCCGCACATGGCTGGGCGTGGACGAAGCCGCGCTGGAACGGCGTGCGGCCGAAGCACTCGGCGGTGAGCTTTCCGCCGGTGCCCGACGCCGGCGCCAGTGGCGTGACCGGATCCTGCGCTGGCTGGCGGAGACGGTGGCGGTATCGCTGACCGCCTGGCTCAGCTCCGCGCCGCTGACCGCCCACTTCTTCGGTCGCTTGACGCCCGGCTCGCTGCTGGCCAGCCTCCCCGTGGCGCCCGCACTGTTCGGCGTGGGGATCGCGAGCTGCACGGGCTTCCTCGTCGGCCTCGTCTGGCCATGGGGCGAGGTGGTCCTCAATCACGCGGCCGGCGCGCTGGCGCTGGGGCTGTCCTGGGTCGCGCGCGCCGCAGCAGCCGTGCCGGGCGCCTCGCTTCCCATCCCGCCGCCCCCTGTCTGGGCAACCGCCGTCTGGTATGCCGCACTGCTACTCCTGACCTGGGGTCTCTGGCGTCTCACGCACAAGTCCGACGCTGGTGCGGCATGGTTGGAGAAGGCATCTTTGCCGTGAGCCTCGTCGTACCTTTTTCGACAACGCTGGCCACCAAGACCCATGCTGGCAGGTACGACATCGCTGTACCCTTTTCGCTCAAGCCCGATGCGCCGGGGTGGCAGGCGCGACTGCGAGAAAAATGGTTTCCAGTGCGTGCGCCACGCCGACGCGTTGGAAGTCCACAGACCAGATCTCGCCGTTTTTGGCGATGCGCTCGGGGTACTTGGGCAGGGTCTGGGTGAGCACGGCATGAATCAGGCGCATGGTGACGGCGTGGGTGACGATCAGCGTTTCGCCGTCGGCCGGCGCCGGGGTGAGGTCGCGCAGGAACGCCCCGACTCGAGCGGCGATCATCTGGTACGACTCACCACCGCCCTCCGGCACCCACTCCCAGCGGCGGGTGCGGTCATGGACGTACCCGGGTTCACTCTCAATCCGGGCATAGCTCATGCCGGAAAAGCGGCCCAGATGCTGCTCAATGATGCGGACGTCGTGGGCAATGGGCAGGCCGGTACGGTGCGCAAAAGAGGCGGCGGTCTGTTGCGCCCGAAGCAGCGGGGAGGCGATGATGCGGGTGAGCTGCGGCGTGCGCGCACAGAACTCGGATGCCAGAGCCTCGGCATCTACGCACCCTTTGGCGCTGAGGGGAAAATCCACCTGGCTGGCCAAAACCTCGCTGGCGTTGGCCTCGCTTTCCGCATGGCGAACGAAATAGAGTCGCATGGCGGGGTACGATACCACCCCAATAAGGTGAGTCAACGGCGAACACCGCGACGTGGCAAAAGCACCGGACCCCGCACCCAGGCGGACCGAAGGCGATCGCGCTTGACGCAAACTGGAGGTTTGGCGGAAACTTCTGCCATGCCAATACCCGCTGAATTCCGCAACGTCACAGCTGTGACCAAGGCGAATGTTTTCTTCGACGGCCGCGTGGTCAGCCACGCCATCCTGCTGCCGGACGGCAGCCGCAAGACGCTGGGCCTGATCTATCCCGGCGAATATCACTTTGGCACGGACAAGGGCGAGCGCATGGAAATCACATCCGGCTCCTGCACCGTGACGCTCGACGGCCGGCAGGAAACCGTCGTCTACCACGCGGGACAGGCTTTCGAGTCCGCGGCCAAGTCCGGCTTCACCATCACCGTGGCCTCCGGCATCTGCGAGTACATCTGCTCTTTCCTGGGATAAGCCACGGAAACTCCCATCCGCCGACCCCTACCGGACCGGAAACCGGCCTGCTTGACATATCATCAAATCATGATATATTTATCAGCAGATTATTCGACAGCCCGGGATGGAGATGGGTATGAAAGCACGGATTCTTCCGCACGAGTTCCTGGAGCAGATGTCCGGCGCGCTGCGCGTGCTGGGGCACGCCTACCGCCTGCGGATCGTGGAGCACCTGGACTTGCGCGGCCCGGCGCCCGGCCACCAGTTGCTCGCGGAACTGGGCGGCGCGCAGGGCGCGCTCTCGCAACACCTGGCGCGACTCCGCCAGGCAGGCGTCATCCAGGCCGAGCGCCGCGGCAAGGAAGTCTGGTACTCGCTCGCGGCGCCGGCCGCGCTCACGATCCTCAATTGCATGCGGAAACGACAGGGAGAAGGAAAATGAAGATCGCTATCATCGGTGGCGTAGCCGCCGGAATGTCATGCGCCGCGCGGTTGCGGCGGCTGGACGAACAGGCACAGATCATCGTCTTCGAGAAGGACGAACATGTATCGTTCGCCAACTGCGGACTGCCGTACCACATCGGCGGAGTGATCAAGGAACGCGTCCGGTTGCTGGTGCAAACGCCGGAATCGCTCAAAGCCACCCTGAACATTGACGTACGCATTTTCTCCACGGTCGCGGCGATTGATCCTGCGGCGAAAAAAGTCTCTGTCCGCGAAGCACGAACCAATCGTGTCTACGAAGAGACGTATGACAAACTGGTGCTGGCGCCAGGCGCCAAGTCGCTGCGTCCGCCCCTGCCGGGACTGGACCATCCGGCCATCTTCGAGTTGCGCAATATCGCGGACATGGATGGCATTGTCGCGCGTCTCGCGCACGGCGCGAAACACGCGGTCGTGATGGGCGGCTACATCGGCATCGAGGCGGCCGAGAATCTCCGACTTCGCGGACTGGAAGTAACCGTGGTGGAGAAGATGCCCCAGTTGATGGGACCGCTCGATCCCGAGATGGCGCAGTTACTGCAGGACGAACTGTCGCGCCATGGTGTGCGCGTGCTGACCGGGTGCGGTGTGACCGGTTTCGAGGACCGTGGCGGACGCATCGCCGTGAAGCTGGAACGCAACGACCCCATCGAGGCCGATCTCGTCGTCTTCGCCCTGGGTTCGCAACCCAACACCGATCTAGCCCAGGCCGCCGGCCTCAAGCTCGGCCCGCGCGGCGGCATTGCGGTCGATGACCGCATGCGCACTTCCGATCCCGACATCTACGCGGGCGGAGATGCGGTGGAGTCTGTGGACATGGTCTCGGGGCTGCCCGTCTACATCCCCATGGCGGGGCCGGCCAACCGCCAGGGCCGCATTATTGCGGACAATATCTGCGGTCGCGACAGCCGTTATCGCGGCACGCAGGGAACGGCCATCCTGAAAGTGTTCGATCTCGCAGTGGCCATGACTGGCCTGAACGAGAAGACGCTCAAGCAGACAGGCATGCCCTACCGCAAGATCTACATTTCCCCATCCGGTCATGCCGGCTACTACCCCGGCACCTTCCCGATGCTGTTCAAACTACTGTTTGCCCCGGACGGCAAACGCATCCTCGGCGCGCAGATTGTCGGCCGGGACGGCGTGGACAAGCGCATCGACGTCATTGCCACCGCCATGCGCGGCAACCTCGGCGTCTGGGATCTGGAGCACCTGGAACTGGCCTATGCGCCGCCCTACGGCTCTGCCAAGGACCCGATCAACATGGCTGGTTTCGTCGCCTGCAACCTGCTGCGCGGCGACATGGATCTCTGGTATACGGAGGAATTTGCCTGCCTGCCGAAAGACGTCACACTGGTCGATGTGCGCCCCAAGACCGATTTTGACCTCTGGCACATTCCGGGTGCGGTCAATCTGCCGCTGGGGCAGTTGCGCGCGCAACTCGCCACCCTCGACAAGTCCCGCACCTACTATGCCTATTGCAAGGTCGGCCTGCGCAGTTATCTCGCCTACCGCATTCTGAAACAGAACGGTTTCAAGGTGAAAAACCTAACCGGCGGCGCCGATGTCTTCCGACTCTTCCACCCGGAACCAGTAACCGTATTTTCGCCAACCAGCACCGAGGGGACAGGAGCCAGAAACATGAGTGAACCCTGTGGCTGCAACCCGCCGGACACCGGCAAGACCATTGCGCTCGACTGCATGGGCCTGCAATGCCCCGGCCCACTTGGCAGACTGACCGAAACCATTGCCGCCGCCGCCGTGGGCGACCTGGTTGAGGTCAGCGCCAGCGACCCCGGCTTCCCGCGGGACATGGAGGCCTGGTGCCGTGCCAAAGGGCACGAACTGCTGCAAATCAGACCCGTTCCCGGCGGTGTTCTGGCGCGTATCCGCAAGAGCGCGCTCGCGCCAGTGGCCACACCAACCGGCGCTTCCGTTCCTGCTGGCCGGCGCAAGAAGACCTTTGTCGTCTTCTCCGGCGATCTGGACCGCGTCATGGCTGCCTTCGTGCTCGCCAATGGCGCGCTGGCGATGGGCGACGAAGTCACGCTCTTCTTCACCTTCTGGGGACTCTCCGCCATCCGCAAGGAGCAGGCCGTGGCCACGCCCGGCAAGGGGTTGCTCGACCGCATGTTCGGCTGGATGCTGCCGCGGGGCCTGAGCCGCCTGACGCTCTCGAAGATGCACATGGCCGGCATGGGCACAGCCATGATGAAACATGTGATGGCACAGAAGCATGTGGATACACCGCAGCAATTGCTGTCCAATGCGCGCCGGCAGGGGCTGAAACTGGTGGCCTGTTCCATGAGCATGGATGTCATGGGGCTGCGCCAGGAGGAATTGCTCGACGGCGTGGAAGTCGGCGGCGCAGCTACTTTCCTCGCCGAGGCCGACCAGTCGAATGTGACACTGTTCGTCTAGGAGATTGCGATGAAACCATACGTGTTCAGTCTCCTGTTGGTAGCGTTTCCACTTGCCACATCATTGGCGATGGATGCTGTCACCACCAACGTGCCGGCGACCGCGCCGGCACAAACGCTCACACTCGACGAAGCCAAGGCCCTGGCGCTGCGCGATCACCCCTCGCTGGAGGCCATGCGCCAGCGCGTCGCCGCAGCCGCCGCCACAGTGCGGATTGCGCGCAGCGCCTACTGGCCCACGCTGAACGCCGACGCCTCGGCCATGCGCACCCAGAAGCACGCCTACACCGGCATGCCAACGGCTTTCGCCAGCCAGATCGACATGACCCCCTACTCCACCTATGGCGTGGACCTCATTGCCGGCTGGGTGCTGTTCGACGGCTTCCGCCGCGATTTCGACCTGCTGGCCGCGCAGCAGGGTGAGAATGCCAGCCGCAACGCGCTGACCGACGCCCAGCGGCTGATGCTTCAGACCGTGGCCGCCACCTATTGTCACGCATTGCTGGCCCGCGAGACGATGCGCATCGCGCAGGAGGATGAAGATTTTTCCGGCACGCTGCTCGCTGACACGCGCAACCGTTTTACCGCTGGCGTCGCCCTGCAGAGCGAAGTTCTGACCTTCGAGAACCGGCGCGACCAGGCCGAGGGGCAGCGCGTCGAGGCTGCCAAGAGCTGGCGCGTGGCGCATGCCGCCCTGGCCGCGCTGCTGGCCCTCCCCGCCGGCGAGCTGCCGCAAGGGGCCGAGCTGACTTTGCCGGCTGCCGCATCCACCAACACCCCGTCTCCGGAGGCCGCACTCGCCTACGCCGCTGCCCATCGTCCGGACTTGCAGGCTGCCGAAGCGCAGGCGCAGGCCGCGGACGCACAGGCGCACAGCGCCGATGCCGCATGGTGGCCGCGTGTCGAGGCCGTGGCCCAGAGCGGACTGGCCCGCGACCGAGACCTGCGCTTCGAGGCTGACCACAATCAGAACCTCTCAATCGGCGTGCAGGCCACCTGGAACTTTTTTGGCGGCGGCCGCGACACTGCCGCGCGCGAAGCGGCCGAGGCTGGCGCGCACGCCGCCGCGGGGATGAAATCCGCGCTCGCGCTGCAGATCGCCGCCGAGGTGCAGCAGAATCTCGCCGCGCTCGACGCCAGCCGCGCGCAGTTCGCCATCCAGGCGCGCGTGCTCGATCGCGCCCGGAAGATCCGCGACCTCGTGCGGCAGGAATACGTCGGCGGCACGGCCGGCATCACGCGCATGAACGAAGTGCAGAACGAGGCGGTCAAAGCCGACGCCGGTCTGGTCATCTCCCGCATCGACGCGCTCCTGAGCCAGGAGAATCTCGACGCCGTGACCGGCAGGAGTCTGGAAAGGAACGGCCGCGAGTGAACAAGGCATACGAGGAAGTCCAGGCGCGGTTCAATCAAGTCGCAGCCGACTGGGACAACAACCCGACCCGCGTCGCCCTCGCGCGGGCCGTGGTGGAAGCAATTCGCGCCGCCGTCCCGCTGCGCGCAGAGATGCAGGCAATGGATTTTGGTGCCGGAACAGGACTGGTGACACTCGGCCTGCTCGCCAGCGTACGCAGCGTCACCGCTGTGGACGCGTCAGGTGAAATGCTACGCGTGCTGGATGAAAAATTGCGATCCTTGCGGATCGACAACGTGCCTACCCTGCAGTGCGACATCTCGCGGGCGCCTTTGCCTGTCAACCAGTTCGATCTGGTGGTGAGCTCAATGGTTCTGCACCACCTACCGGACGTGCCACCCGTACTCCAGCGTCTTCAGCCTTGCCTGCGCCCCGGCGGCTGGATTGCCCTGGCTGACCTCGACACGGAGGATGGCTCATTTCACCCCGACAAAACAGGCGTTTTTCACAACGGCCTTGATCGTAATGACGTTTGCCGCTGGCTGGCGCAGGCTGGTTTTTCGGATGTCTCGGCACGCACTGCGCATACAATCACGCGCCTGTCACCCGATGGAGTCACGCGTCAATACGGTGTATTCTTGGCAATCGGCTGCGCAAAGTAGCCCCTGACTGCCCTGGGCCGAGAGCGGAATGGAAACGGATTGACCCATGAGCAACGAAATTGAATGCCGCACCGATGAACCGCAGGGCCTGACCGTCTGCGTCACGCGCAAGTTTCTGTCCGGCCCGCATTCGATCCTGTTCCTGGCCGCTGCGGCCGTCGTGGGCGTGGTCGCATTGTTGCTCACGCCGCAGGAGGAGGAACCGCAGATCGTTGTCCCCATGGCGGACGTGTTTGTTTCCTATCCCGGTCGTTCGCCGGCCGAAGTCGAAGAACAGGTCACGCGGCCACTGGAACGCCTCCTGTGGCAGGTATCGGGCGTGGAACACGTCTATTCCATCAGCCGCCGCGACCAGTCCATTGTGACGATCCGCTTCTTCGTGGGCGAGGACCGCGAAGCTGCGATCATCAAACTGCGCGACCAGATTGACAGCCACCGCGACATCGTCCCGCCGGGCGTAACCGGCTGGGTCGTCAAGCCGGTACAGATTGACGACGTACCCGTGGTAACACTTACGTTTAATTCCCGCCATCGCGACGCCTACGAATTACGGCGCATTGCCGAGGAGGCCAAGTCGCGGCTCGATGGCCTTGACGATCTGTCGCGCAGCGAGCTTTTTGGCGGCCTGCCGCGCGAAATAGCGGTCGAGCCCGATTTGGAAGCACTCGCCAGTCGTGGCGTCTGCCTGGCCGACCTACAACATGCCCTGCAAGGCAGCGAACCGGGCGGTGACGCTGGCGACGTGCTGGTCAACGGCAACGTCCTGTCCTTGCGACCCCGGCCGCCGCTCGATTCAGCCGCCGCTGTGCGCGACACGGTCGTGCGCAGCCCGGCCGGCCGCACCGTCAAGGTCGGCGATGTCGCCACGGTCCGCGACGGCCCCCAGGAACCGCAGAACTACCACCACATCGGTTTCGGGCCGGCCGAACACGGCGGCGCCGCTATTGCCGGCGAACGCCGCCCGGCCGTGACTCTGGCATTCGCCAAGAAGAAAGGGACCAACGCCATTACCGTCACCCGCAAGGTGGTGGAAAAGGCCGAAGCGTTGCGCGGCACGGTCGTGCCGGCGGATGTCGAGATGCGCGTCACCCGCAACTACGGCGAGACCGCCAAGGACAAGGTCGACGACCTCCTCTACAGCATGCTCTTCGCGATCCTGACCGTGACTGTCGTAATTGGCATCACCATGGGCTGGAGTGAGAGTCTGGTGGTAGGCCTCTCTGTGCCGGTGAGTTTCGCGCTGGCCCTGTTCGTCAACCACCTGGCCGGTTACTCCGTGAACCGCGTGACGCTCTTTGCGTTGATCCTGAGCCTTGGCCTCGTGGTGGATGATCCCATCATCAACGTGGACAACATCCAGCGCCACATCCGCATGGGTATTCACAAACCGTTCGCCGCCACACTCTGGGCCGTGCATGAAATGATCGGCCCGGTCTTCATGTCCGCGCTTACCGTGATCGTGTCGTTCCTGCCCATGTTCTACATTACCGGCATGATGGGGCCCTACATGCGCCCCATGGCGCTCATGGTGCCGGTGACCGTCGCCTTCAGCGCTGTCTGCGCCGTGACCTTTGTGCCGTGGCTCTCGTACCGGCTCCTCAAGGCGCGCGCGGGTACATCCAGCCCGGAGGACGTCACACCCGCCTGGATCCGCCGCGGCTACCGCGCCGCACTGGAACCCTTCCTCCATCGTCGGCGGGGTTGGCACCTGCTCTACGTGGTGGGGGCGCTGCTGGTGGCGTCTGCCCTGCTGGTCGTCTTCCGGGCTGTGCCGCTCAAGATGCTCCCGTTCGACAACAAGAACGAACTGCTGCTGGTGCTCACCATGCCGGAAGGGGCTTCTCTGGAAACCACCGACCGTACTTGTCAGGAACTGGAGTCCTATCTGGCATCGGTCAATGAAGTGCGCGATTTCGAAACCTATACCGGTGTCAACTCGCCCATCGACTTTAACGGCCTCGTGCGCCATTACGGGTTCCGGCGCCAACCCCATCAGGCCGAGATACGCGTCAACCTGGCAGGCAAACTGCAGCGCCAGCAACAAAGCCACGCCATCACCCTGCGCTTGCGCGATGCCCTGACGGCTATCGCCGCCCGCCACCAGGCCAAATTGAGCATCGTCGAAGTTCCGCCCGGTCCGCCGGTGTTGAGCACCATCGTGGCCGAGGTGGTCGGCGGCCCGCGCACCACCTATGAGCAGATGCTGGCCGGTGCCAAGCAACTCGAAGGCATGCTCGCGGCGACAGACGCCAAACATATCGTGCAGATCGACGACATGTCCGAGACACCGCATCCGCGCCTCACGCTGGAGATCGACCGCGAAAAAGCCGCCCGTCATGGACTCTCGGCCGCAGACATCAACCAGGCCCTGCAAGGTGCCATGAGCGGTCTACCGCCGGGTTCGCAGCACGATCCCCACGAGCGCGACCCACTGCCGGTCCGCATCCGCCTGCCCTTCGCCGACCGTGTACAGGCGCAACGCCTGGAACAACTCTGGCTGCGCGGCAGCGACGGCAAACAGGTGCAAGTAAGCGAATTGGCGACCGTGCGCGAAGAAACCGAGGCGCAACCCATCTACCGCAAGGATTTGGAGCGCACCGTGTTCGTAACCGCCGAATGTGCCGGTCGCGCACCGGGCGAAGTTGTCCTGTCGATGATCAACCAACTCAAACGTGCACCGTTGCCGAATGACGTCACCGTGAAATGGGCTGGCGAGGGCGAGTGGCAGATCACGGTGGATGTGTTCCGCGACCTTGGTATTGCCTTTGGCGTGGCCCTGCTCGGCATTTATTTGTTGCTGGTGCTGCAGACAGGCGGTTTCGCCGTGCCGGGCATCATGATGCTGGCCATTCCCTTGACGGCCATCGGCATCCTTCCCGGCTTTGCGATACTCAACCTCTTCGCCAACCATCCGGTCGCGGGTTATTCCACCCCTGTGTTCTTCACCGCCACGGCCATGATCGGCATGATCGCCTTGGGCGGCATCGTGATCCGCAACAGCATCGTGCTGATCGAGTTCATCCATGCAGCACTCAAAGAGGGTAAACCCTTGCGCGAAGCGCTGCTCGACAGCGGCGCAGTCCGACTGCGCCCCATCTTCCTCACGGCCATTACAGCCATGCTCGGTGCCTGGCCCATCACGCTCGATCCGGTCTTCTCCGGCCTCGCCTGGGCATTGATCTTCGGTCTCTTCGCCAGCACCGCCTTTACCCTGCTGGTGATTCCAACGGTGTACTACATGGTGTATGGGAAAGAGAGCGACGCTGAATCACCGGACACACCTGCCGCAAACGAACTGGATGGCGAGCGTCCTCGCGAGCCGTCTTCCGCGAATGAATTGGTTGCTGAGAAAGGACTACAGTCATGAAAGCGAAATGGCTTCCGACGGGCAAAACGGCCAAATGGATCGAAATCCTCGTGGCCATCGGCCTGATTGTCGTGGTGATGTTCTGGCAGACGGGCGCGTTTGCCGGCGGCAAGATCAAACCGGGGCGCACGTCGTTACCGGGCGCGGCGGGCGGCGCTGCGACGCTGACCGTGCAATCGGTCGAGGTCCCCGTCGTCTATAAAGCCGTGGGCACCGTGCGCAGCCGCACCGAAATTGACCTTTCCCCGCGCATTGTCGCGCGCATCCAGGAGATCAAGGTCCGTTCTGGTGACCGTGTTACCAAGGGCAACGTGTTGGTCAAACTGGACGACGCGGAACTCACATCCGGCCTGCGGCAGGTAGCGGAGCACGTTCGGCAGGCACGCGCCGCCTTGGACTTGGCCACGACCGAACAGGAGCGTGCGCGTAAACTGCTCGCCACCGGCAGCATTTCGCAGCAGGCTTTCGACTTGGCCGACTCCAACGCCCGCCAGGCCCGCGCTGCATTTGAGGCGGCCACGGAGGCCCAGAAATCGGCTGAGGCCGTGCTTGGCTATGCCACCCTGGTCAGCCCCATTGACGGTGTGGTTGCGGAACGCCTGGCTGACCCCGGCGACATCGCCAGCCCCGGCAACATCCTGCTGCGCGTATTCGACCCCACGCGACTGATGCTCGACGTGCCGGTTCGGGAAGGTCTTGTCACGCGCATCAAACTCGGCGAACAGGTCCCGTTCCATGTGGACGCGCTCAACACCAACCTGACCGGCGAAGTGCGCGAGGTCGTACCGTCGGTCGATCCCGGCAGCCGCACCTTCCTCGTGAAGATCTGCATCAACGAGACACCCGCACTCATGCCCGGCATGTTTGGTGTGCTGCAACTCCCCATCGGCACGCGCCGCGCCCTCACGCTCCCGGCCAACTGCGTGCAGCGCGTCGGCCAGCTCGAATACGTTCGCACATTGCTGGACGGACAACCGCGCCAAATCCTGGTACGCACCGTTCCTGCCGCGGACGGCAAAATCGAGATTGTCAGCGGCCTGGAAGCGGGGATGCAAGTGCTGGCATGGTGATGGGCTTGTCCCGAGTTCGTCCCATTTGTCGAACTGTGGATATGCATGAAACTGTGAACCTACGTGATGGCCGGACGGTTGTTTTTCTCGTGCTGGCTACGGTCTGCCTGTCTGGCTGGATTTCACCACCGCTGGCGCTGGCTCTGGGGTTGGCGTTTGCGCTGACCGTCGGGAATCCCCTCCCCCGCCTGGCACAGAAGTCCGCGAAGCTTCTGCTGCAGGCGTCTGTGGTCGGGCTCGGCTTCGGCATGAATCTGGGAATACTCTGGTCCGCCGGTCGCACGGGCATTGGCTTCACGGTCGGCACGATCACGGGGACGCTGCTGCTGGGCTGGTGCGTGGGACGCCTGCTGCGCGTCGAGTCGCAGACCTCCACACTGGTCTCCTGCGGCACAGCCATCTGCGGCGGCAGCGCCATCGCCGCTGTGGCAGGCGTGATCAAGGCCGACAGCCGCGCCGTTTCCGTGGCGCTCGCAACAGTCTTCGTGCTCAATGCCGTGGCGCTCTTTCTCTTCCCGCCGCTCGGGCACTGGCTGGGGCTGACGCAGCACCAGTTCGGCGTCTGGTCGGCGATTGCCATTCACGACACCAGTTCCGTGGTGGGCGCGGCCGCGAAATATGGCGACGAGGCGCTGCGTGTTGCCACGACCGTCAAGCTGGTGCGCGCACTCTGGATTGTGCCGCTGGCACTGGGGCTGGCGCTAGTCACTGGCCGCAAGGGCGCGAAAATCGCCTGGCCGTGGTTCATTCTTTTCTTCGTCGCGGCCGCATGCGTGCGCACGTGGCTGCCGCAGGGTGAGGCGGGTTACGGCAAATTGGTGTTGCTGGCGCGGCTGGGACTGACACTGACACTCTTTCTGATCGGAGCGCAGATCTCACGCGAAGCCCTGCGTACCGTAGGTTGGCGCGCGCTGGTGCAGGGCATCATCTTGTGGATCGCCATCTCGCTGACCGGGCTGCTAGCCGTGCGGCATTGGGCTGGCGCTTGAAAAGAACGTGCTTCCCTGCATCCAACAAAGGAAATTCCATGCACCCCCAACAGGAATCAGCCGGCGACCGGGCGACACGCGTCTATCGCCAGCCTCCGCTTCGACTGAACTGCGCCCAGGCTGTGGCGCACGCGTTGGCTAGCGATGAAACTGCGACCGCAGTTGCCGCAACGGAACATGCCGGTCACGGTGGCGGCAAGGCACCTGGCAACGAATGCGGTGCGTTGTATGCGGCGTGTCAGGTTGCTGCGCGGAATGGCAATGATGCAGAACGGATCCGCGCGCGTTTCGCCGCGCAATACGGCGCCACCACCTGCCACGACCTGCGCGCCAAACGCATCCCCTGCGTCGATTGCGTGCGCACGGCCGCGGACCTGCTGGACGATACGCGGCCAACCGCGCCTGCGGAAAAAAGGTAGGGCGGCCAGTCCTCTGGCGCGCCGCGGCGCGTTCAACCGTTTGCCTGGTTCCGCTCGTACTTGTACCACGCGGCGCAGGTCCCCTCAGAGCTGACCATGCAGGGGCCGACCGGCGCAGTGGGCGTGCACCGTGTGGCAAAGAGCGGACAGCGTGGCGGCGCGAGCTTCCCTTTGATCACCTCGCCGCAGAGGCAGCCGGCCGGCTCGCGCCCCGGGCCGACACTGAACCCGAAGCGCTTCTCGGCATCGTAGTCGGCAAACTCCGGCCGCAGCGCAAGCCCGCTGGCCGGCAGCATCCCGATGCCGCGCCACTGCGCGTCCGCCGGCTGCAGGAATCGCTCCATCACGGCGCGCGCTTTCGGGTTGCCCTCGGGGCGCACCACGCGGTCATATTCGTTTTCGACCTCGGCGCGACCTTCCTGCACCTGCGCCAGAATCGCGCAAAGACCAGCCAGAATGTCGAGCGGCTCAAATCCTGCGACTACGCACGGCTTGCCATACTTGCGGGCGAACGGCTCGTACGGCTGCAGGCCGATGATGGCGCTGACGTGCGCGGGGCAGAGAAAGGCGTCGACCTTCACCCCGGGATCGTCCAGTACAGCGCGCAGCGCCGGCGGCACCAGCTTGAACGAGGTCAACAGCGAGAGGTTGGTCACCCTTGCCTCGGCGGCGCGGGTGAGCAGCGAGACAACCGGCGCGATCGTGGTCTCGAATCCGATGCCGAGAAAAACCACCCCGCAGCCGGGATTGGCTTGCGCCAGCGCCAGCGAGCCGCGCGGCGAATAACAAACCTCGATGCGTCCTCCGGCGGCGCGGCAGTCGGCCAGCGAGCTGTCCGACCCCGGCACATGCAGCATGTCGCCGAAGGTGGCGACGATGACGCCACGCCGCGCCAGCTCAATGGCGGCATCGATGTAGCCGGGTGCGGTGACGCAGACCGGGCAACCTGGCCCGCTGATCAGCGTCACATTCAGCGGCAGCAGATCGCGAAGCCCGAAGCGCGCGATGGACATGGTGTGGCTGCCGCACACCTCCATCACCTGCACGTGCCGACCGCGTGCCGCCAGCGTGGCTCCCAGTTCCTGCAGGCGCGCACGCAAGGCCCCTGCTGCCGCGGGATCACGAAACGCTTGGATGTAGTTAAGGTGGTCCACGGTTGAGGAGAAAATCACTGCACACGGGCGATTGACGCCCTAGCGGGGCTTCGGCTGCGAGTTCTGCCAGGCTTCGGTCAGCTCCCGGAACAGCGCCACCTGCTCGGCAGCCTCGGCCTCGTGAAGTTTCTCGATGGCATATCCGGCGTGGATGATGACATAGTCGCCGACCCTCACCTCGTTGATCAACGAAAGGTCCACGTCCTGCCGCGCGCCGTCGAGGTCGGCGACAGCCATGCCGTCTGCCCCGATCTGTGCGATCTTCATGGGAATTGCGAGGCACATACGCTGTTTTCGTCCCTGCTTTCGGTGTAGCTGCGCGCGCGTCACGCGCAGTCCCTTCGGCCGCTACACTTCGCCTAATTCAGACTGCACCGCCTGCCACAATCGCCTGCCCTATGGAAATGCCGCCGTCATTGGGCGGCAGGTCGCGGTGCTGCAGGACCGTGAAGCCGCCGGTTTCGAGCTGTGGTGCCAGCAGTCCGGTCAGGATGCGGTTCATGAACACGCCGCCACTGAGTGCCACAGTCCGCGAGCCGGTCAACTCACTGCCATAGCGTATCATCTCGGCCGCGGCCGCGGCAATCGCCACATGCGCGGCGTAGGCCCAAGCGGCCGCTGTGCCAGCTGCCGCTACTGTGTCCGCCAGTAATCGAAACGCCTCGCTCCAGTCGATCCAGAGCATTTCGCCATCGCGCACGGCGCGATACGGCAACTCCGGAATTCGTTCGCCCGGAACGCAGCGACAGGCGGCAGCCTCGAGGCGGATAGCGGTCTGGCCTTCGTAGGTTGTGGTCGGCCCCGCGAGTCCCAGCAGCACAGCGAAGGAATCGAACAGGCGGCCGGCGGCGTGCGTGATCGGTGTGTGCACGCCTGTGGAGCATTGCTGTTGCCACACCTGCCACGCCTCGTCTGAAATTCCCAGCGCCGCACGTTGTTCCGGCGGCAGATCGATCCCGGCGGCAAGGCAGCGGCCGGCAAGCTGGCGTGCGGGATGACGCACGGCGGCATCGCCGCCCGGCAGCGGCACGCCGGTGAACGACGCCAAACGGCGAAAGCCGAGGCCGCGCACATCCAGTAGTTCCGCACCCCAGATGTGTCCATCCGTGCCAAGCCCGGTGCCGTCGAACACCAGCGCGAGCCCTTCGTTCAGCCCGTGCTCGCAGAGGCAGGCTGCGGCGTGCGCGTGGTGGTGCTGTACTTCGCGCACAGGGAGCCCGAGGCGCCCGGCGATTTCGCGTCCCACGCGGCTGCTGTGCAGATCCGGATGCAGATCCACAGCCACGATTTCCGGCGCACGCTGCACGAACCGCGGCAGCGCCTCCGCGACCTGACGCAGGCTGTCCACGGCCTCAAGGGCCTCAAGGTCGCCAACGTGCGGCGAGGCAATGATGCGGTCAGCATAGCCGATGGCGACTGTATTCTTGAGCTCCGCGCCCATGGCCAGGACCGTGCATCGCAGCGGACGGCGAAGCAGGAGCGCATCCGGCGCCAAGCCGCGCGCGCGTCGCCAGACCTGTTGTTTGCCGCCGCAGGCAACGACGAGCGAATCGTCGCAGCGCAAGTTGATTTCGCGGTCGTGCAGCAGAAAGAAGTCCGCGATGCCGCGCAGTCGTTCACGCGCCTCGTCATTGGCAATGCAGATCGGCTCCCCTCCCCGGTTGCCGCTGGTCATGAGGAGCCAGTTGAATGGCGGCGTCGGATCTCCCGGCAGCGGCGTGGCAAGCAGGTGGTGCAGCGGCGTGGGCGGCAGCAGCACGCCCAGCGTGCGCGTGTCCGGCGAGAGGAGATCGAGCGGCAATGCGTCGCTGCCTGCGGCTGCGGCGCATATATCAAGAATTACAATTGGAGCAACGGCGGAGCCCAGCAAACGCGCGCTGACCGGATCTAAACGGCAGATTTGTTCCACATGGGCCAGTGTGCGTGCCATGACGGCAAACGGCTTGTGCGGCCGGCGTTTGCGGCGGCGTAGCTCTGCCAGCGCACGGCGGTTCATGGCATCTGCCGCAAGATGGAAACCTCCGAGGCCGCGCACAGCGATGATGGCGCCGGCCGCCAGCGCAGCGCGCACGCAGCGCAGCGGATCGCCGGGCACAGCGCAACCCTGTGCGTCCTCGAGACAGAGGCGCGGACCGCAGGCCGGGCAGGCGATGGATTCGGCATGAAAGCGTCTGTCCGCCTGATTTTCATACTCGCGCCGACAGGCGGCACAAAGCGGAAAGACGGACATCGTAGTGCGGACGCGATCGTACGGCATGCCGTTGAGCACGGTATACCGCGGACCGCAGCGCGTACAGGTGGTGAACGGATAACTGTAGTGCCGCTGGGCGGGATCGAAAATTTCACGCCGGCAGTCAGGGCAGATGGCGAGGTCAGCCGGGATCGCGACCTGGGTGGAATCCGAACTGTCGCTGTCCGCAATGCAAAATGGCACTTGCGGCGGATCACGCAGGGGCGCGTCTGCCATCGTTGCAATTGAATCCAGGCGCGCGTGCGGCGGAAGGGATTTTGGCAGCGTGGCTAGAAATACGCGAATCTGCTCTGCTGTTCCCTCCACAATCAGCCGCACGGAGCCGGAACGATTCTGCACGCTGCCGCCTACGCCCGCATCGCGCGCCAGCCGGCAAAGAGTCGGCCGGAAGCCAACGCCCTGCACGATGCCGCTCAGGTCGCACGTAACACGCCGCCAGACGGACTCGGGCACAGGGGATGGAGAAGGTGTTCTCATGCAAGCAGCTGCCTGTCAGACGGGTATAGGCCGTACATCCCCCTCGCCCGGCAGACAAGACACGGCCAGTATAGCGCGATCCGTCCGACAAGAGCGAACGCGCATCAGACTCCTGCCGGCCCCCTCTTTAGAGCTATCGTTAGCACAGAGATGTCTGCCGGCGTGATCCCTTGGATCCGCGCGGCCTGCGCCAGGTTGTCCGGTCGCCGCGCCTGCAGTTTTTCCCGCGCTTCGTACCGAAGCGCTGTGATCCGATCATATTGCAGCCAATCGGGAATTTTTCGTTGTTCTTCCGCGCGGGCTCGTTGGGCAGCCAGCTCTTCCTGCCGGATATATCCGCGGTACTGGCATTGAATCTCGATTTGCCGTTTGACCTCTTCCGGAAGTGCTAGGTTGGCGTTTGGCATGTCGTCGTATCTGACACCTGGACGAGACAGCCAGATGGAAAGCAAGACACCATCAATTCTTTCAGAATTGATTCTAACTATCTCATCATCAATTAGTTGTGTATATATTTCTGTTTCTGATAGGTATTCCTTTGAGACAATTCCAAGATTGGAAGCATGTCGTGACATGCGGAATCTGGCATTGTCTTGCCTGAGGATCAGACGGCGTTCTGCGCGCGATGTAAACATGCGGTAGGGTTCGTTTGTGCCGATGGTGACAAGATCATCGATCAGGATTCCGATATAGGCCTCCTGGCGACTGATGACAAATGGATCGCGCCCAATAACTTGGAAGGCGGCATTGACACCAGAAACAAATCCTTGCGCGGCAGCTTCTTCGTATCCAGTTGTCCGATTGATCTGCCCGGCGAAGAACAGGCCGTGAATCCGCTTGGACTCGAGTGTATTATTCAATTCCAGCGTGTCGATGCAGTCGTATTCGATCGCATAGGCATATTCGAGAAAATCTGCCCGCGCAAGACCTTGAATGGAATGCACCAGTTCAACCTGCACTTCCCGTTCCAGACTGTTTGATATCCCATTCGGATAGATCCAGTTGGAACAGACTCCTTCTGGTTCCAAAAAGACATGGTGAGCGTCCTTGTCCGGAAATTTCACGATCTTATCTTCTATGGATGGGCAATACCGTACGCCGGTACCGGTAATTCCTCCTCCATAGAGAGAACTACGCGCAAGTTTCTCGCGAATGATGCGGTGCGTATTCGAATTGGTATGCGTCAACCAGCATGGAATCTGGCCAGTTGGACCTGAATGTTCCACGTGGAACATGTTTCTATCTGATCCCTTCTTGTCGCTCGGTTCTCTGGATTGTTCCACGTGGAACATCTCCTTGATCCCGCTTCTTGGGTCCCACTCGTCCCTCTCCATTCGTCGGCGAAACTCCCAAGAAAAGAGCGGTGGCGGCGTTTCTCCTGGCTGAAGTTCTGTCTTTGACCAATCAATCGTCCTTCCATCCAGTCTTGGCGGTGTTCCGGTCTTAAATCTATTCAGTTCGAAACCAAGCGCGCGCAAGCTGTCTGTCATAGCCTCTGCAGCCGGACGCCCATCTCCACCGCCAGGTATTACTTCCTTGCCAATGTGGATTCGACCACACAAGGCTGTCCCGGTCGAAAAAACGACGGCACGTGCGAGAATATCTCCAGACTTGGCTGTCCGTATCCCCTGAAGAATTTCGTTTCTCTCAACCTGTATACCTGTGGCTTCATCCTCCAGAACGGTCAGGTTGTCTGTATCGGAAATAACCTTCTGCATACGCTGTGCATATTGTCGTTTGTCGCATTGGGCCCTGGTTGCCTGAACTGCAGGTCCGCGACTGGCATTAAGTGTCCGAAACTGGATCCCGGTAGCATCCGTGTTCCGCGCCATCTCGCCGCCAAGCGCATCGAGTTCGAATACCAGATGCGATTTTGCGATCCCTCCGATCGACGGATTGCATGGCATTCTGGCGATCGCGTCCCTCTGTTGCGTTACCAGTAATGTTCTGCACCCCAGACGAGCAGCAGCAAGGGCAGCCTCTACACCGGCATGGCCAGCGCCGATGACGATAATGTCAAATGCTGAATGATCGCTGACGATTCGCATAAGAAGATCTTTTTGAATTCAAAAGACTAAATTTTGTATCCTATCGGTTCCGATTCATTTGACAACAAAATTTACCGCAAATTCATTCAGGAATCTCTCTTACTTCTGCCATTGCTCAACAGGCGAAGAAGAAAATGCAATCTCATGGTTACAGCACCTGGATGTAATGATGTAATTCATTTATCCGCAGCTAGTTATGATTATGATAGTGTTTGTTTTGTGTTTCATTCGCGAGTAAATTCATTCTCTTTTGAACGCCTTATCAACAGGAGATGAACAGGTCTGAAAACCGTTGAAATTATTAGGGAAAACAATTGTTTTCGTTCCTACGCTTCAAATTCCCTAAGAAAATATTAGATTCTCGAATCTGAATCCTTCTTTCCGCTATTTTCCTAGGCAAAAACGTGAAAAAATAGAGTCGAGTAGATCCTTCGAGCAGCTTTTTCCGATGATTCGCCCGAGTGCGTCAGCCGCGCGCCGGAATTCGCCTGCTGCCAGAACCAAGCGCGAATCGTCTCCGGTAAGCAGTTCGCCTCCCTTATGCAGGGCTTCGGCTGTTGTGGCCAGTTCAGCGCTATGACGTTCCGCAACAGCTGGTTGTACTGTGGCCTCGTTTTCCGTCCCCAACTGGCGCACCAAGGCTGCCTTGAGTTCCGGCAAGCCCTCACCAGTTCGCAAGGAGAGCGAGATTATCGGCGAAAGGTCGGCCAGAGAGTCAGGCGAAATCCGGCTCGGAAGATCGATTTTGTTCCGCACGAAGAGGATGCGCGATGGCTCCTCGCGAAAAATCCGGGTGAACAGGTGTGGATGCTGTTCCGCCAGCGGCCGTGAGACATCGATCAGGTATATCACCAGGTCCGCGTTTTCCAGCGCGTGGCGTGCGCGGGCCACCCCTTCCTGTTCCACGAACGACTCGGTCTCGCGCAGGCCGGCGGTGTCCGTCAACCGCAGGTGGATCCCGTCCAGCACCACGCTCTCCTCGATCATGTCACGCGTGGTACCTGCCTTATGGCTAACGATAGCTCTGTCTTTCCCCAGAAGCGCGTTGAGCAGCGAGGATTTTCCCGCGTTGGGGCAGCCACCGATTACGACTGTGGCGCCGTGGCGCAGCAGTGCGCCTTCGCGGGTGGTTGCCAGCAGCCGGGCGATTCGCTCCTGGATGCTTGTCCGCACAGCCTCCGCTTCGCCGCGCACGCGCGGCGGCAGTTCGCCCGCCTCGAAGTCAAGCTGCGCTTCCACGTCCGCGCAGAGCGCAATCGCGTCGCCGTACAATGCCTCGATCTTTTGTCCCAGTCCGCCCGCCAGCTGGGCGCGCGCCGCCTGCGCCGCGCGCTCGGAGCGCGCGTGAACCAGATCCATCACGGCTTCCGCCTGCGTCAGGTCGATCCGCCCGTTCAGGAACGCCCGGCGCGTGAATTCGCCCGGCGCGGCAAGACGCGCGCCGGCAGCCAGCACCGCGCGCAGCACAGCGCGCGGCGGCGCCAGCCCGCCGTGTACCTGGAGTTCGACCACGTCCTCGCCGGTAAAGCTGGCTGGGGCACGGAACAACAGGACCAGCCCGTCATCCATCACCGCGCCGCTGGCAGGGTCCGCGATCTGTGCATGAAAAAAACGCCCCGCGCGACGGCGCGTCATGGGTGTGCCCGGATGGCGCACCAGTTGTTCTGCGATCGACCAGGCGTCCGGACCCGAAAGGCGCACAACCGCGACGCCGGCCGGGCCTTCAGCCGTGGCGATCGCCGCAATGGTGTCGATCAGCGCGGTACTCATGGCTGGCCGTTGAAATACGCCAGGCTACGCGTAAGCCGGATGCGGGGGTGGGGGAGCATGGGCACAGGGCGGCACAGGAAGTCGTTGACTTCGCCGGTGCGGAACGGAACGGAAACCGGCCGGGGTTCGCCGTCCGTCCATCCGACCAGCAGGGGCGGCTGGCTGACGCGAGAGAATTCCAGAACGAAATCGCGCCCCGGCTCGCCCGTGTGGACCCGCCGCTCAAAACGCGCGCCTTCCAGTTGCGCGTTCAATTCCCGGAATGCCAGCGAAAAAACCTGCCGTTCCGCCACACCGACAGCTGGATCCAGCTCCAGTGCGGTCCGGTCCGCGACGCCCGAGGCCAGCGCCAGCACGGTCCGCCGCGCCACGCAGCAGGCGATCCGTTCCTCTGCGGCCGTGCCGCAGCCGGCCGGCGATGGAGGGAACAGAACCCGCACCTTGCCGCGGCTGCTGCCGGAACGCCTCGCAACCGCGCACGCCAGTGTCAACTGGCGCAGAAACGCCGCATCCCGCTCCACACTCGCCAGTTCCCGCCAGGCCGGCGCCCGCAGGGTCAGGCGGTCCCACACATAGCCGTCCGGCAGCAGCAGTCTCAATGTCTGCACCGGCAGGCGAGCGCCAAAATCCTCAAGGCCAGGCGCCAGTAGCGCGACACCAGGAAATTCGCCGCGCAAAACCGGTACATTCGCAAACAGCTTCGCCGCCGCGGGGAGGCCGCGCAGATCCTGGAACCAATCGGCCGGCCCGTCACCCAATTGCGCCCCCTCAAGCTGCCAGCCGACCTGCAAAAACACCTCCTGGCAGAAACGATGCCAGGCCTCCGGCTCTTCCTGCGCGCCGCGGCGCGGCTGCAGCGCAAGCGTGATCCGGAACCCCTCGCCGTGCAGGCTGCGGATGGCCTCCAGCGTCTTGCGCTGGCGCGCGGCGAGTTCGTCCTGCGTCAGTGGCAGGGTCACCTGCCGCACGCCGATTTCGCGCAGCCAGGCCAGCTCGTCCGCAAGGTTCGCCGGCGGCGCCAAGTAACGGATGGCCAGCGCATGGGAAAAGTCCACCGGCTCCCGAAACAGGTTGCGGCGGCAGGCACAGGCGTCCAGCAGCAGCGGCAACCGCCCGCCACGGAAGCCCGCCAGACAGAGGGGTAGCAGCGGTAACCAGGCCAGAGCAGCAGGATCGTCCCCCGATTCGTCCGCACCGGGCGCCAGCTGCCCGGACAGCGAAATCCATTCCCTCGATCCGGGTGCCCGCCGCGCCGGAACAATCTCGCGCGACCGGCGATCCAGATCCATCAGCGCTCCCTTGTGGCTCTCTCTCATCTGCCTTCCATCTCCCCGAAAAATGCTTCATACTGAAAAGGCACGGGAATGACAAGCCGAACGCGGAGGCTATCATGAATCCGCTCTTTTGCCGAATTGCCGGCGCCGCCATCCTGCTAGCTGCCGGCGCCTGTTCTGCACAGCAGAATCCGTCCAGCCGGGAGACGCCCATGCCTGCATCACCTCAACGCACGAACACCTGGCGCGCGCTGACACCCGCGGAGGAGGCGGTCATCGTCCGCAAGGCGACCGAACGGCCCGGCACGGGCATCTATGAGAAGCTTCATGAGCCCGGCGCCTATGTCTGCCGCCGCTGTGGCGCCGCGCTCTACCGCGCGGAGGACAAGTTCGACGCCGGCTGCGGCTGGCCGAGCTTCGACGCCGAGGTGCCCGGTGCGGTCCGGCACCAGCCCGACGCGGACGGCGAACGCACGGAGATCCTCTGCGCCACCTGCGGCGGACACCTCGGGCACGTCTTCACGGGCGAACGGCTCACGCCCAAGAACACGCGCCATTGTGTCAACTCGCTCTCGCTGGATTTCGTGCCGCTGGCCCAAAGTACGAATCGCTTTGCCCGCGCCATCTTTGCGGGCGGCTGTTTCTGGGGGGTGCAGTCGCTGCTGGAGGAGGCGCGTGGCGTGATCCGCACCACGACCGGCTACACCGGCGGGCACACCGAGCATCCCACCTACGACGCCGTCTGCTCACACACCACCGGTCACGCCGAGGCGGTGGAGGTGCTCTTCGATCCGCAGCAAACCTCTTTTGAGGCGTTGGCTCGGCTCTTCTTCGAGCTTCACGATCCGACCCAGCACGACCGGCAGGGGCCGGACGTCGGCGACCAGTATCGTTCCGCCATTTTTTTCACCGATCCGCAGCAGCGTGAAACTGCGCTGCGGCTGATCGCGGAGCTGCGGAAGCGAAAGTTCGACGTGGCCACGGAGGTGATATCCGCCGGCACGTTCTGGCCGGCAGAGGCGTATCACCAGGACTACTACCACAAGACCGGCGGGCATCCCTACTGCCACCGCCGCGTGGAGCGCTTCGGTCCGGACACGAAGTGACACCGCCTATTTCTGCAGCGGAGGAAAGGGGCGGCGCGGGCCGTTCAGCTTGTCGTCCACGATCATCCCGCTTCCCCGCCGCCGGCGCCAGGAAAGGAATCCGGCCGCGCCCAGCGTGGCGGCGATCACCGCGCCCAGCGCCATAGCCGCTGTGACCCAGTTTGAATACCCGTCCGCCTTTGGCGCAGGCACGGCTGTCACCGCTTCCGGCTGCACAGCGACAGCATTGGCCGGCGCTGTGTTGGTCAGCGCCGGCTTTGGCGGAGGCGGCGGGGGGAGGGGGGGTAGCGCGGCAAAGGCGCGGCTGACGATCTCCTTGGCCGCCTTGTCACGCGCCACGCCCAAGTCCTTGATTCCGGGCCTGCCGCTCCCGGCCACCACCACAAAGATACGTCGGCCGTTGCGCTGGGCGGTGACGATGGAGGAGTAGCCGGCCGAGTCAAAGAACCCGGTCTTGAGGCCGTCCACGCCGAGGCCGGCTTCGAGCATGCGGTGGTTGTGGTTGCGCATCACGAACGGCTTCGGAACGGTGCGGAAGGTTCGTTCCATAGTCGAGGAGTACTGCAACACCTCGGGGTGGGCCGCCACCAGCGCGCGTCCCAGGGCAGCCAGCTCGCGCGGCGTGGAAATGTCAACTTCCGTGGGCTTGCGCGGCGTCGTGGGCGGCAGACCGTGGCAGGAGAAGAAGTGCGTATGCGTCAGGCCGAGCGCCTGCGCCTTCTGGTTCATCAGCTCCACAAACGCCGCCTGCGAGCCGGCCGCGTGGATCGCCAGCGCTGCAGCAGCATCGTTGGCGGATTGTACCATGAGCGCGTAAATGAGGTCCTCGACGGTGGGCATCTCCTTCGGGTCGAGAAAGACCTGCGACCCGCCGATCTTGCTGATCTCAGGCGTGATCTTGACCTGGTCGACGAGGTGGATGGAGCCCTGCTGCACGCGGTCCAGAACCACAAACAGGTTCATCAGCTTGATGCAGCTGGCGGGATAGGCGACGGCGTCGGCGTTTTCTTCCGCCAGGACCTTTCCAGTAGCGCCGTCGACAGCGATCATGCCGAGGTACGGGTCGCGGAAGATCACGGGGATGCCATGGATGGTGGCCGCCGCGGCTGGCTTGGTGGCGGATTTTTTCGTCGTGGCTGCGTGAGCGGGAAGGCTGGCCAGCAGGAGAAGGACAGGCAGAATGCGGAGAAGGGGTCTCATGAATCCGTGCGCTCCTGTAAAGACCGCGCGGCGACTTCCACCATGCGGTTGGTCGCGTATGTTTGCTCTTCCGCGCGCCAGAGTCAAGATTCGCATTCCGCTCTTGCCATTTTCCGAGGCTTCTGGTGTCATGGCCCCCATGAACAAACTTCGCCTGGGCGTACTCGGCTCCGGGACTGGATCGAATCTGCAGGCCATTTTTGACGCAATCTCCATGCAGCGCCTGAGCGCGGTCGTCGCCTGCGTCATCTCCGATGTGCCGGACGCCTATATTCTGGAACGCGCCCGCAGCCACCGTGCGCCCGCGTTCCACATTGATCCGGCGCCCTTCAAGACCAAGCTGGAGGGCGAGGCCGAGCAGCGCGTCATTGAGACGCTGCGCAAGCACAAGGTGGACACCGTGGTGTTGGCCGGATTCATGCGCATCGTGAAGCCGGGCCTGCTGCGCGCCTTCCCGGGGCGCGTGCTCAACATCCACCCCGCGCTGCTGCCCTCCTTCCCGGGGTTGCGCGCCTGGGAGCAGGCGCTAGAATACGGTGTCAAGGTCACGGGATGCACAGTGCACTTCGTGGACGAGGGGACGGACACCGGGCCGATCATCGTGCAGCGTCCCGCGCCGGTGCTTCCAGGCGACACGCCCGAGACTCTGCACGCCCGCATCCAGGAGCAGGAATATCTAGCCTATCCCGAGGCGCTGCAGCTCCTCGCGGCCGAATGCCTGCAGGTAGAGGGGCGGCGCGTGGAACTGCTGTAGCGGGTGGGCGAAAGGGGAAACGGAAGAAGGAAATAAGAAAGAGTCTTTTTCTTTTCCGTTATTGCGCATCCTCGACCGACGCGGTGGGTTCGCCGGCATTCCCCTCGTCCTGCTCAACCTCTACCACGCTGGCAGAGACGAGCGTGTCGCCTTCCTCGAGGTTGATCAGCCGCACGCCCTGGGTGTTTCGGCCGATCACGCGGATGCCGGCAATCGGCGAGCGCACCATCATGCCGTTGGCCGTGATCATGATGAGCGATTCGTTCTCGTGCACGGCGTGCGCTGCGACGACCCTGCCGTTGCGGTCCGAGGTCTGGATGCCGATGATCCCCTTGCCGCCGCGGTGCTGGGTGCGGAACTCCTCGAAGCCCGTGCGCTTGCCGTACCCGCGCTCGGTGGCGATCAGGAAGGTCCCCTCCGGTTCCACGACTTCGAGGCTGCACACCACGTCGCCGTCCTCCAGCTCGATGCCGCGCACGCCGGTGGAGTCGCGTCCCACGCAGCGCACCTGCTCCTCCGGGAAGCGGATCGTCACGCCGTTGGCCGTGGCGAGCATGACCTCGTCCTTCTCGGCCGTGAGGCGCACCTGAATCAGGCGGTCGCCCTCCTCGATGTTGATGGCGATGATGCCGCCGGCGCGGATGTTGCGGTAATCGGCCAGCGCGGTCTTTTTCACGATGCCGCGCGCGGTGGCAAAGAGGATGTTCTGGTCCTCGCGGAACTCGCGGATGCGCAGCAGGGCGGCGATCTTCTCTCCCTCCTGCAGCTCCAGCAGGTTCACGACAGCCTTGCCAGGCGAGGTGCGCGAGGCCTCGGGGATCTCGAAGGCGCGCTCGGCGTGCACGCGTCCGAAGTTGGTGAAAAAGAGCATCGTGTCGTGCGTAGCCGCCACGAAGAGCGTTTCGATGAAGTCCTCGTCCTTGGTGGAGGCGCCGCTGACCCCCTTGCCGCCGCGCCGCTGCTCACGGTAGGTGTCGAGCGGCACGCGCTTGATGTACCCCTTATGGCTGAGCGTCACCACGCAGGGGGCGTCAGCGATGAGATCCTCGATGTTCACCTCGTCCTCGACCGGCACGATCGCCGTGCGCCGGGGGTCGCCGTAGTTCGCCTTGAGGTCAGCCAGGTCCTGCTTGATCAGCCCGAAGATCTTGGCCGGGTCGGCCAGCAGCCCCTGCAGGTAGGTGATGCGCTCGCGGATGGTGCGGTGCTCCTCCTCGACCTTGCCGCGCTCGAGCCCGGTGAGTTGGTAAAGACGCATCTCCAAGATGGCATCGGCCTGCTTCTCGCTGAAAGCGAAGCGGGCGATCAGGCGGCCGCGGGCCTCGTCTCGGTTGCGCGACTCGCGGATCGTGCGCACGACCTCGTCGAGGTGGTCCAGCGCCAGCAGCAGCCCCTCGAGGATGTGCAGCCGCGCCTCGGCCTTGGCCAGCTCGAAGCGCGTGCGGCGTGTGATAACATCGAAGCGGTGGTCGATGTAGCAGCGGATCAGCTCCTTGAGGTTCATCACCTTCGGCCGGTTCTGGTCGATCGCCAGCAGGATCGCGCCGAAGGTCATCTGGAGCTGCGTGTGCTTGTAGAGGTTGTTCCGCACGACCGGGCCGATCGCGCCGCGCTTGAGCTCCACCAGCACGCGGATCCCCTCGCTGGAGCTTTCGTCGCGGATGTCGGAGATGCCCTCGATCACCTTGTTATTGACCAGCTCGGCGATGGTCTCGATGAGATTGGCCTTGTTGACCGTGTAGGGGAGCGAGGAGATCAGGATCGTCTCGCGGTTCTTCTCCTCTACGATCTCGGCCGTGCCGCGCACGGTCATCTGTCCGCGGCCGAGCTTGTACATGGCCTCGATCTGGCGCGTGCCGCAGATCGTGGCGCCGGTGGGGAAGTCCGGCCCCTTGATAAACCGCATCAGGTCGTCGACCGTGCAGTCCGGATTGTCGACCGCGTGCGTGATGCCGTCGACCAGCTCACAGAGGTTGTGCGGCGGGATGTTGGTGGCCATGCCCACGGCGATGCCGGTAGAGCCGTTCAGGAGCAGGTTGGGGGGGCGGGCCGGCAGCACGAGCGGCTGCGTCAGTGACTCATCGTAGTTGGGTCCGAACGGCACCGTGTCCTTGTCAAGGTCCTCGAGCAGTTCCTCCGCAAGGCGGTTCATGCGTACTTCGGTGTAGCGCATGGCCGCCGGCGGATCGCCATCGATGGAGCCGAAGTTGCCTTGGCCGTCCACCAGGGGATAGCGCATCGAGAATTCCTGCGCCAGACGCACAATGGCATCGTAGACGGACTGGTCGCCGTGTGGATGGTATTTGCCGATCACGTCGCCGACCACGCGGGCGGATTTCTTGTAGGGCTTGGCGTGGGTGTTGCCGAGATCCTGCATCGCGTAGAGCACGCGGCGGTGCACCGGCTTGAGTCCGTCACGGGCATCGGGGAGGGCGCGACCGATGATGACGCTCATCGAATAATCGATGTACGACGAGCTCATCTCGTCTTCGATGTTGATCGGGCTGATGCCGCGCTCGATGGGACTTTCGTCGGAACCGGTTTGCATGATTCTTCCTGTGCCGCGCCGGCGCTGTCACGCCCGCGCGCTTCGTCCGCACGCCGTTTCGTCACCCGCCGGCGTTATTTTCCCATGGCGGGTTTGTAGTAGACGTTCACTTCGGGATTACAGGGCTGCCCGTTGGAACGCATGAGGCGCAGATGCTGCAGCTGCTCTTCCAATCCGTGGAGGCTCAGCTCCAGTAGATCGTTCTGCATTTCTTCGCTCGATATCCGCGCAGGGAACACGGGCGCCGTGACCGGCCGCGATGGACGCACCTGGAGTCGGAGCATTTCGTGCGCATCGCGGGCCTGGATGACCTCCGTCACGAAATCCGCGGCCTTGCCGTAGAACAGCACCCAGAGCTGGGATCCCCCGGCATCGGAATGGCCCGGGCCAATGGTCCACGTCCGGTTGTAGGGGTTGAACAAGTACGACTCGCGGTCAATCGTGCTGACAACCACCAGCATCTGGCCATTCGAATGCACCAGGGCCTGCGGCTGGCCGGCGAAGCATCCCTGCCACGCGACCCGCGGATAGTCGTTGCTCTCAACCAGCGGCGGCGGAAGGGTGAAAACCGTATGCAGCACCAGGTCGGTCTCGGTCATTCCGGATTTCTGCAGCACCTCGGCGAGTATCTCCCGCGCGGAGCGCCTGTCCGGCATGCTCTTTTCCTTGTCGTCGGCCGCGCCGCTGCCCGTGGCCTGACATCCCGCCGCCAGCGCCAGGGCGATCAGGCCGCAACCAAGACAAAATAGGTTCCTGTTCATGAGACCCCCCTCTTTCGGATCTGCCGCTCAGGTGCCCGTAACCACGCGACACTCACACCGGCTGCATGGTTCAAGAGTATAGTCCGGTTACCGCCTGCATACAAGCAGCCGCCGCGATAAAAACACCTGCTGCAATCGCGTTCAGCCGGCCTTTCGTTGCCCTTGGCACACCCCGGTCTCCGCTCGCCTCACAGCACCTGACCCAGCTTGCTCTCCAGCGCCAGCACACGCGCCTGGAGATCAGCCACGCGTTGCTCCAGTTCAGCGATCCTCTCCTGCGCCGCAGGACCTGCCAGAACCGTCGCAGGAGCCGCCGGCGCGGCCTCCGCAGCAGCGCCCGCCACCGGACCGCAAAGCAGGTGCGCATAGCGCGGCTCGCGCCGCCCCGGTTCCCGCGGCAGACGTACCGTCAGCGCCCCGCCGGCATGCGCAGCCAGCTCCTGCAGCAGTGCCTCGACCACTGCCACATCGGCGTGCGGATGCATGCGCTCGGCCCGGGCGCGCAGCTCGGCCACGGTCTGCGGACCGCGCAACAGCAACTCGGCTAGTAGTGCTACGGCTGCGTCCGGCACCTGGTAGATCTCTGCAAATGCGTGCCGGTACTTGACCACGCGGTTTCCGGCCAGCGTCATCTGCCAGACCAGCTTCTTTTCGCGCAGCGCGTCCGTGGCCGCCAGTACGGTCCCCTCGTCGAGCTGCAGCACCGGATCGCGGTTGTTCTTCTGGTTGCAGGCTGCCATCAGGGCGTTGAGGGTCATCGGATAATAATCCGGCGTGGTCCGCTCCTTCTCGATCAGCGCGCCCAGTACGCGCGCCTCGATTGCGGAAAGGATGGGCCAGGAAGAAGAGGCGGCGGTCTCGTCGTTCATAGCGTTTCTCGCTCTCGTTACTTGCGTCGGTTATTTCTTTTTTGTCTCCACGCGTGAAAAACGGAGGCCCCTGCGCAAACCGTCGCACCGATCAAATCCTAATCGTGATCTTAATCGATTAAACGCACGATTCGGATTACGATTAAGATACCGGTTTTTTAACGGACTTCCCTCTTACCGCCGCCTCGTACACCTGCCGCGGCGCGACATCGTGCCGCCGCGCCTGTCGGGCGCAATCTTCAAACTCAGGCGTGCGCACCAGCACCTGGCCGGCGCGGCTGCCGACCTTGACGCGCACCGGACCGAACGGCGTGGACACCGTTTCGAACCGGCGCTCCAGCATCTCGCGCGCCACGGCGTACGATCGGATGCCGAAGGTGGTCGTCGCCCGGAAAATCTCCTCGCGCAGCGTCTCGGCCGCCTCCGGCGCCGCCAGCACGCCCAGAACGATCCCCGGCCGCCCCTTCTTCATAGTCACTGGCTGGGCCCACACATCCAGCGCCCCGCGGGCCAGCAACCGTGCGATCAGCTCGCCGATCCATTGCGGATTGCAGTCGTCAAGGTTGGTTTCGAGAACAAGCAGGGACGATCCGCTTGTTCCGACGGCTCCGTTCGATCTGTCGCATTTTTCTTCCCCCTCCAGCAGCGTGGCGCGCAGCACATTGGCGCGGTTGTGGAGTTCGCGACGTCCGAAACCAAACCCCGTACAGGCCACCCGGCCGGATGTCGGCGGCGTGCGCAGCTCAGCGCACCATGTGGCCAGCAGCGCCGCGCCGGTGGGGGTGACCAGCTCGAACGGCTCGTCCGTCTGGCAGACTTCCAATCCGGCCAGCAGCGCAAGCGTGGCCGGAGCCGGATTGGGCATGACGCCGTGCGCACATTGAATGCTCCCCGTGCCGCAGGGGAGGGGGCCGACACCGATACCTGCCACGCCCAGTAGCCGCAGCGCCAGGCAGCAACCGACAATGTCCGCAATCGAGTCCGTCGCGCCGACCTCGTGGAAATGCACCTCGCCTGGCTTCTTCCCGTGAATCTTCCCCTCCACTGCGGCCAGCCGGGTGAACACAGCCAGCGCCAGGCGGCGGGTCTCCGCATCGAGCGCCGGGGATTTCAGCAGCCGGGCGATCTCCTTGAGCGTGCGGTGCGGCGCGTGGTGGTGCCCATGCCCCGGATGCGCGTCGGGCCAGTGATCGTGGTCGTGCTGGTGCGCGCAACGAACCTTCACACGGATGCCATGCAGGCCGCGGTCCGCAGCCGGCTCAGAGACGATGCGCACGTTGTCAGGCAAAAACTTCCGCACCGTGTGCTCGATGTCTTGGAGATCGGCGCCGAGCGCCGCCAATGCACCCAGCAGCATGTCGCCGCTCGCGCCGCCCACGCTGTCGAACCGGATAAAGCGCATATGGGGATCCCTTCTGATTCATTCCCATCAACAATCAGCTTCCCGTGTAGGGCGGCCGGTCCCTTGGCCGCCGCCGGCCTGCTTGCCTTTCATCTCCACCGCTTCTGGTTCTTCCGTACCAGCGCAATCACAGCGTCGATTTCCCCGCGGGCAAGCAGCAGTTCCTTCCGCCACCCCTCCAGCGCCGCGCGGCCAGCCGGCAAGAGGGTATACTCGCGCCGCGCACGCCCAGCTTTCGATGGACATTGCCGGCCGCGAACCCACTTGCGCCTCTCGCACCCTTGCAGAATCCGGTAAATCCCCGGCGCATCCGGTGCCGCTGCCGCGAACAGCGGCAGCGCAGCCAGCGCCTGGCGCACATCATAGCCGCTCCCCGGCCCGCGCGCGAGCTGCGCCAGGCAGAGCGGCTGCAGGTGGCGCAGGCGGATGCGAGCCGGGCGGAGTGGTTGGGCGGTGCGGGGCAAAAAGCGTCTCCTGTTGGCGGATATTGTGCGAGGCCGCCGGAAGATTGGGAAGCACAATCGAAAGTCGCAACGGGCAAAAAGAATACATGGCAAGGACACTGAGGTCACCGAGCGAATAGAGACCACAGAGGGAGGTGCGGGACGCCCCTTTTCTCTGTGTGCTCATTTCTCCTCTGTGTTCTCTGTGTCCAAGCACCATGAACCGACTCTCGGTCGCCCAATAACCGTTTCTTGGATTCTGCCCCTGCCGCCGTCTATAATCCCTGCTGTCGATTCGCCGGAATTCCACCATGGCGGTTTCCATCCAGATCGAGAACCTTGTCAAGTCCTTCGACGCGCTGCGCGCGGTGGACAATGTCTCGCTGCGCATCGAGCCGGGCGAGCTCTTCTTCCTGCTCGGCCCCAGCGGCTGCGGCAAGACCACGTTGCTGCGCGCTATCGCGGGGTTCCACCAGCCTGACTCCGGCGCGATCCGCATCGACGGCCGCGACATGACGCTCCTCCCACCACACCAGCGCAACACCGGCATGGTCTTCCAGAGCTACGCACTCTGGCCGCACCTGTCCGTGGCCGAGAACGTCGCGTTCGGGCTGGAGCTGCGGCGCGTTCCACGGGCCGAGCGCCGCCGCCGCGTCGCTGCCGCGCTCGAGCGCGTCCACATGGCCGACCGCGCGGATACCAAACCCAATCTTCTCTCCGGCGGACAACAGCAGCGTGTGGCGCTGGCCCGCGCGCTGGTGATCGAGCCGCAGTGCCTGCTGCTCGACGAACCGCTCTCGAATCTTGACGCCAAGCTGCGACTCGAGATGCGCAGCGAGATCCGTCGCATCTGCAAGCAGGCCGGCCTCACTGCGGTCTATGTGACGCACGACCAGAAAGAGGCGCTCTCCATCGCCGACCGCCTGGCAATCATGCGCAGAGGCGCCATCGAGCAGATCGGCACGCCGGCCGAGGTCTATCGTTACCCCGTGAATCGCTTCGTGGCCGGCTTCATCGGCGAGGGAAATTTCATCGAGGGCCACGTGGCAGGTGTTGCCCATGGCCTGCTGCGGGTTGACACGGTGCTGGGTTCCTTCACCGCCATTGGCGCGACGCCCGCCGCTGGCGTTGCCGTCACTCTCTGCATCCGCCCCGAGTCGATCCGCCTCGACGCCCCGCCAGCCAACGCGCCCAATCGGTTCGACGGCCGCTGCCTCCAGACCGTCTACCAGGGCGAGGTGGCCCAGCACATCGTGGCGCTCGCCGGAAACGTCGAGTGGAAGGTTGTGGAGCTCAACCCCGCTGCCGGCGCCGACCGCGCAAACGCACCGGTCCGAGCCTGGGTTGCGCCGGAAAACGTGATCGTGTTGACCGCGTAAATACAGGCGGGCCGAGCTGTCCCTGCACGGGCAAGATGCGGACACGAAGAAGAGGGAGTCCGTCGAAGGGTTCAACGGAGTTTCTGGAGGGCGACCATCCCCGGTCGCCGGCAGCAGCAAAAACACCTCGCATGAAATATCTCCTCGTCATCCTCGCTGCCGCGCTGCTGGTGGCGCTGCCGTTTTTGTTCCAAAAGCCGACCGCCCTCGGCGACTGGCGCAGCGGCGATCCCGTGCTGGTGATCATCTCGCCGCATAACGAGGCGGTGCGCTATGAGTTCGGTGAGGCGTTCAGCCGCTGGCACCGCGAGCGCTTCGGCCGCCCGGTGAAGATCGACTGGCGCATGCTCGGCGGCACGAGCGAGATCATGCGCTATCTCACCGCTGAATACGTTTCTTCCATGAAAGGATATTGGATGCAATGCGGCGAGCTGTGGGGGAGTGACAGTGCAGAGATGATCCTTGATCGTTCTTTCAACCCGAATCAACCGCTCGCAGAAGCTGCCACAAACGAAATCGCGCGCGTCAGGTTCGAACGGCAAAAAAAAATCTACATCGCATTCCGCAATACGGACGATCCTCGCGCGATTTCGTGCGGTGTAGATCTTTTTTGCGGCGGTGGCGCATACGACCACGACCGCGCCGCGCGGCAGGGGCTGACCGTGCCGCCGTGGAGCGCCGAGGAACGCCGGCGCCCAGAGATCGTCGCACTGCTCAACTCCTTCCCCGCGCACTTCGGCGGCGAGACCTGGCGCACTGACTTTTTCTTCGGCACCGTGCTCAGTGCCTTCGGCATCTGCAGCAACCCCGACCGCCTGCGCGACTGCGGTATCACCACGACACCTGCCACCTGGAGCGACCTCGCGGACCCGCGCCTCTTCGGTCAGATCGGCCTGGCTGACCCCACCAAGAGCGGCAGCGTGGCTAAGGCCTTCGAGATGATCGTGCACGAGCAGTGCTGGCGCGCGGTTCTCGCAGCCGGTTTCACGCGCGAGCAGGTCACCTCAAACGAAGCCGCCATCATTGCCGCGCGTCTTCCTCCCGGCCAGCTTCCGCCGTCCGTCCCCGTGGTCTACCAGGTCGCGGTCGAACGTGGCTGGCTGGAGGGGATCAACCTCCTGCGCCGCATCGGCGCCAACGCCCGCTACTTCACCGACAGCGCGGGGAAGGTCACCATGGACGTCAACGCCGGCGCAGTTGCCGCCGGCGTAGCGATCGACTTCTACGGCCGGTTCCAGGCTGAGACCGAGCGCACACCGGATGGCACCGAGCGCCTGCGCTACGTCACGCCCGTCGGCGGCTCGAGCGTAAGCGCGGATCCCACCAGCCTGCTGCGCGGCGCGCCGCACCGCGAGCTGGCCGTGCGGTTCCTGCAGTTTGCGCTCAGCCTGGAGGGACAGAAGATCTGGAACTACCGCACCGGCACGCCGGGCGGGCCGAAGCGCTTCGCCCTGCGGCGGCTGCCGATCCGGCGCGACTTCTATCCGTCAGATGATCCCGTCATCCAGGCCGCCTGTGCCAGCAACCGGCCATATCTGTCCGACGACCTCTCCGATCCGCGCATCAACCCCTACGCGCTCGGCGCGCAGTTCTCCTACCAGCCGCGCTGGACCGCCGCGTTGTTCGATTTGCAGCGTGACCTCGTGCGCTCCATGTGCATCGACTCCGGCGACGAGCTTCGCGCCGCTTGGGGCGCAATCATCCGCCGCGGCGGTCCGGAGAAAAACCCGCGCGCCATGGCTCTGCTACTGGCCATGCCAGACCGCCCCGCGCCGCTCGACTGGCTCACAGCAGTAAGCGACTACAAGCGCTTCGACCGCCTCGCCTGCCTGCGCGAATGGACTGCCTTCTTTCGCAGAAAATACCGGGAGGCGGAGCAGGCGGCGGAGGGGCGGTAATCACAGGACAGGCGCGGCGGTCGAGGCCGGCCGCCATCCCGAGACCCTTCGTGATCTTCTGCAGCCTTCCTCTTCTTCGTGTCCGTATTTTACCCGCAGCTCCAGTTCACGCCCACAGCTGCGCGATCATCCCCCAGAGCGCGACGAGGCCGGACCAGCTTTTGACGTAGACCAGCGCGGTGCGGGCGACGAGGTGGCTGCCGAGGGCAGTGAACGTGGCAGGGGTGGTGCAAATCACCCAGACGCAGATGCCGGCCAGGTTCAACAGGTAGATCAGCGCCAGCGAAAAAACGCGGCCATTGTCCACCACGTCCGGCTGGCGGATCAGGAGCGTCTGCACGGTGAAGGTGAAGTGGAATCCCCAGGTGAAGCCGACGAGGAAGAGCCAGATCAGCTCGTACGGCGCAATGGGAAGCCAGATCGAGAGGAGCGCGCGCAACAGCAGCACGACCATGGTATAGAAAGGGAAAAAGTACGGCGCGAGCGCGATTAGCGTGTTGGTCTTGGAAAGCGCAACCGCGCCGCCGGTAGGCTTGGCGCGGATCGAGTGGATGCGCGCGCCAAAGAGCAGCCCCCAGAGCGCATGGGTCAATTCATGTGCCCAGACGTAGGCATGCGTGGGGCGCACGATCCCGAGATAGACGCCAAGCCAGATGAAGTAGCCGCCAAGCAGCGCAAGCGCCTGGGGCGAGACGAACTCGCGGCCGGAGGGGAGTTCGCGGATCAGGTCCACCAGCGCCCAGCTCATGGCCACGCAAAGCGGCAGCAGGAGCACGCCCACCAGTAGCCGCAGCAGCTTCTCCCCCATGCCCATGTCTGCGGATGCTAGCACGCTTCGGGGCGCTTTGCTATGGTGAGGACATGCGGTATCTGCTGCCGATACTGGTGGTGGGGACGGGCGGGGCGCTGGGGTCAGTCCTGCGTTACGCGTTGAGCCTGCTGGCGCAGCGCGCATCCGTCACCTTCCCGCACGGCACGCTCTGGGCGAACCTGCTCGGGTGCCTAGTAATCGGCATGGTGACGACGCTGGCTACATCCACCAGTTCCCTGACACCCGCCATGCGGCTCTTCCTCGCCACGGGAATCTGCGGCGGCTTCACGACCATGTCATCGTTTATCTACGAGCTGGTGCAGTTCGTGCGCGACCGTGAGTTCTTCTACGCGGGCGCCTATTTTGCGATCACGCTGGTCGGGTGCATGGCTCTGTTTTGGGTCGGCGCCTGGCTGGTTCAATGGGCCTGGAAAGCGTAGGAGGTACCATGGAACTCGCGGGTGAGGCCAAGCTGCTGCGGATCTTCCTCGGCGAATCGGACAAGCTGGGCCACGTGCCTCTGTACGAGGCGATCGTTCGCGAGGCCAAGGCGGCCGGGCTGGCCGGCGCCACGGCCTGGAAGGGCGTGACAGGGTTCGGCCTCTGCAGTCGCATCCGCACGGCCAAGATTCTCGACCTGTCGTCCGACCTTCCCCTGGTCGTTGAGATCGCCGATACTGAGGAGAAGATCAACTCATTCCTCCCCAGGCTGCACGACATGTTCGAGCAGGCCCGCAGCGGCGGTCTGATCACCATGGAAAAAATGCAAATCATCCGTTACACGCACGGCGGGTAACCGATGGCCCGGGCGGTCCCCGCATGGGCAGAATGCGGGTTCAAAATAGCGGAAGCCCGCCGAAGGGTCACGCAGGGGTTCCGGCCGGGAAGAGGACGGAGAGCCTGATTGTGGGTGACGATCATCGACCTGTTGATGTTGGGGTGTAAGGATAAAATGATGGAAGCGATGAACTCTATAATGAAAGCGCTTGATCACGTAGCAGTCGCCTTCGTGATCTGTTTCCTCCTGCTGGGCATCCCATTCCTCACCGGAATGCTACTACGCATTCTTCTCAAGCGTCCCTCAGCTATGTTCGTAGCATTTCTCGCAGCATTTCTTTTCTTTGTGGCCGGAGGAACACCAGAAAATTTACCTTCCGGGTTTGGAAGATTGCCGGCGGGATTTATGAACTCAACCGGTAATGGCGCTTTCTTGATATTGGAACTTTCCATTGTCCTCATCATAGGAATAGGACTTCCCTTCCTATTTGCTCGATGGGGAACAATGGTCGTGGACAGACGCAGAAAGAAACCGTGAAACCCCAACCAGCGGCAGCAGAAAGCACAGAATCGTTTCAAAGTGTAGGCCGCTGGTTAGCGCTGGCGATGTCGGCGCGGTGACCAGCACCCCCACCTGTGCCAGAAGCGCTTCGTCATGTGCCTCCAGGCGGAGGCGTCGTCTCAAGTTTCAGATAGGCTGCCAAGAACCTAGCCGCCTGCATCGAGCCGGCATGCGTCAGGTGGTTGGAGTCTCCGTACAAGGGAACCGGGCCGTTGGAATCCCGGGCAAAGGCCGGGTACCGGTCGCCCTGCCGCAGCGCCGTGTGCAGGGGAACGAACTTGGCCCCGGTCCGCACGCAGATCTCCGCGAGGGTGCGGTTGATCCCGCCCTGCGTCCGCTCGTACTCGGCGGCCGGTTGCGCGTGCTCGACCCAGTCGGGTTCCACCCGCCGCGGTGGAATGATTGCCATCCGCGCGGCAATGTCCGACGGCGAGTACGGAAAGACCGGGATGTCCGACGTGATCAGCACCGTGCGGTTCATCGCCGCGAGGCGGCTGGCAAACGTCTCCAGCTTCCGGCTCCACGCCTGCGGCTGGGAAGCCGCATAGTCAACCCAGTGCGCGGCCAGGATCACTTGCCGCGCCGCCGGACGCCGCGCAACCTCGTCCAGCACGGCCTTCCCGGCCGGGTCGTCTACGTCGTACAGAAAGGTGTTCGGGTGCGACAGGGAGTAGCCGGCCCGGTTGTGCTCCTTGAGCACCATGGCCAGCCCGTACTGCAGGTTCCACGCGTGGCTGTCGCCCACCAGCAGCACCTCGACCGGGCGCCCTACCACGCCGAGGGCGCCCGACAGCGCAAAGCAGTCACGGAACGGATTTGCAAGCTGCAGCCCCACAATGGCGCCCGCGCGGATCCCCGTGTCGACCAGCCGCTGCACGAACAGCGATGGCAGCTCGTTCTTCGCCAGGCGGTTCGCCCGGGCATGCAGCACGCGGGGCCACCCCAGCGAAGCAGTGCAGGCCGCCCCGATGCCCACCAGCAGCACGATGCCGCAGGCCGCGAAAAGGAAGGTCCGGCGCGGCGTCCAGGCCGGCGAGGCGCGCACGGGAAGCTCGATGAAGCGCCAGGAGAGCGCCGCCAGCGCCAGCGACACGAGGAACATGCCGACGTAGTCAGCGGCGATCAGCTGGTTGTAGACCGCGTATTTCCAGAACACGATCACCGGCCAGTGCCAGAGATAGAGCGAATAGGAGATCTTGCCGGTCAGGACAAACGGCCGCCACGTGAGCACGCGGGAGACCCAGCCGGCGTTTCCGAAGCGGATGAGCAGGACCGTGCCTGCCACCGAGGGGAGCGCCGCCAAGCCAGGAAAGGCGCTTTGCGACGACAGCCACACGTAGGGCGCCAGCACCAGCAGCAATCCGCAGGACGCGAGCGCACTGGCCCAGGTAGCCGAAAGACGGCGTCCGGCGACAGCCCCCGCACCACCCGCAGCATCCTTCAGGCAGGCCCGGGCCAGCAGCGCGCCGGCCAGCAGTTCCCATGCGCGGCAGTGCAGCAGGTAGAAGGCCGCGTTAGGGCTGCCGCTGCGCAGGGCCCAGACAGAGGCGGCCAGCGACCCGGCGGCCAGTGCCGCCAGCACCGGCGCCACCAGGGCGCGCCGCCAGCGCCAGAGCACGGCGCACAGCAGGGGGATGCCCAAGTAGAATTGCTCCTCCACGCTCAGCGACCAGAGGTGGAGCAGGGGGTAGTCGTGAATGTCCGGCGCAAAATAGGCGCCGTTGATGTGGCTGTAGTAGATGTTCGCGGAAAAGAGGGTGGCCGCCATGACCGTGTTGCTCAGATGCACGAGCGGCCGAGAATAGTAGAGAGCGCAGCCGACCATCAGCACGATGGCGATCAGGGCAAAGTACGCGGGCAGGATGCGGCGGATGCGGCGGTGATAGAAAGCCCTGACCGTGAAGCACCCCTCCCGCAGGTCGCGCAGGATCCCGCCGGTGATCAGGTAGCCGGAGATGACAAAGAATACGTCGACGCCCGCGAAGCCGCCGGGGCAGAGCAGCGCCAAAATGTGGAAGGCCACGACCGGCAGCACGGCGAATGCGCGAATGCCGTCGAGGTGCGGATGGTACTCTCCGTGGATGACGCGGGCCGCGTAGGTGTCTGGGGACAGCCGTTGCATCGGTCGTTTTGAACGGGGTTCGCTTTTTTGCGCGCGCGGGTGCCCCTCACGAAAGGCGCTCTTCCGCGTCCTGTCAGGCCACACCTAACGGGTGCAGGATACGCTCCGCCGCCTTGTTTTCGCAAGCGCTTTCAACAACCTACCTTGATCACTGACTTGAACCGAGTTGATGCTTGCTTCCCATCCAAGACCTGTCCCGGCCAGCCGAGGAAAGTGGAAGTCCCGCCGCGTCGCAACTCGTTACTGTTCAGCGCCTGAGTCGCGGCACGCCGCGCAGGGGCAACGTGGCGTGCTTGGTTGCCCGACTAGGATTTGAACCTAGACAAACAGATTCAGAGTCTGTTGTGCTACCATTACACTATCGGGCAGGCTTCGAGAAGGTCAAAACCGAGCGGACAGAATACAAAGGCATGGGGTCTAAAACAAGCCCGAACGCCCAATTTTATCAGCCCAATTACCCGATGCGCAGGGGCATCAGGACATAGAGGAAGGGGACGCCGCCGCACTTGATCAGCGCCGGGCTGTGGCCGTCGCTCATCTCGAACGTGACCTCGTCGTGGTCGATGTTGCGCAGCGGATCCATCACGTATTCGGGATTGAAGGTGACGGTGATCTCCTTGCCGGCGTATTTCACCGGCATGGTCTCGCGCGCCTCGCCAATGTCCGGCGTGTTTGACAGGATGGTCAGCTGGTTGGCCGAGAAGGTCAGGCGTGTGGAGTTGGATTTGTCCGTGGTCACCAGCGACACGCGCCGCAGGCAGGTCAGCAGCGCTTCCCGCTCCAGCACGATCCGCTCGTCACAGCCGGTTGGTATGACTTGCCGGTAGTTCGGGTAGACGCCGTCAATGAGCTTGCTGCTCATCGTGATGCTCCCCAGCTCGAAGACCGCCTGGCCCTTGTGCGCGTAGATCTTGAGATCGCCCTCGTCCTTGAGGATGTGCATCAGCTCGTTGACCGCTTTGCTGGGCAGGATCATCTCGATCTCGGCGCTCTCGGGAAACTCGACTTCCTGCTCAACCAGCGCCAAACGCCGCCCATCCGTCGCCACCATGGTCAGCTTGCCGTCCTTGAACGCCAACAGCACGCCGTTCAGCACGTGCCGCGTCTCGTCCTGCGAGGCCGCGTAGGCCGTCTTGCGCAGCATCTCGCGGAACGTCCCCTGGTCCAGCCGGTAGCAGTCCTTTCCGTCCGGAACCGGAACCGGCGGAAAATCCCGCATGGGGAGACCGATGATCTTAAAAAATGACGACCCGCAACGGACTTCCGCCACATCTTCATCCGAAATATTGACCGTGATTTTTCCTTCCGGGAGTTCGCGGACAATGCCGGCCAGTCGCCGGATCGGCAGGGTTGTGCCGCCGGTTTCGTCGCTCTCCGCTTCGATCGTGCACTTGACCGTGATATCGAGATCCGTGGTAGTCAGGTGCAGTTTGTTTCCTTCGCTTTTGATCAAGGCATTCGAAAGAATCTGCAACGTGCTCTTGACCGAAACCACGTTCTGCACGGACTGCAGGGCTTCGAGTAACTTGGAACGAACAATGGCAAATTTCATCTGGTGTCTCCAATCACAGGTTCGCCTGTAAAGTTGTATGTTATACAGGTAGTTTAATATAAGTCAACAGTATCACCACTAGAGGAAAGAACAATGAATACAACTTTATAACTGCCTTGAGGGGAGAGACTTTAAGCAGGCGTGGCAACAACGTGAAATTGTTCAGAACAGGTGAAACCTGGTTCATAACCACGGAATTATTCGGGAGGTTGTGAATAACTGTCATAAAAAACACAGGGGTTCATCAACGTATCAACAGGATAATCACCCGGTCATAACTGAAAAGAAATCGGATCGCAGTTCAGTTTTTTGGCGATCGTACGGATGGAATCGCACAGGTTGGCTTCCACGTCCATACGGTCCTTGATGGTCTTGCAGGCATGCAGAACTGTGGCATGGGTCTTGCCGAAGGTATTGGCGATCTCCGGCAGAGACTGGCTCGTCAGACGACGGCAGAGGTACATGGCGACCTGACGCGGCTGGGCAACCGACCGGGGGCGCTGCTTGCTCGACATGTCGGTCAGGCGCAGGCCAAAGTGTTCCGCCACGGCGCGCTGGATCGCATCACAGGTCAGCTCCTGCCGGTTTTCCTTATCCAGGAGATCCTTCAGGAGGTAGCGCATCGCTTCCAGCGTCAGCGGCCGGCCGGGATTCATCGAGACAAAGGAAAGGGCCCGCAGCAGGGCGCCCTCCAGGCTGCGGACGTTGGATTTGACTTTTTCAGCGATGAAGTTGAGTAACTCGTCGGAGAGGTGCACCTTGGCGTGGGTCTGCTTGTAGCGCAGGATCGCCAGGCGGGTTTCCAGATCCGGCTTTTCCAGCTCGGTCACCAGCCCCCACTCGAAGCGGGAGACGAGGCGCTGTTCGAGCCCGGGGATCTCGCTGGCAGGTCGGTCGCTGGTGAGAATGATCTGTTTGCGGGCGTCGTACAGGGCGTTGAAGGTGTAGAAGAACTCCTCCTGGAGGCGCTCCTTGCCGCCGAGGAAGTGGATGTCGTCCACCAGCAGCACGTCCACACTGCGGTACTTGTTGCGGAACTCGGTGGTGGTGCGGGTCTGCACTGATTCGACGTACTCGTTGAGCATGGTCTCCAGGGAGATGTACGCCACGGAGATGGCCTCGGACTGCAGCGCGCGATGGCCGACCGCCTGCATGAGGTGTGTCTTGCCCAGGCCGGTTTGTCCGTAGATGAACAGCGGGTTGTAGGCGCGGCCGGGCGCCTGCGCCACGGCCAGGGCCGCCGCGTGGGCAAAGCTGTTCGAGGGGCCCATGACGAACTCCTCGAAGGTGAACTTGGCGTTGAGCGTCGCGTTGAGCGACGCGCCCTTGGGTGGCCGGCGCAGGCGGGGACGCGGGCGCGGCTGGTCCGGTGTCGGTTGCGGCACAGAAGCGTCTGCCGGTGCCGACAGCTCGCCGGCCTGCACGTCGAAGCGGATCAGGAGATTCTCGTTGGCGCCGGCTGTGCGGAGTGCGCTGACGATAAGCTGAAGATAATTGTCCTGCAGCCAGGTCTGGTAGTAATCGTTGTCCACGCGCAGAATCAGGGTGTCGCCCTGCAGCGCCACAGGGTGGATGATGGCGATCCAGCGATTGAACACATCGGGGTGGAGCACCGCTTTCAAATGCTCGCACGCCAGATTCCACAACGACTGCGCTGCCATGGGAACACCTGCAACCGAAAATCGGATTTAGAAAGTCGACAGCCCACAACCCGGCGGCTAAAAACGCGGCCCAACAGGAGCGCCACGCATCTGCGACAATGGCACCCATTCAGCGATGGGAACAAGGGAAATGAATAGCAAACTCCCGAACAGGTTATTAACAGCCTCGGATTTAGGTTTGTTGAGTCGGTATTGCAGTGAGTTGCGTCAAACTCGGTGAACCGGAGATCGAAAAAATGCAGACCACTGCAAACGAGTTACTAACAGGGTGTTTGCATCGCGCCGACTCGAATGATCTGAAACCCGCCGATGTCGACACGGGGAAAGAATGTTGTAATTTATTGGTAATCAAGTTGTTATATAATAAATTAAACACAAGATGTTCATTTTTCTATCAAAACGGACGATCTGAAAATTAACCGGATTCAAATTGCCGCAGGAATCAGGTATTTTTACACATGCGAGAAAGGCTCGTGGTTACAAGATGCGTTGGGTATTGGATCTCTGCGATGCATTTTTCTATCATAGGCAGGAAATGAACAAGGTCGCGGGTAAGCTCCGAAGGGGTTGTCCGGCACAATAACCCATGGGGATGTGCGTTATCTACCTATGTCCGCTGCATGGCGGGGAAATGCGGAAGGGGTTGCTGTGAAAGACAGAAGCAGGGCTCGATTGTTCTTCCGCACGGTGTTTGCCCCGTGGCTGTGTCTGGCGTTGGCGGTCCGCGCAGAGACGGAACAACTGCCGGGCAATGCGGCAAGCAGCAATGGCACCGGCCGGGCGCTGCTGCGGCGCGGGGATCGGCCGAACGGTCCGATGGGGCCGCAACCGGGTAAGATGCTGATCGACCAGCTGTTGTCGGGCACGACGCTGACCGGGGAGATCGGCCTGACCCCGGAGTCGGCGGCCCGTATGCGCGATGAACTCCAGGCGCTTCAGGCGCAGCACGGCGAACTGGAATCCCAGATCAACAAGCTGTCGCTCGAACAGGAAGGGCGCGTGAAGAGGTTGTTGCACCAGCCGAATGTCGATACCGGCGAGATCATGAAGACTATCGACGAGATCGGCCGGTTGCGCGCCGAGCAGGCCAAGCTGACAATCCAGAATCTGCTGGTCATCCGTAAGCACCTCTCCCCCGAACAGATCCGCAAGGCGCACGAGCTGCTGCGCGACCGGGGGCCAGCTGGCAGGGATGGCGATACACGCCCCGCAAAGCGCGAGCTGCCTGCGGGCGGCAATTGACATCCATCCGCCCCCCGTCTACGCTTCTTTCCGTGCGGGCAATGAGCCCGCGGGCGGCAACGCAAAGGAGCGCACCCATGGCGGAACTCAAGGGCTCGAAGACCGAACAGAACCTGCACGCGGCCTTTGCCGGCGAATCGCAGGCGCGCAACAAGTACACCTACTTTGCCTCTGTCGCAAAGAAGGAAGGATACGAGCAGATCGCGGCAATTTTCCTGGAGACTGCGGACAACGAGAAGCAACATGCCAAGCTCCATTTCAAGGCGCTGTCCGGCATTGGCGACACCCGGGCCAACTTGCAGGCCGCGGCCGCCGGGGAAGGGCACGAATGGACCGAGATGTACCCCACCATGGCAAAAGAGGCCCGCGCCGAGGGGTTTGATGAACTCGCCCGAATGTTTGACCAGCTCGCAAAGGTCGAGAAAAGCCATCAGGAGCGCTACCTGGCCCTGCTGAAGAATGTCGAGGGCGGCAGGGTCTTCAGCAAGGACCAGCAAGTCAAGTGGGTCTGCCGGGAATGCGGCTTCACGCACGAGGGGCCGAAGGCCGTCGAAAAATGCCCGCTCTGCCAGCACCCGCAGGCTTTCTTTGAGATGGTTGCCGCGAACTATTGAAAGTTCGCGAGGCGCGCGCGAACGTGTCCTGCCTGTCCGCAACAAGGGCGGGCAGGACCATGTATATGGCGGGTGGATATTCATCAATCTGCTGTTCGCTTGTTCGCTTGGATGGAGCAGAAAGGCGTTCCCGGCCGCTCGCAAAGAATCGCAAAGATTAATTATGGCATGTTACAAGTTTCAACTCTTTGCCGTGTAGCCACTTACAAATAATGTTAAAGTTTAATGAATTCTCAAAAGTGTAACATTTTGTAACATGTAGATGGTCATGAAGCCAGCCACCCAGACCTGCCTCACGTACGAGGCAGCGCCTCCATTCCATGCGATACGGATTTCTTCAGAAAAATGTCCGATTCTGTCCGATTGATGCGTCTTTCTCTTTCGCCGGAAGGTAGGGGAACAAACGCGAAAGTGGGAGGCATCCGCCGGGATTTGCGCCTCTTACGCCCTGCCGCCGTTCTGCTATGATTGCCCAAATCTGTGTGGTCTGCCTCTTGGATACGACATGACGTCTTCCAACACAATCCAGCTCTCCCACGGCGGCGGCGGTGTCCTGTCGCGCAACCTGATCCGCGACGAGATCGTGCCGCGTTTCGGTGCCGGCCCGCTGCGGGGTCTGCCGGATGCGGCGCGCGTGCCGTTCGCCGCCGGCGAGGCCATCTTCACGACCGATAGCTACGTGGTACAGCCGGTCGAATTTCCCGGCGGTGACATCGGCAGCCTCGCCGTGCACGGCACGGTGAATGACATCGCCGTCAGCGGCGGCCGGCCGCGCTGGCTCTCGCTGGCGCTGATCCTCGAGGAGGGGTTGCCGCTGGACCTCCTGCGCCGAATCCTCGATTCTGCCGCCGCCGCAGCAGCGGCCTGTGGCGTGACCATCGCCACCGGCGACACCAAGGTGGTCGCGCGCGGCCAGTGCGACCGGCTCTACATCAACACCGCCGGCCTGGGCGAGCCGCTCCCGGGGTTTTGCCTCGACCCGGACACGCTCCGGCCCGGCGACGCCGTGCTCGTCAGCGGCACGCTGGGCGACCACGGCATGGCCGTGCTCTGCGCGCGTCAGGGGATCGGCATCCGCAACGGTCCGGTCAGCGACAGCGCGCCCGTGCACCGCCTGGTCACGGCGCTCGCGCCCATCGCCCCTCAGGTGCGCTTCCTGCGCGACCCCACGCGCGGCGGCGTGGCGGCTGTGACGAACGAGATCGTCGAAGGCCGCCCGGTTGGCGTCCGGTTGCGCGAGGCAACGCTGCCGTTTGCACCTGGCACGCGCGCCGCGGCCGAGCTGCTCGGGCTCGATCTGCTGGATGTGGCCTGCGAGGGGCGCGTGCTGGCAATGGTCGCTGCGGACGCGGCAGACGCCGCCCTGGCTGCCTGGCGCGCGCTTCCCGAAGGTGCGCAGGCCGCGCAAATCGGCGTGGTTGACTCGCGCGGCGGACAGGTCTCGCTCGAGACGCTCATGGGCGGCCACCGGTTGGTGGACGTGCCGCAGGGCGAAGTGCTGCCCAGGATTTGTTAGAAGATGCACGAATTGTCATTAGCCACCGCCTTGGTTGAACAGGTGGAACGGGTCTGCGAAGCCGAGCGGGCGACGGCGGTGGAGGCGATCCGGCTGCGCCTTGGCGCGCTCGCCGGCGTGAACCGCGAGGCGTTCGAGTTCGCCTTCCCGCTGGCGGCCGAGGGAACGCGCGCGGAACATGCAAAGCTGGAGTTCGAAGTGGCCCCTGCAGAGATCGTCTGCGACGACTGCGGCCGGCGCACCACGCCGGGGAAGATATTCCTGACGTGCGGCGCTTGCGATTCGCACCGCGTGCGCGTCACGGCCGGTCGGGAATTCGAGATCGTGTCGGTGGAGGTGATCGGGGCAGGTGAGGGTTGATTGTCTGCAGAAGGTGACAAGGCGGCTGGTTTTCGCCCAAAGCTGCGGAAAATCTTTCGGGGTCGGGGTCGCTATCGGAATCGGTATCGATTACATGCTCGACCCCGATACCGATAGCGACGCCGACCCCGATGAGGTTTATCATCGGTTGCAAGACGGATACCTGTGCATTCACCCGAAGGCCAGGGACTTTGGGAAGGAAGACGGACCATGTGCAAGGATTGCGGCTGCGAAGAGGCGGGGAAGTGGAACCGGCACACACACCGGCACGCCGACGGCACGGTGCACGCGCATGACCATGCGCAGCCGCACGACCATGACCACCAGCACGCCCCGGCGCTGCGCACGGTGACCGTGGAGCGGCGCGTGCTGGCGCGCAACGACGAGATCGCCGTCCGCAACCGCGCCTGGTTGAAGGAGCGCGGCATCGTGGCGCTGAACCTGATCTCCTCGCCCGGCACCGGCAAGACCCTCCTGCTCGAGAAGACCGTGGCGCGGCTGAAGGACCGCCTCGGCGTGGCCGTGATCACCGGCGATCAGCAGACCGACAACGACAAGCGCCGCATCGCACGCACCGGCGTGCCGGTGGAGCAGATCGAGACGCACGACGCCTGTCACCTCGATGCCGCGCGCGTGGCCGAGGTCCTCCCCCGCGTGGTGCGACCGGAAACGAAGCTCCTCTTCATCGAGAACGTCGGTAACCTCGTCTGCCCCGCGGCCTTCGACCTGGGCGAAAACTTCCAGGTGGCGCTCCTCTCCGCCACGGAGGGCGAGGACAAACCGGTGAAGTACCCGACGCTCTTCGCCGGTGCGCAGGTGGTAGTGCTGACCAAGATGGACCTTACGCCGCACCTCGACTGGGATCTCGCCGCCTGTCGTCGCGCGATCCAGAGCGTGCACCCCGGCGTCTTCACATTCGAACTCAGCGCCCAGACCGGAGCAGGCATGGACGCCTGGTGCGACTATCTTCTGCGGCTGGTGCCATAATCCGCCGATTACACAAACGCCTCGTACAACTGGGCCCCCATATGACTAGCCACCAGAATTCCGTCGCCGGCAGGAACTGTGTTACGATTTTCCCCATGAACACATGCATCCTCCGGCGTGGCCTGTTGTGCGCCGCGGCGCTGCTGGCGCTGGCGCAGCCGCCTCGCGCGGCCGCCTCGCTCGACGACCTGCGGCGCTCGGTGGTCAAAATCTACGTGACGATTCAGCGTCACGACTACCTACAACCCTGGCAGGCCGCGCAGCCTGAACACGGCAGCGGCTCGGGGTTCATCGTCGAGAAGCGGCGGATTCTCACCAACGCGCACGTGATTTCCGATGCCACCTTCATCGAGGCGCAGCGTGACGGCGACACGCGGCGTTTCCCGGCGCACGTGGCGTTCGTGGCGCACGACTGCGACCTCGCCATCCTGACCGTGGACGACCCCGCGTTCTACGAGGACTCCCGGCCGATTCGCTTTGCGAGCGACCTGCCCAACTTGAATGACGAGGTCATAGCCCTCGGCTTTCCCATGGGCGGCACGCGCCTGTCGCTGACCCGCGGCGTGGTCTCGCGCATTGACTACAGCGGCTACTCCCATTCGGAGGTCGACTCACACCTCGTGGTGCAGATCGACGCAGCCATCAATCCCGGCAACAGCGGCGGGCCGGTTTTGCTGGACGGCCGCGTGGTCGGGGTTGCGTTTCAGGGCGTCTCGGGCGCCCAGAACATCGGCTACGCCATCCCGTTCCCCGTGATCCACCATATGCTGCGCGACGTGGCCGACGGCCGCTATCACGGCTATCCCGAGCTGGGTGTCCGCACCTTCGACACCCGCAACCCCGCCCTGCGCCGCGCGCTGCGCCTCGCGCCGGACAGTGGCGGCGTGGCGGTGGATTGGCTCGATCCCTACGGCGCCGCCTACGGGCATCTGCACAACGGCGATGTTCTGCTGCGTGCCGAGGGGCAGTCGATCGCCAGCGACGGCACCATCGTGCTGGATGGCAACACGGTCGAATTCGGCGAGCTGGTCGAGCGCAAGCAGTGGGGAGAGGCCATCCGGGTCGACGTCGCGCGCAGCGGCGTGGTGACGAACGTCGAGATACCGCTGCGTAATCCGCCTGACCCCTTCTGCTACCGCATCCAGTACGACGAGCCGCCGGAATACCACATCGTCGGCGGGTTGGTTTTCATGCCTCTGTCGCGCAACCTGCTTGGCGCCATCGGCGGCGACGCCGAAAACCGCGCTGCGCACAGCCTCTACTACCTTTCAATCTTCGCCAAGCCGGAGGGGCTGTACCGCGGACGCACGCAGTTCGTCGTGCTCGCCAACCGCCTGCCGCACCCGGTGAACACCTACGATGAATCGTTCCGCTACCAAGTGGTAACCGAGACGAACGGCCGCCGCATCGGCGCGCTGGCCGACCTCGTCGCCGCGCTGCGCGAGCCCACGAACGGCTTCCATGTCATCCGCTTCGAGGGGACGGAAAATCCGCTGGTGCTGGACGCCGTGCAGGCGCGCCTTGCTGACGAGCAGATCCGCCGCCGGTACGAGGTTCCGGGCATGACGCGGCTGCGATCGGTTTCGCGAAGCGAAAACTAATTTTTGAGGAGAAACCGTATGTTTCACAATCTGCACAAGCCGGGTAGGGCGCGCAGCCTCTGGCGCGCCGGATTCCGGAGGCGAGGGGACTTGCCACGCTACCTGGCGCTCGGGCTGGCTCTTGTGCTGGTGATGCCGTCAATCATCTGCGCCGCCGCGGAAACGCCCGGCGGCGGTGTGCAGGTGGTGGACGTCCTAGTGACCTGCCAGACCAGCGATGAGCATATGCCCTGGCGGCTCAGCCGGCCGCAATTCCGGCAGGGATACGGCGTGGTCATCGATGCCGGCCGCGTCCTGACCACCGAGGAATTGATCCGGCAGGCCACGCTGGTCGAATTGCGCCAGCCCGGCCAGGCCGTCAAGCACGCCGCCACGATCCGGCAGGTGGATCCGCGGTTGGCTGTGGCGCTGCTGGCAGTCGACGATCCCGCCTTCTGTCGCGAGCTGGTGCCGGTGGCGCTGGCCACCAACGTGGCGCGCGGCGCCCGGACGCGCATCGTGCAATACGACGACTCCGGCCTGCGGCAGGAAGGCGCAGGACGCATCGTCGAGATCGGCGTGGAGGCTCTCCCCTCCGCGCCCGCCGCAGTCCTGACGCTCCGCGTGCTGTCGGACCTGCGTGTGCAGAATCCTGGCGCGCCGGTCTATGGCGACGGTGGCCTGGCCGGGATCATGATGCGCTACGACGCCCAGCACCAGACCGGGTTCGTGCTTCCCGCACCAGTGCTGGCGCGCTTCCTGCGGGCGGTCTCGGAACCTGTGTATCTGGCGCCGCCCAGCGGCGGCTTTCGGTGGACGCCGCTGGTGGACGCGGCCAAGCGCCGCTACTTCAGCCTGCCCGGGGAGTCGGGCGGTGTGCAGGTGCTCGACGTGTTTTCCAATGCGACCGTCTCCGGCACGCTCAAGCCGAACGACATCCTGCTGCGCTGGGACGGGTTCGCGATCGACGAGCAGGGGTTTTATCAGGATCCGGACTACGGCCGGACACGCCTCAGCCATGCCATCGAGGGACGCCGCCGCGCCGGCGAGCGCGTGCCAATCGAATTCGTGCGAGAGGGGCGGCTGCAGCAGGCCGAGGTTGCACTGCGCCCGCGCAACGACGAAGACGCTCTGATCCCCGAGAACACCATCGGCGCGCCACCGGACTACCTCGTGGAGGAAGGGTTGGTCCTGCGCGAGCTCACCGGGCGTTATCTGCGCTCCGGCGGCCGAAGCGGCGGACCCTCGGCCGGCCTGCGACTGTCACACCTCTACCTCGCGCGCAGCGAGCAGCCCGCGTGCGTCGGCGACCGTATCGTGATCCTGTCCGGCGTGCTGCCGGACCCGGCGAACGTCGGCTACCAGGAGCTGCGCGACGAGATCGTTACTGCTGTCAATGGCGAGCCGGTGCGCAACCTGCGGGATGTCGCGCGCGTGGTGGACCGCGACCGCGGTATCCGGCAACTGACCCTCGAGGGGCGCGGTGTGGACATGGTGCTCGATCCCGCGCAGCGCAACGAGGCGAACACGCGCATTGCGCAGAGTTATCGCATTCCCGATCTGCGCCGCCTCACGGCGGAAGCCAGGCCGTAGGAGACGGATGTCGCGTCTGAATTTCACCCTTGCGGCCGAGGCTGCCGGATCGGGCGCGCGCGCTGCGGCCTTCGAGACCCGGCATGGCCCGGTGGTTACGCCGGTGTTCATGCCCGTAGGAACACAGGCCACGGTCAAGGCGCAGCAAATGGATGCGCTGCGTGCAGCCGGCTTCACCGTGCTGCTGGCCAACACCTATCACCTGATGCTGCGCCCGGGCGTGGAGGTGTTCCGTCGGTTCGGTGGTATTCATCGCTTCATGGACTGGGACCGCCCCGTGCTGACGGATTCCGGCGGCTACCAGATCTTCTCCCTGCCGCACGCCTGCACGCTGACCGAGGAAGGCGCGCGGTTCCAGAGTTACGTCGACGGCCGCTGGTTCCTGCTCTCGCCCGAAGCGAGCCTTGCTGTTCAGCGCGAGATCGGCAGCGACATTATGATGGCACTCGACCAATGCATTCCCTCCACGGCCGGGCGCGACGCGGCAGAAGCCGCCGTGGATCGCACGCATCGGTGGGCGCAGCGCAGCCTGGCGGCGCGAGGCGACTCTCCGCAGGCGTTGTTTGGAATTGTGCAGGGTGCGGCGTTTCCGGACCTGCGCGCGCGCAGCGCCGCAGGCATCGCCAGCCTGCCATTCGACGGCTTTGCCGTGGGCGGGCTCGCCGTGGGCGAGAGCAAAGAGCAGCGCGAGGATTTGACAGCCGCGACCGTGGCCGGCCTCCCCCGCGACCGCCCGCGTTATCTGATGGGCGTGGGAACGCCCCTCGACATCCTCGAAGCGGTACACCGTGGCGTGGACATGTTCGACTGCATCATTCCCACTTCACTGGCGCAACGCGGCACCGTCTACACGTCGGAGGGGCGGCTGCAGTTGCGGCGCGGCTTCTATCGGCTGCAGGATCAGCCGGTGGATCCGGCCTGCTTGTGTCCGACCTGCCGCCGGTACGCGCGCGCCTACCTCCACCACCTCATCAAGGCCAACGAGGTGCTGGGCTGGCAGTTGCTGGGGCAGCACAACCTCCATTTCTACCACCGCATGATGCAGGAGATCCGCGAACGCATCCTGGGCGGCACCTTTGTCGACTACTATCATGACCGGCGCGACCGGTGGGCGCGCATGGACGGTGGCGAATCGGGCGTGCGGCCGCCGAAGGCGTCGACCCCACGCCGTATGGCGCTCGGCAACTACGAGGTGGTGACGTCGCAGCGGGGATTTTCAAGCATCCGGCAGAAAAGCTCCGGCGAGGTCATGCATCCGGTCGGGAACCCGATGGACGAAGCCCGGCGGCTGTATGTCGACCAGTCGTGTCTGGAGGCGCGGCTGCGTGTGTCCGGCGCGCCGGAGTTGGTCATCTGGGACGTGGGTCTTGGCGCGGCCACCAACGCAATGGCGGCGATCCGGTGCATGGAGGCGGTTCTGGCCGCGCCCGGCGGCACGCCGCCGCGGCGATTGCACCTCATCAGCTTCGAGTGTGACCTTGATCCCCTGCGGCTTGCGGTTCGGCATGCGGCTTTCTTTCCGCACCTGCACTCGCCCGCGCCCAGCGCCATCCTGCGGAATGCCCGCTGGGAGCACGCCTCCGGAGGGCTTCGCTGGACCTTGCTCGAAGGGGATTTTCTAACGCGCCTGTCGGCGGCTGACCGGCCGGACCTGATTTTCTACGACCCCTTCTCGTACAAAACCGACGCGCGGCTCTGGACACTGGAAACCTTCGCGCGGATTTTCCACGCAGCGGCGGGCGGCGACACGCTCCTGTACACGTATTCCGCATCCACCGCAGTCCGCGCCGCGTTGTTGTGGGCCGGATTTCATGTGGCGCAGGGCGTGTCCGTTGCGCCCAAGGAGGAAACGACCGTGGCCGGCACGCACCGCAGTTGTCTGCAAAGCGTGGGGCATCCACCTCCTGCGCTTCTGGGTCGACAGTGGCTGGACCGCTGGGAGCGCAGTGGCGCCCGAATTCCTGCCGGCGTGGTGCCGGAGGCGGTTGCCGAGTTTGAGAACCGGATTCGCACGCATGCACAGTTTGTGCGAGCCCCGACGATCATATGGGCGGCTGACGGAGCGTGACGCAGGCGTCGCCACAGCCGGGCCAGCCAGGCCGATTGCGCTGCAAACAGCTGCGACGGAAGTGCCGAAAATGCGCTAGCCAAGTTTCAGCAGCGTGGCTGCGCGCGCCAGGGCAGGGGCGAGGTCAATCTTGCGGCGGGCGTTGCCCAGCGTGCCGTCGAAGATGTGCGCGTGGCCGTCGCGCGCCAGATTGCGTACCAGCCGGCCAAACTTGGAGTCGGTCCGGCGCAGGTTCATGACGATCTCCACGCGGGCGTTGCCGCGCGTGACCGCCTCGCTGATCATGCCGGTGGAGTCGCTCGTCACGAAGAGCGTCTCGCAGCGTGTCACGAAGGCGGGGAGCGGGTTGAACTGGTCGCGGCTGTAGATCGCCTTGAAATCGAACGGCAGGCGATCCACCAGGTCCTCCACGGCAAGCGGCGTGCGGCGCGAGGTGGTGACCCACCGCTCGCAGCCGTCGGTTGCGGCAAAGATGCGGTCGAGCTGGCGGGCCATGTCGTCGGGGTCCATGCGGGCGAAGGGGTTCGGCCCCCCCAGGATCAGTCCGACGGCCGGACGGCCTGATGGCGTGTGGCGCCGGAGGAAGGCGGCAGTGCCTTTCTCATAGAAATCGGCATTGGTGTTGGTCAGGTTGACGGGGACCGGGACGAGATTCATCAGCGGCGGCGGGTTGTCGAATGCCGGCGCCACGATGCAGTCGTAGTCGAGGCGATAGCCGCGCGGGAAAAGAATTGCTGCGCAGGGGATCTTCAGCTTGCGCGCCAGCACCTTGACGGGGAAGAAGGTTCCGGAGCCTGCACCAATCACGGCGTCGAAAGTTCCCTCGAACGGCGTGACGTCGAACCAGCGGCGGGACCGGATGCCGAGCAGGTCCCACAAATAGGTCGCAGCCTTGGCGAGGCGCCAGGGGTAGGCGACGCGCGCCACCTCATACGGCACACCCAGCCCATCGCACAGCGCGCGCGACTGGTTTTCGTGTCCGGCCTTGCCGTCACTGAGAATGAGAATACGCTTGGACATCGTTAACCCCAACGCCCGCACCATATCACCGGGGTAGACGGAGCGTCAAAAAAGAATTCGCAATCCGGTTCGGGACACGAAGGAAAAAGAAGGGAAGCCGAAGAGCACGAAGGATTATTGCCGCGCGCCGGACGGCGCGCCGACGGGCCCTTCGCATCCCTTCGGTCCGCTTCCTCGTCTTCGTGTCCTCTGGATACTGCCCGTGTGCTGGGAAAAGCCTTGCCCCGGGCAGAAGGGCGGACTAGATTGCAATTTCGCGCAAACGCAACGGAGTTCGCTGCATGTTCAAGATCGCGCCGGAAGGACATCCATTTGTCGGGACCCTGGCCTTGCTGTCGCTGGGCATGGCAATGACGGCGCGGGTCTGCGGCGGGGCCTGGGACGGAGCCGTGGCGCTGGCGACCCTGGTGCTGGTGGCGCTGGCGGGCTTCATGCTCTATTTCTTCCGCGATCCGGAGCGGAAGACGCCGGACCGGCTGGACGCCTTTGTCTCGCCTGCGGACGGCCGGATCATCGTGGTGCGACAGGTTGTGGAGGCGCGCTACTTCCACAAGCCGTGTCTGCAGATTAGCATCTTCATGTCACCCGCCGATGTACACGTCAACCGCGCGCCCTGCGCCGGCACGGTCGTCTCCTCGCGCCACAATACGGGGAAACACTTCGCTGCCTACCGCGAAGGCGCGTCGATCCGCAACGAAAACAACGAGTTGGTGCTGGAGAGCGCGCACGGCCGGATCCTCGTGCGGCAGGTGGCGGGGTTCCTTGCGCGCCGCACGGTCTGCCGTGTCGGCCCGGGCGCCGCACTGCGGCAGGGTGAACGGTTTGGCATTATCAAGTTCAGCTCGCGGGTGGATCTCTACCTGCCGGCGGACAGCGTGGCGCAAGTGGCGGTTGGCACGCGTGTCAGGGCCGGCGAAACGATCCTGGCGGTGATGGAGCAGGGATCGGGACGCACAAGTCATCGAGAATGATCGGCATCTGATCGAGGGCGGTATCGGCATCGGGGTCGATTGCGATACCGATGCCGAACCCGAAAAGGAATTTGTGTCCACTTCGGGAAAGGCGTAGGCACGTGAAAAAAGGCATCTACCTCATCCCCAACAGCATCACGCTCTGCGGCATGACGCTGGGGTTTTACTCGATCCTCTCCTCGCTCAAGGGCGCGGCCTGCGCCGCGGACGCGCAGGCCGCCGGGTATTTCTCCTATGCGGCCTGGGCCATCCTGTTCGCTAACATCTCCGATGCGCTGGATGGATGGGTGGCGCGCCTGACCAACAGCACCAGCAAGTTCGGCATGCAACTTGATTCGCTCTCAGACATGGTCACGTTCGGCGTGGCACCCGCCATCCTGATCTTCAGCTGGGGGTTGCACGAGCTCGGGCGCGGCGGATGGGCGGTCTCGCTCTTCTTCGTGCTGATGGCGGCGTTGCGGCTGGCCCGCTTCAACGTACAGGTGGACAACGCCGAGAGCCGGAGTTTTACGGGGATCCCCACGCCTAGCGCCGCCACCATCCTGGCTTCCGGCATCCTGGTCTGCATCGAGGACCGCATCCAGTTCCCGTGGCTCGAATACGCATTTCTGGGGTTGGCGCTCCTGCTGGGGCTGCTGATGGTCAGCACCGTGCGCTACCATTCGCTCAAGGAAGTCATGAAGCTGAAGGGGAAGAAACCATTCTGGATTCTCCCAGTAGTGGTGATCATTGTCGTCCTGATCTTGATCAACCCGCCCCGGACGATCCTGATCGCTTCTTGCCTGTATCTGATTTCCGGTCTGGCGGAAGATGCCTTCCGGCGACTCAATCCCCGACGTGCGCCACAGCCGCTCCGTCCTGCCCCCCCGCCGGCGCCCGGCGGAAATCCGGCGTAGTGGGGAAAGCTTCGGAGGCCCTGACGCCGTGCGGTGTCCGGCTGGTGTGAACCGCGAAACCTACGATCGCAGAGCGTCTACAGGCTGCCTGCGAAATTGTCGCAATAGTAGCCGTACGTCTTGTCGACATCGTCGAGCAGCATGAACCCGGCAACGGAACGCATGCGGTTGCCGGCCATGATGTACTCGGCCATGGTCCGCCGCAGGGTCGTGTCGCGGCGCGCGACCGGTACGTCAACGGTCGTGAGCCCGAAACCGTACACACGCTCGACAGCCTGGGCGTCTTCCGCCAGGATGGGCACCAGATAGTAACCGAGCTGGAACTTCAGGATGTTCGACTTCTCGATTGACAGCAGGTTGTGCAGCTGCGGGTCGAACAGCCAGGTGTGCGTGGCGAATCCCCTGGCCGGGCGTTCCGGGAAGTGCCGGGCGAAAAAAGCCAGCGCGTCGTGGTAGGACCGGATGCACTCCTCGTGAAGCAGCTTGCTCCCCTCAGGGACGTGGACCTCAAAAATAGTGTCACCGCCCTGCAGCTGGAGCGCCCACTCCTGCAGAGAGAGTGTTACGGCCCGGTTCACGGCCTTGCCTGATGGCAGGATCGGGTTGCCCGTGACGCGCTGGCCTTCGGCGGCGAATGTCGAGACCCAGACGCCCAGCGGGTCGTGCACGCCGTTGGTACCGTTTACCTGCCCATCGCTGCGATACGTGTCGCCGCCGCCGGAAAGGGCCACCACCTTGCCGGTTTTCCGGCTGCGATACACCCGGATATGGTTGGGCAGCGGGGCGATCGTGTACTGGAGTCGGCCAACGGAGAACACGTTGCAGTTGAAATGATGCACCAGCCAGCAGGTTTCGCCTAGGCCCCAGACGCCATGCTTCCGGTAGTAGTGCTGCATCCAAACCAGAATGTCGGTGAACGTCTCCCGCAACACCTGCTCCGGGATGCCCCGTTCGCGGTAGAACGCCCGGGTGCGCGGCAGCGCCAATAGCAAGGCGATCAGCCCCGACATCCCTGTCCGCTTCCCCATGGCGCGCGGCAGCAGCGGCCAGTTGGCGATGATGATCTCGGATGTCTCCTTCGGGGTGGGCGCCACGAACAGCAGATAATAGCCGTGCCACAGCAGTCGGCAGAGGTCTTCGCGCGACCGGACTAGGGCCAGCGCTTCCTGGAACTGCGCCAGGACCTCGCCGGGGAGCTGCATGACGTCGTTGGCTTCTCGGATGAAGGCGTCGTCGAACAGCACCATCCGGCGGCCGGGATAGGCTGCCTGCGACTCATCCCAGCGCGGTTGCCAGGATTCGTGCAGCGCCGGGATCTCCAGCGATTTCTCGATGGCGCACAGGGTCGGCGGGGCCTTGCCCGTTCCGGATTTCGCTGGTTTCTTCATGCAGTCGGCTCCCAATCTCGATGTCGTGGCATACGGCAACGCAGAAGCATTCCTATCCATACGCAGGGTAGCCCAACGCTAGCATGGGCAGGGGGATGGGTCAAGGCGGTGCGCCCGCGCTCCCGATTGTCCAAAACCACGTGGTCGCGTATATTGATCTTCCTTGTCGCCGGCCGCAGGGAGCGGTCTGGGGCGGGAGAAGAGAAAGGTGCCGCATGCCTTGCGAAGCTGCAGAGACATTTCAGGCCTGCCTAGATCGAACATTGCTGACCAACGTCTTTCGTTTTAACCGGCGGAGCGAGTTTGCCCCGCGCGCGCTCGGCTTGAGCATTGCCTCTTGGCCGCGTCGGGCCGCGCTGTGGCTGCGCGACACGTCGCGGGATTGCGTGGAGCGGTTTTTAGAATGTCTGGCCGCGCTGCCGTTCCGCTGGCGACCGGAGGCGCGCCTGGCGTGGCTGCTCCGCAAACCAGGAACGCAGCGTCTGCGCTCGCAAATCCTCGAACGATTCGCCTTTCTGCATGACCGGCTGGATCCGGCCGGGCGCGACCTGCTGGCACACGTGGCTGCCCTGCGTCTACTTGGCCCGCGCCGCATCTCCATTCCCGGCAGCGCGGAGCGCATGCGCCGTAACCTGCCGCCCCTGCGCGCCGCGCTCCGGCAGGGCGTCCCCGCACCTGGCGCGGGGCACGGCGAGGCCCTGTTCGACTTCCGTCCGTTTCCCGCGCTGCGGTTCCCTGTGCAGTGCGTCAGCCACCGGCTGGTCCTGACCGATCTGCTGATGCTCGACCAGTACGAGCACGCTGAAGTCCGCGCGGAGCCGGGCGACATCGTGCTGGATGGCGGTGCCTTCAAGGGCGAGACCGCCCTTTGGATGGCCAGCCGCGTCGGCGCTGCTGGCCGGGTTTTCGCCTTTGAATTCATTCCTGCGCACGCCGCCATGCTGCGCGAAAACCTGGCGCGCAATCCGGACCTTTGTGACCGCGTGGAAATCGTGTCCGCGGCGCTCTGGGACCGCTCCGGGTTGCCGGTTTATTGCCAGTACGCCGGCGGCGGCGCGCGGGTTTCCTTCGAGGACCCGGGCAACGGCGCCTGCGTGGCCGAGACGCTGGCCATCGATGATTTTCTCGCGCGGCGGAACCTGCCAGGGCTCGACCTGATCAAGCTCGACGTCGAAGGCGCGGAGCTGCCAACGCTCAAGGGCGCAGAGCAGACCCTGCGCGCACACCGCCCGAAGCTGGCCGTGGCCGTCTACCACAGCCTGGAGGACTTTGACACCATCCCCCGTTTCCTTGACGGCCTCGGCCTCGGCTACCAGTTCCGCCTTGGCCACCATGCGCCCGGCAATAGCGAAACCATCCTCTACGCTACAGCTCTTCGGGCTGAACGGGCATAGCAACTCTTCCGGGGCTGCCGGCGATAGCGGCAACAGGCAAGTAAGGCCTCAATTATGGGGGGCGGCCCCGCCGAACCGAAAGTTCTGTAGAAAAGGCGCGCGGTTCTCCTTTCCTCCAGAACTTCTTCACCCGCGGCGCAAGGCCGCGGGGGCGCCGCCTCCGTAACTGACCCATTACACAGGCAACGGTTCCTCGGTTGTTCAATTTCTACCGGTCGCGTATATTGATCTGTTCGCCGCAGCCTGAAGCCAGGGCGGTCCGGCGAACGCGGGGGGAAAGTTGCCGTGATCGTTCTGCATGGTTCGTGGCTGGAGGGCGCGCTGCATCTGTGGGCCGAACAATGGTCCACAGAGGCGGAAGCTCTGCCGCCCGCCCCGGTCGGTTCCGGAGCCCCCCCTTCGCCTTGCGACCCCGGCGAGGACGGCTTGCTGGCCGCCTGGCAGAAGATCCCGGACGCGCCGCTGGACCACGATTTTGTTGCGCGGACCGCATGGCTTCCCACCATCGCCGGCCGGCTGGTGCACTCACGCGAGGTTTGGCGCTTTTCCGGCGATGCGGCAGCGGGCACGACGCTGGCGCCGTGGCAGGTGACCGCCCTGCCGCTCTCCTGGCGTGCGCAATTCGCCCTGTTCAACGCCTGCCGCGACCATGACCGCCGCCTGGCTCCCGGCGTAACAGCCGGAGAGGATCTTCGCGTCTGGGCTGAGATTTTCCGCTATGCCGGCGCGCTGACAGCTCGCGAAGCATTCCTGCCGGCGCTGGTTGACTGCGGCGGACGCTACGAATCGCGCTGGCAGCCGGCCTTCGACGGCGGGGACCGCCACCGCCTCTTTCACCTTGCCGCGCGTTTGCCGGCTGCGGCGCGATGCCTCACCGCGACGGCTGCGGCCATGCCCGCCGCAACCCCAACCGCTGCGGCCGAGGCGTTTGTGGCCGAGTCCGTGGACTGGCTTGTGCGCTTCGCTGCCGTCACCACGCTCTCCCGCGCCTATGCCAACAAGGGGCGCTACTTCAGCGCGCACGATGCCTGGCTTGCCTCGTTGCGTGGCGACGGCCGCATGGTGCGCTGGGATCGAGCAGACGAATTGGCCGCACTGGCCACGGAGATCAACGCCTGGCGGCGGCCGGTCGACCTGGCGTCGCACGCTGACACCCGGCTGCTGCTGCGGCTGGAGGAGCCCACCAGCCACGCGCCGGGTCGCTGGTTCCTGAGCTGTCTGGTTCAGCCGTTCGCGCACCCGGAGCAGGCACGGCCCCTGGCCGCGGAGGGCGGCGAATTTGCGCTGACATCGCTGGGGCAGGCGGCAGCGCTCTATCCGCCGCTCGGGCGCGGCGACGGCACGCACGACACCACAACCGGCTGCGCGCTGACCACCGGCGAGGCCCATGAATTCCTGACAACGTATGCGCCGCTGCTCGAGGCCGCCGGGTTCGGCGTAGCCACGCCGGCTTGGTGGCGCGGTGACGGTCGTCGGCCGCGCCTCGAACTGCTTGCGCAGGCGCGGGACGGAGCGCCGGCCGATCCGCGGCGTTGCACGCTGGCGTCGTTGGTCTCCGTGAACTGGCAGGTCGCGCTGGCCGGCGAACCGGTCAGCATCGAAGAACTGGAAGCGCTGCGACGCAGCGGCGAGAAGCTCATGCATTTCCACGGCCGCTGGATCGAATTCGACGGCCGGCAGACCGACGAGGCGCTGCGGCTGCTGCGACGCCAGAAGGACGAGACGCGCAGCGCCGGCGATCTGGTGCGCCTGATGATCGGCGTGGATCAGGACGCGCACGGCCTGCGTGTGGGCGGCGTGGCTGCGCAGGGTTGGCTTCAGGAACTGGCCAGTCGCATGCGCGGCGAGACGGCCCTGGAAGAGCTTCCCTTGCCGCAGGGCTTTTGCGGCGAGCTGCGGCCGTACCAGCGGCACGGCCTTGCGTGGCTGGCGTTCCTGCGCAGTTGGGGGCTGGGTGCATGCCTCGCGGACGACATGGGGCTCGGTAAGACTATCCAGGCGCTGGCGCTGCTGGCGCGCGAGCGGGAGCGCGGCGAGACGCGCCCCGTGCTGCTCGTCTGTCCGTCCTCCGTCCTCGGCAACTGGCAGCGCGAGGCCGCGCGCTTCACGCCGGGGTTGACGGTCCTGCGCCACCATGGACCGGAGCGCTGTTTCGGCGAAGCCTTTGTGGAGGAGGCGGCCCGCCACGCGCTGGTGGTGACGAACTACGCGCTGCTGCCGCGTGACTATGCCACACTGCGGCGCGTGAAGTGGGCTGGCGTGATTCTCGACGAGGCGCAGAACGTCAAGAACCCCGATACGCGCCAGTCGCAGGCGGCGCGCGCACTGACGGCCGACTACCGCCTGGCGCTCACCGGCACGCCGGTCGAGAACCACGTTGGCGACCTCTGGTCCCTCATGGACTTCCTCAACCCCGGCCTGCTCGGCTCGCGCACAGCCTTCCGCGACCGCTTCCTGCGGCCGATCCAGTCCGGGATCGACCCGGCGGCCCGCGAGCGGCTGCGTCGCGCCACTGCGCCGTTCGTCCTGCGGCGGCTCAAGACCGACCGCACGATCATTGCCGACCTGCCGGAAAAGATCGAGGGCAAGGTCTACTGTCCGCTGACCCGCGAGCAAGCCGTGCTCTACGCTGCGGCGCTGCGGGAACTGGAGACGGGGCTATCCGGCGCCGCGGGGATCGCGCGGCGTGGCCTCGTGCTGGCTACGCTCACGCGCCTCAAGCAGATCTGCAACCATCCGCTGAACTACCTGGGCAGAGATCCGGATGGGCCGCGTGGTTCCCGCGCGGGCGACGACGCTCCTGCCGCTGCGCCGCGCGCAGAAGGGTCGGACACCGAGCTGGCCGGCCGTTCCGGGAAGATGGCTCGGCTGACCGAGATGCTGGAGGAGGTTGTCGACAGCGGCGACCGCGCGCTGGTCTTTACGCAGTTTGCCCACATGGGCGGGTTGCTGCAGCGGCATCTCGGCCAGACGTTCGGTTTTGAGCCGCTCTTCCTGCACGGCGGCGTGCCGTTGCTCGAGCGCGACCGTATGGTGGCGGCATTTCAGTCGGCGGACGGCCCGCCGGTGTTTGTGCTGTCGCTGCGCGCGGGCGGCACGGGGATCAACCTCGCCCATGCCAGCCATGTGTTTCATTTCGACCGCTGGTGGAATCCGGCCGTGGAGAACCAGGCTACGGATCGCGCCTTCCGTATTGGCCAGACGCGCAACGTGCTGGTGCACAAATTCGTTTGCGCCGGCACGCTGGAGGACCGCATTGATGCGCTGATTGAGGCCAAGCGCGCCGTGGCCGAGGATGTGATCGGCCGAGGCGAGGCATGGTTGACGGAACTCTCGGACGAAGAGCTGAAGACCGCGCTGGCGCTGGCGCCGGAAATGGTGGTGGATGAGGCGGATCAGTAGAAACCACAGGGTGCCATGAGCAAACGCAAAAAACACGCCCCCCGCATCCCGATCTCCGTGACCGGCGGCATCCGGGCGCAGACGGGCCGGGGGCGGCACGTGCGCCGCGGATGGGGGGCGCGCTGGATGGCGCTGATCGAGAAGCTCGTAGTCGGGCCGCGGCTCGGGCGCGGGCGCAGCTATGCCGCGTCGGGGCAGGTGGCGGAGCTGCAGCCGATTGTGGGCGCAGTCGAGGCCTGCGTGCAGGGCGCCAGTCCGCAGCCGTACCGCGTGGCGCTTCGGTTCCGCACGCTCGACGAGGCCGGGCGGCGCAAGGTCCTGGCAGCGCTCCTGCGCCGGCCGATCCTGGTTGCGCGGCTGCTGGTGCGCGACCTTCCGCCGGAGGTGGAGGAGTTGTTTTGCGCGGCGGGGTGTCCGCTCGTTCCGGAACAGCGGGAGGATCTGCGGGTGGAATGCAGTTGTCCGGACTGGTCGGAGCTCTGCAAGCATGCGACGGCGGTGAGCTATCTGCTGGCCGAGGCGATTGACCGCGATCCGCTGCTGCTACTGGCGCTGCGCGGAATCGGCCGCGACGAGCTGCTGGGGCATCGCGCAGCGGAGTCGCGCTCGGCCGACCAACAAGATTCCTGTGCAGCCGAGGCGCCTTTGTCGGCCGATCCGGCCGCGTTTTGGGGCTCGACATCGTCGACCGAGGAGACGCCGACGGATTTCGGGCCTGCTCCGGATTGCGCCGGCGCCGCACCGCTGGCGCGCCGCCTCGGGCCGCTGCCGTTCTGGCGCGGCGAGGAGAAGTTTCTCGACGTCCTGTGCGCGGTCTGCGCCCGCGCCGCACCGCGCGGCTGGACGGTCTGGAGTGGCGAGCCGCTCGATCTCAGCCGCGCCGGCGCGAAAACGCCCGCGCCCAGCGGTGTCTTTCGGCTCCGCCGCCACCGGCTGAACATGGACCTGACGCTGCAGTAGTCTCTTCGGTTTGCGAGGGTGAGTACGTGATTTCCTTGGAACGTATGCGTCGGCTGGATGCCTGGATCGGGTGGCCGCTGGCCACCCTGCTTGGATTCTTGCCGCGGAAGGCGCGCCTGCTGCCGGCCTCGCCGCAGCGGATTGTGATCGTGAAGCTTTCCGGGATTGGCAGCCTGCTGGTGTGCGCCGGCGTGTTGCGCGCGCTGCGCCGGAGCCAGCCGCAGGCGAGGATCATGGTGGTGGCGCTGGAGGGGCCTGCCGCGGCCGCGCGCCTGCTGTCAGAAGTGGACGAAGTGATGGTGATCTCAACGGCGAGCCCGTGGACTCTGGTGCGCGATGGCTTCCGCGCGCTGCGTAAACTGCGACAGCAGCGGGCAGACGTGATTGCGGACATCGAGTACTTCTCCCGGCTCAGCACGCTCTTCTGCGCGCTGAGTGGTGCGCGCTTTCGGCTGGGTTTCGGTCTGCCGGCATGGTGGCGGCGGCGGCTGATCGACGGTGGCACGGCTTTCTGCGAAGAGAGTCATTTCTGCGCCTGCGTAGCGCGCCTGCTGCAGCCGCTGGGCGTGGATGAACAGCAACTGCCGGCCGTGACGCTGGCGCTACCCGTCCCTGCGGAAGCGGCGGCCGAAGCCCTGCTGGCGGCGGAATCCGGCGGGACCACGGGAACGACGTGGATGGCGGTCAATCCGCACGCCGCGGAGCTTTGCGTGCAGCGGCGCTGGCCTTTGGAGCGATTTGCAGAGGTGTCGGATGCGCTGCTGCGGCGGCACCCGGAGCTGCGAATTGCGATCCCCGGGACAGCCGGTGAGCGCGAGCGCACCGAACAACTGCGGAACCTCATTCCAGCAGAGCGACGCGGCCGCGTAAGCAACCTGGCGGGGCGCACGGACCTGGCAACGCTGGCAGCGGTGCTGCGGCGCTGCCGGCTGGTGCTGACCAACGACACGGGCGTGATGCACCTGGCCGCGGCAATGGGCTCGCCGCTGGTGGCGCTGTTCGGTCCGGAGTCGCCGGTGCGGTACGGACCTGTCGGCACCGGACGGGTTCATGTGTTCTGCGGCGCAGCGCCGTGCGGGCCGTGTCTCAACTACAGCAATCGCAAGCGTGCACCCTGCGGAGAAGAACCGGCCGCCTGCCTGCTGGCGATTCCGGTGACAGAGGTGCGGAGTTGCTGCGAGGCAGAGCTGGAAAATCGTTGACAATCCCGGCAGAGGGGGCATAAATTTTATTAGCGCCGGAGGCTTGCCCCGGTGACTGTCCCGAGAGAAGGGTTGGCCATGAAATGGGATAACCAAGGTTCATCTCTTGTAACCAGTGGCTGGAGGCGCGATAGCCTGCGGATCGCCGGCGTCTCCTTGGCGTATTTCATCGCCCATCACCTCTCCTTCTTCTTTCCGGACTCCGCAAAAAGCATCATGCTGATCTGGCCGGCTGGCGGAATCGGGCTGGCAGCCTTTCTGCTGAATCCGCGCCGGTTGTGGCCCTTCTTGGCCGGAGTCTTGTTCGTTACCGGCGTGTTGGCGGATGTGCTGGTCGCACACCGACCGCTTTTGGCCGGGTTTGGATTCATGCTGGCAAACATGGCCGAGTCCATCGGCTGTGCCTGGCTCATTTTGCGCGTGTCCGATGGCTCTTTTTTGCGCTTCAACCGAGTCCGTGAGGTGCTGGCGCTGATAGCCGGAGCGGTAGTGATCAACGCGGTGACGTCCTGTTTTGGTGCGGGCATCGCTACACTAGTGAATGGAGCCCCCTTTGCCGAATCCTGGCAATCCTGGTTGATCGCGGATGGCCTCGGGCTTTTGCTGGTGGGCCCCTTTGTGGTCGCGTGGCTCGATCGCCCCCGGAAGCTTTTCCGCATTTGGAACGTTGCTGAGTGGTGTGCCTTCTTCCTCTGCTGGTTGCTGGCTGTCGCGGTCGTATTCCACCTGTTTGGCAATCAACCGATCATCGGGCTTCACCCCTACATGCTGCTGGGGTTGCTGCTTTGGGCGGCGCTGCGGTTAGGGGTACGGGGCATTTCCCTGGCTCTGGTTGTGCTTTTCGTGGTCGCCGTCCTCAGTCCGGCCATTCAGCAGGGTCCCTCGCCCTGGGCTTTCCGCAGCGTGTGGGATGCCTCCCATCGTTTGCTAGATTTGCAGATGTTCCTGGGGCTCTTGTCCTGCGTCGGGTTTCTTTTGGCAGCTGAGATTGCCGACCGCGTTCGGGCAGAGGGCAACGCCAGGGAAAGCCGGGAAAATTACAAACAATTCTTCAATCTGGTTCCCGACATGGTTTGTGTGGCAGCTTCGGACGGATTCTTCAAGGAAATCAATCCGGCCTGGGCGAAAGTCCTGGGTTTTACCCGAGGCGAACTGCTGGCAAGGCCATTTCTCGAGTTCGTGCATCCAGACGACCGGGCGGCGACGCGCGCCGAAGTGGAGCGGTTGATCGCCAATCCTTCGACCGTTTCGTTCGAGAACCGCTTCCTATGCAAGAATGGCTCGTACTGCTGGCTGGAATGGGACGCCAACCCCTCGGACAACGGATTGTTTTTTGCGGTGGCCCACGACACCACGGCGCGCAAGCAGGCCGCGGAAAACTTGGCCAGGGAGCGCTCGCTCCTGACGGCCACACTCGAATCTACGGCGGACGGCATTCTGGTGGTCGATCACACCGGTCGCGTCAGCGATTTCAATCGGGTATTCCGGGAAATGTGGCAAATTCCAGAGGAACTGGTCGCCGCGCGCGACGATCAACGCCTGATCGAGTATGTCGTTGGGAAACTTTCTGACCCGGAGGCGTTTCTTCGCCAGGTCCAGGAACTCTACCAGACCCCGGAGGCCAGCTCCTTTGACGAAATCCGGTTTCTTGATGGACGGATTTTCGAGCGCTATTCCCAGCCACAGTTGCTGGAAGGTGCCTGCGTGGGACGAGTCTGGAGCTTCCGCGATGTAACCAAACGCCGACAGGCCGAGGAGGCGTTGCGACAGAGCGAGGAGCGCTACCGGGTGCTTTTCAACGCCAGCGGCGATGCCATGTTTGCCCATGGCATGACCGAGGACGGCCAACCGCGCCCCTTCAACATGGTCAACGAGGTGGCCTGCCAGCGCTATGGCTACTCGCAAGAGGAACTGTTGCGCATGACGCCGCTGGATCTCGATGCGCCCGAAGGACGGAACATGGCGCCGGCGGCGATACAGAAACTGATGGGCGCGAAACGGGTGACTTGGGAAAGCCAGCATCAGACAAAAGACGGCCGCTACATCCCGGTCGAAATTGCAGCCGTGCTGATTCGCTATCAGGGCGAAGTTATGGTTTTCTCGGTCGCGCGCGACATCACGCAGCGCAAGCAGGCGGAGGCGACGCTGCGCGAGAACGAGGAGCAACTGCGACAGGCGGTAAAGCTGGAATCCATTGGCCGGCTGGCCGGTGGCGTGGCGCACGACTTTAACAACCTGCTGATGGGCATCATGGGGTATATCGAGTTGTGTCAGGGCCACCCCGGCGTTCCGGATCCGATTCGCCACTGGCTGGACGAGGCCATGAAGGGCTCCCGGCGCTCCGCGGAGATCACGCGCCAGCTGCTGGCCTTCGCCAGCCGGCAGACCATTGCGCCCAAGGTATTCGACCTCAACGACCGCATCGCGGAGACGCTGAACCTTCTGCGCCGCCTGCTTGGCGAGGAGATCGACCTGAGCTGGTCGCCTGCCGCAGGCCCTGCCGTGGTCAAGATGGATCCGGCGCAGCTGGACCAGATCCTGATCAACTTGGCAGCCAATGTGCGGGAAGCCATCAAAGGAGTCGGCCGTCTTGCCATCGAGACCCGGATCGAATCGCTAAAGGCGGTGCACTGCGCCGGCCATGACAATGCGGAGCCCGGCGAATACGTGATCCTAACGGTCAGCGATACCGGCCATGGCATGGACGCGGAAACACTGGCACATATCTTCGAGCCGTTCTTTACGACCAAGGAGGTCGGCAAGGGAAGCGGCCTGGGGCTGGCCACCGTGTATGGGATTGTCAGGCAGAACAAGGGGGTTGTCGAAGTCCACAGCGCTTCTGGCAAGGGGACAACCTTCCGGGTCTGTCTGCCCAGATGTCGGGAAGAGGCGCTTGAGCCTGCGGCTGCGCCCGGGACAAGGAAGACAGCGGAACCGAGAAAACGGGAAACCATCCTGCTGGTTGAGGATGAAGAGGCCGTACTGGCGACCACGCGCATCTTTCTGGAACAGGCTGGGTACATGGTCCTCAGCGCGGAAATGCCGGAGCGTGCGCTGCGGCTGGTGGCCAATCATGTCGGCCGGATTCACCTGCTGGTCACGGATGTGGTGATGCCGGGCATGAGCGGCCGCGACCTTGCCGTGCGGCTGGTGCAGCAACATCCGGAGATGAAGTGCATCTACATGTCCGGGTATTCCAAGGAGGTGATTGCCAACCACGGGGTCATCGACCGGGACGTGAATTTCCTGGCCAAGCCGTTCAACCGCCTGGAATTGCTGCACTTGGTACACGAGGTGCTGGATCGGTCCTAACGACGGTGTTGATCCAGTGACTAGCGACTATAGCGGGCAGGCCGCGTCGTCCGCAGCATAGGCCGCAACCGCGCTCGTTCATGGTTCGACAGTCGCCTACAGCAGCGCGTCCGTGAACGTCTCCACCCACGGCAGGCCGTGCCGGGGGAGGGCGGCCATGAACGGGTCGGGGTCGAATTCCTCAACGTTGAAAACGCCGGGACGATGCCACTGGCGCGTGAGCATCAGTTGGGCGCCGATCATGGCCGGCACGCCGGTGGTATAAGAAACGGCCTGGGCCCGGACTTCGCGGTAGCAGGCGGCGTGGTCGCAGACGTTGAAAATGTAATACGAACGCGCTCGCCCGTCCTTCACGCCGCGGATCAGGCAACCGATGTTGGTCTTGCCGGTGTAATGCTCGCCCAGCGAGGAGGGCTCCGGGAGCACGGCCTTCAGGAAACGCAGCGGCACGATCGGGTGGCCCTCGAACAGCACCGGATCGATGCGCGTCAGCCCGACGTTCTGCAGCACGCGCAGGTGGGTCAGGTATTCCTGGCTGAAGGTCATCCAGAACCGGATGCGGCGCAGCCCCGGCAGGTTCTGCACGAGCGACTCGAGCTCCTCGTGGTACATCAGGTACATCTCGCGCGGACCGACCTCGGGAAAATCGAAGGTCTTGTGCATGGCGAACGGTTCGGTGTCGATCCACTGGCCCTTCTCCCAGTAGCGGCCGCGCTGGGTGACCTCGCGAATGTTGATCTCGGGATTGAAATTGGTGGCGAACGCCTTGCCGTGGCTGCCGGCGTTGCAGTCCATGATGTCCACCTCATGAATCTCGTCAAAGTGGTGCTTGCGTGCGTAGGCGCAGAAGATGTTGGTGACGCCCGGATCGAAGCCGCACCCGAGCAGGGCCATGTTGCCACGCTGCGCGAAGCGCTCGCGAAAGGCCCACTGCCAGCTATATTCGAATTTGGCGACGTCCGGCGGCTCGTAGTTGGCGGTGTCGAGGTAGTCGACGCCGGTTTCGAGACAGGCGTCCATGATGGCCAGGTCCTGATAGGGGAGCGCGACGTGCAGCACGAGGTCCGGCTGCACCTTGCGGATGAGGTCGGCCACCTGCCGCGCGTCGTCCGCGTCCACGAGTTCCGTGCGGACAGGGCGGCCAAGCTGCGCGGCAATGGCGTTGCATTTCTCCCGGTTGCGGCTGGCCAGCACGATCTCGCCAAAGACCTGCGGCACCTGGGCGCACTTGTGAGCCACCACGCTGCCCACGCCACCGGCGCCGATGATAAGGACTCGGCTCATGGTGTGTTCCTTGGAGAATTCAGAAGCCAGAATGAAGAAAGATGCCCCGACTGTTTGTCCTTGTTCATTTCTCGATTACGTCGGTGTGGTTGATCAGTACCTTCCCGATCCGGAAGATGCAAAGCGGTAGCGCTAGCCCCGCTGTCAGAAGGACAAAGGCAATGAACATAAACGATTCACGAAGGAGCGTGGATGCCGATAATTCGCAATCCAGTTTGAAGGACATCTTCTGTGCGTTCATTGACTTCCCTTCTGAATTCTTCTTCCCCTCACGTCTCAAAATACGTATACCCGCGCAGCCCGGCGTCGTAGGCGTCGAGGATGTCGCGGCGCTCGGCCGGCGAGATGCGCTGGGAGCGCACGGCGTTCTCAGCCAGCTCACGGAAGCGCTCGAGCATCTCCTTGGGCTCGTACTCGACGTAGCTGAGCACGTCCGCCACGGTGTCGCCGTGCATCTCCTCGCCGAATTCGAACTGGCCATGGCTGTCCACGTTGATGTTGACGATATTGGTGTCGCCAAACAGATTGTGCAGGTCACCGAGCGTCTCCTGGTAGGCGCCGACAAGGAAGACGCCAAGGATGTACTCCTCGCCGCAACGGATCTCATGGACGGCGAGGGCATCCTTGACGTCGTGCAGGTCGATAAATCGGTCGATTTTGCCGTCGCAGTCGCAGGTGATGTCCGCGATGGTGGCGATGCGCGTGGGGCGCTCCGCCAGGCGGTGGATCGGCATGACGGGGAAGAGCTGGCCAATGGCCCATGAGTCCGGCAGCGACTGGAAGACGCTGAAGTTGCCGTAGTAGGTGTCGGAAAGCGTGGCCTCGAGTTTTTGCAGTTCCTCGGGGACGTAGCGCAGGGTCTGCGCCTCGCGGGCGATGCGTGAAACAATGCGCCAGAAGAGTTGCTCGCCCACGGCGCGCTGCCGTAGCGAGACCGTGCCGCCGAGGAAGGCGTTGCGCAGCTCGGTGCGGTAGTGCATGGCGTCGTGGTAACACTCCTGCAGATTCTTGGAGGAGAGCAGCTCGTCCACTTCCTTGAGGTTGCGCACTTGCACGGGCGTGGTGGGGGCCAGCTGCTCGGGGATCTGGTGCGACTCATAGCGCGCGGCGTCGAGCACGTTAAACAGCAGCACGGAATGGTAGGCGATCAGGGCGCGCCCGGACTCGCTGATGATGGTCGGGTGCTGGATGCCGGCGGGGTCGGTGGCAGCCATGACGCCCTCAATGATATCGGAGCAGTATTCATTGATTTCGTAGTTACTGCTGCTGGGGAAGTTGGTGTGCGAGCCGTCGTAATCCACGGCCAGTCCGCCGCCGATGTTCAGGACCCCCATGGGCGCGCCCTCGCGCACAAGGTCCACATAGAAGCGGCTGGCCTCTGCGATGGCCTGGCGGATGTGGTCGATGTTGGGGATCTGCGAGCCGAGATGGTAGTGGAGCATCTGGAAGCAGTCGAGCATGCCGGCTTCGCGCAGGCTGTCCACCACGTCGATGATCTGCACCGGCGTGAGGCCGAACACGCTCCGATCGCCGCCGGATTCGGTCCAGCGGCCGCCGACGCGCGACGAAAGCTTCACGCGCACGCCGAGGCGCGGCTTCACGCCGAGCTCGCGGGCGACTTTGAGCACCAGGGCGAGCTCGCCGGGCATCTCAAGCACAATGACGGTCTGCACGCCCATCTTCAGGGCGTAGAGCGCCAGGCGGATGAACTCCTCATCTTTATAGCCGTTGCAGACGAGGTAGGCTTCTGGATCGTGCAGGTAGGCCAGCGCAGCGACCAGCTCGGCCTTGCTGCCGGCTTCCAGGCCGTGGTGCCACTGCCGGCCGCAGCGGGTGATCTCCTCGACGACCTGCTGCTGCTGGTTGACCTTGATCGGGTAGACGCCGCGGTAGACGCCCTGGTAGTTAAGCTTGCTCATGGTGGCGTTGAACGAGCCATTGATCAGGCGGAGGCGGTCGCCCAGGATGCCGCCGAACCGCAGCACGAGGGGGAGCATCAGTCCGCGGTCGCGCAGGCCGGCCACGAGGTCGATGAGCTTCACCGGCGCGGTGTCGCCATTGTTGCCGCTGGGAAGGCGGACTTGCACGTTGCCGTCAGCGGCAATGTCGAAATACCCGGCGCCCCACGTTCGGATTCCGTACATCTCCACGGAATTATCCACGGTCCACGGGTCGAGTGAATCCACCTTCATGGTAGTCCCTTTCGTCAGGGCCAACATACTGGCTGGGGGGGCGGGGATCAATGCGTTTCTGCGGGTCGCTTGCGCCGGACGTGCCGAATCGCGTACTGTCTCGGCATGGCATCCGTTCCGGACAACGATGCAACGGTTGCGCGCGCGCTGATTTTCGATTTCGATGGTGTTCTGGCGGACTCGCTGGGGCTGTTCGAGGCATCCGTGCGGGCTGCCTGCCGCGAATCCGGAGCGCCCGCGCTGGCGGACCGTGCCGTGTTCCTGCGACTGTTCGACACGAATATATTTGCCGGACTGCAAGCTGTGGGTGCTTCCGCCGCCACCCTTCCTGTGCTGATCGCGGCCCTGCGCCGGCAGCTGGAGGCGCGCGTTGGGGACTACCGCCTCTGGCCGGGCATCCCAGCTGTGCTGGCGCAGCTGGCGGAGACAAGCGTGGTCGTTGTGGTGACCTCCGGCATTTCCGGCGTGGTTGCTGACGTGCTGCGAAGGTACGGCGTGGTCTGCGTGCGGCGAATTCTGGGCGCGGAGGAAGGCACCGGCAAGGTTGCGAAGATCCGGTCGATCGCGGCGCAGCATCCGGGGCTGCCACTCTTCTACATCGGCGACACCTGCGGCGACATGCTCGAAGGGCGCGAAGCCGGTGCCCAGACCGTTGCTGCGGCCTGGGGATGGCATGCCGCGGCGCGGCTGCGCGCCACGCAGCCGGACCATCTCCTGTTCACACCGGCGGAACTGACAGAGTTGTTCGATCAGAGAAAAAGGCTGTAGCATGAACGCAAATCGATATGGCGGCGGTGGACGCTGGTTCAAGGGCAACACGCACATCCACAGCACGGCCTCGGATGGTGGGAAGACGTTTGCGGAATTGGAGGCTATGTACGCCGGCAGGGGCTACGATTTTCTTTTCCGCACGGACCACTGGATCGCCTCGGATGTGCGCGCCGATCCGCGCGTCGCGCGCAAACTGCTCTGGATGGATGGCGTCGAACTCGACGGCCAGGATTCCTGCGGCAGCATGTATCACGTTGTTTGCCTGGGGAGATTTCGCGGACTTTCGCGCAAGATGGGGTTCGAAAACGGCCTGAAAGCCGCGCGTCGGCAGGGCGGTCTACTGATTCTGGCGCATCCACTCTGGATGGGCAACACGCCCGAGGACGTCTGGCGCTGGAAGTTCGACGGCGTGGAAGTCTACAATTACGTCTGCCAATGGCTGAATGGCAAGGGCGACAATCTGGCGTACTGGCATTTTGGCTTGTCGAGGCAGCCGGGCATGCTCGCATTCGCAGCCGACGACGCCCATATCACTGCCAACCACCCGGGGTGGAACGGCGCATGGATCATGGTCAATGCGCGTGTCCGCACACCAAAAGCCATTCTGGATGCCATCCGCCGAGGCCGGTATTATTCGTCCTGCGGTCCGGTGTTTCACGACATCGCCGTGCATGGCGACACGGTCGCGATCCGCACTTCGCCGGTACGGTTCGCTCGGCTGGTCGGGCCAGACGCGAACGGGTGCCAATGCGGCTCCTTTCACGGCAAGTTGATGACCGAGGCGACCTTCTCCCGGCCGGCGGACTGGCGATATGCGTATGTCGAGATCGAGGACTCTCGCGGCCGCCGCGCTTGGACCAACACGCTGTAGCCGTAGTTGGGATTGACACCGCCGGCGCGGATGCGGAGACTAGCAACAACGGCCGAGTTGCCGGAACCCGCGAGGATGCCATGGCCGAACTGATAGTTGCGCTGGATGTCTCAACTGCAGCGGAAGCGGAAGCCGTGGTGGCCCGTCTTGGCTCGGCGGTTAGCTTCTACAAAATCGGCCTGGAACTGTTCGCCGCTGCCGGGCCCGAGGTCGTGGCGCGCGTGAAGAAACACGGCAAGCACGTCTTTCTGGACCTCAAGCTGCACGACATCCCGCGCACGGTTGAGCGCGCGGTGAAATCCTGCGGCGCGCTGGGCGTGGACCTGCTGACGATCCATAGCGCGGGCGGCAAGGCTATGATTCGCGCCGCTGCGGACGCCGCGGCGACGTTCGGCGCCAACCGGCCGCGCGTGGTGGCCGTCACCTGTCTGACGAGTCTGGACCAGGCGGACTTGGCGGACATCGGTGTCACGCGCGCCATGGTCGAGCAGGTTGCCGCGCTCGGTAGTCTGGCAGTTGGGAATGGCGCGGACGGCATCGTCTGCTCGCCGCAGGAAGTCGTGGCCATGCGCCGGCGCCTGGGACCGCAGGCCCTGCTCGTCACGCCGGGCGTGCGCCCGGCTGGTGCGGATGTCGGCGACCAGAAGCGCGTGGCCACACCTGCCCAGGCCGTGCGCGATGGCGCCACGCACCTGGTTGTTGGCCGCCCCATCCTCGAGGCCACCGATCCCCGCGCCGCGGCTGCGGCGATTCGTGCCGAAATGGGCGCATGAAGCTATCCGACATCCCAGCCGTTCACCGCACGCTGGCTAGAGCGTTCCGAAAGGCCAAGGCCCCGATCATCGACCTCGTGGCGGCCCAGACGCACGACCCATTCCATGTACTAGTCGGCACGATCCTCAGCGCGCGCACCAAGGACGAAACCACGGCCGCGGCCTGCGCACGGCTGTTTCAACGTGTACGCACGCCGGCGGATCTGCGGCAGGTGCCGCGCGCAGAATTGGAACGCCTGATCTTCCCTGTCGGCTTCTACCACACCAAGGCAAAGCACCTGAAACGGCTGCCGGATGTGCTCTACGAAAAATTCGGCGGCTGCATCCCGCGGACTGTCGAGGAGCTCTGCGAGCTACCAGGTGTCGGGCGCAAGACCGCCAACCTCGTAGTGGTGCTCGGGTTCGATCTGCCCGGCATCTGCGTCGACGTGCATGTTCATCGCATCTGCAACCGGCTGGGGCTGATTCGCACCCGCGACCCGCTTGAGACCGAGATGAACCTGCGGAAGACCCTGCCGCCGCGCTACTGGAAGACGTGGAATTCCTACCTCGTCGCCTTCGGCCAGACGCAGTGCCGCCCCGTGCGGCCGCACTGCGAGACCTGTCCACTCCGGAGGAGCTGCGACACGGGCAGGAAGCAGACGGGCTAGCGCAGATTCAAAAACGGTGGTGCTGTCCTGGTAGAGTGCGCAGTCCCTTGCGCGCCGCGGTGGCCAGGGGACTGGCCACCCTGCCGGTTGGGAATCGTGGTTTAAGCCGCGCCAAAAAGCCATCCAAGCTCCGGTTCTCGCCAGACTGGCATTTCCGCCTCTGCGGCGGTACTATGATGATGCAACTTTGAAAGGGAAGCCCATGCCCATACGCGCTGCCAAGCCCTTTATACACGACGATTTCCTGCTGCAATCCAAGCCGGCGCAAGAGCTCTATCACGGCTACGCCGCGAAGATGCCGGTGATCGATTTCCACTGCCACCTATCGCCGCGGGAAGTGGCGAAAGACCAGCGCTGGCAGAATCTCGCGCAGGTCTGGCTGGGCAGCGACCACTATAAGTGGCGCGTGATGCGCGCCAACGGCATCGACGAGCGCTTCATCACCGGCGATGCCCCAGGCCGGGAAAAATTCCAGAAGTTTGCGGATGCCATGCCATTCCTGCTGCGCAATCCGATCTACGACTGGTCGCACTTGGAGCTCGCCCGCTATTTCGGCATCACGGAGCTGCTGACGCCCGCCACGGCCGAGGCAATCTGGGGCGCGGTCAAGGCCCAGCTTGCTGCGCCCGGTTGCTCGGCCCGCGGCTTTATGACGCGCAGCAACGTGCGCCTCGTCTGCACCACCGACGACCCCGTCGATTCCCTTGAACACCATGCTGTTGTGCGCACGCATCCGTTCGGCGTGCAGATGCTCCCCACTTGGCGGCCGGACAAGGCGCTGGCCATTGACCGCCCCGTTTTCTGGAACGGCTGGCTTGACCAGCTCGCCGCAGCCGCCGGCTGCGAGGTGCGCACCTTCGACGACCTGCTGGCCGCGCTGCAGAAGCGCCACGATTTTTTCGCTTCCATGGGGTGCCGTACATCGGACTACGGGATCGAGTCCGCCCTCCTTTCGCCGCCGACCGACGCGCCGATCCGTCAGATCTTTGCCCGCGTGCGGGCCGGCGGGCAGGCCACAGCAGAAGAAGTGCAGCAATTCCGGTTTGCCGTGCTGTTCGAATGCGGCCGCATGGATGCGGCTTCCGGCTGGGTCTGGCAGCTCCACCATGGGCCGCAACGCAACAACAATACGCGCCTGTTCGCATCGTTTGGCCCGGACGCCGGCTGCGACAGCATGGGGGATTGGCCCATGGTGCGCTCCATGACAAACCTGTTTGATCGCCTCGACCAGTTGGACGCATTGCCACGCACCGTGCTGTACACGCTCAATCCGAGCTGGAACGAGGCGGTATGCGCCCTGCTGGGCAACTTCCAGCGCGGACCCGTTGCCGGCAAGATGCAGTTCGGCGCGGGCTGGTGGTTCAACGATCAGAAGGACGGCATGCAGCGTCAGATGGAAGCGCTCTCGCAGATTGGACTTCTCAGCCGCTTCATCGGCATGCTCACGGACAGCCGCTCCTTCCTGAGTTATCCGCGCCACGAGTATTTTCGTCGCATCCTTTGCAACCGGCTCGGCGGCGACATCGTCACCGGCCAGATACCCAACGACATCACTTGGATCGGCGGCATCGTGCAGGACATCTGTTACCGCAACGCTGTGCGCTACTTTGGCTTCGATTTGCCGGCCGAGGGATAGACGAGCGAGTTGGACACAGAGGATTTTGTAGCTACGGCCGGTAGTCACTGCACATTACGCACGGAAAGGGTTATTTTGCCAGCCAAGCCAGCCAGACCCCGCCGTCACTTTGTCGGCCGCTCGGATATCGAACTTCTGTTCGAGGATCAGGACCTGATTGTGATCTGCAAGCCCGCCGGCCTGCTGACTATTGCCACGGAGAAGGAGCGGCAGCGCACGGCGTATGCCATGCTCACGGAGCACGTGCGGCGGTTCCGCGCGGCCCGCATCTTCATCGTGCATCGGCTCGATCGCGAGGCATCGGGGCTGATTGTTTTCGCCAAAACGCCGGAGGCCAAGGTTGCCTTACAGAAGCAGTTCGAAGACCATTCAGCTGGGCGCACGTATCTGGCTGTTACCGAGGGGCGCATCCCACGCGATGAATTCACGGTCGAATCGCTCCTGGCAGAAAACGCAGCGTTCCGCTGCTATTCGACCCGCGATCCGGCCAAAGGGAAGCGGGCCGTGACGCACATCAAGGTCCTGAAACGCTCGCCGCAGCGGACCCTGGTCGAAGTGCGGCTGGAGACCGGTCGCAAGCACCAGATCCGCGTGCACCTGGCGGACGAGGGGTTTCCGATTGTCGGCGACCCGGCGTACGGCAACAAACATTCTCCGATCCGCCGCATGGCGTTGCATGGCGCGTCCCTGATCTTCCGCCATCCGCACACAGGCAAAACCATGACGTTTACCGTGCCACTGCCGACGGATGTGGCGTCTCTGGTGTAAGTTCCGGATGCTGGGCAGATTTTTCTTTTCCTGTGGACAAACTTCCTGGATTGCCGTCAATCTGTGCCACACAAGGTGGCGCCGACCTTGAGGCCGCGACCCTCGCCTCGTACTGCTTCGTACCTCCATCCCGCAATGACACCGGGCACGCCAACTTCCCCCGTCGCCGTTGTTTTTCCAGGGAAAAACCCGCCAGCTGATCCGTATTGCGCACCGGAATGGCTACGGTATTCGCGAACGGTCTATTTTGAGGGCTATTGCCCGCCGGTGTTTCCGCAGGTAACGGATTTTGATGCTAGGCGCATTGTTGATCTTGCCGCTGAGATTGGCGGAAACGTGCTGCGATTCCAGCCGATCGGACATCGCGCCAGCTATCCGAGCAAGGTCTTTCCAACCTATCCGGAACTGGGTAACAGGGATCTGATAGACGAAGTGTCGCAAGAGTGCCGGCGTGCGGGCCTTCACTTGTATTGCTACTGCGTGCTCTCCAACAGCATGGACAAGGCGCTGGTCAAGGATACCCGCTATGCTGCTTACGCGCTTCGCGACGCAAAAGGAAGGCCCTGTGGGCAGGATTGGGGATACGGCAATGCGGAGGAAGTCAAGACCTGCGCCACGGGGGATGCGTATCGGCAGATGATACGTAAACTGGCACGCGAATTGTGCGAGCATGACATCGACGGCGTCTACTTCGACGCGCCCAGCGGCTACCGGGACATCTGTTTCTGCGAGAATTGCCGTACCAACTTCGCGAACTTCAGCGGCATGGATCTCGACCGGCTTCGCAACGTTCGCGACCTGTTGCGCTTGCCGCGCAAAGTGGACAGGAAGGCGCTGGTAGCATGGGCCGACTGGGCCAACAAGCTGACCGAAGAGGATCTGACCGACCTCCGCAGGATCATCCACGGGAGCGGAAAATTCATCCTTTGCCACAATGGTGCTACCTGGAAGCCCGGAACATTCCACAGGCAGTATCGATACTCGGACGGGTTCATGGTGGAGTACAGCCAGCAGTTTTACCAGCGCCTGTTGCGGGCGATGATGGGGTCGTCGATGGCCAGGCCCACCCAAAAACTGGCTCAAACGTATATGGGTAGCTATGACGTGGCTGCCAATGGAGAGCCACAGCATGCCCGTCCCTGGGCGCCGCACTGCATGAACCTGGAGGATGGGGACGAGATCCGGATGGAGGGGTTTGCGGACCTGGCAGGCGGGAACATGCCGTTGTATTGCACGGTCAACCGCCTGCTGTACGGGATTGGGGACGGCAGTACGGAGCCGGTCAAGGAAGTCTTCGCCCTGGCGCAGCGAGCCGAACACCTCTTCAAGGATAGCGTTCCGGAATCCTACCTGACCATCGTCCCCACCGCGGAGTCTCTTGAGCTCTGGCGAACGAATCGCCGGAGCTGGAACGTGACGATGAGCGAAGGATTCGCACTGGTGATGCTCGATGAGCGCATCGGCTTCGATGTCAATCCCAGCACGGAACTGAGCGCGGAGTGGCTGAGGAGTCAACGGGTCATTGCGCTCTGCGGGGCATCCGCCATTACCGACGAGGATGCCCGCCTGCTGGCTGATTGGGTGAGGGAGGGAGGGGGTCTGCTGGCCACATATGATTCAGGACTCTACAACGGCAAGGGCGAGTTGCGGCGGGATGGCGGAGCATTAAGGGATATTCTGGGTGTGGACATGAAAGGGGAGCCCCCGAATGGCCAGACCGATACCTTTTATCAGGTTACCCAATCGCACCCGGCGCTCGGAGACTATCACGAGGGCAGGATTGTGATGGGTGACTCGAAGCTGGTTCCCGTTACACCTTGGCCGGGAGCAACTGTTCTGGCAGAAGGAAGCAATCTCGAGTCGCAGGAAAATCTTGGGGCCGCAATCGTCGTTAATCAATACGGACGAGGACGGGCCATATACGTGGCTGGAAGCATGGAGGCGCAGTATGTGGCCACCCGCATACTCTCGCTGCGTAGGATGCTGGCGTCCATGGTTCGCTACTTGGGGGTCGACGCGCCGCAGCCGTTTAGCCTTGTCGCGCCCCAGGGGGTTTACGGGGTGCTGCGTCGTGCGCCCGGAGGCGACTTGGCACTCTGGATCTGCGCCAATGTCGGGTTCAAGGATGCGACCGTCGGCCGCATGCGGCAGGATTTTCTGCCGGTTCCGAATGTGGAGGCCAGAGTGCTGATACCAGAAGGACGGCAACTCAAGTCAGTCGAGTTGTTGCGGGCAAAACAAACAATTCCCTTTACGGTGGTGGGCGGATACGCCGTGATGACCATGCCAATCGTGCACATCGCTGAGGTTGCGCACCTGCGTTGCACATGAGTGGGTCAGGAGCACCAGGGCCGGAGCTGAACACGACGCGCCACCAGAACCGGAGGATGAATCGCCGGATGGCACAATTATGACCCGGACGAATCTGTTTCCGCGCCCTTGTCCCTGCGTTTCGTCCCATCGTAGAGCTCGAATCCCACGAGGCGGCATTCGATGGGGCCATTGAAGAAAATCTTGCGGCTGGCACTGCGCAGACCGATCTTGCGCGAGAGTTCCAGGTTCCCGGTGAAGACGAACCCGCGCCACCCGGAGCAGCGCTGTTTGAAAAAATCACCGATGCGGAAGTAGAGATTCCCCAACTCCGCGGCGTCACCCATGCGCGCACCGTACTCCGGATTCAGAAAAACCACGCCCGGCTTGGCTGGAATGCGCGTGTAGGCGAAGTCGCAGGCGTCGAACTCGATCTTCTCCTGCACGCCCGCGGCCTCGGCATTCTGTTTGGCAATCTCCACGGCCAGCGGATCGATGTCCGTGGCAATGATTGGCGGTAGCCCTTCTGCACGCTCCTGCTTCCGCGCCTCTGCGCGCAAGGTCTGCCAGTAGGTGTTTGGACACAGAGGGCGCAGAGGGGAAGAAGAGGGCGCAGAGGGGGATGGGCCGGCGGCGCCCTGCGCCGTTGCGCCGGTTATTCTCTTTGGGCTCATGCCATCCTCTGTGGCCCGAAACCCCTTCAATCCCATGAACGTGTATCGGTCGCGGAAGATGCCCGGCGCGCGGCGTTGGGAGATGAGTGCGGCCTCGATGGCAGGCGTGCCGCTGCCGCACATGGGCGCGAGAAACGGTGTCGAGCTATCCCAGCCGGTGGCGAGGATGCAGGCTGCGGCGAGCGTCTCCTGCAGTGGCGCCTTTCCAGGGAGCTTGCGGTAGCCGCGCTTCGAGAGCGGCTCACCCGTGGTGTCGAGGTAGATGCGCAGATCTTGCTCGCGCCAGTAGACGAAAATGGCCGCGCCGGTGAACTCCGGTCCCGCATCCGGCCGCCGGCCGCACGCCTCTCGCATGCGGTCCGCAATGGCGTCTTTGGCGCGCAGCGCCGGCAGGCGCGTGTCGCGGATCGACTCGGTCCAGACTGCGGTGTTGACTGTGAAATAGCCGTCCGGCTCGAGCCAGTCCTCCCAGGCGATCCGCTTCACGACGGCGTACATCTCGTCGAGCGTGCGCGCCTGTGCCGCTCCGAGCGGCCAGAGCACGCGGTGCGCGGTGCGCAGCCAGAGGTTCAGCCGCATGGCGTCCAAAAGCGACCCGCGCACCGAGACCATCGTCTCGCCGGTTTCGCCAATGGCGTAGCCGAGCTGGGTCAGTTCCTGCGCGGCATAGGGAGCCAGGCCGCGGGCGCAGGAGATGACGAGGTCGGCTTTGTCGGTCCACGAAGGCATGGGGATTATTTTCTCAGCGCCTGTTCCATTCGTTGGCATTTGCCCCGGTATTTGCCCGGGTCGATCGTTGCGGCGCGGGCGAGCATCTCCAGCGCCTCCCGGCTGCGGCCGACGCGCTGGAGGACGGCGGCATGATTGGCGAACGCCTCGGCGTTGAGCGGGTTGAATGTCTCGGCCATAACGAGCTGGTGCAGCGCGCCGGCAATCTCGTCACGCTCCGCGAGGAGGATGGCCAGGTTGACGCGTGCCTTGTCGTGGTCGGCCCGTGCGGCGATTGCCGCTTCGTAGCAGGCCTCGGCGCGCGGGGTGTCGTGCTGGCGTGTAAACGCGGAGCCGAGGTTGAAGCGCGCGTCTGCCAATGTCGGATCGCGGTACACGGCCTCCTCGTAGCAATGCTTGGCTGTAGCCAGATCGCCCCGGACATCCGCCGCCACGCCGAGAGCGTTCCAGAGGTGCGCATCGTAGCGGATCGAATCGGTCGGCCATGCGAACGGCAAATTTGCCGTCAGGCCAGCGGCCAGCACCAGCGCCACCAGCGTGCCGGCCTGCGGCCAGGCTTTTGAGCGGATCGCGTCCGCCAGGGCTTTGACGCCGGCGCAGGCGAGCAGGACGACCACCGGCAGGATCGGCACGCGGTAGCGCGAGCAGGGAAAGTAGAGCGCCACGAGCAGGCCGAACGCCACAGCTGCGGCCATCAGCAGCGCGCCGGCGCGGTTGCGCCGCAAGGCGCAGGCGCCTACCAGCGCCAGCGGCACAAGCAGGCCGCAGGGGAAGAAGATTCCCGCACGCCAGACCGTCGCCGCCAGCAAATAGGAGGTTGCGCGCCAGCCATAGATGTCGAGGTTGCGCGGAAGCTCACGGCCGTGCCAGAAGGCCAGCGCCTTGCGCGCCAGGCGCGTGGCGAACGAGACCGGTGCCTGTCGTGTCTCCACCCACGCCATGCGGCTGAAATAGCTGTCGGCTTCGACCGGTGTCCGGGCGCCGTGTTGCAGATAGGGGATGCGCAGGAGTTTTTCCCAGTCGAAACCCGGCTGCACGGTGAGCGAGACATCCCAGTTCCGGTTGTTGCCGATGTAGAAGTTGATGCCGCTGTTGTTCGAGACCCAAACCCATCGGCCGCAGACGTCATAGTTGCGCAAGGCCACGGGTGTCACCACGAGCAGCATTCCCAACAGCAGCGCAACTACGTGGGACCTGGGAGCGCGGGCGTCCCGCCCGCATAAGGAATTTGTCCAGGCAAAACATGCCAGCACCGGAACCAGCGCTGCCGTGGTGGCCACGAACAGCATGGCAAGGCCGTTTGCCGCACCGGCCAACAGCCAGCGGGAGAGGGACGGCTGTTCCATGGCGCGTAGCGCCAGCAGCAGTGCGGCCAGTACGAGCGCGGCCGCCGGCGCGGCCGCGAGCAGTTGCGATTGGTAGAAGAGCAGGGGACCGGTCAGGCTGGCGGTCAGCGCAGCGGCACAGGACCAGACCGGCGGTAGCACGCGGCGGCCGACGCGCCAAAGTAGCACCGCGGTCAGCGGCGCCAGTAACAGCGCCTGTGCGGCGCGGGCGACGAACACGCTGCCGTGGCCGAGAGTGCAGAAGATCGCCAGCAGGTGCGGATACCCTGGCGGCTGCCAGAAGACGCCGGCCGTGCCCTGCCCCTGCTGGATGCCGAGCGCCTGGTAGTAATAGGTGGCAGCATCGACGACGGGGTAGCGGTAGAAGAACGCGTCGGCGGTCTCCAGCAGAAACACGACCTGCACGCCTGCGGCAAACAGTGCCAGAACCATGCCCGTGCGCCAGCCGTCACCGGGATGCAGGGTGGGGAAAATCCAGCGGAGTTTTTGCCGTAGAGATGTCATGTGCAAGTAATGCGGAAAGGATAGCGCGAACCACAGGCGGAGAAAAGAAAGGATAAGACAGGGTTAGGGACACAGAGGGCGCAGAGGGGGAGATGAGAGCACAGAGTGTGTTGTCGTTCCGCGGCCGAAAGCCGCAGCGTACGGTCTTCTCTATGTTCTCATTTTTCCTCAGTGGCCCCTGTGTCCAAAGGCCTCTCGCTGCCCACGGCGCGGAGGATGGCAGCGGCAAGTTCCGGGCCGATGCCGGAAACGGCGGCAATCTTCGCCACTGGTGCGCGGGCGAGCCGATAGACGGAGCCAAAGGTTTTCAAGAGTGTCTGCTTGCGGTGGGGGCCGATGCCGGGAATTTCGTCGAGCGCGGATTCGCGGATACGGCGGTTACGCAGCCGGCGGTGATAGTCGATGGCAAAGCGGTGGGCTTCGTCGCGCAACCGCTGCAGCACCTGCAGCGCCGGGGCATTGCGCGCCAGCACGAGCGGAGGCTGGCCGTTATCCAGCACGATGGCCTCCTGCTCCTTGGCCAGACCGGCGACGGGAAGGGCGCCCAGCCCCAACGCGGCCAGCGCGGCGCGCACGGCGCGAACCTGCGTGACGCCGCCGTCGACCAGAACAAGGTCTGGCAAAAAGAGCGACGAGGGGGTGGACACAGAGGGCACAGAGGAAGATGGCGGACACAGAGCATATTTGCTGCGGCCGGAATACCGACCGCAGTTCGGGCGATCTCTGTGATCTCTGTCTTCCTCTATGATCTCTGTGTCCTTGTTTTGTACTTTCCCATGGCGGTACCGCCGCGAGACCACTTCCGCCATCATGGCCGGGTCGTCGGCGCCGGGCACGGTGCGGATGCGGAAACGGCGGTAGCGCCGGCGGTCGGGGATGCCGTCCACGGCGCAGACCATGCAGGCCACGGCGAGCGAGCCGAGAATGTTGGAGATGTCGAACGCCTCGATCACGCGCGGCGGCGCCGCGAGGTCGAGCAGTTCGCGGAGCTGGTCGAGTCCACGGCGGGCGTCATCGGCGCGCATCTCCGGCGTGGCGACTACGCGCGCGCGGCGGCGGACCATCTCGCGTAACGCCAGGAACGTGTCGCGCAATTTTGCCGCCTTTTCGAACTGGCGGGCCGCGGCCGCAGCCAGCATCTGCGCCTCCACTTCGGACAGGATCTGCACCCGCTCGCCGGCCAGGAACGCGCAGGCCTCGGCGAAGCGCACGCGGTATTCCTCGGGCGAGATGCGGCCGACGCAGGGTGCGGAGCAGAAGCGCACGATGTCGTTGATGCAGTGGGCGTAGGTTTCCTGGTCTGGCACGAGCGGCGGGCACTTGCGGATCCCCCAGCGGCGCTCGACGAAATCGAGCGTGAGGCGCACAACTGTGTCGGAGGGGAAGGGGCCGAAGTAGCGGGCGCCGTCGTCGCGCACGAGGCGGCTGGTAGTAAAACGTGGCACAGGGTCGCGCGGGTCGCCGCGGATCGCGAGAAAGCGTTTGTCGTCGCGCATCAGGATGTTGTAGCGCGGCCGGTGCTGCTTGATGAGGTGGCTCTCGGTGAGCAGCGCCTCGTCCTCGTTGCGGACCACAAGGATGTCGAGGTCCACGACGCTGTTGACCAGGCTGCGCAGTTTAGGCGGCGCGTGGCGCAGCGTGTGGGCGCGGAAGTAGCTCTGCACGCGCCGGCGCAGCGAGACTGCCTTGCCGACATAGATGATCCGGCCGCTACGGCTGCGAAAGAGATAGCAGCCGGGCTTGTCCGGCAGGTCCCGCAGCTTCTCGCGCAGCGCATCGGTCATGGTTCCAGTGTCGGGCGTTGGGGCGGCAGGTGTCAAGTAGGTCACCAGATTGAGAGGACACGAAGTGAGGGAAGGGCGAGCGAAGGGCACGAAGGCATGGGTGGGTGCAAGCGGTTTGGACACAGCGGACTCAGAGAGGCGAGTTGAGAGCACAGAGGTTTCTGTAGATGTGGGCGCCACGACAGTCAAGTTGGGAGGGGGAAAAGCTTTGACAGGCGGATTCGGAAAACGGAATAGTACGGGAAATGTTGTTGAATGGGCTTGCCGGATGGAGCGTCGGAAAGGGGTGGGGCATGAAAGGGAACCTGCGCGGCTGGACAGTGGCCTTGGCGGGCCTGGGTGTGAATCTGATCTTGGGCGTGCTGTATGCTTGGAGCGTCATGGGCAAGGCGCTGGTGGTGCAGTGGCATTGGAACAAGACGCAGGCGGCGCTGCCGTTCGCTATGTCGACCGCAGCCTTCGCGCTGACCATGGTCTTTGCCGGCCGCGCGCAGGACAAGCTCGGGCCGCGCTGGGTGGCGATGTCCGGCGGCATTCTGCTCGGGCTGGGATTGGCCCTTTCGGCGCTGGCGCACGAGCCGTTCCTCATGGTGCTGACATTCGGCGTGGTCGGCGGCATCGGGATCGGGTTGGGCTACTGCGCGACAACGCCAGCGGCGGTGAAGTGGTTTCCTGCGGCACGCAAAGGGCTGATCACGGGCATTGTGGTCAGCGGCGTGGGGCTGGCGGCGGTCTACATGTCGCCACTGACCCAGTGGTTGCTGAAAACGACGGACATTCCCAGCACCTTCCTGATCCTGGGGATCGGCGCGGCAATCGTGGTGGCGCTTCTGGCCCAGCTTCTGCGCAATCCGCCCGCGGATTATCAGCTGGTGGCCAGGACTGTGACTGCTGTGCCCCGGGCCGCTGCGGTGTCGCGCCGCGATGTCGACTGGCCGGGCATGCTGCGCACGCCGCAGTTCTACCTCCTCTGGCTCATCTACGTGCTGGCCGCCGCGGCCGGACTGATGATCATCTCGAACGTGGCCATCATTGCCAAGGAACAGGCGTCGTGGGAGGCGGGGTTTATCCCCGTGATGCTGCTGGCGGCCTTCAACACGCTGGGGCGGTTTGGCTCCGGCGCGATCTCGGACCGCATCGGACGCACGAACACTATGGTCATTGCCTTTGTGCTGCAAGCCGTGAACATGCTGCTCTTCCTCCACTATCGCACGCCGCTGACCGTGGCGCTGGGTGCGTCCTTCACCGGGGTCTGCTACGGCGCCATCTTCACGCTGATGCCCGCTGCCACGGCTGATTTCTACGGGTTGCGCAATCTAGGTGTGAACTACGGCTGCGTCTTCACCGGTTTTGGCGTGGCGGGTGTCCTGGGTTCGTTGCTCGGCGGCCGTGTGTGCGACCTGCTGGGATCGTACAGCATGGCCTACACGATTTGCGCGGGCATGCTGGTGGCTGCCGCGGTCCTGGCCTACGCCACCCGGCCGCCCGCGGAGCGGACCGCGAACGCATAAAGCGAGAGTGGGGACACAGAGGGCTCTGAGAAGAGCAGAGACCACAGAGGATACTGTAGCCGCGGCCGGCTTGTCCGCCGGAGCCTTGGCGCAGGAGGATGGCCGCGGAATCGTGGTGCAGGCGTCCCGCCTGCCGAGGCGCATGGTGTAGCTTGTGCGCGGCCGGTGGTTTCAAGACTGGTCAGCCAGCGGCCGCGAATGCCCAACCAAAACCGCCGACAGTCCCGGTTCCCAAAAAATGTACACCGAAACGATATTATTTCCTGAGGCCCGCAGGAAAACTCAGCGGTCCTGGAATTAGAAGCATGCACATCGAACTCTTGCAATGGCTCATTCTTGCCGCCGCCGCGGTGATCGTCGGCGTGTCGAAGACCGGCCTGCCGGGGCTCGGCATTCTGGCGGTGACGCTGGTGGCGCTGGTGCTGCCGGCGAGGCAGTCCACGGGGACGATCCTGCCGATGCTGATTGCGGGCGACATCTGCGCTGTGGGGTACTACCACCTCCACGCCTCGTGGCGCCACATCCTGCGGCTGGCGCCATGGGCCGTAGCCGGCGTACTGCTCGGCACCGTGGCGCTGGGGCGGCTGGGCGACGCGCAGATCCGGCCACTGATCGGCGGCATCGTGCTGACACTGGTGGCCGGCAACGTCTGGCTGTCGCAGCAGCCGCAACTGCGCGACCGGATTTCGCAGTTCTACGTATTAGCCGCCGCAATCGGCATCCTGGCCGGATTTACGACCATGGTTTCCAACGCGGCCGGGCCGATCATGGTCATCTACTTCCTGGCCATGGGGCTGCCGAAGAACGGATTCCTCGGGACAAGCGCGTGGTATTTCTTCCTGCTTAACTTTTTCAAGGTGCCGTTCAGCGTGGCGCTGGGACTGATTACACTCCCGTCGCTGACGCTGAACGCCATGCTGCTGCCGCTGATTCTGATCGGCGCGTGGTTGGGCGTGCGGTTTGCCAAGCGTTTGCCGGAAAAGGCGTTTGCCCTCGTGGCCGAGCTCCTGGCCGCAGCTGCGGCGGTAAAGCTGCTGATTTGGTAAGAGGACACGAAGAAAAGGAAAGCATCTGAAAGGCACGAAGAGTCCGGTTGTGCCGCACATTTGCGCGACGCGACCGCGGCCAGCTTCTTCGTGAAACTTCTCCATCTTCGTGTCCGCCCCCGTTGACAGCCATCCCTGCCTTTGCAACACTCCCGCTTGCCATGGGCGCCAAGCGCAAAGTAATTGTGTTTCTCGGTGACGGTATGGCCGACGAGCCCGTGCCGGAGCTGAGCAACCGCACGCCGCTGCAGGCCGCGCAGAAGCCGGCCATGGACCGCATTGCTCGCGAGGGGCGCTCCGGCACCCTGCTGACCCTCCCCGAAGGGTTTCCAACTTCCAGCGACGTGGCCAACATGTCCGTACTCGGCTGCGACCTGCGGACCGAGCTGTGCGGCCGCGGACCGCTCGAGGCTGCCAGCCAGGGGATTGTCCTTGGCGCGCACGATCTCGCCTTCCGGATGAATCTGGTGACCGTGGATGCGGACGGCATCCTACGCGACTACTCCGGCGGACAGATATCTCGCGCGGACGCCGCGCGCGCCGTGGCACAGCTCAATGCCGCGCTGGGCGCGGAGAAAATCCGCTTTCACACCGGCGTGAGCTACCGCAACCTGCTGATCCTCTCCGGACCGGAGTTCAGCCCGGAGGTGGCTTGCGACAAGCCGGACGATAACCACGGCAACCCCGTGGCCGAGCACCTGCCGCGCGCCAAGTCGCCGGCCGGGGAGCGCACCGCCGTTGTGCTGCGCGACCTCATGGCCCGCGCTCGGGTTGTGCTCCAGGATTTCCAGGCCAATGCCATCTGGCCGTGGAGCGGCGGCCGCGCCGGTGCGATCCACAAGCTCACCGAGTGCTACGGCGTCTCCGCGGCCGTGATCTCCGCCGTGGATGTGATCAACGGTCTCGGCCGCTGCATGGGCATGGACGTGATCCGCGTGCCGGGCGCCACCGGCTACATCGATACCAACTACGAGGGGAAGGCCGACGCCGCGATCGAGGCGATCCGCTCGCACGATTTCGTCTTCGTACATGTCGAGGCGCCGGACGAGGTTTCGCATGCGCAGGACGCCAGGCTGAAGGTCCGGGTCATCGAGGACTTTGACCGACGGCTGGTCGGCCGCGTGCTGGCGGCCGTGGATCCGTCCGTGACCCTGGCCGTGCTGCCAGACCATCCGGTGCCGATCCGGACCGGAAAGCATACCCGCACGCCGGTGCCGGTGGCTGTGCGCCACGCCGGCTGGCAGCCGGATGGCGTGCAGACATACGACGAAGAAGCCTGCCTTCACGGCGCGCTGGGCGCGCTGAAGGGGCGCGAATTCATGGATCTGCTCCTGGGAGGGAAGCCAGCATGAAGGAACTCGAAGAGGGAAGCCGGTTGACGCTCGATTTTGCCAAGATCACCAAGATCGCCGAGAAGTGCAAGGACAGCATCCCGGTTGCCATTCAGCATGCGGACACACATGAGGTGATCCTCGTGGCCTACACCAACGAGCTGGCCATGCGCAAGGCGTTCGCCGAGAGAACGCTGATCCTCTGGAGCACCTCGCGAAACGAGCTGTGGGAGAAGGGGAAAACCTCGGGCGAAATGTTCGACCTCATCGAGGCACGTGTCAACTGCGAGCAGAACTCCTTGCTGTACATCGTGCGCCCCCGCCGCGGCGGCATTTGCCACACCAGGAATCTCCAGGGCGCGCCACGCAATTGCTATTATAGACGTATCAATTTTGACACGCTGGCGCTCGAAAATATCGATCCGTGACGGCCCTTCCTGGTGCGGCTGTTTCACGGTGTCCCGCGCGTCCTGTCCGAAGCTTGTCTCGCGCCGAAAAGAGACAGCCGAATCAACCGGCAGATGGGTCGAACGTCACCCGAAAATTGCGCCAGGACCTGCAATTTACCCGCGTGATCCATGATTTGGTTTTCCTTCCGCTTGCTGGCACAGGCTGTGCTTATATTAAAGTCAGAACTCGAGGTTGGTGACGAAATAGGATCAACGCCTAACGGCAACAGTCATCCTGTCACTGGCCGATCAGCTCGCGCCCGACATCCTCGTGATGCCGGGCGACTTTTTTCAGCTAGGCAGGCGTAATACGATCGGATCGGTAGGGACGCCTCTCCGAGGCGTCCGCGGACGGTTCGGAGAACCGTCCCTACCTCAAAAACTTCTTACCCACTTGAGCAAGCCTCTGTAATCTTGCGCTTCCCCTCGGCCCGGTGTACTTTCGTTCCACCTCGGAACGATGCTTAGCAACCGCACAGCCTGGTTTCTGTTTGCCGTACTGGCTGGCCTGTTGGCCCTCCTATTCGTGGGTCCTGTCTGCCAGGTGGTGGCTGGCGGTTTTTACGTCAACGGCCACTGGACATTCCGCTACCTGCTGGATGTCTTTCGCAACCCAATCTACGCCGAGGGGCTGCGCAACAGTTGCGTCATTGCCGCCGGCTCGACGCTGCTGGCTGCGCTGCTGGCCGTACCGCTGGCATGGCTGGCGCACCGCTGTCGTTTCGCGGGGCGCGGAATCTTTGGCGCATTGATTCTGGTGCCGATGATCTTGCCGCCATTCGTTGGTGCGATCGGGTTGCTGCAGATTCTCGGCCCGTACGGCGCGCTCAACGCGCTGTGCGGGCTCGGTCCCGTGGACTGGCTCGGGCGCTGGCGCGTGGGGGGCGTGATCGCGCTGCAGGCGCTGGCGCTCTATCCGATTCTTTACTTGAACGTCGCAGCCGCGCTGGCCAACATCGACCCGGCCATGGAGGAGGCTGCCGCCAACCTCGGCTGCGGGCCGTGGCGCGCGTTCTGGCGCATCACGTTGCCGCTGGCCATGCCGGGGCTTTTTGCCGGCGGCACGCTGGTCTTTATCGCGAGCTTCACCGAGCTGGGCACCCCCCTGATGCTCAACTATACGCGCTGCGCCGCGGTGCAGATTTTCGATGAGCTCAAGGAGATTGGCGCCAGCCCGTTCCCCTACGCGCTGGTGAGCGTGGTGCTGGTCACCAGCGTGCTGCTCTACTCCGGCGGCCGCCTGCTTTTCGGCCGCCGCGCTCACGCTATGCAGGGGCGCGCCGCGGTAGCGCACACGGCCCGCGAGCTGCGCGGCTGGCGCGCCGCGCTGGCGCTGCTGCCGTTTGCGGCGGTAACTGCGCTGGCGCTGCTGCCGCATGCCGGCGTGGTGCTCACCAGCTTCTCGCAGCCCGGCTCCTGGTACCGCACCGCGCTGCCGGCAATCTTCACCGGTGCCAACTACGATGGCGCGCTGGGTCATGCCATGACGCTCAACGGTATCCGCAACAGCCTGGTTTTCTCCGCGCTGGCCGTGGCGCTGAACGTGGTGCTGGGCGTGGCGATCGCCTGGGTGGTGGCGCGCTCGCGCCTGCCGGTGCGCGGCGCGCTTGACACGCTGGCCATGATGCCGTTGGCGGTCCCCGGCCTGGTCATGGCGTTCGGGTTCCTGGCGCTCAGCCATACGCTGACCGCACTGCCAACCGTGCGAGCACTGCCGGCGCTGGCAGCCGCGCTCGACGTGCAGACCAACCCCACACTCTTCCTTGTAATCGCCTATGCTGTGCGCCGCCTGCCGTTCCTGGTGCGCGCGGCTGTGGCCGGGCTGCGCCAGACGTCCGTGACGCTGGAAGAGGCAGCGGACAACCTGGGCGCGCCACCGCTGACCGTGCTGCGCCGCGTGACCGCGCCGCTGATCGCCGCGAACCTGATCGCCGGCGTGCTGCTGGTTTTCGCGTTCAGCATGCTGGAGGTCTCCGATAGCCTCATCCTCGCGCAGAAGATGGAGTACTATCCGATTACCAAGACGATCTTCGAGCTGTTCCAGCTCATCGGCGTGGGGCGCTACCTTGCCGCCGCGCTCGGCGCCTGGGCCATGGCCTTCCTCGCCGTGGCCATACTCGGCAGCAGCCTCCTCCTCGGCAAGAAACTCGGCGCGCTTTTTCGGGGGTAGGAAGAGCCATTGTGCCTTATTTTCCCCACGATACCTGAACCTGTCCGCCGCCGGCGCGGGCACCGCGGCCCTTGCTGATGGCGGATTCAAGGAGGCGGGCGGCAACGGGATTATCGCTCGGCTCGGCCAGGAGATGGACGACGCTGCCAGAGTTGTCGAGCTCGACATAGAACCGCGCGTCGACCGGGTGGTTGGTGGGGAGGTCGGCTGGCAGGTCGAAGTGGAAACCGGCGCGCTGCAGGCCGGACGCAAGCGAGAGGCTCATGCCGCCGCCGGCTGGCGCGAGCTCGGTCAGCGCATCCGTCACAGGGCGGTGTGCCAGGTTTGGCGGGGCGTTGGACGGAAACGCGGGCTGTGCTGGCGTCCACGGCAGCAGGCTGATCAGCCCCGAGTATTTCGGCGACGGCAGGTGGCGCGCGGGGATCGTGTCATCACGCTCGGGGAGCGAGGAACTTCCGGGGCCTGGCCACGGGTTGCCGAGTGGATTACCGGGGAGCGCGGAGTAGGAGCCTTCCAACAGCACGTAGGAGGCGGTCGCCTCCGGCAGGTTATTCAAACGCGTCTCAGCATGACGGTGACCGGGCCAGCACAGAATCAGCAGAAGCGTCACGCCGAACACCGTGGCCACAGGCGACCAGAACCGCACTGGCCGCCGGGCCGGGTGAACCCAGTCCGGCAGCGTGCCAATTGGCGGCCGCGGGGCGATGATGGAGGGGCGGTTCATTTGTTTGGTTGCAACGGCAGAATGTCGAACTAGGAATATCGAATCAGGAAGGCGGCAGCAACTTCGACATTCGTCATTCCTGGTTCGTTATTCGACATTTTTTCTGACAGCCTACACACCTTCCCCATTCAATCCGGCTTCGTGGCGACATTCACGCGGCTGACGCCGACTTCACGGGCGAGGTTGACCACAGTCATGACATCACCGTGGGGAATGCGGCGGTCTGCGAGCAGGAGCAGTTCGCGGCGCGGCTCAAGCGCAACGCGGCTGCGGATGCGTCCTGCGAGTTGTTCCTGGCGGGCTGGCGCGCCGAGGGCGAAGGGCTCGTCGTCGAAGAAGACCATCGTCTCCATGCCATTGGTGCGCGCCACCGGGATCATCACAGCAGTGAGGCCATAGCGCATCCCTTCGCGGAACGGCGCGTTCGGCAGGTCAAAGACCACGCCGGGGCGCACGAGGATGCGTTTGTCGACGATCAGTAGCAACCCCGCCAGCAGCACGAGGTTGATCCAGGGCGCGGCGGCGAAGAGGGCGCGGCCGCCCCAGCCCCCGCGGCTGAAGCGGGTGCGCAGCGCTTCGCTGCGCCACTTGCCCCAATGTCCCTTCAGTTCCTTCACGGCGACTTCTTCTCCGCGACGTGCCGGGACGTCAGATGGGCGATGATTTCGGTCTCGGCGGATTCCATATCGAGCACCAGACGGTCGATCTGGACTAGCAGCAGGTTGTGCATGACAAAGCACGGCACCGCGACGATCAGGCCGGCGGCGGTGGTGATGAGGGCGCGCAGCAGGCCGTCGGTGACGCGTACGGCGTCGATCAGCGGCTGCTGGTCGCGCAGGACCACGACCGTTTCCAGAATGCCGAAAACCGTGCCGAGCAGGCCGAGCAGTGGCGCAATCTGGCCAATCGTGGCGACCATGGACACGCGCCGCTCCAGACGGGCGATCTCCGCGCGTCCCACGTTGCCGATCGCTTCCGCGAGCGTGTGTCGCGGTTCATGGCGATGAAGAATGGCGGCGCGGATCAGGGCTGGAACCGGGCCGGGTGCCTCCTCGCAGATCTGGACGGCCTCATCCGGGTTGCCGCGGTCAAGCACGTTGCAGACACCTTGCAGGAAGTCACGGTGGCTGATGGCCGCGCGCCGTAGGTGGAGCATGCGCTCCAGAAAGACCAGCACGGCCGCCAGCCCGCAGACCAGGATGATCCACAGTACGGGGCCGCCTTGGGTAAACCAGTTGATTGCGTTCATGGTGTCTCGCTTCTGGGGCGTTCAGACGATCAGAATACAAGGACAGTGGGGATGGATTCTGAATTCTTGGATACTTATCGGGATCCGTTTCGCAGTCTCTGAATGCGCTGCAACGCCTCCTCGTGACCGGGTGCGTTGGACTGAATTACCCGGTTCAGGATGCGCTCGGCTTGGTCGAAATCTTTTTTCTGCTCCAGAAGTTCCGCAGCCTGGAAGGCGGCCTGCACGAACCAGGCGCTGGCAGCTTCGGAGTAGGAGACACCTTTCTGGCGGTCGTCAAGGTAGCGCAGGACGACGTGGCTGTAGTACTGGTCGATGGCAGCATCGATCTGCTGTTTCTTCTGCAGGCAGCGGCCGATCTTGAACTCGGCCTGGAGGGTCATTTCGGAGGTGGCATCGCGTCGGGCCAGCACCTCGCGGTAGGCTTTGAGCGCCTCGGTATAGCGCGAGGGACGGTTGCTGCCGAGGGCAAAGAGACTATCGGCTTTGCGCGCCCAGGCAGGAGTAACCCAGTCGCTGTCGGCATATCGACCGATAATCTCGTCGAAAACCAGCGCGGCCTCGTCGTAGCGGGCGAGCTGAAAGAGGGCGTCGCCCTGCACGAAGCGGCTTTCTGCGAAGCGCGGGCTCTGCGGGTATTCGCGCTGTAGGCGCGACATGAGGTTGACGGCATTGGTGTAGTCGGTGCGCCGGAAGGCCACGCGGCCGGCCCAGAGCACAGCGGCATCGGCCCAGGCGCCGCGCGGCCAGTTGTCGGCATACTGGAGCAGTCGTCGACCGGCTTCGTCAAGGCGATTGCGGTTGTAGTCGAACTTCGCCAGCCACAGGACCATTTCGGAGAGCTGCGGCGAGTTGGTGAACGCGCCGAGATACGCGACGGCGGTCGCGCGGGCCTCCTCGTCGCGCCCCTGGCCATAGAGGCACATGGTGCGGAGGAATTCGGCCTCGTCGCGCTGCGTGGGAAGCGCCTCCGACACGGCCTTAAAATCAAGCGCGGCCGCGTCGAAATGGTAGGCACGGTAGTGCGTGCGGCCGCGCCCCATAAGGGCCTCGCCGCGCGCGGCGGCGTTGGTGGTGGCACCTAGGACGCGCGTGTAGGTGTCGATTGCCTGGTCCACCTGCGCGCGCGACGCCTGCAGTGCGGCCAGGCGCAGGAGCGCCTGCACGGCTAGGTCGCTGCGGTCGCTGCGCAAGGCGGCCAGAGCGAAGGTGGACTGCGCGCCGTCGGCGTCGCCTGCGCGCTCAAGGCAGTCGGCCGCCTGGAAGGTCGCTCGCGTCGCCTGCGCGGCGTAGGGATAGTCGGTGTAGACGCGGCGGTAGGTGTCGGCCGCCTGACGGAACTGGCCTGCGGCCAGCAGCGCATCCCCGGCTTGGAAAAAGCAGGAGGCGCGCGAGAGGTCGTTGGAGGTTCGCTCGCCGGCCTTTAGCAACGTATTGGCAGCCTCGCTGTAACGCCCCAGGCGAAAGAGCGCCACGCCCAACCCCTCCATGGCGGCAGCCTCGCGGCTGCGGTCGCCACCGAAGGTTTCGAGAAAGACGCGATATTCGGCTGCGGCAGCCTCGCAACGATCCTGGCGCAGGAGCGCCTCCGCGAGGCGGAACTGTGCGGCGCTGGCAGAGGGGCCATCCGGGAAGGCGCGCACGTAGGCCTTCATCCGTATGACGCCTTCGTCGAGTGTACTCGGCTGGGAGAAGAGCAGGTCTGCGAGCCGGAACCCCGCGAGCTTGCGGGACTCCACGCGCGTAGCCAGTTCGTCTGCGAGGCGCGCGGCAACGATTGCGTCGTTCGTGTGGCCGCCGTCGAACGCAAGCTGCGAGACCTCAATCCAGGCCTGGACGCGGTCGAACTCTGCGGCCGAGATGTTCTGCGCGAGGGTGCGCAGCGTGAACTCAGCATCTGCCGTACGCTGCTGGCGCGCGAGCAGGCGACCGTAGGCCAGCCGGCCGGAGTCGGTTACCGGGCCGGTGACGTGCAATTCCATCTGGCGCACGAGCACGCCAAGGGCATCGCCCACGCGGCCGGCTGCGTCGAGCGCGTGGGCCCATTCGAGAAGATTCTCGGCGCGGGTGACGGGGTTGGTGGAGCGTCGATCGACTTCCGCGTAGGTGGCGAATGCGGCAGGAGCATCGCCCAGCGCCAGGCGCGCGCGCGCCGCAAGGCGCTGCAGCGCATCGGCATTTTCCGGTGGCATTTTCTGGGCGAGGGCTGCGGTAGCGGCTTCGAGGCATTCCCGTGGTTTGCCGGTCTCGAGTAATCCCAGGCTGCGCCAGAACACGAAGGCCCCGGCGTTGGTCGAGGCATGGACGACGGCGGACCATGTGTCGAGCCGTGCCAGCAACTCGTCGTAGCTATGCTGCTCGGCCAGGGCTTGCAGCAGGAGCTGCAGTGCCTCGACGCGCTCCGCCGGCAGCGTCTGTGGATCCTGGAGAAACGCGTCGGCATGCCGTGCCGCCACAGAATAGAGGTGATCGTGCACGGCATTGCGCGCCGCGACCAGATCCGCGTCTGCGGCGTGCGCCGCGGAAACGGCTACAGCCGCGAGCAGGAACAAGATGCGGGATGCGGATTGGAGAAACGGAGAACCGAAAACCGAAAACAAAGTTCGGCATACGGAAGAAAAAACTCCGCACGCCGCCCTCTGCACTCCGCATTCCATCGTTCGAGCCTTCACAAAACATTTCTTAGAAATCGACCCGTATGCGACGCCGCACAGCTGGCGACTTCCTCGGGGGTGCCGGCTGCCACGATCGTGCCACCCTCGGGGCCACCCTCGGGGCCGAGGTCAATAATGTAGTCCGCGCACTTGATTACGTCCAGATTATGCTCGATCACCACGACCGTGTTGCCGGCCTCGCGCAGGCGCAGGAGCACCTCGAGCAGCTTGTGCACATCGGCGAAGTGCAGGCCGGTGGTGGGCTCATCCAGCAGGTAGAGCGTGCGGCCGGTGGCGCGGCGGCTGAGTTCGGCGGCGAGCTTGATGCGCTGCGCCTCGCCGCCGGAGAGCGTGGTGGCAGCCTGGCCGAGGTGGATGTAGCCGAGGCCGACTTCGGAGAGCGTGCGCAGCTTGGCGGCGATGGCGGGGATGGCGGCGAAGATTTCCAGCGCCTCGTCCACAGTGAGGTCTAGCACCTCTGCGATGTTACGGCCGCTGTAGCGCACCTCAAGCGTCTCGCGGTTGTAGCGTCGGCTGCCGCACTGCTCGCAGGTGACGTAGACGTCCGGCAGGAAGTGCATCTCCAGACAGAGCACGCCATCTCCCTTGCAGACCTCGCAGCGGCCGCCCTTGACGTTGAAGCTGAAACGGCCGGGTTTGTAGCCGCGCACCTTGGCGGCCGGGGTGGCGGCAAAGAGGTCGCGGATCGGTGTGAAGGCGCCGGTGTAGGTGACGGGATTGCTGCGCGGCGTGCGGCCGATGGGGCTCTGGTCGATCTCGATGACCTTGTCGAAGTGCTCGGCGCCGACGATTTTTTTGCAGGCGCCGGGGCGATCCTTGGCGCCGTGGAACTTGCGGGCCAGATGCTTGCGCAGAACCTCATCCACCAGCGTGCTCTTGCCGCTGCCGGAGACGCCTGTGACGCAGACGAGGTGGCCGACGGGGATGGCGACGTCCACGTTCTGGAGGTTGTTCTCCGAGGCGCCCAGGATCCGGAGCCATGGGCCGCCGGCGGCGACCTTGTGCCGCTGCGGCACCGCGATCTTCTCGCGGCCGGAGAGGTAGGCGGCGGTGAGTGAGCGCTCACACTTCATCAGGCCGGCGAAGTTGCCCTGATAGACCACCTCGCCGCCGTGGCGGCCGGCACCGGGACCGAGGTCCACGAGGTGATCGGCCTCGCGGATCATCTCCGCGTCGTGCTCGACGATCACCACGGTGTTGCCGCGTTTCTCGAGCTGGCGGAGCATGGCGATCAGCCGTTCGTTGTCGCGCGGATGCAGGCCGATGGTGGGTTCGTCGAGCACGTACAGTACACCCACCAGGCCGGAGCCGATCTGCGTGGCGAGGCGGATGCGCTGCATCTCGCCGCCGGCGAGTGTGGCGCTCTCGCGGTCGAGCGTCAGATAGTCCAGCCCGACGTCCACAAGGAACTGCAGGCGGCGGCGGACCTCCTTGAGTACCTCGGCGGCTACGCGCTGTTCCTGCGGGGGGAGTGCCAGATCGCGGAAGAAGGCGTGGCAGGCGCGCACGGTCAGGGATAGGATGTCGACGATCGACTGGCCGGCCACGGTGCAGGCGCGCGCCTCGGGGCGCAGCCGCGCGCCGTGGCAGTCCGGGCAGCGCTCGCGGACCATGTATTGGCGCAGGCGCTCGCGGACCTCCTCGATCTCGGTCTCGTTGTAGCGGCGTTTCAGGCTGGGTATCACCCCTTCGAAAGGTTTCTGGTATTTCCGGTATGCGCCGCGCATCCAGTACTGGAGTGCGATGGGCTCCTCGCCGGTGCCGTGCATGAGTACCTGCCGGAACGACGCGGGGAGGTCCTGGTACGGGATCGACAGGTCGATTTTATAGAAGGTGGCCACGGCCCGCAGCAGGTGGCGGTAGTAGATGATCATGCGGTGGCCGCCGCGCCGCCAGGCCTGGACGGCGCCGTCCGCGAGCGAGAGGGACTTGTCCGGTACGATCAGATCCTCGTCGAAGACGAGCTGCGCACCGAGGCCGGCGCAGGTGGGGCAGGCGCCGTAGGGGCTGTTGAACGAGAACGAGCGCGGCTTGAGCTCCTCGAAGCTGAGGTTACACTCCGGACAGGCGTTCTTCTCGGAGCAGACGATCTCGCTTTGCTTGCCGGTGGGATCGGTGACGAGAGCCAGGAGCAGGCCGCCCCCCTGCTTAAGGGCGGTTTCGACGGAGTCGGTCATTCGCTTGCGGATCGCGGGCGAGACGACTAGACGGTCCACCACGGCTTCAATAGTGTGGGCTTTCTTCTTGTCGAGCGCGGGGACGTCGTCCAGCTCGCAGAGCGTGCCGTTCACGCGTGCCCGCACGAAGCCGGCGCGGCGGATGGCGTCGAAAACATCCTCATGCCGCCCCTTGCGGCCGCGCACAAGCGGCGCGAGCAGGGAAAGCTTCGACTGTGGCGGCAGTGCGAGGAGCTGCTCCACGATCTGCTCGGCGCTCTGGCGGCGCACGGGGCGGCTGCATTGCGGACAGTGCGCATGACCGATGTTGCCGAAGAGCAGGCGCAGGTAGTCGTGAATCTCTGTGGTGGTGGCAACGATGGAGCGCGGGTTGCTGCCGGCGTTGCGCTGCTCGATGGCGATGGCCGGGGAGAGCCCCTCGATGTGGTCCACATCCGGCTTCTGCATCTGGTCGAGAAATTGCCGGGCATAGGCCGAAAGGCTTTCGACATAGCGGCGCTGCCCCTCAGCGTAGAGCGTGTCGAACGCCAGGGACGATTTTCCCGAACCGCTGAGGCCGGTGATGACCGTCAGGCGGTTGCGCGGGATGCGCACATCAACCCCCTTGAGGTTGTGTTCGCGTGCGCCGGAGATCAGAATGTCGTTGGACATATGTGATAAAATTGTAACACAGGCGCATGGGCGTTGACAGCCGAGGGGCGGTGGCGGTACGTTGCGGCAGATGCGGAAAGGGGCGGAGCATGCCGGAGCGACGGGAGCACGATCTGCTGGGCGAGCTGGCGCTGCCGGCGGAGTGTCCATGGGGGATTCACACGGAACGCGCGCGGCGCAATTTCGCGCTGGGCGGGGGTCTGGTGCCGCCGCAGCTGATCCGCGCGTACGCGCAGGTAAAGAAAGCCTGCTGTCTGGCAAACGCGGAACTGGGATTTCTCGGCACCGGCGTGGCTGCGGCGTTGGCTGCGGCGTGTGACGAGGTGGCGGCCGGCCAGCATGTAGAGGCGTTTCCGCTGGATGCGCTGCAGGGCGGCGCCGGGACTTCGACCAACCTGAACCTCAACGAGGTGTTGGCCAACCTGGCGCTCGACCGCCTGGGACAGCCGCGCGGCACGTGGCAGGTGGTGCACCCGCTGGACCACGTCAATTGCCACCAGTCCACCAACGACACCTATCCCACGGCGTTGAAAGTCGCCTCGATTCACGCGCTGCGCGAGGCCAGCGCGTCTTTTCAGGCGCTGCAGGGGGCGCTGCAGCGGCGGGAGCAGGCGTTTGCCGGGATCGTGTCGCTGGGGCGGACCGAGGGGATGGGGGCGGTGCCGATGACGCTGGGGCAGATGTTCGGCGCAGCGGCCGAGGCAGTGTCGCGCGACCGCTGGCGCACGTTCAAGTGTGAGGAGCGATTGCGCGTGGTGAACCTCGGCGGCACGGCAATCGGCACCGGTCTGGGCGCGCCGCGCGCCTACATCTTTCTGGTGATTGAGAAGCTGCGGCAGGTGACCGGGCTTGGGATGAGCCGCGCCGAGAACCTGCCGGGCGAGACGGCGCACGCGGATGCGTTCGTGGAGGTTTCCGGCATCCTCAAGGCCGCGGCCGTGAACCTGATTAAGATCGGGCGCGACCTGCGTTTGCAGCACATGCTGGGCGATATCCGGCTGCCGGTCGTGCAAGCCGGATCTTCGATCATGCCCGGCAAGGTGAACCCTGTAGTCGTGGAGAGCGTGATTCAGGCTGGCATGCGCGCTTGCGCCGAGGATGCGCTGGTGGCGCAGTGTGCGGCGGGCGGGACGCTTCAGATCTGCGAATTTTTGCCGCTGCTGGCGCAGGCGCTGCTGGGGGAGATCGACCTGCTGGCCAACGCCGCGCGCCTGCTGGCCGCGCACGTGGATGGCATCGAGGCCGACGCTGAAGTCTGCACGCGCCACCTGAACGCCAGCCCGGGGATCGTCACCGCCTGGGTGCCGCTCATCGGCTACGAGGCAGCCACCGCGCTGGTGCAACGCGGCACAAAGGAAGGTGTCATGGACTGGCGCGCGTTCCTAGAGCGCGAATTCGGCACGGAGAAAGTTGCCGAGCTGCTGCGGCCGGAAAGTTTATTGTCCTTAGGATACAGGTAGAAACCGCAGAATCATGAAGGTGAGCGGCAGTAGGACCGAGCCGCCAGACCCGCCGAATCCAAGCATGCAACGCGCCCGGCGGTCGAGACCTACCGATTGGATTGGTGCTATGAATTTTACCTCCCTCGTCCTCCGCCCAGCCACGCAGGCCGATCTTCCTGCCATCAACGACATCTACAATTACTACGTGTCGCGGTCCACCTGCACGTACCAGTATGAGGAATCGACGGCCGAGGAGAGGCAGGCGTGGTTCGCACAGCACGGCACGGGGCATCCGGTGATCGTGGCGGAGAGCGACGACATAGTTGTCGGCTGGGGTGCGCTTTCGCCATTCCGCGAGCGGGAGGCGTACCGGAGAACGGTCGAAAACTCCATTTACGTGCGGCATGATCTGCAGCGCCGCGGCATCGGCATCCGGTTGCTGGAGAATCTAATTTTGAGCGCCACCGTATGCGGCCACCACGTGATTATGGCGGTCATCGACGGCGAACAGGCCGGCAGCATCGCACTGCACGGCCGGCACGGGTTTGAGGAAGTCGGACGCCTCTGCGAAGTGGGGTTCAAGTTCGGACGCTGGTTGAATGTCGTGTACATGGAGCGGAAGGTTGGGAAAGACTGAACCCATGCGAACAACCCCCAAATCCCTGCGGCTGACAATCGCCATTCTCGGACGGACGAATGTCGGGAAATCGAGTCTGCTGAACTACATCGCCGGGCAGGATGTGGCGATTGTCGCGCCGGTTCCGGGGACGACGACGGATGTGGTCGAGAAGCCGATGGAACTGCTGCCGCTGGGTCCGGCGCTCTTTCTTGACACCGCAGGGGTAGACGACAATTCGGCGCTGGGGGCCAAGCGCATGGCGCGGACGGACAAGGCCTTCGCGCGCGCGGATGTGGCGCTGCTGCTGCTGGAGCCCAACCAACTCGGCCCAATCGAGGAGCAACTCCTTGCATATGCCAGGGCGCGTAAATTACCGGTCATTGTGGTGGTGGGCAAGTGCGATCTACAGGCGCCTGCTGCGGCCTGGCTCGAACGGATTCGGCAAACCACACTGCAGGTGCTTACGGTATCCACAATCAACGCCGCAGGACGCGGCGTTGAGCGCGAAGCGTTTCAGGCGGCGTTGATCCAGGCGCTGACGGCAGTCTGCCCGGATGACTGGCTGGAGCCGCCACCCCTGGTGGGGGATCTGGTAAAGCCGGGCGGCGTGGCGGTGTTGGTGGTGCCGATCGACCTGCAGGCGCCCAAAGGGCGGTTGATCCTGCCACAGGTGCAAACGATCCGTGACGCGCTCGACAACGATGCCGCCGTGCTGGTTGTGAAGGAGCGCGAGCTGGCGCACCTGCTGCGGCGGCTGGACGGGCCGCCGGACATCGTGATCTGCGATTCGCAGGTGGTGCAGAAAGTAGTGGCGGACACCCCGGAGAGCGTGCGCTGCACGACCTTCTCGATCTTGTTCGCGCGGCGTAAGGGGGATTTGCAGCGGCTGGCTGAGGGAGCTGCGGCGGTGGAACGCCTACGCAGCGGCGACAAGGTGCTGATTGCGGAGGCGTGCACGCATCACGACCTGGAGGACGACATCGGGCGGGTCAAGATTCCGCGCTGGCTGCGGCAGTATACGGGCGCGGCGCTGACGGTGGAGACCACGGCAGGATGCGACTTTCCGCCCGATTTGTCGAAGTATCGCCTGGTGGTGCAGTGCGGCGGGTGCATGGTGAACCGGCGCGAGGTGTTGGGGCGGATCGCGGCGGCGCAGGCGGCGGGCGTGGCGATCACGAACTATGGGCTCTGTATTGCGCAGACGCAGGGCGTGCTGCAGCGCGTGCTGGCGCCATTTCCGGCGGCGCTGGATGCCTACCGGAGGGCCGCGGGCAGTCCTGCTGGACGAACCGCAGATTGACGAATATCCAATCGCAGCGTGTCGAGGCACGGAAGATATCAGCACGCTGCGGTTTTCAGTTCGCCAGCGAGTTTCACCCGATGAAAACAAAACAGCCGGCCGCATGGCGCGGCCGGCTGTTTTCCTAAAACGTTCCGTCCTATCGGGACTGCAGCATGCCGGGCGGCAGGGCAGGTGATCCTTCCCACAGCTCCTGCCGGGCCCAGGGGAGATCGCCGGCAGCCGGGTCGGACATACAACCGGCGGCCAGCGAGACAATCAGCGCGCCGGCGGCCAGCGCCAGGAGGCGCGGTGTCCTAGAAGAACACCACATCATTGATCTCCACCGGACCCTGCTGCCAATCCATAAGGATGTCGGCAACGACCAGATTCTTCTGGCGTACGACCTGGCGGAACTTGATGCGCGCGACGAACTTGTCCGCGGCGGTCTTGATGTCGGGACGGCGGACCATCATGTCGATTTGCGGCATCGGGCGGTCGCGCTGCTCGCCGACGAGTTCGGCCATGGCGGCGGCAGAGAGCTCGACCACCACGAACTTGAGCGAATCGTCCACGGCCACGATCTTGCCTTTGTCGCCAGGCGCGCCCTGGAAAGCTTCGGCCTGGGCCACCGTTACCTTCTCAGGCGTCTTCAGCGCCTCCGGGCGCTTCTCCTTGCTCTTCTTCTCCAGGTCGGTGATGGAGGCGAGTTTCGTCTCGATATCTTTCTTGAGATCAGCCACCTCGTCAGCGAGCTTTTTCTTCTCGTCGGACAAGCCGGTGAGCTTGGATTCCAAGGCCTTGGAATCGTCCTTGAGCTTGTCGACTTCCTTGTTCTTGTCCTCAAGGGCGGCCTTGTCAGCCTGAGATTCCTGCTTGGCCTTATTACATTCCGCGACGGTTTCGCTAAGCTTGGTATTGAGCTTCAGCGCCTCGTCGCGCGTCTTGGTGAGCGCATCCCTCTGTTTGACGGCGCAGTCGAGAACCTGGTCCAGCAATTCGCGCATCGTGCCGGGGCCCTTGGTGGAATACTCGGCCGGGTTCACCGGGTCCTTCTGCTTCTCCTGCTTGCCATTGACCGTTTTCACCTGATAGAGCTGCCGGATCTGGCGCCGCTTCTCGTCCGTATCCAGCTTCAGGGTAGGACAGGTTGCGCCGGGTTTGGCACCCGCCGCAGGATCGGCCACCTCAAGGGTTCCCGCGACTTTCTGGATCTGCTCTTCTAGCAGATGTGTGCGGAGAATCAACTGTTCCCGCTTGTCGTACAACTGGTGGGCCAGGAACAGAGCGGCACCACTCATGATGAGAATGATAACGACCAACACACGCAGAACCGTACCCATGGCGGATTCCTTATTTATCACGCCACCTCAATCGGCGACGTTCTCTGACCGCGTCATCCAGCGACTCTCCTGCTGCAAATGAGTAAAAGGAGCCTAGAACAATCGTTCGGTGAACGCAATATGAAAAGAAGACGAAAAACTGGCGTTTGCAGGCGTCTAATCATCCGCGCGGCGGGCAGGGTCCTGCCGCGAGACCGGGGCGGCTAGCGCCTGGTCCATGGTTGGGGAAAGGATTAGTCCCCGCCGGGCAAGGTTCCACTCCATCCAGGAAGAAATCAGGCCCATGCCACGGGCGCGTTCGAGATTGGCGCGGGCCTTGGCGCGCAGCATTTCGGCGGCGAGCGAATCGCCCGCCTGGCGCGCGACCATAAAAACCAGAACGGCGCCGCCATTCTCTGTCGGGGACGGCTCAGAAAGCTCGCCCGGCTGCAGATGGAGGGATGCGCGGGCCACCGGGTAGTAATTCTCGAAAGCGTCCTGGGTCAGAGAGTGCACGGAGAAGACAATGGAGGTGGAGACTATTAACGCCTTGTCCTGGGCCAGGGAGGACAGGGATTTGTGCCCGCGCAGCCCCTTGGTCAGGTCTTGGTGGAGCGTGTCGAGATAGTCGCGGAAGGCCTCAGATCTGACCTTGGCTTCGGCCAGGGGGCGGATGCGATCCCGCACTTCCGCCAGGACCGGCATATGGGCCGGGGATGGGCTGTTGGGAAGTGGCGTGATGGCGTAAACGAAGTTGGACCCTTGCACGACGTTGAAACGGCCATCCGCTTGGGAGGCGTCCAGATCGAAGGCAGCTTCACGGAAATCACGGCCCACGTCGATTCCGGCCGGCGTCTCGTCATCCACGGCAAAGAAGGGAGTTTGGCGAACGGGCAGTTTGAACGTGGCGGCGGCGGCGGCAAACCCGTTGCTGCCGCTCTTGGCGGCTAGGGCGAGGAAGGCGTTGGCGAGGTTTGTATAGGCCACCTGGCGGGCCAGTTGGTGTTTGAGCAGCGGGAGAATCTGGGGGGTGGCCTCCTCGCGCGTGAGGAGTTCGGTCGAATTGCTGCGCGTGAACCGTTCGCCGTGGTCGTCGTAGTATTCCTGAATCTGTTCTGTGGTGGGCGTGATGCGAGACAGAAAATTGGAGACCGGCAGCGCGACATACTGCACGGCGACCCGCCGGGGCAGAAAGAACTCGTTGGTATGGACGTCGAAGAAGGCGCGGATTTGAGGCTCCGTGGCGGCGAGGGAGGCGAAGCGGTTGCTGACGGCAATGACGCGTACGGTCAGCTCATCCGTCAGGCCGGCGAGTTCGTCGTCCACCTCCACCGGCGCCACCCAGGCGGCGGCGTCTAGGATGGAGGAGATTTTACGCAGCGTCAGGACATGCGTCAGGTATTGTTCGTACTGGGCCGGCTGCAGGCCGAGGCGTTTCAGCTCGGTCAGGTAGGCGGCGTGCATGGCGCTGTCATAGCTTTCACCGGCGCCGATGCTATCCTGCACAGCAGACTTGAGTTCCTCGCGCGAGACGCCCAGCTTCAACTCGTTGGCGACCTGGAGGGCCGCAGCCTGGCGCCAGACCTGCGTGGCGATCTCCGGGAGGGATGCGGAATCCTTGCGATTGCGGCCGAGTCCGCGGATCTCGCGTTCCAGCGAGGTGAAGGTCTCGTCCGTGACTGGCTGGCCGGCGATGTGCGCCACCGCGCCACCGTTCTTGCCGTTCATGTAGGAATAGCCGGTGAACAGAAACAGCAGCGAGACTAGGACAGCGAAGGCTCCCCAGACGTATCGGTGACGGATGATGCGGTGGAAATGATAGATAAACACGGCAATGTCCTGCAAACGCGCCGATCGGGTTCAGGAGGCGACCAGCCAGCGCGCGCGCCAGGTCTCCTGCGGGGTGGCCGGGTGGGTTGCAGGTCTGCAACCGCCTGCCACGGCAGGCAGCCTTGCCCCAGCGCAAATTATTTCTTGGCTTCTTCCTTCTTTGCCGTGTCGCCGGCAGTCTGGGTTTCGGCAGGGGCGACGCCCGTAGGCAAAGCGGCTGCGGGGGCATTGGTGGTGACGGCTGGAGGAGGGACCGTCGCGACCATGCGGCATTCCGGCAGGACGGGCAGAATGCTCGCACCCAGAGACAGATCGCCCACCACGAAGGAGAACGAATTCTTCGGCTTAGCGTCCGGCGCGATCTCCAGGACGGAGACTGCCTTTTTGCTGCCCGCCGCGGCTTCCTCGCGGCGGATGGAGATCGAGCCATGCAGTGAAGTGTCCAGCACGGAGACCGGCGTGTCCGTTCCATTCTCAATGGCCACCTGGTAGTCGCCCGCCTCATTGTCGATCCGGGTCACGCTGCGGTCGCCGGACGAATTGATGCGGACCGCACTGCCGCTCTTCAGCTTCGGAACCGAGAACTGCGGTCCACGCACGCGGAGCGACCCGTTGTCCACGCGGGCCAGCAGGGAGAGTTCCAGCTTGTCCTTGCCCCGCTTGGCACCCTTCTGCAGTTCCACGGAGCCTCTTCCCGACAGGCTGTCGCAGGTGGCCACCGCGCTGTCCACGACCAGTGCCTTTTCGGATAGGCCGTCGCGCACGACGAAATCCACGCGTCCTTCCGCGAGGCGGACGATCCGACTGGAAGCGAACGCGACGCCGTCCGGCTCGGTGATCGTCAGTTCGCTCGAGGCGGACATCCGCAGCACATCGTCAGCCGAAAAGAGAATCTGCGCCTCGCTGTCCTTTCCGGTACGGATCGCAGTACCGAACGGATAGGCCTTCCCCTTGGTGGCAGACTCGAAGGACGTAGCGTCCGGAGTCTTGACCTGACAGGCGCCCCGGATGCCGGCAATACGGAATAGAGGGTCGAACGACTGTGCCTGCAGTGGCGAGACCAGCGCCACAACACCCATCGCTACCAGTCCTGCGGCAAGGTTTCGAGTCTGCATAATCAACTCCTGTCCGTCGTGCCCGCCCGTTGCCGGTCCGGGTCACAAGGTGTTTTGTGATAATAAACCAATGTGCTCCAACGCGTCAATCCTGCCGGGGCACCAAGGTTCCTTGCCTTTTAGCGTGGCCACCAAGAGACGACGATCGTAGCGCAGAGAATGCCGACGATTAGGCCGACGAACACCTCGAGCCGGGTATGCCCAAGGAGCTCCTTGAGATGCCGTTCGGAGATGTGATGCTCCTTGAAGACCTCGTCGAGCATCTGATTGAGGATCCTGGCCTGGTGGCCGGCCGCACGCCGCACCACGGCGGCATCGAACATGGTGATGGCCGCGAAGGCTGCCGCCAGCATGGTCGCCGCCTGGTCGAACCCCTCGGTCATGCCGACAGACGTTGCCAGCGCGCAGACCAGCGCGGAGTGAGCGCTGGGCATGCCGCCGGTGCTGACCAGATAGCGGAAATCCAGGCGCTGAGTCCGGATCAGCGCGCTGAGCATCTTGACAAACTGCGCCAGCGTCCAGGCGCCGAAGGCGGACCAGAACCACGGGGTGGCGAACAGATGCAGGGGATTATTGTTCATGATGTACGGTGCGTGATCCATCCACCCTGAGTATTCCGAGTCCACCGCTCAACGGAAAGTGACAGTATGCCATGTTCCGGCGGCACGGTAAATCTCTTCCCTGTCGCACCCCGACATCTTCACTTGCCTTTCGATATGGCGGCGTGGCATAAGAGCGGCATGTGGCGGACGAATGGAAGCGTGCCGGCATGAAGCGGCTGGAACAGACCCCTGCGTCGGGATCGCAGGTGCTGGCTTGCACCGGCGACCTGCTGGAGGTCACGCTGCGCGTGCCCGACAACCGCCCCGGCGAGGCCTTTTTCCGCACGAACCTCGGTCAAGCCGCGATGCGCCGGCGGGAGATCGTCGAACACACCGAGTCCGACATCCCGCCGCTGGCCCGCGACTGGCACGACATTCCTCTGCGCGCCTCCGGTCCCGGCCGCTATCTGGCGCGCATTCCGCTGCTCGACGTCGGCTGGTTTGCCGGCAAGACCTGCTTCCTGCCGCGCGGCAGCGGCGCGCCTGAATGGCCGGACGGCGACAATCTAATCGTCAAGGTCGGCCCTGCCCACGCCGCCTGCGCCAATACCCTCTACACCGCATTTATCCGGCAGTTTGGTCCCGCGCTGCAGCGCGACCCGCGCGACGCCGCCTGTCGCCACCTGGAGCAGCAGCTCGACGCGCGCGGTTATGCCGTGATTCCGCCCTCCGGCACGTTCCGCAGTCTGATCCGGAAGCTGGACACGATTCTTGGCGACCTGCGCTTCCGCATTGTCCAGCTCCTGCCGATCCATCCGACCCCCACCACCTTTGCCCGCATGGGGCGCTACGGCAGTCCGTTTGCGGGCCTCGATTTTCTGAGCGTCGACCCCGCGCTGGCGGAGTTTGACCGACAGGCCACGCCGCTGGGCCAGTTCGACGAGCTAATCGACGCCGTACACGCCCGCGGTGGCCGCCTCTTCCTCGATCTGCCTGCCAACCACACAGGCTGGGCCTCGACTCTCCAGATCCACCATCCGGAATGGTTTCGCCGCGGCCGCGACAACGCGTTCGCCTCGCCCGGCGCCTGGGGCGTCATCTGGGCCGATTTGGTCGAGCTCGATTACCGCTTCCCCGGGTTGCGCGCCTTCATGGCCGAGGTCTTCCTCTTCTGGGCGCGGCGTGGCGTGGACGGCTTCCGCTGCGATGCCGGCTACATGATTCCCGCGGAGACCTGGCGTTATATCGTGGCCCGCGTGCGCGACGAGCTGCCGGACACTGTTTTTCTGCTTGAAGGGCTCGGAGGTCCCGTTGCCGTCACTGAGCAGCTCCTCGCCGAGGCGAATCTTGACTGGGCCTACTCGGAATTGTTTCAGACCCGCGACCGCGCCGCCTTTGAGCACTACCTGCCAACCGCGATGGCCCTGGGCGCACGCACCGGTCCGCTGATCCATTTCGCCGAGACGCATGACAACAGCCGACTTGCTGCGCAGGGCGAAACCCACGCGCGCCTGCGCACCGCGCTGGCGGCGCTGGTGTCGCAGCAGGGTGGCTTCGGCGTGGCCAACGGCGTAGAGTGGTTTGCCACGGAGAAAATCGACGTCCACGGCGCCTCCGCGCTCAACTGGGGCGCCGCGCGCAACCAGGTCCGCGAAATCTCGCGCCTCAACGCGCTCCTCGCACTGCACCCGGCGTTTGCGGCCGGCGCGGCCGTGCGCCTCGTGCAGGAAGGGACGGGGAATTCGCTGGCCATCCTGCGCGGCCAGCCCGGCGGAGCAAATCTGCTGATCCTCGCCAACCTAGATGACGCGCACCGCCAGCCGGTCCAGTGGCCGGAGGCGGCCTTCCCCTCACGACAGGCCTGGGATCTGCTTTCCGGTGCCGAATGCCACCTCGATGCAACGCGGCGTCTCGAGCTGACGCCAGGCCAGGTATTCTGCCTCACGGCCGACGCGGCCGAACTTTCGGCGCTGGAGCAGGCGCTGCGCCAGCCGGCGCGCGAGCCCGACTCGATTGTCCGCCGTCGCCGCAACCTGCTCGCCCTGCGAGTGCAGCGCTGGCTGACGGGCGCGGACACGCTGCCAGCCGGCGAACCCGATGCCTTCGGCGAAGCCATGGCGCGCGATCCGCTGGCGTTCACGGCCGTCGCCGCTGCCGGCGCGATGCCGCGCGCCGTGGTCTGGGAGTGGCCCATGGACGCGCGCCGCGAGGTTTGCGTGCCGCCGGGTTTTCTGCTGCTGATCCGCGCGCCGCATGCGTTCCGCGCGCAGCTGCTGGAAGGCGAATGCGTGCAGGCGTCCGACGAAAGCCTTCCGGCTGCCGCGGCCGGCGCGCCGTTTACGCTGCTGCCCGTGCCGGCGGCAACGCAGCAGCATCGGCGTCTGACCCTGACGCTGCGCGTCTTTGCGCCGGACGGCGTGCAATCCACCGCTGCCGACATTCTGGCGCTGGCGCCGGGCGAGGTTGTACACGCGCCGACGCGCTTTCGCGGCCGCGAGATCCGAGCTGACCACGACACCTGCGCTGTGCTGGGCAACGGCCGTGGCGCCGCAGCCCAGGTGCGCGCCAAATGGGGCGACATCCGCAGCCAGTACGACGCCCTGCTGGCGGTCAATCCCGATCCGCGCGTCCCCGTGGACCGCCGTGTTTTCTTCACCCGCTGCCGCGCCTGGCTGCGCCACAACGGCTACTCGCATGCCATCGACGCCACCTGCCTCGACGCGTTTGAAGCCGATCCCGCCGGCCGTTCCGCGGCCTGGCGCTTCCAGGTTCCCACCGGCGTGGGACAATGGGTGTCGCTGACCTTTCGCCTGAGCCTGGCGCGCGGCCGCAACCGCCTGCGGCTGGCTATTGCGCGCGAAGCGGCGAAGGACGGCTTGGCCGACACCACGGCCGTGCAGATCGTGTTGCGGCCGGACATCGAATGGCGCGGCTTCCACGGCAAGACCAAAGCCTACACCGGACCTGAGACGCGCTGGCCCGCCGCGATCCGGGCCGAGTCGCACGGCTTCACGTTCCGCCCCGAACCCGGCGAAACCTGCTCGATCCGCGTCGAGCCTGGCCGCTTCCACCAGGAGACGCAGTGGAGCTACATGGTTGCGCACCCGGAGGACGCCGCGCGCGGCCTTGACAGCGCCTCGGACCTGTTTAGCCCCGGTTGGTTCGAGATCGATCTCGCCGGCGGCGCGCAGGCCGTGGTTGTGGCCGAGCGCGAGGATGCCTGGCAGGCCACAGCCGAGGAGAGCCGGGCGCCCGGTATCGAGCCGCCTGCGGAGGAGAGCCTGCTGCTGGTCGAGGCGTTTCACCGCGCGCTGGACGTCTACATCGTCAAGCGCGACGACTTGCTCACGGTGATCGCCGGATATCCGTGGTTTCTCGACTGGGGGCGCGACACGCTCATCGTGCTGCGCGGCCTGATCGCTGACGGTCGCGCGGCCGATGCGCTGCGCATCCTGCGGGAATTCGGGCGCTTCGAGGAGCGCGGCACGATCCCGAACCTGATTCGCGGCAACGACCATTCCAATCGCGACACCTCCGACGCGCCGCTCTGGTTCGGCGTGGCCGCGGCGGACCTGATCGCTACGCTCGGTCCCGTGGCCGTGCTGGACGCCTCCTGCGGCGGCCGGCCGCTGCACGAGGTGCTGGGATCCATTGCTGCGCACTACCGCGACGGTACGCCCAACGGCATCCGCATGGACCGCGCCAGCGCGCTCGTCTACAGCCCGCCGCACTTCACTTGGATGGACACCAACTTCCCGGCCGCCACGCCACGCGAGGGGTATCCGGTGGAGATCCAGGCGCTCTGGATCACCTTCCTCGAACTGCTCGGAAAACAGGTCGATCCCGCATGGCTGACTCTGGCGGCACAGGCGCGGCAGTCGCTGGCCAGGCTCTTCTGGCTGCCGGACGAGGGGTGGCTGGCGGACAACCTGCGCGGCGGCGTCGGCACACCCGCGACGCGCGCCACGCCCGACGATGCGCTGCGGCCGAACCAGTTGCTGGCACTCACGTTGGGCATGTACGACGGCGACCGGGCGCACGCGGCTCGTATCCTGCAGTCCTGCGGGACGCTGCTGGTACCCGGCGGCATCCGCAGCCTGGCAGACCGCCCGGTGCGCCTGCCGCAGCCGGTGGTGCGTGACGGTCAGACGCTCAACGATCCACTCCGGCCGTATTTCGGAACGTACCTTGGCGACGAGGACACCCGTCGTAAACCGGCCTACCACAACGGCACGGCCTGGACCTGGCAGTTCCCGCTGTACGCCGAGGCGCTGGTGCGGACGTACGGCGACGAGGCCCGGCCCACGGCGCGGGCGCTGCTCGGCTCGTCCGCCACGCGCGTGCCGCCCGGCTGCGTGGGGCAGATTCCGGAGATCCTCGACGGCGACGCGCCGCACACGCCGCGTGGCTGCGTGGCCCAGGCCTGGGGTGTCTCCGAGTGGCTGCGCGTCTGGCGGGTGGTGGCAGGGAAAGACCGTTAGCGGTTTAGGCTGTTATACTATTGGGCTTTAGGAGGCTTTCGACATGAGACTGGATGCGCATGTTCATTGTGTGGAAGGTGCTGCCGACCCAGTGCGGCTGCTGTGCGAAATGCGCGCAGCCAGGCTCGACGGCGGGTGCGTTATCTCCATTCCGCCCCGATTCTGGCGCAAGGGCAAGTTGGTGGCCCTTCCGGCTGCCGAGCGGCTGGAGCGCCTGCTGGCGGTCACGCGCGGGCAGCCGACGCTGTTTCCGCTGTTCTGGGTCGATCCCACCGAACCGGACGCGGTACGACAGGTCGAGCATGCGGCGGACGCCGGCGCGGCCGGCTTTAAGGTGATCTGCTCCGCGCATGCGCCGGACGACCCGCGCGCCCTGCCCGTGTATCGCGCCATAGCAACGCGCAACAAACCGGTGCTGTTCCACTCTGGCATCCTCTGGGATGGCCGCGCCTCCTCGGCGTATAACCGGCCCGCGGCATTTGAGCCGCTGCTGGACGTGCCGCGCCTGCGCTTTGCGCTGGCCCACATGTCCTGGCCCTGGCTGGACGAATGCCTCGCGGTCTTCGGCAAATTCCAGAACGCCCTGTCAGTGCGCGACGACGTGGCGGAGATGTTCATCGATCTCACGCCCGGAACGCCGCCCATCTACCGCGAGGAAGCCCTGACCAAGCTGTTCAAGATCGGGTACGACGTGGCGAACAGCGTGCTCTTCGGCTCGGATGCCAACGACAGCGCCTACAACGTCAAGTGGTCCCTCGAATGGCAGGAGCGCGACCAGTCGATCCTGGACCGGCTGGGGATCGGTGCGGATGTCGCGGCCAACTATTTCGGCGTCAACCTGCAGCGCTGGTTGAGCGGCGCGCGGGCGGCGTGGCGCCCGCCGCTGGCGGGACAATCCTGAATGTTACAACGAAACGGGAAAGGGATGGGTGTCGTGATGAAACATACTGGCATGTTGATCCTGTTGATCCTGGTTGCAGTCTGGTTCTGCGCTCCGGCGCGGGCGGCAGACCCGGCAGAGAAGGAATTGACCCTGATTGGCGCGTTTCAGTGCAACGGCCTCTGCAAGGATGGCCCGGCCGAGGACCATGTCCCGGTCATGGTCGCGGTGGACGGCTCGCCTGCGATCGTTGCGCAGGTCAAGGAGATCCTCGACAAGAACTGGCCCGACAAGGGGCTCGACGCCGACGCGGCCGTGAAGATCGACGCCCTCTTCAACGAACAGATGAAATATTACATCGACCTGGCCGGTTCCGCGCCCCTGCCGGCTGGGCTCGACAAGAAATACGGCAAGAAAAACCACTATTGCCACGCATCTGCACCTGTGAAGATCGTTGGCACGGTCAGCGAAAAGGACGGCAAGAAATGGATCAAGGTCGCCAAGTACGACCTCATCGGCTTCCAGGGCATCAAGTATCCCGCGAAGATGATGATGCCCGACCAGCCCTTTGTCCTGCCTGACAAGGAGCCGCTGGTGCTCAAGATCAACGATGCCCTGACGCTCAACTGCATCAAGGTTCCGCCGGGCAGGTTCTATGCCGGCGAATCCTGCTTTGTGGCCACGCGTTACATCGAGCAATTCCCGCACCTGACCACGCTGACCCGGCCGGTCTACGTGGCGGAGATTCCCGTCACGCAGGAAATCTGGGAGGCGATCATGGGCGCCAACCCCAGCAAGACCAAGGACCCCCGGCTGCCGGTCGAGAACCCTGCTGCCGCCGACGTGGAGAAGTTCTGCAAACTGCTTTCTGAAAAGACCGGCAGGGCCGTCCGCCTGCCCACCGGCGCGGAATGGGAGTACGTGGCGCGCAGCGGCACATCTAACCCCGGCTTCCCCGAGAAATATCGCGAATTCGGCACGTTCAAGGAGGACAGCAGCAGAATTCTGCCGGTGAAATCCAAAAAGCCCAACGTCTGGGGATTCTATGACCTGTTCAGCGGGTGGTGGGAGATGACCAGCGATTGCGAGAAATACCCCTCGCACAAGCCCGAGGTTGACCCGCACTATCCCCTGACCAGCGGCATGCACATGCTGCTGGGCGTGGCTGGTGGAAACTGGACCATCACTGAACGCGAGTTTGAGAAATTCAGCAGCTACACCAGTAAGAAATTCCGCATTGCCGTGGAAGTCGGGGACGGGAAGTGATTTTTCGAAAAAGGAGAGGGAAAATGAACTGGATGAAGAATTTCGGCATGGTTCTGAAATATCATTCGCGCGTTGCCGCGCTGACGGTCCTTGTGACCGCCGGCATCGGGCTGCCCGGCAATCTCCTGGCTGCTCCGGAAAAGGAACCCGCAAAGCCCGCCGGGCTCGTGCTGGACAGTTCTTCCAGCTACTGGAGGCTTTTTTATGTCCTGCGGCCACCGGTGGTCAGAAGCGGAACCGAACTTAAGAAACTGCAAACCATCACAGATGAGACTCCTCCGCCGCCCAGGGAGTGGGCGCAGCCAGATTTCGACGACAGCATGTGGGCGCGCGTTGCGGGCAAGCCACTCGTCAATGCCGGGCCAAGTTCCGGCGGGATCACCGAGGGGGAAGGCAGTTCCCCCTCGCTGGCGCTGATCTGCATGCGCGGCAAGTTCGGTGTATCCGAACCAACGGCCGTGAGCGGCCTGAAGGTGTCGATCAACTACCGCGGCGGAGTGATCGTCTACGTAAACGGCAAGGAAGTCGGACGGGCCAACATGGCCAAGGACGCGAACGGCCCGGACGCGCTCGCCGAGGATTACCCGAAGGAGGCGTTCCTGAACGCATCCGGCAGCCCGGAGATTACGGTCAAACGCGGCGACAGCGGATCCAATCCGACGTTTGACGCCCGTGCCCGCACCGCGGCAATCGCAATCCCAGCTAGCGCCCTGCGCAAGGGCAGCAATTTCATTGCGGTTGAAATTCACCGTGCGGCGTACTCGGGAGAAATGTACGATGCGATCCAGAAGAAGAAACTGACCTATCAGCTCTACGGCATCGTGTGGGCCACCTGCGGACTCAATTCCATCTCGCTCGGCAGTTCTTCCACATCGGGACTGACCCCGAACCTGTCGCGGCCCAAGGGGTTCCAGGTTTGGAACAGCCAGCTGATGCAGGCTGACTTCGACCTGGACTACGGCGACCCCTTTGAGCCGCTCCGGCCGATCAACATTGTCGGGGCACGCGCCGGTACGTTCTCCGGAAAAGTCGTGGTTGGTTGCGATCAGCCGGTCAGGAACATCAAGGCGCAGATTTCCGACCTCACGGGTTCGAAGGGGACCATCCCCGCAGCGGCCGTGCAGGTCCGTTACGCCATGCCGACGGGCGAGGAGCCTGTGCTCGAGAAGCATTTCCCGTGTTTGCCAGATCTGATGGACGGATTGGCCGAAGTGCCGCCCGCGACCGTAGAAGTCAGATCAAAAAAAGGCGGCGCCTGGCCGTTCGGTGCTGTATGCCCCGTGTGGGTGACCGTTGCCGTTCCTGAGAAGGCCGCGGCCGGCGATTACGCCGGCAAACTGACCATATCGGCTGATGGGATGAAAGCGACGGAAGTGCCGGTGGCCGTCAAGGTCTGTAACTGGCGCGTGCCGAAGCCCAGCGAGTTCCACACCGTGGTGGACATCATGCAATCGCCTGAGACAGTGGCCATGCAGTACAACGTTCCGATCTACAGCGACAAACACTTCAAGCTGCTCGAAAAGTCGCTCACCCGAGCCGGCTATGTCGGAACCTGGACCCTGCACATCCCGCTGATCTGCCGTTCCAATCTGGGCAACGACCAGAGCATGGTGCGCTGGATCAGGAAACCGGACGGAAGTTACAAGTACGACTTCTCGGTTCTGGACAAGTACCTCGAGCTGGCCAACAAGAACATGGGCAAGCCGCGCGCCATAGACCTCGTTGTCTGGGACCTGTTCCTGGGATTCCAGGGATTGGAGGAAGCACCGCATTTCATTGACCACAACACCAAGCTGGATAAGGGATTCCAGCCCACGGAAGTTCCGGTGAGCATGCTGGACGAAGCGTCCGGGAAGATTGCGATGGGCATGGTGGGTTGTTACGACGACAAGAGCAAGGCCAACTGGAAGGCGCTCGTGGACCAGCTGATGCCCATCCTCAAGAAGTACGGCGTGGACAAGTCGCTCCACATCGGGCACTCCTATGACCTCTGCCCGACCGAAGCCATCGTGAAATTCTGGAGTGAGCTCCTGCCCGGGGTAAACTACATGCGTTACGGCCATTACGACTACGACACTTTCGGCAAGAGCAAGTGGAAGTCCGACTTCATCGTGGCCGAGTGGATGCCGGAGTGGAGCGCCACCCCGAAGCAGGGATGGAAAACGCCGGGAATTCATTTGCCGTGGATCCGCCTCAAGAGCGACCGTGGTTCCGGTTTGGTCTGGAAGGCCGATCCGTATGTCACCATCCCGGTCGCCATGTTCCGTGTATTTCCCGAATGCTGCATTCAACACACGTACCGCGGATTCGGCCGCATGGGTCTTGACTTCTGGCCCGTCCTGGACGACGAAAAGGGACGGAAGAACATGTTCGGCTTACAGGGGCGATATCCCACGAGTTCCTGGAGGCAGAGCGACGAGATAATCTGCTGTATTGTGCCGCCCGGTCCGGACGGCGCGCTGTCCAGCAGCAAGCTCGAAATTCTGCACGAAGGTTTGCAGGAAACCGAGGCGCGCATCGCAATCGAAAAGGCCGGCAAGGGAGGCAAAGTGCTCGATGGCCGGGTCAATGCCCTGCGGCCGATTCTCGACAAGCAGCCCGTGGCCGGATTCGATCCGCAACTCAGGGCCTGTTTCACGGGGTATTCGTTCGGCGGAATGCTCGCCAGGGATCATTCGGCAATATTCCAGCAGTGGTTTCTCGCCAGCGGCTGGCAGGAACGCTCCGAGCAGCTGTTCAACGCTGCGCCCGAAATTTCCGCCCCATAACCGGCTGACGTGAAGACAAAGGCGAGGTCAGAATGGAACCTTCTGATCTTCCCCCGCCTGTCGGTCGAGAGGTAAGGAAAATCCGTTGGCAGTCGGTATCTACGCCTTTGCGGCCGTCACGTTCACGTAGGTGATCGGGTGCCAGCCGTTATCCACCACGCTGCGGATGGACAGCTTGACCACGGGCTGGCCGGCGGCGTCGAGGATGCCGCAGTCCACGCGCACCGGTCCGGCGCGGAGCCGGGAGGGGAGCGTCACCGGTTCCTGGAAACAGGTGTAGTCCGGCAGCCATTTGCGGATGTCCTGCCGGAACGGGACGATTGAGGAGAAGCCATCCTGCACGAAACGCAGGGCGAAGCGATAGGGACGGTAGATCGGCGCAAGTCCCTTGTTATCGATGACCACTGGCGCCTCGAACGTTTCGCCAGCGCGGGCGTCGAGCGGCAGCACCATCTGGTGCAGGTGGAACTGGTACCCGATCTTCTGGTTGAAGCGCAGGAACGCGTCCATCCATTGCGCCGGAATCTCCACGCTCTTGGCCATGAAGGTCGACGGCCGGTATTTCAGGCAGTGCTCGACCTGCCAGTCGAAGTTGGCGCTGAAGCACTCGGGTGTGAGCTTGTAGAATCCGACGCGGGGCTGCAGGTGGTAGATCGTGGCGTGCGGCTCCATGGCCACGGGCGCCGTCTTCCAGGTCTCCGCGAGTCCGAAATCCTGGAGCTGCCGGGGATATTCGTCGAACATGTGGTGCCAGGTCAGGCCATCGGGGACGTAGGTCGGCGCGCGGAAGCGTCCATCCATGAAGCCGTCGCCGCGCCAGCCGATGTTCGGGCGGTTCAGCGCGGCAGCATACCGGCAGCCGTTGGTGCCGATCATGGAGAGCAGCACCGTGTCCGGAAACGCCTCGATGTACGCGTCCACCAGCTTGCGTGAGCTGGTCTCGTCGGCATTGCCGCCGCATTCTCCGAACCGGCCGGCGTAGGCGACATCCACGCTTTCCAGATTCGGGTGGCCGTTGAAGGCCTTGCCCAGCGCCATGACGAACGCGCGCCAGTGCTGGAGGTACAGCGGATCGTTACTGTCGATCTCGGGGAGCGCGCCGCCGGTCAGGATGCGCGCGCCCGAGGTCTTATACCACCCCGGGATGTCGTCGTGAACAAACGGCTCAAAGCGAATCTGGAGCGACTGGCCGCGCGCGGCTGCGGCGTCGAGCGCGCCGCGGATGATGTCGAAGCGGATCTGCCCCTTGGCCGGCTCCAGTACACTCCAGGGCCAGCGGCAGTAGGCGATGCGCGTCGGCAGGTAGTGCAGCACGGGAAGGGGAATTGCCACCGGCGCCGGTGCGAACGTCACTGGCCCGCGGTCGTCGTTCCAGGTGTGATCCGCCTCCAGCGGGTCGCCCTCGAAGCGCTGGAAGGTCGTGGTTCCCTCGTGCGGATTGTTGAGATAATCCGTTGCGGCATCCGGCCGCACGCGCTGAATCTTCTCCGTTGCGGCAAACAGGGAGCGCCAGCTGCGGGCCTGTTCTTGATCCAACACGTCGATGTGCATGCGAGCCTCCTAGGCATTGGCCATATCAGAAACACAAGGATAGATGGTACCAGATTGAGGAGACACGGCCAGAACGATCAATTCGCGGCCGGGTTTCTTCCGCCGGGCAGCTCTCCCCACGGTGAGAGGAGGCGATTGCGTAAAACAATTTTGCAATCCCGCATTCCCGGGATTGGCGGGCAAGCGGAAAACAGTCTATTCTGCACACGGAACCAATCCGGATTGTTGTGGGGCGGCGTGACATGAAACGGAGCTAGGAGAATGAGCATGGTGACGATTATTGCGAGCATGGCGGCATTGACGACGCCGGGTGGCGACGCGCCGACGCGGCTGCAGCAGGTGGTGGACGCCAATATCGTGGCGATCCACGCCTACCAGTGCGGCATGGCAGTGGCGGCGAAAACGAGCGACCCGGCATGGAACACCTGCGGCCTGACGACGAACGAGCTGAACGCGCTGGTGCAGCATCAGGTTGCGCTGTTGGCGGAGCCGCCGCAGGCGATCAAGGCCTGGGTCGAGGGTGGCGCCTCGGCGTTCGATCCGGCGAAGGACCTGGAGCCGCTGCTGCAGGCGCCGCTCAAGCCCTCGGCCACGAACCTGCCGCTGGCAGTCTTCGCCGCCTTCCTGTCGGAACGGACACACGCCCCCGCGCTGCGGGTGCGCGCGCTGGCCAGCCTGCTGCAGATGGAGATGGACTCGCTCCGCGATGGCGACCGCTTGCAGGCCCTCTACACCCTCTACGTAGCACTGGGCCTGCCGGCGCACACCGCTCAGCTCGGGCTGCCGGCCCGGACGGACGAGGAGTTCCTGTCGATCGGCCGGGAACTGGCGCCGCAGCTCTGCGGCTGTCCGTTCAAAACGTCGCCGGCTGTACTGCAGATGCAGCTGCGGAAGATGTGGAACTGGGGGCACCGCCACACCGGCGAACGCGACCGCTTTGTGGTGGCGCGTGAGTTGCTGCAGGAGCCAGCAGTGGCGGCGCTGACGCCAAGACTGAAGGCGCTGCCCGCGCAGAAAATCGCGGTGGTCGGGCACTCGTACACGATGGACGTGCACTGGGCTTCGCCTTCGGCGGCGGTTCCGATCGCGGCGGCGCTGCTGCGGGAAGTCAACCCGAAGATCGAAGTGCGGCAGTGGCAGGCCGGCGGCATGTCGGCCGGCCGGGCTGACTGCCGGAAGTTCTGTGAGGAAGCTCTGGCCTGGAAGCCAAACCGCATACTCCTCGTGGTGGGCGTACAGACGCCGGCGGACGTCGCCGCACTTGAGAAGGAAGTGCAGGCGTTCCGGTCGGCCGGCATCCCGGTGGCGATGTTCGACACGCTGCACGGAAATCTCGAGATGAAGAACCGCCACGACGCGGAAGCGCAGTCCGTGCGGGAGCTTGCCGTGCGGACTGGCATGACGGTGATCCCGCTGGGCCAGCGGATCGACGCGGCGCCGGAGCGCGCGCATTTTGTCTCGCTGGATGGCATTCACATGACGGAGCCCTACCACCGTCTGATGGCCACGGCATGGCTGGAGTATCTGGCAACAGCGCCGTGATCGGCAGAGGGGAAAGGACCCATCCGATGGCCACGCATCCGACACCAGGAACTGAAAAGCGGCTTCTGATTCTCTTGCTGGCGGCGCTGGCAGGGGCCGCCATCTGCCAGGCGGATCCGGTCGCGGTATCCAACGGCACGGCGGCAGGGTTCCGGTTTGCGCTCGACACGAGTGGCGCGCCAGCCGCCACGCAGGCGCTGTGGCAGGTGCGGGATGCGACGCTGGAGCTCACGTCGGAACACGCCACAAGCGGCCAATCCGTGCTGAAGGCCGCTTTCGGCGATCATGGCGCCTTGTGGGTCGAAAGCCACAGCCAGCCGTTTGACTGGAGCCGCTGTCGGGCCATTGCGTTCGACGTCTTCAACCCTTGCTCCAACAGCGTGCCGCTGCTGATCCGCATCGACGACAAGGACTCGCAGGGATTTCGGGATCGATACGAACGCTCTGACTCCTTCGTGCTGCCGCCGGGGCGGGTGACGCACGTGGTGCAGGCGTTGACCAACCTGCTGGCCAACAACGACCGCCTGATGGACAGCGCCGAGCTTACGAGGTTCGGTGTGTTGGCGGACCATGTCACGCTGTACTTCGATTCGTTCCGCCTGATTCCGCTGCCGGAAAAAGAGTGGCCGAAGCCGGAGGCACCTGCAGCCCAAACGTGTGTATTGGACAATTTTTTGTTTTCGCCGCGCACCGCCGAACAGTGGACCCTCTCCGGCGCCGCCCGTACGGTGGTGTGCGGGCAGGCCGCCGGGGTTGTCACCGGCCAGGCGATGCAGGTGACGTTTGCCGCCAGCACGAACGCCGCCAGTCTGGCGCTGCAGGGCAGGGATGGCCAGCCCATGGACTGGCGCGGATACCGGACGTTCTGTTTCGACGTGCTCAATCCCGCGGCTGAACCGGTTCCACTGACCGTGCAGATTGACGATGCCGGCAGCTTCAACCGGGATTCCCGTTATCAGACAGAGGAGATCTTGCTTCCCGCCGGACGGTCGACGAGTGTGATGGTGGACATCTGGCGCATGACCAGCCTGCGCGGCTTCCGCATGGACAAGGGGCGGATCCGGCAGGCGAGTCTCCAAGTGGCTACGGGTGCGGTGGAGCACGTGCTGTTCCTGAGCAACGTCCGTCTCTGCCCCGAGGGGTGCCCCTGGCTGCCGCCGCGTGCCGCCAGCCGGCGCGGCCCCGCAGCCATCAACGTCTGTCCGAGTGCGGACGGCCGGGCAATCGCCGCGCGCAATGAGGTCATGTCCGGCCGGATCCCCGGAAAGACGCCGGAAATTCTGGGCAGGGAGTTGCTGGAGGATCCGGAGATCCGGCCGCTGATCCCGATTTTCCGGGCTGCCTCGCCGCGGCGCCTGGCGATCTGCTCGCATTCGGTGAGCATCAGTGAACACTGGTCGACTTCCGGCGCCCTCTTTGACATTGCGGCGGAGGCGCTGAAGGCGGTCAACCCGGGGATCGAGTATCGGGGATTTCATCAGGGTGGAATGTCAGCCGACCGCGCCGTGAAGGCTTTCCTGCAGGAGATGATCGAGTACAAGCCCACGGATACCTTCCTGATGGTGGTCCCTTCGCCGCTGGAAGCCATGGGAAAAATGATCGTCGACATGCAGAGCGCCGGCAGCCGCGTCTATGTGTTCGACGCGGTGAAGATCTGGGGGGCCTGGTCACCGGAACGGACGGAGGAGGTGCGCGCGCTTTGCCGGAAGCGGAATGCCACGTTCATCGAATTGATGGCACGCGGGTACGGTGCGGAGGGGTCGCAGGACTGGATGGTGAAGGACACCATCCACATGCGGACTGTTGGCCACATTTTTTATGCCAGGGAACTGCTGAAAGAGTGGGCGAAGATCTTTGCCGCAGAACAGAAGCAGGTCGTCACCCCTGCGACTGCCGCTGCAACCCTGTGGGATCCGGCGGTGTTTGCGCCGCCGCGCTCTGCACTGCCAATGCTGGAGCCAATGAACCGCGTGACAATCCACCGCGCGGTGGAGGGCGAATACCAGTTTCTGCACGGGATTTGCCTGGTTGCGCACAAGGGGCGGATCTTCGCCTGCTGGACCAACAGCAGGCGGAACGAGGATCCGGAAGTCGAGCTCGTGCGCGGGCGCTGGTCGGATGACGGCGGAAAGTCCTGGGGGCCGCCGGAGACCGTGGCCGGCAATCCGCAGTTCCAGCCGTCCTATGGCCACGGCACCCTGCTTTCGCGCGACGGGAAGCTGTGGGCTTTTGTGGCGCGCTTTGATCCCGGCAGCCCCCATCGGCAGATCAATATGGAGGCGTTTCTGCGCGACGACGCCACCGGGCAATGGACTTCGCACGGACTGGTGGCGCGGCAATTCTGGGCGCATGAATCGCCCCGGCCGCTGCCGGATGGCGGCTGGATTCTGGGTGGCGCCATGGGACCCTACCCCGGGTGCGGCCCCGGCGTGGCGATCCTGGACAAGGACGACGTGACCCAATGGCAGGTGGGCAGTTTGCCGATCCCTTATGGCGCGAGCGAGTACTATGCAGGCGAGACCACGGTCTGGGCGGACGCCGCAGGGCTCACGGCCATTGTGCGCAACCCCATCAAGGACCTGGCGCTGCTATCAATGAGCCGGGACCGCGGAAAGACATGGGCCCTGCCGACAGAGACCAACCTGGCCATGGCGGAATCCAAGGCCTGCGCCGGCACGCTCAGCACGGGGCAGCGCTACCTGGTGTACAACTCGGGCAACCGGGAGAACCTGGTGATTGCCGCGGGCAGGCCGGGGGCGGAACTGCTGAGCAACCAGTGGATGCTGCGCAAGGGGCGCGTTCCTGCGCGCTACCCCGGCCGATCCAAGGGACCGCAATGGTCCTACCCTTGGGCGCTCGAGCAGGGCGGCAACCTGCTGGTGGCCTACTCGGCGGCCAAGGAGGACGCCGAGCTTGCGATCATTCCCCTGTCTTCGCTGGGACCATGACCGAAGCGTCTGCGCCAAGGCGCCTCCGCACGCCGCCTTGACCCTGCTGCAGGTGGCTGGTATCTTGAACCCCTCTTGTCACCTCGCTCGGGGCGTAGCGCAGACTGGTAGCGCGTTTGCTTGGGGTGCAAAAGGTCTCGGGTTCAAATCCCGACGCCCCGACCATTTCATCTTGCTGTAGCACAAGCGGTTGCGACGACGCAGCCGCTTTTTCCTTTTTTGGAAAATGAGTTACTGGCCACTTTACTGGCCACTTTTTGACCGTCTTTTGACTTTTCGTCGCTGGCGGCAACCAGAGCCAAAATGCTTTCTGCGTTGCGATCAATCACCTGCCGGTGGTGTTCCTGCGAGGACGAAATATAACGCGCCGTGGTTTTTGTCGACGTGTGCCCCATGAGTTGCCCCAGCGAAACCAGGTTGGTGTTGGAGTCCGCCTGTCGGGATGCAAAGGTGTGTCGCAGGGCATACGGCGTGCGTTGCGTGATCCCAGCCCGGTGACACCAACGCTCCATGCTACGGCGGAATACATCGGCCGAATAAATTGTCCCATCTTCAGTGAGGAACACGTGGTTCGCACTGGGGTGCTGTTCCACCTGTCGTCTGATTATGGCATGCGCCTCAGCGGACAACGGCACGGTCCTGGGCACGGGGTCTGACACCATTTTGGCTGTCTTGTGCTGTTCAACACACAGATGGAAGTGGCCGTCCGGGCTACGGATCACATGCGGCGGAGCTAATTCGCGGACCTCCTGTGGTCGCATGCCGGTAAGCAACCCAAACAACAACATGTCACGAAGGGTGCCTGCCGGAATACGCTGAAGCAGTTTGACCATGTCGCCATCGTCAAACCGGCGCGTTGTGGGCGGCGTGTGGTGGATTTTCGGGAACCGGTGTATGGGGTTATCGCAAACCTCGTACTCCTCGGCCCATCTCAACATCGTCCTGACGTCTCGCAGATGATGATTTCCCCCATTTGGGCCGCGACTATGATGCTGGCGGGCCCAGGCATAAAAGTCGGAAAGCTGGATCCGTGTGAGCTGTGAAACCATCGCTGGCCCAATGTATTTTATGAACGCCTGAATGCTGTATCTTCTGGTTATGTAGGTGCGAAGAGCCAAGTTCTGCTGCACCCACACCAGATATTTGTGCGCCAGTTCTTCAAGGCGCATATCACGAACACCATCCGGTGTGGTCGTAGCGGTAGTTTCGGAAACGGTAAACGTGATCTTGCCTGTCGCAATGTTCTTGAGCGTGTCCTTCAAGTTGGCCACAGCATCCTTTTTGCACGAACCAAGCCAGAACCTTTTACGGATGCCATCAACCTGTAGCCGGACGTAATACTGGCCACAGGTTTCGTCGAACTGGATTGAAGGTGTCTGCTTCATGCCACCACCCCCAAGTGCTGCGAATTTGCGACAGCCGATGGCAACGGCGGAAGCCGATGACTTTTACTCTGGGCGTGCTTGACCACTACCCGCGATTCCTGAAGGAAGGCTTCCACGTCAGCCTCCAGAATCAGGATCTTTTTCAAAACCCTAAGCACCGGCAACCGCCCATCAGCAATGATGCGCCGCAGTGAAGTCGTTCCTATGCCCATCACCTTAGCCGCCTCGGGGATCGATAATTTTCGCTCAAAAAGAATGTGCCTGTTTTCCGCGACACCGTTATTTTGCGCGCACGCACCCACTTGTCCCAAACCGGGACCTTCCTGATCCTTGATCTCGTTCATCCCAACACCTGCAATTCTTCATCGGAATCTCCAGTTCGTATCTTGAGTCTGTTGCTGCACGCGGTACAGGACCGCATGGGTTCGTCGTATTTCGTACACCTGCCGGTTAGTTGCCGTCCCGTACCCCCTCGGGCTCATGCGTGGGCCGACCATCCAGCCTGATGAACACGCCTCCGGCGCGGGTCAACCGGCTGAGCAGCGGTGCCCCCACCTGCCCGTACCTGCCGGCTAACTCGGGCGGGCTGAGGTTCATGGTGAGGATCGTTGGCAGGCAGGCACCACACACCCGGCTGTCAACCAATCCCAGGAGCTCGTTCCCCCACTCGCCCGCGGGGTGCTTGTCGAGGTCGTCCAAACAGCACAGGAAGCTGGTCTGTAGGTGGTTGCGCTTCTGCGCGGGTGTGGGGGCTTGCTGGTCAGGGCGGAGCCAACCAACCAGGCCTGCGCAGTTGACGAAACAGATGTTGTCGGCGGTGCCGGCTCGTTGTACTGAGTCACTGCTGGCACGATCCGGAACCCCTGGAGCGAGCTCGTTGAACGCGCAGCTGGCCAGCATGGTCTTGCCGGAACCTGGCCGGCCGAACAACACGAGCGGTCGCAGGACCCCGGCGCGAATCCCCGCGCACCACTGCTGGGCCGCCCGAAGCGCGCTGCGGTGCTCCGCAGAACCCTGCGGGTAGCTGGAAAGCCGCATGCCGCGGACTGGCTGGGGGACTAGCTCCTGGATCCACTGCTCCCTAGTTGCAGAAAAAATCCGAAAATCGATGCTCTCTTGTTTCATTGTTTTTCTTGTTCTCCTTGTTAGCTTGTTACCCTTGTTATACTTGTTCTGTAGTGTGCCCCGATCGTGCCCCTGTCGTGCCCTCATCGTGCCCCAGCTGTGCCCCGATCGTGCCCTTGGGCGTGCCCTTCGACGTGCCCCTGGGGCGACCGAACTCTTCACGGGCCCCTTCGTTGTTGTCGTAGTGACAGAGCGTTATGACGGTGGCGATAGCCCGTTGACCTGTGCCCCTTGTCGTACTCTTTTGGCCGTCAGGACCAATGTGATGGGTCCTGATCAGCCCATCACGCTCGGCGCGTTTCAGGAATCCCCGGACCTGCTTCGCCCCACAGCCCCACCGCCCAGCAAGGATCTGGATCGACGTCATGACCTGGCCGCGCTTGACCGAGACCCGAATCCTCGTCCCAGGCGCGTGCAGGTGGTTGTCCGCAATGTTGGCCATCTCGTACAGGCTGACCAGCAGGCCGATGTCGTCCCACTTGCGACTCTTGAACATCGCGGACCCGAATATCCCGCGCCCGATCCCTATGAACCCTGTCGTGCCGTGGTAGAGGCGAACCCCGCTGTTCGGAGAATCACAGGGGGCATCGGCATCGGTGTCATCGGCATCGGGGTCCTCGATCCCGATGTCGCTGATGCTGCAGTTGACGCACTCCACCCCAAGCTCGGCAGCATCGGCGGATTGGTCGAGCCGGATGGCATCAACGGTGTCCATCGTTTGTAGCCGCAAGGATGGCTCGATCTGCAGACGGTACACCTGCTGTTCACGAAATAGGCCGGCGCGATCCTTTACGACCACGGCGGTCAGCAGATTGGGGCCGCGGCGCCCCAGCGCGACCACCAAGCTGGACGCGTTGGACTTTCCCATCGAGAACGCCAAGTCATCGGGCCCGACGATCTCGTGCCCGCATGCGTCGCGGACACACTGTGAGGAAATGACGATGCAGAGATTACGGTCCGCCGCCAGTCCAGCCAGCTGCCCACACAGCTCGTCGAATGCAGCCGTATCCAGAGTCCCGTGGAACCGATCAAACCCGTCCACAACCACGATACGGGTCTTTTGGTCCTGCCGGAGAATGGCCTGGTCGATCACGCCTTCGAGGCGCAGGTTCGACGATGCTGAGAATTGGGCGCTGAGCCAATGACGGCCGGCTCCCAGTTCCGCGATTTCCCGACATGCCTTCGCGTCCAGTTGTGGCCCTTCGGCTCCTGCCAGGGTCGAGTCTGTCAGGATGCAGCGCATCCTGTCCTCGACAATGCCGGTGGACATGTCGCAGTTGATCCAGACGCAGTGTCCGCCGTTCTGGATCACATAGACCGCGCAATTCTGGGCCAGCAGGCTTTTTCCCACACCCGAGATGCCCGCGATCGTGACCAGTTGCCCCCTGCGGGTCAGCTTGCCGTACAGCGCCGCGCTGCCCGGACTGAATGGCGGGCCCAGGCAAGACATGTCGAGTGTCAGTGGTGCGCATGGCTGAGCTGTACCTTGCTGCTCGGCTGGTGCGCTGGTGGCCGTGTCGGCAGCAACCGGCGACGGATCGGGTGAATTGATGTCCATGAAGAATCTCCACAAATGAATTTGTATCGCCCGCCACCAGGAGGTGACGGGAAGCAGCGTCCGTATCAGGTGCCATCGCGAGCCAGGCACGACGGCTTACACGTGAAGGGCACCGGCTAACGCGAGAGACGCGGGAGGAGGGAAATGTTGGTGGCCGAAATGGGCCGAGCTACAATGTTTTGTCGCTGTGGAATGTGGCACTGGAGCGGTGGCACTGTAACGATGGTTTATGGGCGACAAGAAGAATGCTAGCACAGATGATAGCGCCACGCAACCGGAAAAATTACCTCACCTTGACATCCTGGATGGTTACGCGGATTTGCACTCGCCGACCACGATGGAGCACGAGCAGCATGTCCGGCCGACCTTTATTTGCGTCGGACGACTCCCGATAGGCGCCCAAGATGTCACGGTCGCGGATCCCTTTCGCCCGCAGCAACGATGGCACGAGATCCAAAACGGCAGGCGGATAGAGTTGGGCATCCTCGATCACCCCACGGGCCTTGATGGTGGCCGCAGCCGCATACAGGAAGTCACGCCGATTCTCTTCCTGGTCGGCTCCAAATAGAGCTTCCGCCAGTTTCTTCGCAACATTTGCTCCGCACCTGCGCCGGCCATTCTCAATGGCGGAGATGATGGGGTTCGGGACGCCGGATAGTTGTTCCAACTCACGCAGCGACAGGCCGCCCCGCAGTTTCTTAAGCAAACTGCCAAACCCACTGGCCACATCTCGCATCGTGCGTTGCGGTTGCGGCAGCCCCTCGAATATTTTCCGGAACGCATCTGGGGCTATTTGCCGTGCTTCAGATTTCATGTCCATATGGATCTCCTCGCTTGATTGCTATCATCATAGTAGCACCACAGTAGCCAACCGTCAACTCCCCCTTTGGTGTCCTACCACGCCGCCATTGCGATCCGGGGCAAGCGCCGCCGTGGCAGCGCTGTTGACCGGCGAACCCAACCTCAGGCTCCCGTAAAATCCGTTACATCCGTTACGCGGCCCGCACGCCCCGCCCACACAAGAAGGGGCGCCACGCTTGCGCGTAGCGCCCCTGATCATCCCCAGCCGTCTAGCGGCTGTAACGCTTGTAACGCCTTTTCAGGCGGCATACCGCTCGAACGCGTCCGTGAAGTCCGCGACCACGTAACCGCGAAACACCCTTCCGCCGTCCCGCTGCAGCTTGGGCTTGATCCCGAACGGCCGCAAGAGGGCTGCCAGTTTGGCCTTGGTGATCAGCCGGCCATTGAAGATCACGGGCCAGGGACGATCCTCCAGTTCCCGCAATGCGGTGATCATCTCAGCCGACTCGATTGCCTTCACGGTGCGCTTGCCCAGGATCCCCCGTAGGTCCTGGAGGAGCATTTCTCCATGCGCCGCGTTCTGCTCCGCGCTCGCGTCGGACAGAAGCCGGGCAGCTTTCCTGGCGTGTTGCGGCCAGCTTCCGCCGATCCGTTCGGCGATTGCCAGCAGCGGCCTCCAATTGTCCTCGGCCCGGTCATGGAGCTTGGGCGGCATCTCGGGCTCGATTGCCCCTAGATGCTGCGCGTTGTCCTGTGCCCACCGCATGATCTTCTGCGCCAGCGGTGCGAACTCGGCTTTGCTCTGCGCGTGGAGCTTCCGCACCTCCTCGTGCGGCGCCTTGCGGCGCAGGTGCACCACAATGGCCCGGTCCTCCAAGGTGCTGGGCAGAGACCCGATCTGCGCGAGCACCTTCGGCCCCCAGGTCATGAACTGCACCGCATGCTTACCCACCGTACGCATGACGTACGCGCTCTCCCTAGCGTGACCGCTGTTCAGGATGCCACGTAGGCCGTTCTGCTGGCCTCCGAACGAGTCGATCTCGTCCACAAGCAGCGTAGGCGTGCCTGCGTTCATCGCACGAAAGAGCGCTGCAGGCGTGATGTTGGTCGTCGCCAGCGCCCGTTGTGCCAGGAATCCGATGATCGTGAGCAGTGTCGTCTTCCCGCATCGCCGGGTCGGCGACACAACGCCCAGGATCGGCGAAATCCTGAACTCGTTGCAGACGTGGGTGTACACGATCCACAGGGCTACCGCCTGCGCGGCCGTCCTCGTGATGCTCATGTGCGCCCGGATTTGTTTGACGATCTCAGCCAGCAGGGCCTCACCGTCCACGGGTTTATCCCATGGCCGGAGGATGTCGGTGACATCGGTTTCGTCTGACGCCACGGGGGTGGCATCGGTCTTCTGATCGGCCGCGGCGTTGGCCGCGGACTTCTTCGTCTTTCCCATGATAATCCTCGCTTCTGAGCGAGGACGATCGGCCATAAAACATAAGGACCGCCGCCTCGCTCTTTTGAAATCAGGCCATAAGGATCAGATCACAAGACCTGAACCTAAACCCGGCCACAGCGGCCGAGATGACCAGCACAAAGGCGAGGACCAACGGTCCCACGCAAGCTCATGAAGCTGAAGACTGACGCCGCATCGCTTGATGGCAACGGCTTCTCCAACGCGGCACCATAATACCAAAATGCAATTTTCCGGTCAACTACAGGGGATTCCGTTCCCTGTCCGCATCCTCACCACAGTCGCACCCCAGCCACCCATATAGGTGCGGGAGATTGGACCCCGCACCATTGCCATCTGAGATCCTGAACTCTGCCTTACGGTGTCTGTTTTCTTGAAAAACCGTACACTTCCGCCTGTTCGTCAGTGCTACCCTCACAGCCCGAGATCCGGTATATCGCATCCAGATCACGCGGACTTTTGATACCGCATAGGGTTTTCCTCCATTTCTTCCACGGCGTGCTCTTCAAGGCTTGCTTGATGCGCGCCTGGAAGGCCTTGGCGTTCCATTTACCGTGGATCGTCAGGCCATATCCTTCATCGAACAACTCTCCTTTACTGCAGATATTCAGCGTGAACCGCAAATGCGGACACAGCTGGAGATCCTCTGTTTTGATCGGGTCGTACCATACAACGCCGCATACTGGGCACCGAATGGGCGCCTCATCGAACTCGAAGACTTCTCGTATCGGCATTCCATCGAAGTCAGTGATTTTCATGGTGTTAATCCTTTGCTGTTGTGTGATCCGTCGCCGTTGCTGGCTGTGTGCCGGGTTCTCCTCAAACGCCCGCACGCTTTTCCGGGGCTTAAAGGCTTCATAAATGTCCATGAAATGCCTCCGCCGCCAATATGCGAATGCCAGCCCGCTACATACGCTTCCCGCCCTTCCCGCCCTTCTTGTTCTTCTTGACCTTCGTAGCCTTCGCCTTCTTAGCCGGCATCTCCGCCAGCCGCGCCTTGGCTTCAGTCGCGGTCAGGTCCCGGACAGCCAGGATCGCGGCCTTGGTGGCGGGCCGAACACCCAGCGGGCCATTTGTCTTGCCCCATTTGTACACGACCTGGCCGGTCACACCGAGGAGCTTGGCAAACTCAGATCCTGCCAGACGCAAGCGCTTCCGCAGGCTCCGCATGCCCTTGCCGGTGATCCGGGCTTTCTCGGTGGCAGCGGGCGCGGCGTCGGGTTGCGGGATTTTCGCCAGCAGGGCGGCCAGGTGGCGGGTCTCTTTCTCCAGAGTGGCGACACGGCGTTTCAGGTCGGCAAGGGCCGAGCGGGTGGCGCCAGAGGGTTTTCGGATCGGGGCGATTGCGGCCTTGGTTTCCTTGCGGGCCAGGCGGGTGACTTCATCTTTGAAGGACTTTGCGAAGGTGGACATGGGGTGCTCCTGGGTGGTTTGGTGGTGGTGTGTGAGGTGAGAGGTCGGCATGCGTTTGGGAGTCATCCTTTGGGCATCGCGTTTAATGTCCTGTGTCCGGACGTGACCCTACTTCCCCGCCTGTCTTTTTGGCCATTACGAACCGCCTTTATCCAACACTGGTGCAGTCCCATTCGTAGGTTGCGTCAGGGTTCTTCTCGGACTCGCCGTAGTTCTTCATGCGCCTGTTCGCTAGTCGCTGTCTCGTAAGTTGTAATCACAAGTTCCGTTGTCTTGCAGCGCCTGTCTGATTCAGCTGCCAACACGCTCGATCTGGCAACACGGTAGTGATGACCAAAATCGCGATAAAGTGCACGGATACTTGAGTGATCTGCATTGGAAAGCATAATCATTGCGCCTCTTGATGCAGCACGCCTTATTACCGACGATAGGCGCACTTGATCTACCCATGAAAATAGATTGGCATTATACTTAATGAAATTGTTGTTGTTGTGCATCACGGTGTATGGAGGATCAACAAAGACAAAGTCACCAGAACCAGCTTTGCTAATTGTTTCCTCGAAGTCTGCCACTCTTATTGAAGCAGTGCGCAGAGAATTGGAAACCGATAGCAAATAGCCGTCCGAATACTGAACGAGCGTCTTTGATCCAATCGGAACGTTAAACTCGCCCTTTTGATTCACCCTGTAGATTCCATTAAAGCATGTCCGATTCAGATATAGAAACCGGACCGCTCTTCCTAATGCACTTCGTGGCACCATCGCACGCATCTTGTAGTAGAGTCTGCGACCGTGGCGTGCATGGAGACGCCGCAGCCTCCGATCAATGACTTCGGGCGAATCTTTCAGGCATGAATACGCATTGACCAATTCGGAGTTCGAATCGGCGAGTATTGCTCGCGCCGGCCGAAGGGAGAAGAAGACCGCGCCTCCACCTAAAAAAGGCTCAATGTAGCGGTGAAATTCTCTGGGGAAAAGTGCTCCATGTTGCAGTGCGAGCCACCTCTTGCCACCCGGCCATTTCAAAAATGGCTCAAGCATTGTCATCCTCGGGTTCAGCAGCGGCTTCGAGCACGGGATGCTCTTGGGCGTCTTTTAGCCGTTTCATCAGCTCTCCATGCACAAAATCGATATACTGAAAATCCTCAACTTTGTAGTGGCGTTCCTGCGCGGGATGGGCTGGGATACGCCGCAATTCATTTATCCTGTCCATCCATTTCACGTTCTTCGAGAGCCCCTTTTCCCCTAGCTCTGGGATATTGAACACATTCCTGAACAACGGCCAATTCTGCTTGTTCTCGACAATCTTCTTCATTTCAACAACTTCAAGATAAGTTTCCAAGGGCAGACGCTCGTCTACATCATAGTCAAGTGATCGCTTGTATGCATCAGACTTCAACGACTTATCCGTAATGCCCTTTTCCCAATATGCGCTTTTTTCCTCGCCATGAATGGCGCGGAATACTTCGAATATGTATTTTCGGATCTCGGACACAATCTCTTTGAGCTTCGAGTCCGCATCCTGAATGCGTTCTTCGGACTGCTCCTCCTCCCATTGTTCCATACCCTCAGGCCGGAAGTCGGAGTATTTCTCTTTGATCATCTTGCAAAGCCGGTAGTAATACTCGGGCGGCCCGCCGGAACCGAACGGCACTTGGAAGGCTGCTTTCATCTGGGCTGCATTGCTCGATTCAAGGAAGTCGAGGACCGGTTTCAGGAACTCCTCGATCTCGAGCATCATGTCCTCAACGTCCATCTCTCGGGCATCGGCGGCTGTATTGACTTCCCAGTACTTGACCAGGGCGCCGAGCAGCATGATGTACGCTTGAACAGCAACGTTTGTGCAAAGCACGCCATCGCGTCCGCTCTCCCACTCAGTCATGTTCGCGTTTCGAACTTGACCGAAGTACTGATTTAGTGCCGTCCTTGCGCGATCTAGTGATTCGTTGTCCGTCCGTCCACAGAATGCTCCCAAGTCGTAATTGGTGTTGTTGAGCACTGCTCGACCGATAAGACCCGAGCGCCTGAGAGCTTCCTTGAGCGCAGGAATGGTAAGGCATGTCTTGTTTGTGGATGGCAGTCCTTGTTGTGTGATGCGATTGTAAAATGGCTCCCCGATGTCTGTATTTAGGTAGTTGATGAGGCGAGAAGCAAGTGCACCGACTCGCTCACTAGGGATTGACGATCCCCATTTGAGCTCTCCTTCAAGATCGTCGAGCAGATGCTTCGGCACAGACTTCTGCTCATGATTTATTGTGACAAACAAATTTGCTTCTTCCGCTTTCGGCAGCGTCTCAAATGCGACCACGACAATGTTCTGATCGAGATACTTGTCGTCAATCGGCGAGAATCCATACAAACGATGCTGGCCGTCAATAATCCATGCAGAACGATACCTATCGGGAAGATACAGATGACCGAATACAACTCCGGTTGTTTCATCATCTGAAACTTTATCGAAACGCACGCTGCGTGTGAAATTGATGATCAGATTGTTTGGAAAGTAGCCGCCTCCCTTTATGAAGTCTCCGATATCGCGCATTCGTGAGCGGCTGACGAGGCGCTGGTATGTTGGCGCGCCCTCGGGATCGTTCAACGAGCGGTGATTTACAAATGAGATCTTGAGTAGATGTCGTGGTGTGGTAACGAAGCAGAAGAATGGCTTGCCGCCGAGGCGCCCTTTGATTGCACCCACCTTTTTATTTGCGAGTTCCGGGATCTGTTGTTCTTTGAGGAATTCGGCCAAGAACTGATATCGAGCCGCCTTACCAAGGTGATCGGCGATCTGGGAATAGTAGCGCAGTTCTCGTTCTGTAATGACTCGGATGTTCTCGCCAAGGGCTCGCTGTTTGTCTGGGGCCGACCAAATGATGTTCTCGGTTACAAAGAGCCAAATAATCTTAAGTTTGAGATCTGTGCCGTAATGCTTTCGAACAGCCTGTGCGATTGGTCCTTTCAGATTGGCAAATTCTTCGATGTCCTTTTGAAGACTTCTTTTTGTTAGCTTTTCCGATGCCTTGCACTCCGCAATGACAACCGTTTCATCATCTTTGCCAAAGACGTCGATTTGCTTCCGGAGCGGTTCAGCGCCCTTCCTTTCAATCAAAATGGTGAAGTTGCGCCCATCGCTGATCTCCGGGTACCCCAGTTTTGCAAGAAACATCCAGAAGCGATTCTCCAGTCGCTCGTCGATTTCTTTTTCCTTCTTGACCTTGGTTCCGCGTTTTAGCTTCCGATCGACCTGCCAGCCCTTTGCCTCATGATCAGGGATCGAATCCGCAGCCACTGATTTCTCGTCGAATGGCTTGCGCCGACGCACAGCCTCCCGACGAATCTTGGACGGATCAGTTAAGAGTGGGCCCAAGTACGGCTGAGTTTCGCTTTGTTGTGCCATAAGATCTCCTCGGGCTAACGTGTTGTGTATCGGCCGCAGCCGGTTTTGCCGGCGGTGCGACCTCAACAGTCGCAATTTAAGCCGCCAAAACCGTTTCAGTCAACCGTATAGACGCAACGCATAACTCAGCGCTGGCCGTTCCCCACATGATGCACCGCCTTCAGCGCGCTATACCGGATGGGACGATTCTCGTTGCGTCATGGCGGGCGATGGTTGGCCAGATGGCCGCTTAATTTCACTTCATCCCGCGTTATAACTCCATGTAGGGAATCCCTTTACCTGCCGGCACATCGCCCATGTGCCACCAACACGCGCAGGTCGCCAGGACTGCCCATCAGAACCCCAACCCGAAAGGATCCAGCATGAACTGTTGCAAACGAATCATCGACGAAATCCGTCGCCTCAACGTCCCG
>CAIWXQ010000007.1 GCA_903916675.1 uncultured bacterium | reverse complement strand
GGTGGGAAAGCAGTGATGCGGGATGCGGGATGCGGGATGCGGGATGCGGGATGCGGGATGCGGGATGCGGGATGCGGGATGCGGGATGCGGGATGCGGGATGCGGGATGCGGGATGCGGGATGCGGGATGCGGGCGTGTGTTGTGGCGTGGGGTTCAGCGGAAACGCAATCTTGCTTTTACCTATTTACAAATACGACCCCTATCCCGTCCCCTATCCCGGAACCGAAACAGCACCGGACGCTGTGACAACCTTTACTTCACCTGCCAACAACCCGTGTAAAAAACACATCCCTGTCATAAGAATGGAGAGTGCGCAGAAGAGAAGATTTACGAAGAAACTGGAGGCGCAATTATTAAAACTTTAGCCACGCTCCAAGCCCTGTACTGATCTGTGACTAACGCAGGACGGGAGACTGTTTCGCGCTTGTCCGGCGATGTCACAATTTTGCCACATTATTTCACAATCCTGTCCTTCTTCTGCCTTGCGGATTTCTGATCCTCGTTGCGGTTTTGTCCCTGACCCGGGACGAGTCGGGGCACCAGAGCCAGAACGAGGAGCTTGATTATGCAAACCGGAAATTCCGCGCACCCGCTGATTTTGCTGGCGTGCGCCGGCAAACGCTTGCAGCGACCAGGACTGGTGACAAACAAGCAGCTTCGCGCCGTTGCCGCCGGGATGCACGCGTGTCCCGAACCAGGCCGTGTACGCATCCCCCACGCACCGGCGCTCGACGGATTGCGCGCGCTGGCGGTAGGCGCCGTGCTGCTCTACCACGCGGGGGTGTCGTGGATGCCGGGCGGGTTTCTGGGCGTGGAGGTCTTTTTCGTAATCAGCGGCTACCTGATCACCTCGCTGCTGCTGGCGGAGTGGTCCACGACCGGCCGCATCGACCTGGCGGGGTTCTGGCTGCGACGCGCGCGCCGCCTGCTACCCGCACTGTATGTGCTGCTGCCGGCCGTGATCGCATTTGCCGTGATTTTTCTGCCGGAAGAAGTTGCGGGAATACGCGGTGACGCTGTGAGCGGCGCATGGTATGTCAACAATTGGTATCAGATTTTCAGCCACAAATCCTATTTTGAGAATGTGGGTCGGCCATCGCTGCTGCGTCACCTCTGGTCGCTCGCCGTAGAGGAACAGTTTTATCTGCTGTGGCCGCTGATCTTCTGCGTGCTGATGCAGTGGAGGCAACAAGACGCCACAACGAGAGGTCACGAAGGAGGGGAAGGATGCACGAAGAATGCAAAAGGATATCTTGATGCGCAGTTGCCGCGTGCAGAAAAACAACGTCTGAACTTCAGATCCCTTCGCATCATCATTGCGCCTATCGTGTCCTCCCCTGTCATTATTGTCATGTGCGGCGCCGCGGGGTGCGCGCTCTGGATGGCTGTGCAATATGTGCCCGAGACAGACCCCTCGCGGATCTACTTCGGCACGGATACGCGGGCCTCCGGCATTCTACTTGGAGCCGCACTGGCGTTTCTGCGCCTGCAAACGAGCAACCGGTTGAATCATGCGGCAGACATTGCAGAAGGCGCCGCCGAAGGCGCGGCGCCATCTAAAACAGCGTGGGTGTGGGGCGTCACCGGCCTTATTGCCCTGGTTGGGCTGGCGTTCTGCCTCCTGCGCATCTCCGAATTCCAGCCGTTTCTCTACCGCGGCGGTTTTTTTCTGACCAGCCTGGCCACAGTCGCGCTGATCGCCACGGCCGTGCAGGCGCCGGGCTCGCTGGTCGGTCGCATCTTCGCATGGACGCCGCTGCGCTGGATCGGCGTGCGTTCCTACGGGATCTATCTGTGGCACTTCCCGATTTTCATGGGCACCCGCCCGCAACTCGATGTCGCTTTGGGGGGCGCATGGCTGCTTGCCGCACGCCTGGGCATGACGGTGCTGATCGCGGCGCTCTCCTACCGATTTCTGGAATTGCCGATCCGACAGGGCGTCCTCGAGCATTGCTGGCGCGCCTGGCGCCTGGCGCGCGGCCACAAGCGGCGTTGGCTCGGCGCGTGCGGCGCTGCCGCCGTGTCGGCGGTGGCCGCACTTCTTGTCGTGTGCGGCGCACTGCTGTTTTCGGCCAAGACTCCGCCACCAGCCGAGTACTTGACGGTCCTGCAAGCGCCGGACCACACCACGAATAGCCCGGGTAGGTCGGCGTGTCCCCTCGCCGCCGAAGAACCGCGCGCAAGGGACTGCGCGCCCTACGCCGTAACCAATGTTTGCCCTACAGCCTGTGCGACCGTCGCCGACATGGTTCCCGGCACAGCCATCACGGCCATCGGCGACTCGGTGATGCTGGGTGTACGCGACGAACTGCTGCGCACGCTGGGAACCAACGTGCTCGTGGATGCGGAAGTCGGCCGTCAGGCCCGGCATGCCTTGGCCGCCGTGCGGAAGCTTCGCGCGGCGGGGCAGATCCGGCCGATTGTAATCCTGCACATCGGCGCCAACGGCTTCGTCAGCGCCGCCATGTTCGACAAGATCATGGCCGAACTAGCGGATGCACGAGAAGTGCTGGTCGTCAACGTCAAGGTGCCGCGTTCCTGGGAAACACCGAACAATGCCATGCTGGCAGAGGCCGTTGCACGCTACCCGAAAGCCGTGCTGGTGGACTGGCATGCCGCCAGCGAAGAACGTCCGGAACTCTTCTGGAAGGACGGCCACCATCTCCGGCCAAAAGGCGCCGTTGTCTACGCCGATCTGATTGCGCAGGCGCTGCGCCGCACCACGGCCGCACCAGAGGCCCTGAAAGGACCCCGTGCTGCGGGAGATGCGGCCAGCCTCGCGCGCGAGATGCATCAAAGACACGCCTAGCAAGCGTCGCAGAGCTCCGCCCCCCATTTGGAAGATCACACCATGCACGCCGGCAGGCGGAAGCGAAACGCGGCGCCCCGCCCGGGCGCGCTTGCCACCTCGATCGTCCCCTGGTGGTTTTCGACAATGCTCTTGGCAATTGCGAGCCCTAGGCCGCTGCCGAAATCCCTGGGGCGGCCCCTGGGTTCCGTCGTAAAGAAGCGGTCGAAGACCTTCCCCAGGTTCGATGGCGCGATGCCGCACCCGGTGTCGCGCACCGTGGTTATCACGGTCAGGTCCGGGCCGGGTTCGACCGTGACCTCGATGCTCCCCGTGGCAGGCGTATAGCGGACGGCGTTGTCCAGGAGATTGCCGATCACCTGCTCGATGCGTCCCGGCATGATTTTCGCAAAGACCGGTTTGGCGGGAAGGTTCACTTGGATGGCGGCGTGCGGCGCATCGAGCGTGGTCTCGAAACGCTCCACGATCTCCCGCACGCAGGCGCCGTAGTCCAGCTTCTCCTTCGGAGTGTGTGGAATCTCCGTGTCCAACTTCGTCAGTTCGCCGAGCTCCCAGATCATCCGCGCCAGGCGTTCGGACTCGAACCGGATATTGCCCAGAAACTTCACGCGCGCATCCTCCCGGGCAAAAGCGCCCTGCTCCAGCAGTTCGGCCGCGCCCTGGATCGCCGTGACCGGCATCTTCAACTCGTGCATGACCGTGGCTATGAACTCGCGGTTGTACTGGTTCGTGCGCTGGAGCTCCGCGGCCATCTGCCCGAGGGCGCGCGCCAGTTCGGCAATTTCATCGCGCCCGCGCACATCTACCTGCAGCGGCGCCTGCCCACGGGCAAAAGCGGTGGCAGCAGCAGTCAGCTTTCGCAGGCGGCTGGTGAGGGAGCAGGCCAGAATGGTCGCCAGCAGAAGACCGGCGAGGAGCGTCAGCACAGTCGTAGTCCGCTGAAACTCGAATAGCCGGATGCTGGCCTTGGTGACATGGCCGGTGTGACGCGACAGATAGGCCACGCCACAGACGCGGCCTTCGCGCAGGATCGGCAGCGCCACATAGTAAAACATGTACTGGTGGTCGTCTGTCAGCGCGAAACGGGCGCAGTATTTGCCGTGCAGGGCCGATTGTACTTCCGGCAGGCAGGAGAGGTCGGCGGCAGGAACGACGTTGGTGGACGAATCTGCCAGAACAATTCCGTTTGTTCCCAGCACCTGGATGCTGGTGTGGATGCGACCCTCGTAGGACTGCACTGCCGCGTTCAGCCGCACCCGTTGCGCGTTGTCGAGAAACCCGCCCGCGTTGAGCATGCCGCGGTACTGCTCGCCGATGAGGAAGGCGCTGTCGTCCATGCGGGCTTCCAGCTCGCGACTGGTAAAGCGGCCAAACATGCCAAACGTGTACCAGTTCAGGAACAGAATCGGCACAAGGATCACCACAGCGCAGAGCCAGATGATTTTCCAGCGGATGCTTTTCATTTATCGCTCTCGATGGCGTGGTTCAGCTTGTAGCCGAGTCCGTGAACCGTGGCGATGGGGTCCATGGAGCGGCGGACACCGGCGAACTTCCGCCGCAGCCGCTTGACGCAGGCGTCGATGCTGCGGTCCGTCACCACGTGCTCGCCGTCGTACATGCGGTTGATCAGCATTTCGCGCGTGAAGACCCGCGCCGGAAAGCGGACCAGGCACTCCATGAATTTGAACTCCGCGCGCGTCAATGGAATGTCGATGTCGAAGTACGCGAGGGTGAAGGATTCGCTGTCGAGCACAAGCGGCCCGTGTGAAAAACGGGATGCGGTTTTCTCTTCGGTCGGCCGCTCCGCCCGGCGCAGCACGGCGCGCACGCGCGCCGCCAATTCACGGGGGCTGAATGGCTTGGTGACGTAGTCGTCGGCACCGAGCTCGAGCCCCACCACGCGGTCGATCTCCTCAGCGCGCGATGTCAGCATCACGATTGGCACGAACGGCCGCAGGCGTCGCATCTCGCGGAAGAGGTCGAGGCCGGACAGGCCGGGGAGGTTCAGGTCGAGGAGGACCAGGTCGGGGTTGGCGTCCGTGAATTTCTGCAGCCCGACGTCGCCATCAGCGGCCACGAGTACCTCGAACGCGTTTTCTGTGAGTATGTACTCGACCACATCCGCGATGTGCTGCTCGTCATCCACCAGCAATATGCGTTTGGGTTTCACTCCGTGATCCAATCGCGCGGTGGAGCAGCGCTCCCACGAAATGATAAGAAATCGCTTTCTGGCCGACACGGGCACAAACTAGCAGAGACCGGTTGGCAGTAGCGCGTTCATGGTGAAAAGCCTGCCAGAAGCGGGGAAAGATGTCCAGTACACAGCGAAACGCCCCTGCGGGCCGG
>CAIWXQ010000006.1 GCA_903916675.1 uncultured bacterium | reverse complement strand
GATGTTGGTGCCGTTGAATGTCCATTGGAACGAGATGGGGGTGTCTCCGGAAACAACCGGCGTGAACGAGGCCGGCTGGCCAACGACTACAATGCTGTCAGCCGACTGCGTCTGGAACGCCGGTGGGCCGCTGGCTGCCAGATAGAGATAGGCGTACCCCGTGCCATTGGCGTTCTTGGCTCTGAGCTGCACGCAGGACGTGCCAACGGCGTTGGCCAGCGGCGTGCCGGAGATCAGACCGGAGGAAGCGTTATACGTAAGCCCGGTCGGCAGGCCACTGACGCCGTAAGTGGTGGGTGAACAGGACGCGGTGATCTGGTACGAGAACGGCGAACCGACTTTGGCTGTGGCTGTCAGCGGGCTGTTGATCACCGGCGCGTTCGCCGGGTTGACAATGATGGTGAGGATTTGATCATCCAGGCCGCCATCGTTTCCGGCCGTGATCGGAATAGTGACTGTGCCGGTGTACTCAGAGAACCCCTGGTTGAAGGTGCCGACCCAGAATGCAATCTGGGATGACGTAATAATCCCAGCCGAGGAATCGAACGAAAAAGTCGCCGGGGGCATCCAGGAGTCGAACCAGGTGGGGTTGTTTATAGCCGTGATCTGGTATGTGAAATAGTCGTCTATCGTACAGGACACGAGCAACGGACTGGTAATTACTGGAGCCTTGGGCAATGCGCCATTGACCGTCAACAGCGCCGCATCGGAACTCGCGCTGCCAGATGCGTTCGCTACCACGCACCGGAACTGCGCCGCGTTGTCGGCCAGGGTGGTTGGGAAGGAATAGGCGTCATCCGTTGCGCCCGGCACATTGGCCCAGGTCACGCCGCCATCGGCAGACCGCTGCCACTGGTAGGATGAGGGGTTCCCATCCGCGATGACGGCAAAGACTGCGTACTGCCCCGTCCGGACCGCCACATCCAGCGGCTGCACCACAATGGAGGGCGCGGCCACGCTTCCAAAGAAGAGCCCGCACACCGCCGCACCGCCGGTAACGGCCGTCACCTTGATCTTCACATGCCCCTGCAGATCCCACACCAGCCACTTGCCGTTCACAAAATGCGAGAGTGTCCGGGAGTCCAGCAACGTGCCATCTCCCGCGTCAACCACGTCAACCCGTTGTACCCAGGAATCATTGCCTGAATTCCAACCCAGGCTGTACATGGCCACGCGATGCATCTGGCCATCTGTGAAATTCAAATCGTTGGAATAACTTTTGCCCGCGCTGGCCGCCCAGTAGACCGCCATGCGGTGGTCATCAGCCAGCGTCGGATACTGCAAGGCCCGGGTATCCGGCGTCGGGAAGCCCCACACGCCTGTGCCGCCACTGGTGCCGCCGCCCCGGTCGCAGAACCGGAACCCGTCCACCGCCACGCCGGACATCAGGAGATACGATGGAAGATTGAGCAGGTTGAAGAAGGAAGCGTCCCACCGCCTGATGATCGTCGTCTGCAGATCGACACCGGCCGGGCATAACAATCCTGTGGCCAGCGCGTAGCCGTCCGCCCCATACTGCCCTCGCCACGAGCCCTGCGTGGTGTCGTCTTCCCCCACAAACGTGGCTGCGCCAGCGGGCCGATACGTGTTCCGGATCTCGACATAATCCAAACGGGTCGGATACGTTCCGCCGCCGGCTTGCAGTGTCAACTGACCATTGGTAACGGTCACTGGAATCTGCCCGGCGTAGAAGAAGTTCGGCGATGGAGCAGAACCGTTGCCGGAGGAGGACGCGGGGTTGGTCATGACCACGACGCCCTGCAGGGAAACCAGGTCCTGGAACAGGCCAATGGTCGGCGTGCTGCCCCAGAACCCGCAGGCAAACGAAACGTAATAGGTCCCGTTCGAGGGCAGGTCGCAGGTCCACGTGGAAGCGTTGGTTGCCGAGGCAGAGGCAAAGGTGTCCATGCGCGGGTCGGGATTGGAATTGAGGACAACCATCGTGTGGTTCGTGTCGTTCCACCCGTAGCTGCGCGACACGCTGTAGAGTGCGCCGGTGTCAGCCAGGTAGCCGGCCAGAGCCGCCACAGAGGCAGGCTGAAAATTGACCGCCTTTACGCAGACGTCAAGATTCACGGTCGTTACGTTGGAGTCCAGGAAGCCGTCATTCGCCTTGTAGGTGAAGCTGTCCGGACCCGTATAATTAGCGGCCGGCGTGTATGTGACCACATTCGACGAGATCGTATACGTCCCGTGCGACGGCGGCGTCACCACGCTGTAAGTCAGCGGCTCATCCCCATCGTCCGTGGCAGTCAGCGGCAAAGCCGTGGGCGTGTTCGTACTGAGAATCGCGGTCGAACTCAACGTCACCGGCGAAGTCCACTGCGCCACTGGCGCATGCGGCCGCACCGTGATCCAGACCGTGGCCACACGGCTGTTGGTGGGGCCGTCGTTGACCTGGAAGCAGAATCGGTCTGTGCCGGTGTAGCCGGGATTTGGCGTGTAGGTCAGGCTCGGCGCTGTGCCGGTGAGCCAGCCATGGATTGCGTTGGAGACGACATTGAAGGCCACGGCGTGACCACTGTCCACCTTAGCCGCAAGTGTGATGGCTTTGGGATGATCAGGCATCACCAGCACGTTCTGGTCAATCGCAACCGGGTTGGGATTATATTGGTAATAGACGGTGATGTGGCCGAAGTTGTCGCCCACCACCAGGTCCGGCAAGCCATCGCCGTCCAGGTCGCCGACCGACAGTCGCGCCTCGTTCAACGTGAGGCCGTTGATATCAATTTTGTTCAGGTTCGCGCTGACGCCAACAAAAGCATTCGATCCACCTGCCGCGAGATGCACATAGTTGGTGAAGGTCGGAAGATTAACGGTGCCCATATTCGGCGAGTACCACAAAGAGCCATCCTGCGTTCCGACAATCAAATCTTTTACCCCATTCTCGCCGGTCCAATCCGCAGCCACCACGCTCTTGCGGGCCCCATTTGGGCAGGAATTCGAGAGGGTCAGCGACGGCTGGAGGCTCTGGAAACTGTCGGAAGGCTGATATTCGTCCCAGTTGAAACATTCCGAGTTGCCTTGCACATTATAAAAGCTTTGCGGGCTGTGATCGCTCTTTGTGGCGTAATACACATTGATGACAGCCCCTGTATTGCCATGGGTCAAGCTTTGGGAGAAGTAAACGCCATTCCCGGAAAGCAGGTCCGGGATGCCGTCCCCGTTCAAGTCGGCAACAAAGGGCAGCATCGTCGGATAGTCATCGTCGTACACTCCACTTGCCGAATGTAGCCGGCAGCACATCTTGGCGTCGAAGACCGGATTGTCGTCCGTGCCGACATTGAAAAAGACAAACAGATTGACGCCATTCACACCGCCCCATTCGCCGAGAATCAGATCCTTTTTGCCGTCGTTGTTCCAGTCCACCATACGCGGCGCCGGTGCCTCGGGCTTACTGCCGGTGCAAATGCAACCGCCCGGCCAGCTCCAGATCGGCTTGCCGTTGGAAGTCGTCAGGTAAGTGTAGCCGTTGAACACTGGATGGCCTCGCGTCCCATGGTTGAGAAAGAGCGCAATCCGCCCATCCGCCTGTCCAACCAGCATGTCCATCAGGCCGTCGTTATCCCAGTCAACCAGCTCCGGCGCCGCCGCCACCTGATTGTTGTTGTGGCTATCCGTGTTGCTTGCGTCGCCAGCGACAAAGTCGTTGCGCCCGTTCACGACCCGCGTGCCGAGCGCCAGCGTGTGGTTGCCGTCCATCAGTTTCACGCCAGACTTGAACACGGGCATGACCGGTGTGCGTGGCGGCACTACCGTGATCGTGACCTGTCCGGTTGCGGTTGCCATGCCGTCGCTGACGCTCCAGGTGAAACTATCGCCGCCAGTAAACCCGGGATTCGGCGCATACGTCCAGTTGAGCGAGGAGAACGTTCCAGGCGTCAGCGCGCTGCCGGTTCCGTTGAGTTGGAGGATGCCGTTGGTTGGCGCGCGGATCAGCGTGTAGGTCACCGTCTGGCCCACATCCGCATGCGTGTACGCAAGAAAAGACGACAGATTGTTGGTGCTGTTCCGCAGGCAGGTCAGGGAGGCGGATGGATTGTTAATCACCGGCGGGTGCTGGCTGATGGTGATCGTGGCCGTCGCCGTGGCGGAGGTAGTGACCCCGTCGAAGATGTTCCAGACAAACGAGTCCACGCCGGTGTAGCCGACCGTAGGCGTGTAGTACACGACGGCGGTATTGGTCAGCGCGCTGCCGGCCTGTAGTGTTCCCGAGAAGCTGTTCGACAGCGTTCCGTGCGCGGGCACCGCGCCTAGGGTAAAGATGATCGTCGAGGCGCCATGCACCGAATAGGACAAGTTAATGCGGTTCGTGGTGGAGTTCTCGCCAAAAGTCAGGTTCTGCGCATTGGCAGCCGGAGCAATGTAGGGCGTCAGAGTGATGTTGTAAACCGCTGTCGCCGAGGTGGAGATGCCGTCGCTCATTTGCCAGACAAACGAGTCGGTTCCACCAATCGATAAATTTGTATTGGGGTAATAATCATAACCGCCCCAAGGGCCCCAATCCGGATCCGGCTGCAGGGTTCCGTGTGCCGGCAAAGTCGGAAACATAAATGTCTGCACCTGATTTTGGTCGGGATGGTTGTAGGACAAAAACAGCCGCACCATCGCCGCGTATGTTACGGTCATGGCCCCATTACGCGCCACCGGCACGCAGTTGGTGGTGATGATGAAGCAAGTGGCCACGTCGGATGTCAGGTTTCCATTGGCGGCGCACCATTGGAACGAATCCGTGCCGATAAACCCGGTAGAGTCGCAATCATATTCCTCCACCTGGCCGGAAGAATCCCAGTCCCAAAGAGAACCATGCACGGGATCGGTGAGGTCGGTGTAAATCAGCGTGGTTACGTTTCCAGTCCACGTGGTGTACGAGGTCATCGCGAGAGGAATAATATAACCGCCGACATGGGTGTAGTTCGTGGACGAACTGACCACCGGCGGCGTCTCGGCTATCGCACCTGCCGACCACCACAGTGCGGCAAGCAGCGCGATCACATATCGCAAAGACAACTGTTTGTTTCTGCACATTGCATTGCGCTCCTGAAACGCCTAACAGCATGTCGGCATAGTGTAGGCAACACCCAGATGGCCGGTTTGATCGTAAGCTGTGTCGCCCAGCGGGGCCCCGTCCTGTTACGCCAAGGCGGCGGCTAGGAGGCTGCCGCCGCTTCGCCCCCGACCAGGTTCATGAATTAGTGTTGTGCGTGGCTTCATGCTCTCTGTCATGCTGCCCTCCGCCGCCTGCTACTAGCTAATAATGCTAGCATATGTGCGGATTGTGCTGCAGCAAGAATTGCGCAGGCACTTGGGAGGCCGGAAACGTTTGACGCTGGCCTGCCGGTCGGTTACTTTTCTCTCGCTGGCAACCACGACAATACAGCACGTTGCGGGGGAGCTGTCCTAGCCCTATCGGCGCAACAAGAGGGGAAGGTAACACGAACATGATGAAACTAGGCGCATTCACGACCTTCACACCCGAATACACATTTGTTGAGGCCTGCCAGTTAATCAAGGCGCTGGGGTTTGACGGTGTGCAGCCGCGCATCGTGCCGGCTGCCTTGGCTGCGTTTGACCCTGCCAAGCCATTCAACCCGTGGGGCAACAACAAGTGCGGCATCCCGGAGGAGGCCTTCTTTGCGGACCCGAAGGGGGTGCTGGCGCCGGCCACGAGCATCGGCCTGCAGATCTCCTCGGTCGCGAGCTACGCCGGCACGGCGGACATGCCTCGCGCCGTGTCCATGGTCAAAGCTTGCAGCCGGGCCGGCATCCGGAACGTGCGCATCGGCGTCCTTCCCCTGCCGAAGGAGGCGAAATTTGACGTCAACGCCTACCTCGACCGCTGCCGGAGTGCGTACCGGGAGCTTGTCAGCGAGGCAAAGAAGGTCGGCGTGCGTCCCTGCATTGAACTACACGCAGGCGGCATCTGCGCCAGTGCTTCCGGCGTGATGGCGATCCTCAAGGGAATCCCGCCGGAAGACGTGGGCGTGCTGTTCGACCCGGGCAACATGGTCTACGAGGGATGGGAGGCGCCCCAGGTGGCGCTGAACGTGCTCGGGCCGTACCTGGCCGAGGTGCATGTCAAGAACGCCCGATGGGTTCCGGACACGACGGAGAACGGCATCACGCGCTGGAAGTGCGAGGCAGTGGACCTGGAGAACGGCTGCGTCGACTGGGCCGCGATGGTCGGCCACCTCAAGACGCACGGTTTCGACGGCTGGCTGGTCGAGGAAGGGCACACGCACGACCGCGCCACTCACCAGCGCCTGAAGATGGCCGCAGAACTGCTGCGCAGCCTGATCGCGTAGCCGGCCGCGTCGCCAACGTTTCTGATCCTGCCCGCGGAGGTGTGATGCCGGCGGAAACCAGAAAAGCGATCGTCCGCTTCTGCGACGTCGTGACGCCTTTGGCATTCCTTGCCGCAGCCGCGGCCATGTTCCTGCCATTTGCCCGGATTCATTTTGCGGGAGCGGCACCCGCGGTCTACTCGGGCATCGATCTGCTGTTCAAAGGGTCCATCTTTGCGGATCCGGCCCAGGCGCAGCTCGTGAACGAACTGCTCAGCGCCTGGTGGCTGACAATCGCCGGCATGTGCGCATTTGCGGCCATTGGCACGCTGGCTGTCGTCATCCGGCTATTCGGGTCGGAAGCGAAGAAGAAAATCTTCGAAAAAATCGAACTCGGGATCGGCGTGCTCGGGATCATCTGCGTCGGAATCCTGATGAGCGATGCGGCGGATCTGGAAATACGCAAAACCGGCGCAGTCGTGTTCCTGCACGGCATGTGGTTTGTGGCAGGTGCGTATCTTGCGGCCATGCTGTCGGCCGCGACGGTATTCTTCCTTGAGTTCCCTCGCGGCGGCGAGTATCGGGTCGGCACGCTGGTCTACGACAACCGCGGCCTGATGAACGTCTTCGTCTGGATTTTGTGGGGCGATTTCTTCTTCGCCTTCCTGCAGAGCAACGTGGTTTTCTCTGTGCTTCCGATCCAGCTTCACAACCTCGGCTTCGGCGTGGCATCCATGGCCATCCTGGCGGGCACGATTCCGAGCGCGCTCGGCTCGATCGTGGCGCCCGCAGTCGGCTACCGGAGCGATCGCCTGCGCAGCCGGTGGGGGCGCCGGATTCCGTACATGGTCGTGACCGCGCCGCTGGCGGCGCTATTCCTGGTTCTGATGGGGTTTGCCGGCCCGATCAAGAGCGCTGTGGAAACGAGTTCGCTGGTGGTCGCTTTGCGGATCGATCCGTCGGTGGTGGCCACAGGGGTGGTTGGCGCGATCATCGTGGGGTTCTGGTTTTTTTATGATTTCGTCGGAACCGTCTATTACCCGTTGTTCGTCGATGTCGTCCCGCAGGAAGTGATGGGCCGGTTCTATGCGCTGTTCCGGCTCATCGGCACGCTGGCCGGCATTATTTTCAACGCGTTCGTGTTCAAATACGCTGAAACGCACGTCACTGCGATCTACATCTGGACGGCCGCTTTCTTCATCGTCGGAGTCACCCTGATGTGCCTGAAGGTGAAGGAGGGGCAGTACCCGCCGCCGGAGGACGAGCCGGAGGGCCGGCGTCCGCCGGTCTGGATGCAGATCCGGAACTATTTTGTGGAGAGCTTCTCGCGGCCGGTCTACCTCGCCTTCTTCCTGTTCACGCTTGTCTGGGCGGTGTCCAACGCCTGCATGCTCTGGCGCACCTTCTTTTTCCTGGAGAACGCCGGGCTCACAGTCGCGGACATGGGGCGGGTCTCGACCTGGTCCGGCTTGATCACAATGGTGCTGATGTATCCAGCCGGCATGCTCATCGACCGCTTCAAGCCGCTTCCGGTCCTGACTTATTGCACGGTGCTCTATCTGCCCGCGACATTCATCGGCTACTACATTCATGATTTCACCTCGTACGCCGTGATCATGCTGCTCAACGTTCCGCTCTGGGTGGTCTGGGAGACGGTTGCCATGACGGCGCAGCTGCAGGTCATGGACAAGGAGAAGATGGGGCAGTTGATGTCTGCCAACGGCCTGGTCCGGAGCGCCGTCCGCATCGTGCTGCCGCTGGCTGGCGCATGGTTCCTGGCTTCGACGGCGCAGGACATCCTCTGCCTGAAACCCGGCGAGGCCGTGAAGCTGACCCGCGAGCGGACCCAGTGGAAACAGGAAGTGGTTGCCGTGGCCGGGCGGACGCCCGGCCAGATGCTGGAGGCGGAAGGATCGATCCGGACCAATTCGTTCGAGCGCCTGATTTCGGCGATCATCATGCAGCGCACGCTGAATCTCGAGAAGGAAAACAAGAACTACTACCAGCTGGATCCGGCGGGCGCCGACCGGGTTGCGGTCCTGCCGGGCGCTGACCGGGGCAAGTGGTTCTACCTCGGCCATGCGGGCCATGGCGGCACGATTACGATCCGGGTTCCCCGGTGGCAGTACATCTGGATCTGGCAGACGGCCTTCATGACGCTGGGGCTGGGTACGATCGTGCTCGTCTGGTATCTCTGGGCCAGAGACGAAAGAAGACGTGGGGCCAGGTGACGAATGGCCGGGCGGCCGGCATTACCAGTCCGCGCCCTGCAGGTGGATCGGGCCCGGGGGAAGGCTTTCCCCTCGCGGACTCCAGTACATGCAGCTGTTTTTCCCCGGGATAGGCTCGTCGGCCCCACCGTCCATGCACATGGTGACCGGCTCACGCGTGGCAATCCACCCCAGACTTGCGTAGTAGCGCTCGAGTTCCGGCAGGCAGAACAGCATGCCAAAGGAGACCGTGCGCCGCGGCATCTCCTCCATGGCCGCGCGTAACACCCACACGCCCAGGTTCTGACCGCGGCAGGCCGGGTGCGCGCAGGCATTCTGGATGCCGCCGATCCTGACCTGTGTCCCGTTGCAGCGGATCTGCCGGACAACGACGCCCACATGGGCGCGGATCTCACCGTTCACGCGGCCGATCACCGAATACTCGGGCGCGGAGCCGTGCCAGTAGCGGGATTTTACAAAGAAGGATGCATCGTTGGGACTGAAGCAGGCCACCAGCAGTTGGCGCAGGAGAATGTCCATCTCTGGCGCCATCCGGCTTTCCTCGACGATCTCCAGCGTGCGTGTTGCGGTTGGCTCAATCATGAGTAAGGAAGGCAGAAGGTGGTCAGACAGAGGATTGTCGCTGGCTCAGGCCGGGGTGTACAAGCGGGCAGCCATGGGGCGCAGGCAGGCTGGAAGTGACGCGCCGAGGGTTCGATGCACGGCTGTGCACTCTGCGCAGATTCCATGGCGAGGGCAATCGAGTTTCGTGCAGGGGCAAATCCGATACTGCCCATCCACGATCTGCGTTCGAAGGTCCGCCACGATTTCGGCAATAGTCGGCTTTTTGTCTTCAGCCATGGTGCGCTCCGTACGTGGATCAATCGCAGAAGCTATTCCCACTCAATGGTCGCCGGCGGCTTGGAGGAGATGTCGTAGACCACGCGGTTGATGCCGCGGACCTCGTTGATGATGCGGTTGGAGATCTTGGCGAGGGTCTCGTAGGGGAGGTGCACCCAGTCGGCGGTCATGCCGTCGAGGCTGTGCACCGCGCGGATGGCGCAGACATTCTCGTACGTGCGGCCATCGCCCATGACGCCCACGGATTGCACGGGGAGGAGCACGGCAAAGGCCTGCCAGATATCGCGGTAGTTGGGGAGCTTGCGGATCTCCTCCTGCACGCGGAGGTCGGCGCGCTGCAGCAGCTCGACTCGTTCCCGGGTGACCTCGCCGAGGATGCGCACGGCCATGCCGGGGCCGGGGAACGGCTGGCGGTCGATCAGCTCCGGGGCGAGACCAAGCTCGCGGCCGAGCTCGCGGACCTCGTCCTTGAACAGCTCGCGCACCGGCTCGATCAGCTCGAACTTGAGGTCTGCCGGAAGCCCGCCGACATTGTGGTGGCTCTTGATCGTGGCGCTGGGGCCGCCGATGGGGGAGAAGCTTTCGATTACGTCTGGATAGAGCGTCCCCTGCGCGAGGAAGCGACAGTCGTGAAGTTTGCGCGCCTCGGCTGCGAAGACGTCGATGAAGATGCGGCCGATAGCCTTGCGCTTGACCTCGGGGTCGGCGATGCCCTGGAGCGCGCCGAGGAAGAGGTCCTGCGCGTGGGCCACATGGAGGTCCAGGCTCATGCGCTCGCGGAAGGTGGTTTCGACCTGCTCGGCCTCGCGGTGGCGCAACAGGCCGTTGTCCACAAAGATGCAATGGAGCTGCGGGCCGATGGCGCGGTGGAGCAGGGCAGCCACGACAGAGGAATCTACGCCGCCGCTGAGGCCGCAGATCACGTGGCTGGTGCCGACCCGCTTGCGGATCGTGGCGACGCTCTCCTCGATGAATGAGGCCATGCGCCAGTCGCCGGCGCAGCCGCAGACCTCGAACAGGAAGTGGCGCAAAATGGCGGCCCCCTGTGGCGTATGGACCACCTCGGGGTGAAACTGCAGGCCGAAGATGCGGCGGTCGGCATGGCCCATGGCGGCGTTGGGGCAGGTGGCGGTCTGGGCCAGGCGTCGGAAGCCGGGCGGGAGCATCTCGACCTGGTCGCCGTGGCTCATCCAGACATCCAGCTTTGCGGGCAGGTCGCGGAAAAGCGGCTCGGCCACCACCACGTCAATGCTGGCGTGGCCGTATTCGCGGGACTGGCCGGGCTTGACCGTCCCCTGCAGCGCGCGGGCCGTAAGCTGCATGCCGTAGCAGATGCCAAGCACCGGCACGCCCATCTCGAAGAGGGCGGGGTCACAGAGTGGCGCGCCCTTCTCGAAGACGCTCGACGGACCGCCGGAAAGGATGATGCCGGCCGGCTTGCGCTTGCGCAGGGCTTCGGCCGTGGTGTCGAACCGGAGCAGTTCCGAGTAGACGTGCTGTTCGCGGACGCGCCGGGCGATGAGCTGGCTGTACTGCGAGCCGAAGTCCAGAATGGCGATCCACTTGTGCTCTGACATGCGGCTGTTGTAGCGAAAAGGCGCGGCTTGCGCAAGGCGCGACGCGCGTTTCGCGCGCGAGGGGGTTAAGCTGAAGGCCATTATTGAGCCTTGCAAAAATGAGTCACGTTGTTTTCGTGGCTGTCGAAGACTGTTCGTAGCGCGTCGGGGTCGGGGTCGCTATCGGTATCGGTATCGAAAAGCGGTTGTTTGTGCCACCGAATAAGCGAATTCAGCATCGGCGGTCGACCCCGATACCGACGCCGACCCCGCTGCGACAGTTATCGGGTTGGCGACTATTACCTACTTTTGCAACTGTCTGTAGGCTGTTACTGACGCCTGATGCCTGGCGCCTCTCTTACCGTGCGCTGTCCGGCGGCGGTGGCGGGCGGACGGTGACCCAGTCCGACAGCGGGTGCAGGGCGCCGCAGGAGAGGCAGCGCGTGACGTCGAACGCGGCACCGCAGCTCGGACACCGGGCGCTCGTCTCGAACGTGTCGAACGCGGTGCGGCAATGCCCGCAGGCCCAGAACTTCCCCTGGCGCGGCGCAGCACCGCAGGAGGGGCAGGCATAGCCGAAGCGCAGTGGCGTGCTGTCCACGCGCGCCATGGCCAGCGCCTGCCGCAGGCCGTTCCAGCAGTTCAGCAGCACGAATCCGGCGATGAGGCCGAGCCAGATGCTGCTGTCCAGCCAGGCCCACAAGAGCAACACGCCCACGCCCAGGAAGCCGATGATGGACGCCACCAGCAGGCTGCGTGCGCGGCCCATGGCGAACCAGAGGAGCGAGCGGAGAATCTGCCCGCCGTCCAGCGGGTAGATGGGAACGAGGTTGAAGACCAACAGGCCGATGTCGATGATCAGGATCGCCTGCGCCATGGCGTACAGGTTCGGCAACTCGATGTTCCACCCCAGGAATTTCATGCCTACCACCAGTCCCCATAGCATCGGCGCGAGGATCACGTTGACTAAAGGTCCGGCGGCGATGCTCCAGAGGGTGGCACCCGGCCGTTGCGGCGGGGAGACGAAGGCAATGCCGCCCAGCGGCCAGAGCACGATCTCGTGGGCCTCGCCGCCGACCTGCTGGCAGGCCAGCGCGTGGCCGAACTCGTGCAGCATCACTAGCCCGAAGAGGCCGACGTATTCCATCACAGACCAGAGCCAGGCGTCGCCTTGGTAGTGCCCGATGGGGCTGCGGACCAGGAACACGGCCGCGACGAACCAGCTCCAATGCAGGAACACGTCGATTCCCCGGAAGGTAAACAAGTGGAACGAGCCGGGTTTGCGGACAGAGAACATGCAGCGGACTCCTTTGTTGCCCATGTCGTAACGACGCATACAGTATCCGATTTGCCTCGTCGGCGCACGAAGGGTTTGGCATCCGGCCCGTCGCCTTGCTGCCGGCAATTTCGATGTGATAGGCTGCGCCTGCGTGGGGAAGCCGGAGAATCGGCCTGCGCAAAAGGTGACCAGAATGAAGACACCGCAAGGGAATTCGCCAGCCGCCGTGGGCAAGCTGCGCACCGCAGTTGTGGGGCTGGGCGGCATGGGCCAGGGGCATTGCGCCACCCTGCGCGAAAAGGTCCCTGAGATGGAACTGGCTGCCGTGGTCGACACCCACGCGGAGACCGTCCAGCGCGTCGCCGCCCAGTACGGCGTGCTCGGGTTCATGGACGTGCCCGCGATGCTGTCCGCCGTGCGGCCCGACGCCGTGCTCGTGGTGGTGCCGCACCCGCTGCACGCCGCCGTGGCCGTACCGTGCCTCGAGGCTGGCGCGCATGTGCTTTGCGAGAAGCCGCTGGCAGAGTGCGTCAGCGGCGCGGACCGCATTCTGCAGGCAGCCGAAAAACACCACCGCACGCTGGGGATCATGTTCCAGGAGCGCTTTGCCCCGCCGGTGGCGGCCGCGATCGACTACGTCCGCTCCGGCGCGCTCGGCCCGTTGGTGCGCACGCTGGCGATCATCCCGGACTTCCGCACGCAGCACTACTACGAGGCCAGCCCTTGGCGCGCCACGTGGAAGGGCGAAGGTGGCGGCGTGCTGGTGAACCAGGCACCGCACGATCTCGACATCTTTGTGCAGCTTGCGGGGATTCCCTCAACGGTCTGGGGGCGGACCGACGCGCACTTTCACCGGATCGAAGTGGAGGACTGCGCCTGTGCCATGCTCCGCTACGCCAACGGCGCCAACGGCCTGCTCTACTGCTCGACCCTTGAGCCGAAAGATATGCAGTTGATCGAGGTGGTCGGCGAGCGCGGCATGCTGAGCTACCGTCACGGCCGCGTCACCTGCGCCACCTATTCGGAAGACCTGCGCCGGATGTCCGACACCAGCACGGAAGTGTGGGGGCGCCCCAAGGTTCAGGCCGTCGAGCTGCCCATCCGGGACGAACCGTCCGGCCACTTCAGCGTGATGCGCAATTTTGCGCGGCACATCCTGCTCGGCGAGCCGCTGCGTTGCGACGCCGCCTCCGCGCTGGGCTCGCTCGAACTGGCCAACGCGGTGACGCTTTCCGGCGCCATGCGGCGCGAGATCAGCCTTCCCGTGCCGCGGGCGGAATACGACCGCTTCCTGGAGGAGCGCCGCGCCTCGGCCACGTTCCAGAAAAAGACAGTGGCACACGAGCGGGTTACCGACCCGCGGGCGCAGCAGGGCCGGTGACCTATCCAGTCGCCGGTCAGCGCCAAGTAGCGCAGGCTCCAGGCGTCAGGCGCCCATTTGGATGTTTTCGGGGTCGGGGTCGCTATCGGAATCGGTATCGACCGTTTTTGACTCCGATACCGACGGCGACTTCGATGTGAGGCTCTTGCTCGTTACGACAATTCACCCGTCGCGCGGGTTGCCGCTTTCGCGCCACTGTGCTTCAATACTCTCGTGTCACAAAAATGGAAGAACAAGGCTGTGCGGCACATCTGGCGTCGACTGCGCGAGCCGCTGGTGGTCGGGGTGTTCGCCATCGCAGATTTTCTGGTTCCGCGCCTGTCGCGGCGCGCGGTTTTGTCTGCCGCGCGGGCGTTCGGAACGCTCGGGATGTGGCTGGACTGTCGCGGGCGCCGCGTGGCAAAGGCTAACCTTCGCGTGCTCTTCGGGCCGCGCGTCACACCGCGCCGCAGTCGCGCGCTGGTGCGCGGTTCCTATTGCCGGGCCGCCGCGATCGCGCTGGACAGCATTTGGTTCGGTCGCGACACCCGGGCCCGCGTGGCTGCCTGGACCCATCTGGAGCGCGCTGCAAATTGCGGGCTGCTCCATGACCGGCCGGCGCTGGTGGTGGTTGCGCACTTTGGCAACTGGGAGATGACGCTATTGGCCGGTGGCTACGTCGGGCTGCCGCTGGTGGCTGTGGTCAAGGAGCAATGGAGCCCGACGATCACGGCGCGCGCCAACCGCCTGCGCGCCGTGCTGGGCGTGCGGCTGGTATTCGCCGATGGCGCGCTGCGGGCCCTGCTGCGCGAGATGAAGGCGGGGAATGTGGCGGGGTTCGTGCTCGATCAATACACGGCGCCGGCGGAAGGCGGCATCTGGGTGAACTTCGGCGGGCTGCCGGCCACGGTCTCCAACGGCGTGGCGCTGTTGTCACGGCGTTTTCAGGCGCCGGTCTATCTGGTCTTCCCGCATGGTCGCTGCGACGGGACGTACGATTTCCGCTTCCTGCCTGCGCTGCGGTCAGAGCCGGGCGAGGAGGATGCGGCCTTCACCCAGCGCATCGTGGACGGCTTGGTCCGGCACATCCGCCGCCATCCGTCGCAGTGGATGCTTATGTATCCGCGCTGGTCACGGATTCCGCCGGGCGCGTCGGCCGAGGGGTTCCCGTTCTATGCCGCACAATTGTGACTGCGCTTTGCGCAAAGACGTCCCGCGCCGTCCCCGCGCGAGCAAGGCAATGATTTCTTCCCGTGCGGGGACCGCCTGGGCCACCTGATTGAGTCTTGCATAAGTAAGTGACCGGGAAACGCTTGTCAGGGATATGCGTCGGGCTCGGCGTCGGAATCGGTATCGAACCCGCAACTTCGTCGACCCCGATACCGATAGGGACCCCGACGCCGATGGCTGGTTTCTGGCGGCATGATGTTGCGCACGTTCGCAAACCACAATAACCCACAAATGGCATGGGTCGCGCGACAGCAGAGGGGTGACGCATGTACAAGCTGACCGTCTACGTTCCGGAGACGCACGTGGAGCGGGTGAAGGACGCGCTGTTTTTGGCGGGCGCGGGCCAATATGCTGGCTACGATTGCTGCGCGTGGCAGGTGCTGGGCGAGGGGCAGTTCCGTCCGCTTGCCGGCAGCCGGCCGTTTCTTGGCGAAACCGGCCGCGTCGAGCGTGTGTCCGAGTACCGCGTGGAGCTAATCGTGCCTGAGGCGGCAATCGCCGCGGTGCGATCCGCGCTGAAGGCTGCCCATCCGTACGAGGAGCCGGCCTGGGACCTGGTGGCGATCCAGGCCACTTGACGCTACTTCCCGGTGGCTTCTTCGATCAGCCGGTTCGCTTCAAACAGCCGGAGCAGTTCGCGCAGATATCCCGCGAGTTCCGGTTCCACCGCGAGGCGCGTGACCGCGGTATTGTTCAGCCTCCCGGTGATCTGCGCGACAGGAATGTCGCGGTCGGCCGCTGCCAGAGCCAGGAAATCCTTGTCCGGTTCGCGCAGCAGGCCTCGGTCGACCAGCGCCTGGAAGATGTCGCGCATCTGCTCGGGGGAGATGGTGAGCTGGTCCTCGCGGAGATCATGCCACTTTGCGCTGGCAACATCCTGCGAGAAATGGTTGTCGATCTGCGGGCTGCTGCCGGTGCGGACGAGGATGTGGCCGGTTCCCTGCAGCGACAGCCGCACCGGTTTCTTCCCCGCGTCCGGCGCGCAGCGGACCTCCAGCGAGTTCAGCGGCGATTCGCTCACCACGATCTGCCGGGGCTCCTCCGCCCGAAACAGTGCGCAGCCCGGAACGCCGACGCAGAGCGCCGACACAACCAGCGCGGCCAGCAGGCGGTTTCTCATGACAATGCGTTCCTTAATGAACGCGGGGTGGGCCACGCCTGCCCCGCGCAATGACCGCCGGCGACCACCGGAGGTCATTCCTCCGCGTCCGCCTTGCGGTGCTTGGCCGCCTCGGCAATGATCTTCTGCGCGATGTTGGCAGGGACGGTTGCGTAGCGGACGAAGTCCAGCTCGAACGACCCCTGGCCACCGGTCATGGAGCGCAGCTCCGCGGCGTACTTGAACAGCTCGGCCAGCGGCGCCTCGGCTATGATGACCTGCAGGCCTTCTGCCGCCTCGATCCCCAGCACGTGGCCGCGGCGGTGGGTAAGATCGCCGTTGATGGTGCCCATGAACTGCTCAGGGATCGTGATCTTGACGGTCATGATCGGCTCGAGCAGGACAGGGCGGGCCTTGGACATGGCGTCGCGGAAGGCGCGCAGCGCGGCGATTTTGAAGGCGATTTCCGAGGAGTCCACGTCGTGGTATGAGCCGTCGTACATGTGGACCTTGACGTTCTGCACGGGGTAGCCAGCTACGGCGCCGGCGAGCAGTCCCTCGGCTGCGCCCTTCTGCACCGCGGGCTTGAAGTTGTTCGGGATGGTGCCGCCGACGATTTCGTCGAGGAACCACTCCTTTTCGCCTTCGCGCAGCGGGTCCACGCGCAGGTAGACCTCGCCGTACTGTCCGCGGCCGCCGGTTTGCTTCTTGTGCTTGTAGTGGCCGTCACCCAGAGCTGTGACCGTCTCGCGGTAGGGGACCTTGGGCGTGCTGAGCTCGACGTGCACATTATTCTGGAGCATCAGCTTGGCAGCCACGTCGATGTGCACGTCACCCAGCCCCTTGAGCACGACTTCTTTGGTCTCGGCGTTCTTCTCGACGTGCAGCGTGGGATCCTGGTCACAGAGACGGTGGATGGCGGTGCCCATCTTGTCCTCGTCAGCTTGGGTCTTGGCCGTGAGGGCCATGAACATCACCGGGCTGGGGAAATTGAGCGGCGCGACGTGCACGGTCTGCCCCGGAGCAGCCAGCGTGTGCCCGGTGCGGGTGACCTTGAGCTTGGGAATGGCGACGATCTCGCCGGGCCCGGCGTGATCAACGGCGATCTGCTTCTTGCCGACCGTAGTGACAAGCGCGCCGGCGGACTCCTTGCTGTTGGCCGAGTTGTTGTGCAGTTCGCCTTTGGCGAGCGTTCCGGAGATTACGCGCACGAAGCTGAGCTGGCCCACGAAGGTGTCGATGACCGTGCGCCAGACCTGCCCCACGAACGGCGCGGCCGGGTCGGGCTTGAGCACGTGGCCGGCGGTGTCTTTGAACTCGCGGGCGCCGGGTGCCGGGAAGAGGCGGCAGATTTCCGCGAGCAGATCTCCCACGCCCTCCGTGTCACCATGGGCCTCTACGGCAAAGACCGGATGGAACACCCCTGTGGTCACGGCCTGCACCAGCCCCTTGCCGATCTCCTCGGCTGAAAGCTTTTCGCCGGCCAGATATTTCTCGATCAATTGGTCGTTGGTTTCGGCGGCCTCTTCGATCAGATGTCCCTTGATCTCCTGTTGGGCAGAATCCAGCTCCGAAGTCGCCAGCAGATCCACCACTTTTCCGTGATCCAGCACTTCCACGGGGACGCAATGGGTGCCGAAGGCCTCGCGGATGGATGCCAGGGCCTTGTCGAAGTTGGCGTTCTCCTTGTCGAGGCCGGTGATGACGAAGGCGCGTGCGCGCAGGCCGTCGGCCTCGCAGGCCTGCCAGGCGCGGCGCGTGCCGATCTGCACGCCGCTGACAGCGTCCACGGTGATCAGCGCGGCGTCGGCCGCGCGTACGGCGCCGAGCACCTGGCCGTAGAAATCCATGTAGCCGGGCGTGTCCGTGAAGACCAGGCGGTAGGTGTCGCCCGAGGCGGCTTTGTAATCCGCGGCGAATGGGGAGGCGAAGAGCGAGATCTTCCGCGCCTTCTCTTCGTCGGTATAATCCGAAACGCTCGAGCCGTTGTCGACGGAGCCCTGCCGGTCGCTCAATCCCAGCTTGAAGGCCAGAGCATCGGCCAGGGTGGTCTTGCCGCTTCCGCTGTGCCCTAGAATAACGAAGTTGCGGACGTTGGCGACGGGCAGTTTTTTCATGAGCAACACATCCTCCGACACGTGTGTCCGGCAGTGGCCGCCCAGCTGCTGGGGACGGCTCCTCCCGCTTGGCGCAAAGAGAATTAACTATGGCAAACCAGCCAGCACAAGGCAAGGCCGGGATTGAGAGTGGCGCGGGCGCGCTACTGACTCATCTTCACGATTACAGACCAGCCCGGAGGCCCGGTCACTGCCCACTGCTTCCCCCGCCTCCTCAAAAAAGGTATCAAGTAAATTTTTCTCGTCCTTGTGGCTCTTCGTGACGTTTCACAGTGTTGCATTTTCGGCCCCAGCGGCTGGCCTACACTCATGGTTAAATTTGCAGGGTGTATAACTGCCATATTCACAGGAAAGGAGCTTGTTATGCAAAAGAAGGGTCGCAAAAGTCAGGTTGTTCTCGGGGAGGTTCCTATGACGGACGATGTGAACGTGGCTAAACACCTTCTTCGGCAACCAGGAACAACCCGATGAAAAATAGACACGAAACACCGGTCACAACGCTGCAATTCGGCTGTAATTCGTTGATGAACAGCTAGATGCGAAAAATTATGTCCGGAAGGAGGGGGGCTGTTTCGTGTCTAATACTGTCTATTTCTGTCTAGAACCCATCTCAGAATCGGTCACGGAGGCCGGCCCCCCAGTCACGAAAGAACTGTAAGTTTGTTGGCGTTTTGGAGGGCCGGCCTCCGTCCCGGCCGTCTCGGATTCTATACGCAGCGTCATAAAGATTTGTGCTTTCCGCACGGGTAGGGATGGCTCTCCGAGCCGTCCCTTGTCTCTTATCCGTCTGCTAGACTTTGCTGTGTTCTTCGGACGAGTGTCTGAAGGAGGCCGACCTCCGGTGGCCGCCGGAGGCCGGCTGCGGGTTCGGTAGACTGTAGCCGTCCTGGGACCATAGAGTCCGTAAGGTAGCAAAGTCGCCGCGCCCGTTTGTGCCACGAACTCGAACAGTTGCCTGAGCTCGGGACATCGTCCCGCAAGCTCGCAGCACAAGAAAGAGTCTAGCATGAACACGGACACTGTCCACATTGGCGTCGATATGGCCGAAGACTCCTTCGACGCCGCTCTGCCCGCCGGCATCCTGCACCTGAGCAATACCGCTGCAGGGTTCCGCGCCCTTCTGCGCGATGTGCGCAAGTTGGACCGGGACGTCTGCGTGTACGTGGAGGCTACCGGTGGGTGCGAACAGCAGATGTGCAATTTTCTGCTGACGCAAGGGATCGCCGTCGCCAAAGTGAATCCCAAGCGTGTGCGTGACTTCGCTCACGGTTTGGGCAAACTCGCCAAGACCGACCCCATTGACGCCGCGGTCATCGGCGAATACGGACGCCAGGCGAGACCACGGTGCTTGGCACCCGAACCCGCCTATCAGCGGTCCCTGTCGGCCATGGTGCGCCGTCGTGACCAGATCACGGATCTGATCACCGCCGAGTCCAACCGGCTCGGCCGATGCCACGACTCCGGGGTGAAGAAATCCCTCGCAAGTTCGTGTCGTCATCTGAAAAGACTCCAAGAATGCATGGAGAAAGCAATCCGCACTCTTGTCGCTGAACATGCCGATCTGATGCAACGGCAGAAATGCCTGACGCAGGTCGACGGCGTCGGAGACACCACAGCCTGCGCGGTTCTTGCTTTCGCACCTGAACTGGGCACGCTCTCCCGCAATGAGGCCGCCGCGCTCGTTGGCGTCGCGCCCTACAACCGGGATAGCGGCAAGTTCAAGGGGCATCGCATGATTGCTGGCGGCCGACCCGAAGCCCGGCGCCATCTCTACATGGCCGCGCTGTCCGCTTCCAAACACAACCACGTCCTGGCGCCGTTCTACAAACGACTGGTCAAAGCAGGCAAGCCCAAGAAACTCGCACTCACGGCGGTCATGCGCAAACTCGTCATGTTTCTGAACCAACTGCTCCGCAGCCTGAACGATCAAACCGCTCCGTTGCCGACATGTGCGGCAACGGCCGGGGCCTAACCGTGTTCCTCCCCCCCGCACCCCCTCCTCAAACCATCGATTTCCAACCCGAAGCTCCTAAAAGAAAAGACAGTTGCTACCTTTCCGGCAAGAACCTCGATCCCGCCAACTCCATCGGCGCGTCTCGCGCGCAGTGCCCTGTGCTGCTGCGGCCAAGGGACTGGCTGCCCTACCACCAGAACTGCCACATGACAACACGTACGGGTAATGAAAAAGGGCACCGATGCGGATGCACCGATGCCCTGAGCAATCCTGTCGAACGACCGGATTACCAGCGCTTGCCGCCGCCGAACCCGCCGCCGCCGCCACGATCATCACGGGGTTTGGGCTGTGACTCGTTCACGCGCAGGGGGCGCCCCTTGAAGTCTGCGCCATTGGTCCCGGCGATGGCCTTTTCAGCCTCCGCGCGGTCGGTCATCTCGACGAATCCGAATCCCTTGGCGCGTCCCGTGGCCTTGTCCATCACCACGCGTGCCGAAGTCACCTTGCCAAACGGCTCGAAGTGCGCTTGCAGTTCGGCGTCCGTGACCTCGTATGGGAGGTTGCCTACATAGATATCCATAGCTGAATCCCTCTTCTGTGTCATGTACCGTTGATATCCCGATGCCTCAGCCATGACAGGAAGAAGTTCGGAGCTGGTCAGGCCGACCCCGGCCACAGGTACAGGATGCACGATTCACCCGCCGTTGCCAACAACCATTCTGCATCTCACCAAACAGGTGATTGTCCGGACATCGGCTATTGAGAAGGCCGCATACTGATGGTTTCATCCCGGCAGCGCAGCCGGGGGAGCAGAGGCCGGACTTGCGAGCGCCTCGTGGCTTTCCTTCAATTGCTTCCGGATGGGAAGCTTCTGCGGGCATTTGGTTTCGCAGAGGCCGCACTCCGTACAGGCGTCGGCCAGCTTCCCGGGGAGCCATTGGTTGACGCCAATATCGGCATAGCCGGACCTGGCATACTCCTTGATCCCGTAAATCCTGTAAATGTTCATCATCTTGAAGGTGTGCGGGATGTTCACCTGTGCCGGGCAGGGCATGCAGTAGCCGCACCCCGTGCAATACAACTGGGCCAGCTTTGCATTCTCCGCCATCAACTCATTGATGGCCTTGACCTCCAGCTGGCTCAGGGGGTCGCCGCGTGCGGCGATGGCCGCATTCTCCTCCACCATCGCGAGGCTTGCCATGCCGGAAAGGGCGCAATCGATATGGGGATTGGCAAAGACAAAGCGCAGGGCCAGCTCCGCGTTACTTTTAACCTGCACCCCCAGGCGGGCAGCCACATCAGCCGGAAGCCCCGAAACCCTTCCCCCGCCCAGGGGGCCCATGACAACGGTGCCCAGCCCCGCGGCCCGGGCGTAGGCAATGGAGGGCTCATTACTCCTGTCAATCGCGTTATACTGGCACAGGACCGAGGTGAAGAGCCCCAAGTCGATCAGCTTGATCATGTTTTCCGGACGATCGTGGAACGAGAAGGAGATCTGCCGGATCAGCCCTTCCTCCCTGGCACGGAAGGCCTCGCTCTGCCAGTTGGTCAGCTTGTCGATGGCAAAGAATTTGTCATAGCCGATGCCGTGAAAATGGTAGAAATCAATCACATCCGTGCCCAGCCGTTGCAGCTGTTCCTCGAGGATGCGCCGAAAATCCCCCGGCTTCTTCAGCAGATGGCCGGGGCTCTTGGTGGACACCAGCACCTGATCGCGAAAGCCCTGCAAGGCCTTGCCCAGGGCGGCCTCGCTTAATCCGTTGCAGTAGAAGTAGGCGCTGTCGTAATAGTTGACACCCAGCGCATAGGCGCGATGAATCATTTCGGCCACTTGATCTTCGTCCACCACATCGCGGCCATTGACTTTGATCATCGGAAACCGCATGCAGCCGAACCCCAGCGCCGATATTTTGATCCCGGTGCTGCCGAAGGTCGTGAATCTCATGAATAATCCCCACTTGATCAGCGTCTGATAAAAAAGAAATCAGGCCTGGTCTTCATCGTGCGGCCATTGCGCTGTGCAGCCCCGCGGCGTTCCCGTTGACTTTCCCCTTTACTCCAATTGCAATGCAAACACCAGCACATCGAACGGCTTCATTGCAAAGGAGCAGGGCTTGCCGACATCCAGTGTCTTCGGATCGGTCCGCATCTCCGGGTACACCCATTTGACGGTGGCGTGCTTGTACTTGGGGTCAAAGCCGCTCACGGCCGGGTCCAGGGTGAATGGAACGGGCTGTTCGGCATCCAGGTTGGCAAGCCTGATTGGCCCGTTCAGTCTCCTGGCAGGCACACGCGGATTGAGCTTCATCCGGACTGCCAGCAGGTTCTCAACTCCGTACGACAGCGCACTGGAAACATCTCCTCCGTTCGGGCCGCCCACCTCTGCAGGGAGGGCATTGCCGTTCAGGAAAACATCCTTGTCAACATCGAGACCGCCGGTAATGCCAAAGAGGAAAATCCGCCGCCCCTTCCATGCAGCAGGCACGTTGATTTGGCAGCGGTAGAGGAGATACCCTTCGCTGCCCGTTGCCTTGAACTTGCCCAGATCGTCCACCTTCTCCCAGGCGCCTTCGCTACAGGCGGCTGCGGCAAAATCCTTGGGAATGTCGTCCTCCTTGGCGGCCGCCAGAGCCTTCCAGCCATCTTTCAGCTCCAGGGCGCCGGGCATGCCGGGGTTGCGCAGGAAGACGATGCATTGGTCGCCCTTGGTGTGGCTGTAGCCGTAGGGCTCCTCTGCCTGGACTTTCCCCGGCAGAAAACGGGTGTTGTTCGCCAGGATGGCGACATTGGTGCGCGCCCAGTTGATGGTTTTGGCCAGGAATGCCCACTCCCCATCCGTGGTTTCATCCGCATGGATGGCGACGCTCCAGATCATGCCGCCACGGCCGGCGCACATCAGGACATCATGTTCCCACTCCTCCACCGGACGAGTCAGCTTGTCCAGGGACTTGCGCCACTTGACGAGCATGGTGCTGGCAAGCGAGTTGGGCGGAATCTGGATGCGCATCTTGACGCAGGTGGTATACAGCCCGATGTCATAGGCGTTGATCCAGCGCTCCCGGTGAGGCCCGACGCCGGCAGAGGCGGCGGCTTCGGCCCCTGTCCCCTGCAGACCGACGCTATCGTACCCGCCGGCCAGCAGCCAGGGGGCGGGAAGAACAAAAACATATCCCTGTTGTATCAACGCATGGGGGTTCAGCTCCTTGGCAAAGCGCGCGAAGCGCATCAACCCCTCCACCTGGCTCTCCAGCGCCGCGCCGCCTTCGATCCGATGTCCGTGCCCGGCCACCTGGCAAGGCCTGAACTTGTAGTTGTCGTCGCAGAAGTAGTTGACGCCCAGATCAACCAGGTTGTGCCGGATTTTTTCCCGGGCAGCCTTGGCAAAGTTTGGCCCTACCGTACAGTAGGCATCCGAGGTGGTCTCATACCCGTACTTTTTGACAAAGTCCTGGCTCGGAGGCTGCAGGGCTGTGCCACAGAAAGGCCAGTACAGAGCGAGGTTGCAACCGGGAAGATCTGTCTGGAGAATCTTCTGGGCAGCCTGGAATGTTTCGGGCAACTTGGGCTCAAAGATGTCGGAACCGCCATACCACCAGGCAAGGGTGATGCCGTAACTGTCCAACTTCACCCCGTATTTCTTCACCAGATTGTCACGATAGCCGGCGACCCGGTTCTGAAAAACACCCAGATTGAACCCCAGTTCGCCGCTGTAGTAGGGTTCGTGCATCAACCGCACGGCGGGCGGCGGTGTCAGTCGCATGACAGACACATATTTTTCAATGAACCAGTGGCTGACCTCGCCGGCTGGCGCAGCACCCCACACGGCCCTCTTGGAACAAAATCCCTTCTCCACATCCCACGCCGGCCAATGCGTGGCAGAATACACATTTTTATCGAAACCATTGGCAGCGCCGGGCCATTCCAAGCCCAGGAACAGGTTGTCGTCCATGAAGACTGGCTGGCCTTTTGCCTTTGCCACGTAGGAACAGGCGGCTGTAGCCGGAAACTTCAGTGATTCCACGGCCAGCGATGCCACCGGGAGTCTGATTCCCTCGGGCGGATCCATCTCGATCCATTTCCGGCCGAAGAAATCAGCGTCCTTGAGCTCGTACAGCACACGCAGCACGGCGCCGGACAGCGCCGGGACGCTCAGACTCATTACCAGGCGCTGGCCGCCTTCGATGTTCTGCACTTCTGCGCCTGTGACCCGGGCTGTGGCTGCGGTGACGGGTTGATCCGACCCATCGAGCCGGATCTCGAACTCATCGCCCTCCAGCAAGTAGATCCGTGCGGCCAGGAGATTCTCAATCGTCCGCGTGGCCAGTCTTCCGCCCGGCCAGGCAATTGTGCGGGCAATGTTCCGGTTGGCCAGCCTGTATTCTTTCGCATCCAGCACACTGGTTGCGGCTGGCTGCGCCCGGGGATTCGCGGCATCCGCGGCATCGCACATTCCAGAAAGAAACACAGCCAGAATCACCGAGACGATGCTTGCCATCCGTGCGCCGTGCATGAATCCGCCCTCCCGATGGCCGGCATCAGCCGGCCCCTGATTTGCGAACCCGCAAGGGGTGGGCAATACGCTGCGAGGCGTTGTTGCGGCTTTTACGTCCCGCTTCAACTGCCATCTGCTTCGGCACGGATTGGGCCGAACCCCGGCCCGGCTTACTTGATCAAGACCATCAAGCCGGATGGAACCTGCTGGAGAATCAGGCTATTCCCGCTCGCGGAGGCGACGTACTTATAGCCTAGTGGCCCTGTCACGGTCCAGTTCCCCGGCGAACCGAGGATGCTGCCGGAGACAGTACAGAGCGTCACCTGGGCCGGGTTGTTCTGGAGAAGGCCCGTGGTATTGATGGTCCCGCTGGAGGCCGATGACAGGTCCAGATCCTTCACCACGTTGATCACCGTGGGGGTGGTCGAGTTCGAGGACACGTTCAGCGTGAAGCCGCTCTGCAAGACCAGATTGGAGCCAAAGGTCACGGTGCTGTTCGCAATGTTCATCGTGCCGGCACACGTGACATTGCTGGCGACCACGGCGTAGCCGTTGGAGAACGTCGCCCAGCCCGTGGATTCGATGGTCACGAAGCCGTTCGTGTACATCGTGGGTCGCGACGCGGTGCCGTTGACCATCACCAGACCAGCCCAGTTGGTGGAATTATACCCCGCGCTGAAGGTGTAGCTCTGGTTTGCCGGGAGGCCACTGTTGTTCGTGCACCCGCTGTTGATCCCGTTCAGCATGAAGGTGTTGTTGGTGCCCAGGTAGGTGATCGGACCGCCACTCGTCGTCGACGAACCCCATCTATAGGCGCCCTGGTTGCAGTACACACTGGCGTTGTTGACGTTACGGAACGAAAGCGTGCCGTTCGTGATCGTAATGTTGTTGCCGTTCGCGCTGGCCCCTGTCAGCCCGTTGCTGCCGACAGCAATGGTGGGCGCCGTTTGTGCAAACTGCAGGATGCCGCCGCTGTTGGTTATGAAATTGCAGATGTTGCCATTGCTGTTGATGCCGACAGAAACATTGGCTATACCAACGTCAAGCAATCCGTTGGCGGACACGTTAATCCCGCAGTAGGAGTCATTGGTGCCGGGGCCAATGCCTTGGCAGCCAATCTTAAACGTGGAAGAGATGGGAAAATAATACGCTCCGTTGGAGGCGATGTTCAGATAGGTCTGGTAGCCTTGAAAGGTGAGATTGCCTATGTTGGTGACCACTCCGCCGTTGACAACCGTCATCCCGTTGTTGGAGGTTACGTTTTGGGTGCCGTTGGAGGGGGCGCTTCCCATGCTGTGGGTGGCTATCCTCAATAGTGAACCCGGGCCTGTTACGAGGGCGTAGTTGCCATACGCATTGGTGGCGGTGACTAGCGGGATAGCGAGTTTTCCGCCAAAGGCCGCAACTCCGCCATTGGAAACGATCAGGAAGTTGCAGTTGGCCCCGAGTGCGCCCACGCTGGAGTCACCCGTCGCGATGAAATTGGTTGCCACATTGGCATTGCCGCCACTCACGATCATGGCATTGGAGTTAGCCGCAGCCGCCGCGCTACCGACAGCAACCGAAAGGCCGGCGCAATTTATCGTGCCGCCATTTACGATTGCGATGTTCCCAACGCACGGGAAAGCAAGGGACCCGATATTTCCCGCGTAGAGGGTCTGTGCGACATATGTACACCCGGAGGCGACGTAGAGCAGATTGCTGCTGCCGGGAAAGCCAACACCGGTCGAAGCAATCGGGGCGACAAAGATCGCGTTGTTGGTGACGTACAGGGTATCATTGGTTATGAAAGCAGTATTCGCGCCCGGGGCGAATCCATGCTAGGAGCAGTACCCGGTGACGCAGTTCATCACAATCGTATTGTTACTACGACTGCCGACACCCCCGCTGGGGTCCCAATAAGCAGAAGAGGGATTGAGGTAGAACGCACCGCCAAAACCGTTCGAAGATGATTGGATGGTGAGGATAGAGTTGCCGAGCTGTGACTGGAGGGCAGTCGTGCCGCAGCTGCCGGGCGAGTACAGGCCTCCGCCGCCGAGCTTCAGCACAAAGTTTGTGCATACTATTTTCACCCCGGTTGAAGTGTTCGCGTTGGTAAAGACGCCGTTGTTGTCAATTTCCAATACGCTGTTGCTGGAGAAGACGACACCCCCGGCTCCGGTCGTCACCAGCGTGCCGTTGGTGATGATCAGCGTGGCTGTGCCCAGGGAATTGGAAAGGATCAGTCCGGCAAGACCGTTGGTCACGGTGCCGCCTCCCAGATTGCCGATGGAGGACCCGTTCAGGTTCAGAATTACAGTGAACCCTGCGGCGGTATTGTTGGTCAGGGTTGCCACGTCGTTAGTACCCGGGTACGCGCCATTGGCAGCAGTGACCCTGTTGGTGACCCAGTTGGCAGAGGTCATCCAATTGCTGTCCCCGGCACTGCCCGTCCAAACATAATTGGTGGCCAGCAAAGGGGCGGCCAGCAGGACCGCCAGCGCCACGGAGATACCCAACCGAATGACATCATTTCTGCACTTCATTTTCACACCTCATGCGTCAGGATACGCTGTTCTGGTTGCTTCCCGCATCTCTGGCAAGAGAAAGATATCCCCCGCCAGTTGAACATATATTACACCGCGGTTCCGCATACCTGCCAGTAGATGTTTTACGCACCAGACTATGCTGTTTTACGGCAGCGCGCAGCCGGCAGTTGTGGAAGGGTCCGAAGGTGTCGGGCCAAAATCGGTTATTCCGCGGGCCAGGTCGAACTGCAGGATGCGTTCCCGCAAGCGGGTGGCAAACGGGAAGGCGCGCAGACTGTTGTTCTGCAGCGCCGGGCGCCCGAGCGGGGTATCTATGGACCGCGCAGCTGCCTCGCGGAACTGCTGCACGAGGCGCGGGTTGTCCGCCACGCAATTCGTGGTCTCTCCGGGATCAGATACAAGGTTGAAAAGTTGTTCGCGGCCGCCATTGGCCATGAAAATGTATTTCCAGGGTCCGGAGCGTACCATGGCGCGGAACATTGGCGTGCCGGGTGTGCCATACTGGCCCACCAGCTCGCGCCGCGGCGATGCGCGGCCCGCGAGCAGGCCGAGCAGGTCGGAGCCATCACGCAGCTCTGGTGCGCCGGCCGCAGTGGTGGCCACACCGAACAAATCAGTCAGGCAGGCGAGCTCGGCGCAGCGTGCGTTGCCCGGCAATTGCTCCGGCCAGCTGAGCAGCAGGGGGATGCGGCAGGAGGCCTCGAAAAAGCACTCCTTCTGCCAGGCATGGTGGTCGCCCAGCATGTCGCCGTGGTCTGTGAACAGACAGATCAGCGTGTTGTCCGCATCCGGCCGCGCCTCCACCGCGTCGAGGATTCGCCCCAGGCAGTCGTCGATAAAGGTGATCTCGCCGTAGTAGCGCGCCTTGATCCGGCGCGCCCAGCTGTCGTTGATGTCCTCCGCCCACACCAGATGGTTGTTCCAGGGGATATTCTCGTCGGCGTGGTCCACGCCCGGGTCGCCACGCACGGGGTTGGGCATGAGGTCCGGATTGTAGAGGCGATTGTATGGCTGAGGTGGCGCGCAGGGCGGATGCGGCCCGATAAAGGATACAAAGCCGAAGTACGGACGGGGGTCTGCCGCGCGGCGCGCGAGCTGCTCCACGGCGCGGTCCGCAGCCCAGCTTTCGACGGTGAGGGCTTCCGGCAGCGGGCTCATCTGCGGGACATAGTACATTTCGGCGCGCTCGCCCTGCAGCATGTCGATCCAGTCGTATTCCGGGTGCTGCGTGCGGATAAAACGCGCAAAGGCGTCGCCCTGGCGCTGCCGGGCATCTTCGTACAGCTCTTCGCTGTGCAGCTGCGTTTCAAAGCCAACATCCTGGTCCCAGGGGCGGGTATGAAACTTGCCGATGCCAAAGGTGCGGTATCCGAGCTGCCCCATCTGCCGGGCAAGGAATGTGCCGCAGCGGGCCTCCATGGTCGCGGATTGATGGACGGAGTCCGGATTGTTGAAGACGCCGGTGCGGGCCGGTTCACGGCCGGTACGGATGGTGTAGCGCGCGGGGAGGCAGACGGGACAGGTGGTGTAGGCGTTGGTACACGCGACGCCGCGACGCACCAGCCGGTCCATGTTGGGGGTGCGGATGATGCCATTGCCGAGCGCCGCGATGGTGTCCCATCGCTGCTGGTCTGTCATGACGAACAAGACATTCGGTTTGCGCATGCGTGGATCCCCGGCAAGCCTTTTGATCAGATGAGCAGAAACAGAATACGCCTCTTGGCACGCACTTCCTAGTGGTGGATCGGACCGTGCGCGCCAGCCTCCGACACGTGCAACTGCCGGAATTCCGATGCGGTCATCCCCGTGTGTTTGCGGAACGCGACGGCAAAGACACGATAGCTGGCGTACCCCGACTGGCGGGCAATCTGCGCGGGGCGCAGCAGGGTCTGCCGCAACAACCGCTCCGCAACCCCCATGCGGACCCTGACCATTTCGTCATGCAGCGTATGCCCGATCTGATGTTCAAAGCGACGTTCCAGCGCCCGGCGCGAAAGCGGCGTGTGGCTCAGCAGCTCCTTGATTACGAGCGGGCGATGCGCCTGCTCCGCAATCAGCCGCCGGATGTGCGCCACCTCCGGGTCGCGCATGCCGCGCAGGTCGCTGGACTGCCGCGGCACAACAGCCACGTCCGTGATCAGCACGGGGGCGGCGGGCGGCTTTTCGCCGCGCAGGAGACGGTCGAGCAGCGCCAGGGCTTCGTATCCCATGGCCGTACGGCTGGTGGTAATGGCGGAGACCGTCGGCACCCAGGCGTTGGATACAATGGGGAAGTCCTGCCCGCCGATCAGGGCCACTTCCGTGGGCACACGCACCCCGAGTTGGCGGCAGGCCCAGAGCAAACGCAGCGCGAGGTGCAGGTATACCGTATGAATGCCAACGGGCTTGGGGAGGCTTGCCACCCACGCCAGCAGGTCGGCTTCCCGAAGCTGCTGCGCGGTTTTCGGGAAAGCCTTGTCAAACAGGAAGCAGTCCTGGCCGGCCTGCGCCAGCCGGTCGCGGAATCCGCGCCAGCGCAAATGCGCGCCATATCCGCGGCCAACGGCCGAGATGAACGCGTAGTGCGGAAGCTCCTGCGCGAGCAGATGCTCGGCTGCCAGCTCGCCCATGCGCGCCTGGTCCATGAAGACCGTCGGCAGGAAGGTCGGCCGCCGGGAATCATCAACATTCACAATCGGAATACCCGGGGGGATGCTGCTGCGGGTGGCCTGCCAGAAGACATTCGCCACCACGCCATCCGCCTGCACCAGGTCGATGTTCTGGCGCAGCGCCAGCCCTGGATGCGGCACATGTGTTCCGGTCTGACAGACCTCCAGCCGCAGATGCGGGTGTCGCTCCTGATAGCTGACCATGCCGCGGATGACATCGCCGGCCAGCAGTTCGCTGGTGTTCATGCTGACCAAGACACTTTTGGTGCCCGGCATGGTGCCTCCGGTGTGGGCCACAGGGGATTCGCGGCCGCACGCAGGGCGCACTGCGACACGCCGCAAAATGTCATGTCTGATGCGCATTATTGTATTCTCCACCTCTCCGGGTCAAGTGGTACCTTGAACCATTAAGAGACCATCCACGCACGATTGGCCATGGGGGAGGGCTGCAACATGCCGGTTCGAAAGCTAGGCAACCTGCTGGCAGCCGGGATGCTCGCAGCCGCGGCGCAGTGTCCGGGAGCCGGGCAGGACCTGACAATCCTGCGCATGGCCAAACAATGGACCGACCCGGCCAAGGATTGCGGCGGCACGATCTGGCGCTATTACGAGACCTGGCAGACCGATGTGGCGCGCTCGGACGCGGGCACACTGGTCCCGGTCGAGGCGGGCTTCTGGCGAAAGAAGGCGGCTGGCGGAAATGACCGCACCGGTCCCTTTGAACTGGTGCCGGCGAAAAAAGCAGTCGGGTCGGAGTTCCCGGCATCCGGATGGGAGCAGCCGGATTTTGACGACAGCGCATGGACGCGAAATCCGGGCCCGTTCGACAGCTATTACCGCAGCCTCGCGATGCTTGCTGTGCGGGGCAAGTTCCAGGTCTCGAATCCCGACAGCGAAATGGGCCTGACGGTTTCGTTCCAGGGCGGCGCCGTGGCTTATCTGAACGGAAAGGAGATCGGCCGCGAAGGGCTCCCAGCCGGCAAGATTGCCAACGACACGCTGGCGAACGACTATCCCAAAGAGACTGATGATGGCGGCAGTTCCAAGATGACGTTCGGCCTGATCGCACAGGGAGGCTCAGCCGAGGTGTTCCACAAGGAAGAGGCCGACAAACTGTGGGGGGTGAGTGCGAGCGACAAGGCGACTGTTGCCGAACACTACCGCCAGCGTTTCCGCACGCTTCAGGTCAAGGTGCCAGCCACGGCATTGCGCAAAGGCGTCAATGTCCTGGCCATCGAGGTGCACCGTGCGCCTGCGCATTCGATCATGTTTCTGGCGCCGTACTCCAGTTCAGATATTTTCAAGTTTGCATGGAACCGGTGCCTGATTGACGACATCCAGCTGACCGCCAAGTCTGCCAACGGCATCATCCCCAATCTTGCCCGGCCCGCCGGTGTGCAGGTCTGGAATGCATCCACCCTGACAAAATTGCTTCCCTCGCATTTTGGCGATCCAAATGAGCCTGTGCGGCCGGTCTGCCTGGCCGGGACCCGCAATGGGACTTTTTCCGGGCAGATTGTTGTCAGTTCGCCCAGCGCGATCAAGGGCGTCGGCGCCACGGTTACAGACCTGAAATCAAAAGAAGGACAGACCATCCCGGCATCGGCCGTGCTGATCGGGTGCCAGCAGTGGGACGTGTCCTCCTTTGGCCCGGACTTCGGCGGAACCGCGGGGCAATCATCCAGCAGGTTCGGCCTTTTCAATACGCTCAACACCCAGGCGCCCAAGGACGTTGCGGTTGGCAACAAGAGCGCAAAGATCGGTTCGTGGTCGGTGCCGTCCTATCCGGTTGCCATGCAGCCGATCTGGGTGAGCGTGCGCGTGCCAAAGGATGCCAAGGCCGGGGAGTATGCCGGGAAGATCGTGGTCACAGCTGATGGGAAGACAACGGAGGTGCCGCTGCGGGTCAAGGTGGCGGGAGAATGGGCGCTGCCGGATCCACAGAAGTTCAAGACCTTCATCGGCATGGTGGAGTCGCCGGACTCTGTGGCGCTCAGGTACAACGTGAAGATGTGGTCGGAGGAGCATTGGAAGCTGCTCGACAAGGTCTTTGCGCTGATGGGCGAGGTTGGCGTGGATGATTTGTACATTCCGCTGCTGGCCAAGTCCAATCTGGGCAACGAAGAGTCCATGGTCAGATGGGTCCAGCAGGCAGATGGCTCCAGCAAGCCGGATTTCAGCATTGTGGAGCGGTATCTCGATACGGCAACCAAATACCTCGGCAAACAGCTTTGCGTGGTCTGCTGGGTGCACGAGATGCCCTTTTCCCGCGGCGGATCCTCGCGAACATGGGCCGGAAAGGCGATTGCCGTGAACCGGGGGGATCCGGCCGCGATGGCCGGGGGGTTCCCGATTCCGTATACCCGGGTGGATGCCACGGGCAAGGCCTCGGAACAGGAGGCGCCGCAGTGGGGGACGCCGGAATCCAAGACGTTCTGGAAACCGGTAGTGGAGGGAATCAAGGCCCTGCTGGCCAGACGCGGCATGGAGAAGGCGCTGATCTTCGGCTGCGCGACGGACGGCGCATTCATCCCGCAGTGCAAGAGCGATTTCCAGGCGCTGGCGCCGGATATCCGCTGGTATTCGCGCGCGCACCATGTTTACAACATCAAGGATCTGGCTTATTTCAACTGGGGGGAACACCCGCCCGGCGGATCGGATGTCATGACCGTGAACTGGTCCCCGGACACGAGCGACACTCCGTATTACCGCTGGCGGGTGCCGGCCTGGAAGAGCGTGATCCCCACGGTGACCGGTGCATGGTCCATGAACCAGACAGCGGAATACCCCCTGTTTCTGACAGCGGCGGAATCGATTTTGATTCACAAGAATGGCTGGAGCGGAAAGGAAACCACGGAAGTGGTGCACGGCATTGGATGCCAGGGCGCGGACTATTGGCCGGTTGTCAAGGGACCAACTGGTGACAATTTGTACATCCTGAACCGCTACACCGACCAGTGCGCCAACATGGATCATTTCTCCGCGACGTATGCCTTCCTGGGCGCAGGCAGGGACGGCCCGGTTGCCACCGGCCATCTGCGGCTGCTGCAGGAATCGCTGCAGGACATGGAGGCGCGTATTTTTGTGCAGGACGCCGTGCTGGACCAGAAAGGCAGGTTAAGCGCCGACCTTGTCAAACGGTGCAACGAAATTTGCGACGAGCGCACCCGCCGGCTGTATTACTATTCGACCTACCTGGAATCGAAGGAGTCGTACCGGCTGGCCTTCCCGCGCGATGCCTTTCACGAGGGGTGGTATCGACAGAACACGGAACAGTTGTACACGCTGGCCGGCGAAGTGGCCAACGCGCTGCGGCAGTAAGGAATCCGCCGCTTGCCGGACGGAAACAGGAAAAAATCATGAACCGCAGGATGAGAATCTTTGTGTCCCGGCTCTGGCTCGCACTCACGATTACGGCCGGATCGACCGCCCTGGCGCAGAACCCCAAGGCATCGCAGCCAAAGCCGGACCCGAAACCAGCTGCCACCACGGCTGCGGGAGAGGTTACGCTCACCGGCGTCTTGATCAGCAAAGGGGCGTACGCGCGGGGCTTATCAGATGAAGAGATTAAGAAGGAAAATGAAGTGCCGCTTTTTCTGGCATTTGACGGCACGCCCGAGATTGCGGCCGCCTATCAGGATGTTTTTAAGGAACTGATCGCCGGCAACAGCCTCAACTACCAGCAGGCAAGGGCCATTGATGACGGGATTGATGCGAGATTGAAGTTTTTCATCACCCCCGGACCGGCCACGGACACGATTAAAAAGGAGTGGAGTGGCGGCAATGTCGGCGGTTGCTCAAAGTCCGTGACAGGCGTCATTTCGCAAGAAGGCGGAAAAAAATGGATCACTCCCAGCGCGATCACCAAGCTTCCTCCGCCTAAATATCCGCCGGGCATGTATGCGCCGGACAAACCCTTCAAGAAACCCGGCGACAAACCGTTGATCCTGAATGTCACGGACAAACTCACGCTGAAGTGCATTCTGCTGCCGCGCGGCGAATTCATGATGGAGGTGCCCAACTGGGTGCTGCTGCGTTATGCGGATGAAGCTTCCCGGCACATCACGCTGACCAAGCCGTTCTGGCTGGCCGAGATCCCGGTGACCCAGGAGATGTGGGACGCCGTGATGGGCGCGGAAACCGACCACGCCACGCTCACGGATCCCAAGCGACCAGCCCGGAATCTTGTCTGCGCAGATGTCCTGAAGTTCCTGAAGATCCTCTCTGAGAAGAACGGACGGACCGTGCGTCTGCCCGGGGAAGCCGAATGGGAATACGCCATGCGCGCCGGCACGTCCAACCCGCCGTTCCGCCAGAAGTACAAGGCATTCTTCAGCACCGGCGGGGCCGGCGAATGTCTGCCCGTCAAGTCAAAGGAACCAAACGCCTGGGGCCTGTATGATATGAACAGCGGGGCCTTTGAACTGGTGCGGGATAAAAACGTGATGCGGTCCGGCGACGCCGTGGACCCCTATTACTCCTGCGAGGCGGAGGAAGCCGCAGGCAAAAAACATAGTCACTGGAGCAAGAGCGGCGGCGGACGCAGTGACCTGCCCACCTACCATGAATGGGCTGAGTCAACCGGTGGCAAAACAGACGTCGGCTACGGCAGCACCAAGATCCGCATCGCCGTGGACGCCACAAAGGAGGAGATCGCGGAGATGGAGAAGCTGGAGAAGCCGGAGAGTGCGGCGGCGAAGAAGTGACGGGCCGCCAGCCAAGATCACGCCGGCTCCGTTGACCAACAGCGGCCACGCGGACAGCGCGCGCAGGCACAAGGGAGATTTCTCGTCATGACGAATCACAGTCAATCACTCTGGCTTTCCACAGCCGCCATCTTCCTGTTCGGATGGCAGGCGGCGCACGCCCTGATCAATCCACAGTTCACGCCGGTGCACCTGGTCCTGCAATCAGATGTGATCCTCCAGCTGCGGGCGAAGCCCGGGCGCACAGCCGGATGGGTGACGTTCTCCGTGGACCGCGTCTGGAAAGGAACCGAGGGCGCCAGGGAACTATCCGTGGATCTTGCCACCGCCTTGACGCCGGACCGGGTGGACGCCCTCGCCCGCGTGCTGAAGGATGCCAGGGAAATCCCGGCGCTCATGTTCATCGCCGCCTGGCCGGAAATAACAGGCGACACGCCGGGAGCTGACGAGACCGCAAGCCGAACAGCATATGTCCATCTGAACGGAATGTGGCTGATCTTGAAGCAGAACCAGGCAGCCTGGAATCTGGAAAAGGAGAGCACTGACCTGCTCGGAACCTGGAATGGCGGATCCGATATGCTCCTCCGGGCGGTTCAGTACATTCTCGACGATCCGGATGCCGAGGTGCCGGTCGAAACCAGCATCAAGTGGGGCGCGGTGCACAATCTGGGGAGAGTATCCGGGAAAGTTTCCGGCATGGCAGCGGTGGATCTGGCGGGCAGCGGCGTTCCGCTGCTGTTTGTGGCTTCGGACGCAGGCGACCAGCTCTACACCCTGGCAGGAGACAAGCCCGTAAACCTGACCGCTAAATTGAAATTGACGTCCCACTCGCTCCTGTTTGCCTGGGGGGATTTTTCCGGCGACGGGTTGTCTGGCCTGGCCAGCTGGGACGGCAACGCGCTGTTGTTGTACCGGCAGAACAAAGACGGCACGTTTGCCCCCCCATCCGCCGGGGCAAAGACAATACCGGAGTGCCTGGCTCTGACCACTCTGGATATCGGGAACACGGGCAAGGCCGGCCTTCTGATCAGCACCCGGGCAGCTCCCCTGCTGCTGGCTCCCGGGGCAGATGCGGTCCCACGCCCGGTTACCGATGGAGCATGGCCCGGCAAAAATCTGGGCAGGGTTTACCCCTGCCTAGTTGCGGATTTTGACAACGATGGCCTGCCCGACATTGTGCAGCCAATGGCCAAGGGCGGACTGTTTTACAAAGGAAAGGCGCCCGGCCTCTTTTCCGCGCCAGTCCCCTGCCCTGTGGCCGGAGGCGACAGCGCCGGCACTGCCTGCATGGGCGACTGGGATGGCGATGGAAAACTCGACATTCTGATTCCCGGAAGCGACACCTTCCGCCTGTGGACAAATCGTGGCAACGGCGACTTCGCCAATGTGGCACAACTCACAGGCGAGATGTCATACAATGCCAGGAGTGCGCAGATCGGCGCCTGCCTGTGCGACCTGAACAATGATGGCCGGCAGGATGTCCTGCTTCTGTATTCCTCCGGCGCTCCCCGGGCGTTCTTCAACCGGGGGTTCCGCAGTTTTGGCGTCTCCTATTCGCTGGACATGGGCGCAGGAGAGCTTCTGTCCGGAATTGAGAACGGACAAGTCGCCGGCTGCATGGCAGATTTTAACGGCGATGGGACCGAGGATCTGGCCGTGGTGTTGACCAACGGCGTTTGCGCAGTTATCACACGCGATCCGGCTGGCGCGGAACAGTGCGCCCGGGTGGTTTTGTCGCCCCAGGCCGGGAAACCGGGGCCGTTGCGCCTCTACGCCACGGCGGGTAAACGAGTTCTTGGCGCATGGAACCTGACTGCCGGGGCGGCCCCGGCCTTCGTGACTCGCGTGGAGGCAGGCGCCATCCAGCTCACCTGGCAGTTCCCGGGGAACCCGGAGGGAGCGAAAGAGATCATCCTCGAGAACAAACCCCAGACCGTGGTAATCGGGGCAGCCGCGAACTAAAGCACGGGCGGAGTTCTATTTGTCCGCCCTGAGCAGTGCTCCGTGTCCCGCGAGCATCGGGGACATACTCTCACGATCGACTTGCACATTGATGATCGAAGGCTTTGCGTTGGCCGCAGCCCGTTGAATAGCAGGAATGATTTCCCGGGGATCTGTGACAGCCTCGCCGTGTCCGCCCCACATCGATACGATCTTCTCGTATGCCCGCCCAGGTGCGAGTTCCGTGTTCGCATGCCCCCTCTTTGCAATCTCATCGGGCCGGTCACGCCCCTGCCGTAGACGGATCATGCCCCACGCGGAGTCGTTGGAGATCACGCAGACAACCGGGATTCCGAGCCTGGCCATGGTGTCCAATTCCATGGCGTGAAACCCGAAACTGCCGTCGCCGGTGTACCACAATACCGGTTTACGGTTGGCCACCCATGCCCCGATGGCCAAGGCGGCACCGGTGCCAATTGTGCCGTTTGCACCGGTTCCATGCAGCTGTCCCGGGCGGGTGGCACGCCATCCGAGCCGCAGCCAAGCCCCCGCTTCGCCTCCGTCGCGAATCACATCCCAATCCCGCCCCTCTTCCGAAAGGAATCTGATGACTTCGCCCGCACATCGGGCCGGGTGCATCGGTGTTCCTTCCGAATGATAGGCGCCGGGGAGATTCTCGTACACACGACCAACGGGCAGATTGACCCACGCCCTGCTCGCCGGCTTGGGCCGCCTGCTTTTGACTGCTTTCACCAACTGACTCGCGACCGGACCCGCTCCTCCCACGATGCCGACATCGACCCTTACGTTGAAACCGATCAGCCGGCTGTCGGTGTGGACCTGGATCAGCTTGGCGTCTTTCGCAATGTTTTCTCCCATTCCTGCTCTCCAATCAAACCGGCAGCCCAACGCCAGAACGACATCCGCCTTGTCCGTCGCCTGACAGGCCAATAAGGGATTATCTATCTCATTGCCGAACAATCCCCGGCAGAAAACTCCGAGATCAGTTACCGGCATCTGCAGGTAATCCGAGAGGTCCGCCACCGATCCCGCGTGGTTTCCGATGTTGAACCGTGCCCCGTCGTCAATCACTGCGGCGGGGCGCTTCGCGTTGGCAAGAAGCCCGGCGGCCTCTTCAATCAGCGCCGGATCGCCGAAGGGGATCGCATCGGCATGGTAGGCGGCTGGATAGACAACCTCATCTTCCCCGGTTTCTTGATAGACAAGGTCGATCGGCATTTCCAGGTAGACCGGTCCGGGAGATCGCGAATCAATGGCGTGCCGGTGTGCGAGCGAAATATATTCGGGCACACGTTCCACCCTCGTGAGCTTTCTTGCCCATTTGGAGCAGACGGCCATGAGTTCGAGTGTGTCCATGTCTTGCAGGTCCCCGGCGTCCCGCTTGTTGGACTTCACCGCGCCGCCGATATGAATGAGCGGAACGCCAAAGGCCTGTGCCTCCATCATGCCGGCCGCCGTGTTCGCCACACCGGGCCCCGCCGTAGTTACCACCACCGCCGGCTTGCCAGAGGCCCGTGTATAGGCGATCGCCGCGTAGATTGCTGCGCATTCATGGCGCGTATCGATGATTTCTATCCCGTGGCTTCGCATGCCGTACAAAATCGGCATAATATGCTCGCCGCACAGCACAAACGCCTTCGTGATACCTGCATTCGCCAATGCCTTTCCGACCAGCGCGCCGCCATCCACGATACCCATGGTAAGTCTCCTCCGAATGCTGACAGGAACAGATGCTGCTATTTTGGTGATTCCTTTGCCTGGCATCTCACAGCTGAACTGCATACGGGAAGGCCCCGGGAGTCCGGCGCCCGCGCACAGTGACTGCACCGGCGCCGACCGGAATCATCCCAGAGCAGCCTTCCAGCTGCAGATCGGCAAGACGCAGCACGACGCGCCGGCTGACCGCATCCAGTTCCCGGAACGCCTGGAATCTGTTTCATGCGATTCGCCCGTTTATGCTACTTCCGAGGGCTCATCCCGAAGTGACGCAAAAAGAAATCAAGGTCACTCTTTTCCGCACCCGTGCTGACGCGCTCCGACGGACGCGGGTCGGCAGGAGATTGCGTCACGAGTACGCACTCGACCCTGGCCGCATCCAGTTTCTCCTTGAGCAGGATGCCCATCCGGACGTGGTGCATATCGCCCGGTTTGTCCTTGTCTTCCATGGATGCCCGTTCGTACGTGATCATGACGGGTGGAGCTCCGGCGGCAATCTGGTTGATGGGTGCGCCGTCCTCCATCAGCCTGGCCTTGTCGGGCGGCGGATTGAGGATTTCATTGTCTTTGAGGCCAAATAATTGCGAATTGCAGCCGTCCCGATACGCGTTGCCGGGAATGTGTTCTTTGATGAACCGGGGGTCATAGGAAGCCTGTGCGTTTTCCACCGCCACGCAGGTCAGGCGCGTGGATTGACGGGCCACCGGGTCATCACTCCGGGGTTCGGCAAAATCCTTGTGGAAGGCAATCCACAACGCCATGCCCGCGCCAGCGGACCGCCCGCCACCGGCCACCCGACCCGCGTCCAGATTCCATTTGGCGGCATTGGCGCGCAGGAACTGAATGGCCCTGACGCAGTCCATGAAGGGCGCAGGATAGATGACCTTCGGAGTCAGACGATAGTTGGCGGAAGCGAAGGAAATTCCATTTTTGGAGTACTGTTTGCCCCAATTCTCCATCCCGCTCTTGTCGCCCCCATAGAAACCGCCGCCATGAAAGTAGACCACCAGCGGCGTCGGCTTGTCGGACTTGGCCAGCCACAAATCCAGCACATTTTCCGGATCAGGACCATACGGTACATTGGTCAGGCACGTGAAATTGTCCGCAGCAACCTGTGGTTTGTTCGCATCTGCGGCAAGGCCCATTTCTGAACAAATCACCGCCAGAAACCCGCACACCATCGCGGTCCTGATTGACATCTGCCTGCCCCCCTCCCCTTGCCGCCTTTTCCCGCCTTTGTCCATGCCGCAGACCGGTTTACTTCTTCGACTCCTTCGCCAGCGCGGCAATTTCTTCCGGCGTGGCATCCACACCCACGCGGAATTTCGTATTACCGTAGGCTGTTCCAGAGCCATCGCCTACTCCTTCATGATTGGCGACCGTCCAATGCCCCATTGCAATATTGCCCTTGCCAAAATGTTTATGCTTTGTACTGGGACCAGGATTACTCTCGTCTTCTAGAGAGTGATTCGGGTCCGTCTCATTGCTACGCAAATCCATCATCCACTTGTCGCTGGTCATTTCCCACGCGCAACTGGGCATATCATAAAGGCCCCACGCATTCGGCTTTTTGGATTTCACCGGTGGCAAAGCGCCTTTGCCGGCTCCTCCCACACTTAATTGATCACCGTATTTTGACAGAAACGCCGGATTGGAGGTGCCCACACGCGCCGCGTATTCCCATTCGGCATACGTGAGCAATCGAACTTTACGACCGCCGTTCTTTGCCGACAGTGCCTCGCAGAACTTGTGCATGTCGATGCATTTCAGCTGCGTGACGGGTATCTGGGGCCCCTTTTGTTCGCTGGGATTGCTCCCCATCAGCGATTCGTACATCTCCTGCGTCACGGGAATCTCGGACACATAGAAAGGCTTGGTCAGCGTCACCAGGTAGGGATAGGAGTCGTTATACCGCGGGATCACGTAGAAGGAATCATGCATCATGAATTTGCCCGCCGGCAGCAGGATGCACTTCAGCGACAACGCATCGTTGACTTTCAGAATCAACGGCTTGGAACCAGCCGGCAACAGTGGTTTATCCGGCGCCATCATCTTATCCGGATACTTTAGTGCCGTTTCGGCATACTTCCTGTTTTGCGGAGTCAGCTTCGTATCGATCTTGCTGGCCTTGATCCATTTCTTCCCGTCTTTCTCGGAGATGACGCCTGTCACAGCCGCCCCCGGGTTGCCATTGCCACACTTTAAACCCGCGGTGGCGTCTCCGGGGGTAATGTAGTATTTCAGTTGCTTGATGAACGCATCCTGGATCTTCTGGGCCTGGTCGCCATCCATGCTGTCGCCCGGCCAGTTCTCCTTCATGACGCTGTCCAAGGCGGCGGCCACTTCAGAGGTGCCCTCAACGGCAAAGAGTACAAGCGGATCATCCGATGGATTCCCTTTAGGGACACAGCAATGTTCATTCATCAATACGCCCTTGAGAGTCACCTCGCCACCCGCCGCGGCTGGAGCCGGACCAGGAGCCGGCGCTGGCACCGGAGCTGGTGTTGGTGCCGCCTTCTTCCCCTGTGCCACAGCGACGCTCGCAACCGCCACTGTCAGCACAAAGCTTATTCCCGCCACCAACCAACCGATTCTGTTTCTCATGCGTTGTTGTTTCCTGTCGTTGCCACCATCGATTCGTCAATATATTACGCTGAATACTATTCTATTGGAAGCCAGTGCTGCCGGGCCAGCTAGCCCAGCCCGCAAAACCCGGCGCAGATGATTGACGCCGGACAATGAGCAGAAGTATGCTTGCCTTGTTGGCCACGATCGGAAAGATCATCCGCATGGATGAGCGCGTGCTGACCGGACGTTATGCGAGATACGGTCGCAGCATGTCGTGGAAAGAAAAGGATGCGTTCACGTATGAAACATTGTCTGGACTCACAAGGGCTCCTCATGGGCCTGTTCATTCTGGCAGCCGCCATGCCGACGGCGTCCCTGGCAAAGGATTGCACCATTCCGGTTTGCAAAGACGACGCCAACGGAGTGGCTGCCCATACGCGCTATTTGGAGAAGGTCCAGAAAGGGGAATGCGACTTCCTGTTGATCGGCGATTCCGTCACCGGCGGGTGGAATGAAGACAAGAGATTGACCTACTTACAGGCATATTGCGGCAGCGCACGGATTATGAACTTGGGCGTCGGCGGAGACATGGTGCAACATGTTCTGTGGCGGCTGGCCAACGGCGAACTGGAGCACATTCAACCCAAGGCGATCATGCTTCTGGTTGGCATCAATAATTCCGGAAAGGATCAGCCGGAGGAAATCGCCACTGGCATCCAGGCAATCCTCCAATTGCTCAAGCAAAAGCAGCCTCAGGCAAAAGTTCTTCTGATGGGAATCTTTCCCTCGGATATCGCGGAAATAAAAGAGAAAATCAAAAAGACCAACCAGCTCATTGCCAAGTTCGACGACGGCAAGAATATCCGCTTCCTGGATATCGGCGAAAAGCTGGCGCCCGGGGGCGTCATCTCCCAGACGGTCTATAACGGCCCCATTCACCTGAAGAGCCCCGGATATGCGATCTGGGCGGAAGCCGTCAAGCCCCTGGTGCTGGGCCTGTTGGGCACTGGCAGCCAAAAATAGCAATGCGGCGCAGAACGCTCTCGCCGGCAACCGGTCGACGCTAGCCATGGATTGAGATCGCCCCGGCCTGTCACGGCATCTGGAAGCGTGATCGCGCTATTTCCCGGCGCCAAGCGGCTCGAGCAGGACTGTTACCGGCTTGTTCTCGAGCACGATGTCTTTTGTCTGTTCCGCCTGTCCGGGAAACTGCCACTTGATCTTCAACGGGCCCGCGTCCGACCGGCAGAGGAAGGCCGGAGCCGCGCCCCTGGACAGGTTCCACGCTCCCAGTATCCGGTTGTTCAGCAGCGACCACACCCGCACCGGGCCCACGCAGCCGGACTTGGGCGACACCACGGCTCTCGCGCACAGGTCTTCGCCGGTGCTTGCGCGCGTCACCAGCACGCACTCCCCATCGCCCAGAACCACGGCCAGATCCTGCGCGCCATCGCCATTGAAATCCGCCACGCAACCGGCGATCTGCCCGTCTGAAGCGGCCGGCAACACAGGTGTTCGGCTCAAGTCCATGGAAATGGAAAAACCGAAGCAGCGATATCCGCGGCTGAAGAATATCTGCGGCGCCGCAGTGGAATACAGCAGCAGCACATCCTGGCGACCGTCGTTGTTCAGGTCACACGCGCTGGCAATGATCGACGCGTCCCTGGCCTGATAACTCATTTCCCCCGTCAGCTTGTTTTCATCGGAGAAATTGCCCTTGCCGCGATTCTCCCACAACGTACACTTGTCATTGCCCGAGATGATGATGTCCAGCAGGCCGTCCTGATTCCAATCGCCCAGACACGCATTTCCCGGCGCTTCACCCGCCGCGACCTGACAGGCAACCGGCGCAGCGAAAACGCCCAAGCCAGTCCCCTTGTAGAACAAGCCGCCGCGTGCCAGGGGCTGGATGATATCTGGCACCCCATCGTTATCAAAGTCCGCCAGAAGGCACGCCATAGCCTTCCCCAGGTTTTTCCCCAGCCATTCGCCCTCGAACACGCTGCGTGGCGTCGCTTCCGCGCCAGGAATGAGCAACAACGGAGCGCCCGAGGTGCTCACCAGCAGCCCAGGCTTGCCCATAGTGCCGACGTCCAGCGCCACCAGACCCAGGCATTCGGCAAGTCCCCTGGCACCGGCCGCACCTGTGAATGTCCCGTCAGCCCCCTGGGTGTAAATCGTCAGCGCCTTGCCATCCCAGCTGGCCAGATCCAACCGCCCGTCACCGTTGAAATCGCCCCAGGCGAAGACGATTGATTTGGACTGCAACTTGCACTTGGCGGTCAGGTCCTCGGCCTTTCCATCAACAAAGGAGAACAGCCGGTCCCCTGTGTCCGAAGCCACAAACAACAGTGGCACGCCAGTACCCAGGAGATCGACCGGAACCGCACCTGCCACTTTTCCGGCAATCTTGCCGGCAGAAATGGCGTGCCCCCAGTTGACGCCGGTCCTCACCGGAACCTCCACGGTCGGATCCTCGAGGATGCACTTGACCCATTTCAACAGCATGTCCGTGCCGCCATTCCACGTGGTCAGCATCGCCGTGCTCATCTGGTCGAATTTCCACGCCGGATTTTCTCCCGACAGCGCAATCCATGAGCCCTCGATCTGTATGTATATTTTCTGTTCTTCGGCAGAACCTTCCCCGATGAACATGAGGGCCAGCCTGGCCCCGGAGCCCCTGGCCATGGCGGCGGCAAATTTTGCCTGGTCCGGATAGGATGTTGACGTGAGGTCCACTTCCACCTTTTTGCTGTCGAATTTGCCTTTCAGCACGCTTTCGACGGCAAACGCCAGCTTCGCATCTCCCGGTTCGGGCAAAATCTTCAACTGCAAGACAACGGCCGAGCCGCCGACCAAATGCGCCGGCGTAAATTGGGGATTTATCAGCGCGAAGGCGTTTGTTGCCAGCCCGAGCGCCGACATCGCCAGTATTCGAAACGCCAGAGGCATCACGGATCGCATCATATTCACATCCCTTTCGTGGCCATCAACCGGGCTACTTTCTGCCCAACGCCTTGCCGACCTCAGCCGCCATCTCGTACAATTCCTGCGAGAGTTTCTGCCATTTGCCCTGATCAAACATGAAATGAGATTCTTTCGGCACTTTGCTGCTGCCAAACAACGTAAACTCTGAATCATAACGCATGGCCCACAACCGCCGGTTGCACATCTCCTTGCAGCGCTTCGCCAGGTCAGCCGGAAGCTTCCCTTCCATCAGCGCGTTCTCGCAGAGGATGTGCGCTTCGGCTTCCTGATCGCTTTCCCGCAACAACTCGATCCGGATGCTGGAAACCGGCCCTGTTTCGCCATCGCCCACGAGGTACGGCGTCTGGTCCGCGTTCAGTCCCACCGTGTACCAATAGGAGCGCGATCCGGCGCCGGCATTGTCGCCGAAACGAGCGATAATGTCGTTCCATTTGCCATTTGCGCCCAGGACCGGCCAGAAATCCGCTCCCCACGGCCCGAACCCCTTTGAGCCTTGGAAGCTGTCACGGCCAAACTGGCCCGCGATGTCAGCCAATCCGAATGAGGCGGCAGGCCCCTTCCGAAGTCCCGCAAATAGAATCATTTCCGCAGCCATGCGCGGCATGCGCAAGGGGGAACCCTGCACAAACACATCGCGCGTGTACATAATCACGGGATTCGGATTGCGCCAGCCGAAGAACGGCTTGTCCGCATCCGGATTCCACAATACGCCGTAGTTGCCTGCCACCAGCGATACCCGGTGATACGGGTTTCCGCCCGGGCCACTTTCCATTTTCTCCACGCCGTGAGAACCCCACATGTGCGCCAACTTAACCCAGCCAGCCTTTGGCGCCACAATTTTCATGTCCGCGACACACTCTTTCGACGGCTCGGGTCCGCCGCCGCTGACGGCATGCGTGGCGATCGCCAGGGATTTCTCCATGCCGTACTTCGCCAGGATCTTGTAGATCCCGTCAAACGCCGGCTTCCAGAATGCCACGGCCGCGGGCGTTCCCCACGCCGGCGCCGTTCCATCCTTGAGTTCCTTCGTCGACGGATTGTATTCCGTGATCCATGGCCGCCGCTCCTTATCCTGCTCAATGACGTAAAAACTGATCGTCGGAATCTTGCCGAGGCGCTTGGCCACGATGTCGATGTACTTCTCCACGTTGTCCAGGTACGGCTCATAAGTTCCGTCCGGTTTCTTCACAAACCACACCATGCCGTGCTCGTTTCCAAAGTGCGTTTTGCGTACGAGCGTGATGTTGGTATCTTTTGTGCCGATCAGTCCCAGGACCTGGTAGCACTGGTCGATCAATTTGAAGTGCTGCTCCGACCACATCGGCACGCCATACCGGATTGACAGAGACTCCGGTGACTGGATGAACGCCATGTACACGTTGAAATCCCTGGGATCCGGAATGCTCCAGTCGCTGACATGCAGTTGCACCGGGACGGCCGTTAGCTTGAGGCCATCTGCGCTGACGCTGACGGTCCCGGCATAATCGCCAGCCGTTGTCTCTTTGGGCACCTCGATTGTCAACCACACCGGCTGAACGCAGACTTTGTCCGGCGCATCCCGCATCTGCAGAACGGGAATCTCGGCGGGGACAGAATTCTCCAGGGCATCAAAGCCGATTCGGGTATCCCGCAGGTAGTACCGCGGATAACGAATGCGCACAGACGTCTTCGGGATGATCTGGCCAGTGGCGCTTTTCAGATCGGTCACTTCCGCCTTCAATGCCTTGATCGGGCTGCGCGAACTCACCACCACCTGGCCGGCAAACGCGCCGTTTTTCGCACCGACCAGCCGGATTGGGAAAACCGGCTCGTTCGGGTCGCCGTATGTATTGAGCCCCACATGCTTGGCGGTTGGCCAGTTCCAGAGCTGCACGCCGGCGGGACGCGTGACGTTCGCAACAACCGATTCAGGCGAAGCCTTGGCGGTCAACTTCACACCATCAATGTCTGCCCGATTCCAGAACCAGTCGTAGTGTTCCGTCAGGTTGTAGCCCATCAATTTTGTTTTGACCTTTGCAAACATCCCTTCCAGGGCCGGCGCCCGATGAACCTCCAGCGCCAGGACGTTGACGCCCTTGCGCAGCAGGTTCGCGGGTATTTTCAGGCTGATGTGGCGAAACCTCTTTTTGTACCTTTCCGGCAACTCAGCGTCCTTCCGGCGTGTTGCGAGGGCATCAATCTCCTCTTCTTTCACCGGCGTGGAACTGCACCCTCCGGTCCCATATGGCGGGGTCAACGCGAGCAGATCACCGGACGACGTGAAGAAGGCTTCCGGCGGATAATTCTCGGCCGGGGTGTCATTGGCAATCTTGCCTTCAGGAAGAGAGAAGCGTCCCGCTTCCTTTCCGTTGATATAAACCACGGCACCGCCCTGAATGGATGCCGCCAGGGTGAGTTCCGTCACGCGAGCTGGGTCGTTCACGGTGAACTTGCCCCTCACGCACAGCAGGCATAGACTGCGATAGCCCATCTGAATAGGGGTGGCGGTTCGTATCCACGCGCTGTCGTCAAAATCGGGCTGGATCCAGTCAGCCGGAGGGAATGCCGAACCCATGATCTTGTCCGTCTCGCGGAGCGGAATCCCGGTTGTTTTGGCGTCTCCGGAACGATCCGCCTTCCAGAGCTTATCGAAATCAACATCCGCGCGCGGGTTGAGAGGATCCACGCGTACAAGTTTGCCGTCGTCTTTGCGGACAACTTCCGTCTGCCATGTCTCGAAGTAACGCCAGAACGTCCCACGTCCCTCTTCGCGTACGACGCCCAAATTCCCCTGGGCGGCACCGCATGGCTGGACTCTGCCAATGATTTCCAACAGTGTAAGTTCGCCCCCGGCCGTGTCCGCCGGCTTCGTGCCCGGAGCCGCGGCCTTTGCCGCGCCCAGGAACGCCCCGATTGTCAGCCCGCGACAGCGGCCATCTTCATCCTGATCTGCGAGATCACCATCTTCGCTTCCTCCGCTACCCGGCACCGCCCAAGACATCTAACCGAGCGCTAACCGTATACTTTTCGCCTGCCGGCTTTCAACCATTTTCGGCCTTTGCTGGTGCGATTCCCCTCTCTCCCGCCGGCAGTGGAACAATTTTGGGAAGCGGCACGCGCGGATGCTCGCCCTCCCGTACGATTGCGAACGGGTTGCTCAAAACTGGGGCGAGCGTCCTCGCGAGCCGCTTTCTTTTCGTACTGAATACACCACCCTCCTACCGGCTCGCTTGCCAAGCCTGCCGCAGTCTGGTTGAATGGCGGGGTTGGTCACGCGCACATTCGGGGCCGTCATCGCATGCACGATATTGTCGCCAAAGTCCGGTCGCAGGAAACGCTGTCAGCCGACTACCGCTGCCTGGTGATCGAGGCGCCGGCCATCGCACGCGCGGCGCAGCCCGGCCAGTTTGTCCACCTGCGCGTCTCCGGACTCGAGACTTCCGCCCTGCGCCGACCCTTCAGCATTTACCGCGCCGAGGGCGACCTGCTCTTCCTCCTCTACAAGACCGTCGGCCGCGGCACGGAGCAACTCAACCGCCTGCGCGCCGGCGACACCTTCGCGCTCATGGGTCCGCTCGGCAACGGCTTCCCGCTCGACACTGGCGGCCGCACGCCCATCCTCGTGGCCGGCGGCTACGGCGTGGCGCCGCTGGCCTTCCTCGCCAGCCGCATCCCCGCGCGCGGCCTCGTGCTGATCGGCGGCCGCACTGCGGCCGACATCCTCTGCGAGGACGATTTCACCGCGCGCGGCTGGGAGGTCCGGACCGCCACCCTGGACGGCAGCCGTGGCGAGAACGGGCTCGTCACGCTGCCACTGGACAACTGGCTCGCCGCCCACCCCGCGTCACCGGCCGTGTTCTTTGCCTGCGGCCCCTACGGCATGCTGCGGGCCGTGGCGGAACGCGCCGCAAGCGTCCTCGCCCCCGGCTGGGTCTCGCTCGACAAGCACATGGTCTGCGGCGTCGGCGCCTGCCTCGCCTGCGTGCAGCGCATGCGCCGCCCGGACGGGGCCACGTGGATCGCCCGCGTCTGCCGCGACGGCCCCGTCTTCCCAGCCGCCGAGGTCGTCTGGGAGGAACCGAAATGAGCGCGCGGCCTGATCTTGCCATCGACCTCGCCGGCATCCGGATGAAAAACCCGGTGACCGTGGCCTCGGGCACTTTCGGCTACGGCAAGGAATACGCGCATCTGGTGGACCTGCGCGCGCTCGGCGCTGTCACTGTCAAGGGGATCCGCCTGCAGCCGTGGGAAGGAAACGCGCTACCGCGCCATGTGGAGGTGCCCGGCGGCATGGTCAATGCCATCGGCCTGCAGGGACCCGGCGTGGTCGGTTTCATCCGCGACTACCTGCCGTTCCTGCGCGAGACCGGCGTACCGGTGATCGTCAACATCTGGGGGACCAGCCAGGATGAGTACGCTGAGGTCGCCGCGCGCCTGAGCGACGTCGAGGGGGTCGCCGGCCTGGAGGTCAACATCTCCTGTCCGAACGTGAAGGAGGGCGGCGCGTCGTTCGGCGCGGACCCACGCACCGTGGCCGCGCTGGTCGCCGCCGTGCGCCAGCGCACCCGCCTGCCGCTGATCCCGAAGCTCGCGCCCAACGTCCCGAGCATCAAGCCCTTTGCCCAGGCCGCGGCCGACGCCGGCGCGGACGCGCTCTCGCTCATCAACACCATCCCGGCCATGGTGATCGACATCGAGACCCGCCGCCCCGTGCTGGCCAACCAGGTCGGCGGCCTCTCCGGACCCGCCATACACCCTGTGGCCGTGAAGCTCGTCTGGGACGCGGCCCAGGCCGTGCGCATCCCGATCATCGCCATGGGCGGCATCTCCGGCCCCGAGCAGGCCATCGAATTCCTCATCGCCGGTGCCGCGGCCGTGGCGGTCGGCACAGCCACCTTCTCCGACCCCGGCACCGTGCTGCGGGTGATCGCCGGCATCGAGGCCTACCTCGTGCGGCATCGAATGACCAGCGTCCGGGAGCTGACCGGGTCAGTGAGAATATGAGGGGTCATTAATCATTGGTCATTCGTGGTGGTTAGGGTCTTAGGGGTTCAGGCTGTAGGTTGCCGTTTAGTGTCAGATGTCTGGCCCAAATGACCCATGACGGAGTGGAATTTTATGCCTTGGTATTGCATCGCCAACGACACCCAGCGCGGCCCCCTGTCGCTGGACGAACTACGCGCGCTGATCCGCGAGGGCACGCTACACTCCGACGACTACGTCTGGAACGAATCGTTCGGCGAACAGTGGCGACTGGCGCGCCATGTGCCGGAACTGGCCCTGCTGCCAGACCTTCCGGCGTCCGAGCCGGCGTCGAGCCCGTTGCCGGGCGAGCCGACACCTCTGACCGGCGTGCCGGGCAATCGCCCCAGCTTTTCGCTGGCCCTGCAGCAGGCGTGGGATCACACACGGGAGATCCTCTTCCGCCACACCAGCTTCCTGCGCTGGATGGGGATGGCCTTCTGCGTCTGGATTTCAATCGTCGGCCTGTACGAACCCAACCTGGCAGTCGAGGCACTGATCCAGAAAGTGCAGCCTGATCAGGCGGTCCTGCAGGCACAGATCCAATCGTGCACCGCGCCGGATCAGATGATCGCGCTGCTCCTGAACGTGTCGGAAAAGAGTAAAGATCGCGTTCTCGCGCTGCTCACGCCGGAACGCGTCCGGGTTGCCGCGTGCGCCTGGCTGGCTCTGGCGATTGTCACGGCCTGGCTGCGCGCGCGCGGCGCCTTCCTGGTCATGCAGCGCTGGCACGCGCCGGATGCCACCCTGTCGCAAAGCTGGGCGGCCGGCCGCCGGGTCGGCTGGTCGCTCTTCCAGTTCCGGCTGATCTTCCACACGCTCATGGCCATGCTGACCGTTGTGCTGTGGCTCGACCTCGCCGTGCGCGTCTATGCGCCGATGCTGCGCGGGGCCGGGTTCGCGGGGCCGATGGCCGGACGCGGCTTCCTGCTGCTGCTGGGCTTAAGCGTGGTGCTGACGCTGTGGATGACCGTCACACTGCTGGTCAACCACTTCGCCATCCCGATCATGCACTGGCGCTGCGTGGGAATCACGGAGGCCTGGCGCGTGGTCGTCGAGTTCTGCAACGAGCGCCCCGGCGCCATGACGATCTATCTCACCCTCTACGTGCTGCTGCTGCACCTGCTGCTGGCCGCGGCCTGCTGCCTCTGCTGCTGCGGGCGGTTCCTGTTCTTCCTGCCGTTCGTCAACGGCATCCTGCTGCTGCCCGCCACGATCTTCGTGCGCGGCCTGGGAATCAGCTTCCTGCGGCAGTGGCGGCCGGATCTGGAGCGGGGCGGAAAAGAATAAGTTCCGCATGCAGACAAGGGCTGGGCCACCGGGTGTAGCGGCGCGTGTGTCACACGCCGACGGCGGCTGGCACAGCTGCCGCTACAGCTGGCGAAGGAAGCACCCGCCAAGCCTCCGAAGAGAGGCGTACATTTGTTCAATCGGGAACTCAGGAAAACAGGAAGGTTCCGTTGGCAACGCCATTGTCGCCGCACGTTTCTGATTTCCTGAGTTCCAAATAAAATCGGGCGACTCTGTCGCGGCTGCTGTTGCGGCAGCCACGCCGCTCACCGCTCCCCGAGCTTGCGGCGGGTGCGGCGCGGACGGACGGGTTCGGACTCGACCTCGTAGGGCTTGCCGAACACCTCGAAGAAGTCGTAGACGCTGGCGAAATCCGCGCGGGAGTCCTTCTCGGTCTTGCCGAGCCTGCCGGTCTCGACGAGGTTGAAGACGATCTCGCCAAAATCCTCCGTGCGCCGAATCCCCCAGGCGCGCAGCACCGTCAGCGTCATGGGGCCGAACTCCTGCAGCGCGTACTGGCGCAGGCCGTCGGAAAGTTCCTGGCCGGTGACGTGCCGCTCCGGCCCCTCTGCCGGCTTCTGGAGCGCCTTGACCGTAAAGTCCAGCCCCTCGCGCAGGAAGTAGTAGCTCTCCGCGGCATAGCGCGGATCGCGGGCGCAGACTTCGGCCACGGTCTGCTGGAAGGATGTGTCACTCATGCGGTCTTCATCTCCGCGCGCAGGCTGAGAGCCAGGGTGTGCGTCTCTCCGGGCGGCAGCGTCAGCGCGGCCTGCATGGCGTTGGCTGTCTCCACGCAGAGCATCCGGGGGTATTCGTCGGCACCGAAGTCCGGCAGCCGTCTGGATTTCTCGATCCAGGGGTTCCAGACCACCGTAGAGTGGCTGTTGCGTTTGGCAACCACGATCTGGCGGCCCAGGCCGGGGTCGTCCACGAAACACGCGGAGCCGGTATCGTGATAGACGCGGTCGGTCTCTCCGTGGATGTGAATGTTGCCCTTCTGTGCGGCATGCTTGCGGTCGGTCAGGGAATCGTAATACGGCACGCCGTCGAGCCCGCCCACGCTGACCTGCGCCACGTCACGCACCTGCAGGTACGTATGCAGCGCCTCGGTGATCGTCATGGGTTCCTTGTCGCGGTTGGCGGTTGTCAGTTCCACCCGCAGCGTCGTGTCCAGCACTACCCGCAGCGTGAGGTCGAATGTGTGCGGCCAGATAGACCGGGTGTATTCGCTGTCGGTCAGGCCGAGCTTGATGTCCGTCATCTGCGAGCTGTACTCCGCCGTCAGCACCGACCACATCAGCAGGCGCGCGAAGCCGTGCGCGGGCTTGCTCCTGGCCGTCGGATGCGGTCCGAACCACGGCCAGCAGACCGGGATGCCGCCACGGATCGGCTTGCCCGCCTCGTAGACTGCCTTGCGGCTGACGAACAGCACGGGCATCTGGCCGGCGGGCTTGTACGCCAGGACATGGGCGCCGTAGAGCGACACCTCGCACGAGCCATGCGGCCCGGCGAGCGCCGCCATTGGCAGACCACCGGGGCCGGCGCGGAAGGCGATGCGATCGGCTGCGCCGAACCGCTTGTTGAGCTGGGTGATATCAGGCAGGGACATGCCGAACTCCTGTTCCAAGTCGAAGATTATCGAGTTTTCGCAATCAGCATCGCATCGAGGTCGGCGTCGCGATCGGTAGCGGGGTCAAACATGCAATCGATACCGATGCCGATCGCGACCCCGAAAAACTTCCCGCAGCCATTGGCAAAGAAAGATTACGTGGTCACTCCTTCTGCGAACGATCGAGAAACTCCTCCGGCTCCGCAAAACCAAAACGCAATTGATGCGGCAGCCAGTCGGGATTGACCAGCTCGGCCGGATTCGTTCCGCCCGCCAGTTGCAGCAGCGCCCGCGCCAGCCGGTCGGGGATCTCCAGCAGGCGCCCGCCCTGAATCCCCTTCCCTGCCGGCGTGAGCGGCGCGTGCACTTCCGGCAGCAGCGACGCCAGAATCCCCATGAAAAGTCCCGGACGCAGCGGACGCTTCAGCTCCAGCCAAGCCACATCGAGCAGCCATCCCTTCACGTCCGGCGCGCCGTCCAGCGCGGCGCGCGCCACCGGCGGCACGGTGGCGCGCGCCCGCGACAGCACCATGCCGACGGCGCGGATGTCCGCGTCGTGATAAGCAAAAATCACGTCGCCCGGCGCAGCCAGACGGACATTCTCATAGAACGGATTGCGCGTGCCGTTGGCGCGGCGCTGCCGGCACCAGAGAAATCCACCCCGGATCTCGGTGTCGTACGTGTGCTTCTGATTGGCCCACCAGTACCGCATGCCCGACATTATGTTCCAAAAGACGGCTCCGGCACAAGACGCGGAGAGAAAACACAAGGATCAAGACACAGAGGCCGCAGAGGCGGGATGAGTACACCGAGAATCGAGGTTGGGCGGACAAGGCTCGCGAGGCAGAATGGGGGTCGGACCCCTCTGCGTGCTCGGTCTTCCTCTATGCTCTCTGTGTCCGCAACCGCTCGTCGCGGAATCACCCGAGCAGGTGGCGCACGACGTCCGCGGCGGTATACTCCGGATGATCCGCCGTGCAGAGGCGGCCGCCGATCTGAAGAAAATCGTCGCCCAGCGTGACCAGGAACGGCTCGCGCTCGCCTGAAGGGAGCACCTGGCCCATGCCGATGTTGGCAAACAGACCGTTGCAGATGCACTTGCGGCCGGTCAGATCGGCTAGTTTGCCGCCCTTGGCAAGGAAGCTCGCCTCCGGTTCCGCGGAACAGCGATACCCGAAGCTGCCGTCCGCACGGCAATAGACTTCCCGCAGATAGCCGAGATCGCAGATACGCTGGCGACGCTGATAGACCTCTGCATCCGAGGCGGACCCCGCCAATTGTGCCACCTTGAAGGGGAAGCCAGCCGGCGATGCCAGTGGATCCGTGAAGACCCGCGCCTCCCCGGTCAGCGACTGTCGCACCAGTTCACGCCGAAGCTCGGGCTGCAGCCCGGATTCGACGCAGAGCGCAAAGGCCGTCCCCACCTGCACGCCAGCCGCGCCCTCGGCCAGCGCGAACTGCAGCCGCTCCGGCGTGGCATAGGCGCCGCCCAGCCAGAAGGGGAGGCCGAGCTTCCGGATCACGGCCAGATCCACGGTGTCGCGCGGTCCGTAGACCGGCTGGCCGTCTGGCGTCAGATGCAGTTGCCCGCGCGGCGGCGCGTTGTGTCCACCGGCCAGAGGTCCCTCGATCACGAACCCTTCGATGCTGCCGCTCGCGCGGCGCAGCATCATGGTGGCCAGCGAATCCGAGGAAACGATCGGCAGGAAATCCGGCCGTTGCAGGGACGGCAGCGCCGCGCCCGCCTCTGCGAAGGCCGCGGGATCAAACTCCTTGTGCGAATCGGCCGTAGCAAGTGCCGCAGTCACGCGAATCGGATAGGCGGCTGGCTCGTGGCGGGAGAGCCGGTCCAGCACGCGGGGCATCTCCTGCGGAATGCCTGCGCCCACAATGACCACCGCCACGCCGGCCAGCATGGCGCCATAGAGGGAGGAGAGATGCGGCAGCTGGATTTTCTCAAGATAATTGATGCCGACCGGATGATTGTGCGCCTCGCGCGCAAGAAAAACCTCCACGTAGTTTGCCGCCATGCAAAGCTCGTCCATCCAGCTCCGCCCCTTGGCCAGAACGTGCTGGCCTGGCAGCTTATAAGGCGCCTCCGGCTTCTTGCCGCCGGGGATGAAGAGGGCATCCTGAATACGCCGGGCCATGGCGGGGAACGGGAAATGCCCCAAGGCGCGGCGCACATGCCCGCCGGGGTCGCCATCCTGCAGGCGGCGCGCCAGGATCTGGTCCAGGCCGGTGCCAGAGACCACGCCCAGCTGGCCCAGCTTCGAAACGGCCTGCGCCAGGCGCCAATTCGAAACGCCGACGCCCATGCCGCCCTGAATGATTTTCGGGATCTGGATGTGCATTTCGCCGTTTAGTATGGACTTTTCCTCTGCCGATAGCCACAAGAATACACTTTCCCGTTCCCCGCGGGACTTTCCGCAGGTAACATGTTTTCCGTTCGACACTGTCGCCGACATCCAGTTTTGAGACCCCTCTATGAAACGCGTCCTGTTCATCTCCTCCAGACCGTTCCTCCCGTGGCGCGGGCCCTGCATCCGCACGGCCCACAATCTGCTGGCGCTGACGCAACTCGGCTACGAGGTCGATTTCCTGACCGTGCCGATCGGTGCGCACGACCCCCTTCCCGGCGTCCGCGTCTTCTACGTGCCGAACCTCCTGCTGGCGCGCACACTGCCGGAGGGGCCGTCGCTGCGCAAGTTCGGCTTCGATCTCCTTCTGCTGGCGCGCGCCGTTGCGCTGGCTTTGCGCAACGACTATGACGTGGTGCACGGCCTGGACGACGCCGGCGCCGTTGCCTGGATTGCCGGCTGGATCGGCCGCTGCGCGATCATCGTTGAGCAGCACGCCGACGCCGCCCGCACCCCCGGCGGCCTCTGGCAGCGGCTCCTGTTGCGCCTGCATCGGCGCCTCGAGCGATTCGCGCTGTGCCGCGCGGACGCCGTCATCGGCGCCGGCGCCGAGTTCGTCCCGGCCCTGCAGGCGCTCGGCCGCGGCAGCCGCGCCTGCCGCATCCCCGACGTCCCCTCCGCGCTCGACGCCCCCACTGCCGCACAGGTCGCCGCCTGCCGCGCGCAGCTCCTGCGCAAGATCGACGACTTGCTCGTGACCTGCACGGTCCCGTTCGCCGGCGCACGGGAGCTCGATGCGCTGTTCGCCGCCCTGCCGCGCGTCCGCGCACAAAACGACCGCATTCATTTCGTCATTCTGGGCGGCACGCCGCGCGAAACCGCACGCTGGCAGCGCGCGCCGGGCAATCGACAGACACCCGCCATGGTCACCTTCCTGGCGCCAGCCACGCCCGCCGAGTTTGCCACCGTGCTGGCAGCCTCGGACATCCTCGCCGCCCCGCACTGCGACGGCGCCTCGGCCCCCATGCGGCTGCTGGATTACCTGAAATCCGGCACGGCCATCGTGGCCATGGACTGTGCCGCCCACCGCGACATCCTCGCGCCCGACGCCGCCCTCCTCACGCGTCCTGCGCCCGAGGCCTTCGCCGACGGCATCCTCGCACTCGGCCGCGACCCCGCCCGCCGCCATGAGCTCGGCCTGCGCGGCCGCGAACTCCTCGCCCAGAACCGCCGTTTCGACCAGTTCCGCGACAGCCTCCGCCTTTGTTATGACTATGTCACGTCCCAGACAACCGGCATCGCGCCATAGGAGGGCCTCATGACCGTCTCCCGCCTGCATCACGTTGCGGTCATCTGTTCGGATTACGCGCGCGCAAAAAAATTCTACACCCAGGTGCTCGGCCTCACCGTGGTAGCCGAGACGTATCGCGCGGCGCGACAATCCCACAAACTGGACCTCGCCATCCCCGGCGGCGGCCAGATTGAACTCTTCTCATTTCCCGGCGCGCCGCCCCGACTCTCCTACCCCGAGGCACGTGGCCTGCGACACCTGGCGTTCACCGTGACGGACATCGATGCCAGCGTGGCCGCGCTCGCAACAGAAGGCGTAGCGGCGGAGCCGATCCGGACCGATGAACTCACCGGCGCGCGCTTTACCTTTTGCGCCGATCCCGACGGCCTGCCGATCGAGCTCTATGAGCAGCATCTGAATTGACATCCACCTTCCGCCGCCGTATGTTGCGGGCGTTGACAGGTGTGAACCGGCAAACGGAAGTCCGTGCAAATCGGACGCGGTCGCGCCGCTGTAACCGGCTACAACGCCCCTGACAGACGCCATTCCCCGCACGGGCGGAGGAGAAGGCGGGGCGGAGGTTGGACGCCGGGAGCCAGAAGACGTGCCGGTTCACAATTGGTGGATCTCCTTCGCGACAAAGGGGCGGCGCCAGCGGTTCCGGCGGTTTCCGGTCTCGCTGTTTTCCGTTCGACCCACTCGGGGACTTGGCGCGCCAGGCGATCCTGAACACAGGAAAACGCAGGCGCGTTTTCCATTTCCCCGCACGAGGGAAGAAAGCAGCGCACACCGATGCACGTCGCACATCGCAGTCAAGGACACAGAGAAGAACCGAGCACACCGAGCAATTTCTGGCTGCGGCCGGCTTGCCGGCCGCCGTTGGGAATTTCTCTGTGCCCTCTCTCCCTCTCGGCGCCCTCTGTGTCCTTGACTGGTACATTTGCCCGCCTGACTCTCGTCCTGGCCACTGCCGGCAGCGCCCTGGCCGGAACCAACGCCCCGGCCGCACGCCCCGTCACCACCAACGCCCCCATCATCGTCACGGCCAGCCGCGCCAACCGCACCACAGAGGAGATGCCGGCCAACGTCACCGTCATCACCGCGGACGCCATCCGCGACTCCGGCGTGCAAAATGTCGTCTCCGCGCTGGAGACGCTGGGCGGCGTCTACTTCCGCCGCAACTCCGACAACCCCGGGCTGGCCACTATCTCCATGCGTGGCTTCGGCGACAGCTCCCACGGTCGCGTGCTGGTACTGGTGGATGGGCTGCGGCTCAATACGGCCGACCAAGCTCCCCTCGACTGGCTGCGCGTCCCGGTATCCACGGTGGAGCGCATCGAGGTGCTGCACGGCGGCCAGACCGCGCTCTACGGCGACTATGCCGTGGCCGGCGTGATCAACATCATCACCCACCAGCCTTCAGGGCAACCGGCCACCACCGTCAGCGCCACGGTCGGATCGGACAACACGTTCGCGGGCCACATCGGCCACACCGGATCCATCGGCGACACGCGCTACACCGCGGACCTCGACTGGCGCAAGAGCGACGGCTGGCGCGACAACAGCGGTTATGACAATACCGACGTGCGCGCCACCCTCGCCCACGACTGGACTGAGGGCTTCGCCACCATGCTCTCCGCTTTCTACACCTACAATGGCTACGACATGCCCGGCGCGCGCTCCCGCGCGGAGATGGCGCAGAATCCACGCAAGACCGGCACCCCCCTCGACAACGCCATAACCAGGACCTTTGGTGGCAGCCTGGGTTGTACGGGACTGATCGACGCTGACAGCCGCGTCGAAAGCACCCTCTCCGCCAGCCACCGCGCGATCACAAGCGACATGTTCAGTTACATCGTCTGGGGGGGGTCTCCGTTCACGGAAACAACGCTCGATTCGTTTGCCTTTGCACCGCACTACACCCTCGACTCCGATCTGGCCGGCCATCGCAATCGTGTGCTCGCGGGATTCGATCTCGGCTTGGAACAACTCGACAAGCAAGGCTACGCCGATTCCACCCGCATGAACTGGAACGAAAGCGGAAGCCTCGACCGCGCGCATGCTGCGGCCTACCTGCAAAACGAGTTCTGGCTGACACGCCAGCTTTCGCTCGCACTGGGCGCCCGCGGCGAACTCAGTCGCTACTCATCCGACATCGCCATCAACCTCCCCGCATCCGATGCGTCGTCCCGCGCCGACCACACCTACCGCCAGACCGCCTTCGATGCAGCCCTGGTCTACCGGCCAGTTGACCAACTGAAGCTGTTTGCCCGCATCGCCACGCTTTACCGCGATCCATTCGTGGACGAAATGGCGATTATAGATCGAAGCTTCGCGCCACCGGGCGCACCGCCCATGAACGTGAACCTCAAACCCGAGACCGGCCGGCAGATCGAAACCGGCGCATCCTTCGCCCTGGCCAATGAGTGGACCTTCGACTTTTCCGCCTACCGCCTCGACATGCACAACGAAATCGCATGGGGGACCGGCAAGAACGAGAACCTCGACGAAACGCGCCGCTATGGAACCGACACCGTGCTCACGTGGACGCGCAAAGAGGTCGGGCTGGTTTCCGCCATCTACAACTACGTGGACGCCCGCTTCTCGCGCGGCGGCAACGAAGGGAGAAACATTCCGCTGGTCCCGGCCCACGTGCTGACTTTGCGTGGCGAATTGGAACTGCCGTGCAACTTCACCGCCCTGGCAACCGGGCACGCCGTCAGCAGCCAGTACTCCGGCGGCGACAATGGCAACGTGTCCGCCAAAATCCCCTGCTACGGCACACTCGATCTCGGCCTGCGTTACCATCCACAGGCCCTGGCCGGTTTCGCCCTGTCCGTTGGCGTAGATAACGTCTTCGACCACATCTACGCGAATTCCGGGTATTACGGCTATGGGTGGCTCCCCGACTCCTACTACCCCGCAGCCGGCCGCACCTGGAAGCTCACCGTCACGTATCGCTTCTGACCCGGCGCCCCTCCGCTTGCCAATTCAGCCAAGCTGAAGGATACTGGACGCATTGGAAAGAGCGGTGGAATACCGCAGAATATCGAACACCGAAGTCGGAACCAGGAAGGTGTCACGGGATTGACTTCATGATTCTGCGGTTCGATATTTGATATTTTTCGACTCTCTCAAAGAAAGGCCCTCATGTCCACCTGCCACCTCCTGCTCGCCGCCGCCGCGCCGGCCGGGGCGTTCACCGCCCTGCAGAACATCTTCGACCGCGGCGGCTTCGCCATCTGGCTGCTGCTGATCTGCTCGCTGGTCGCCGCCACCGTCACGATCGAGCGGCTGATCGTCTTTTGGCGCAACCGCCGCGCCGGCGACGCCGGGACCGAGGCTGTCGACCGCATCCTCGCGCTCGCGTCGGCCGGCAAGTTCGACGAGGCCGAGACACTGGCGCGCGAGGCCCCCGGCATGGCCAGCCGGGTTCTATCCTCCGGACTGCACCACCGCGACCTCGGCCTGCACGACAGCCTCGAGGAGGCCGCCAACGCCGAACTCGACTACCTGCGCCGCGGCCTCGCCGTGCTCGACACCATCATCACGCTCGGCCCGCTGCTCGGCATCCTCGGCACCGTCACCGGCATCATCCGCTCCTTCCACGTGCTCGGCGTCAACGACACCGTGGACCCGACTGTCGTCACCGGCGGCATCGCCGAGGCGCTCCTTACCACGGCCGCTGGCCTCGCCGTCGCGATCTTCGCGCTCATCCCCTTCAACTTCTTCGTCGCCCGCGTCCGCCGCCGCGCCCGCACCCTGGAACACACGATCCACCAGTTCGAGATGGCGTTCGGGAAAGGTAAGAAGGCTGAAGCCTGTTAGGCTGTTAGGTTTGGCAGCCAACAAATTCGGGGTTTACAGATGCCCCAGCGGGGCAGATAACTTGGGCAACTCACTTATCGCTACGCTAACAGCCTAACAGTCTTCAGCCTAAACACCTGGAACCAACACATGCGCCTCGACACCGGTTATGAGGAACGCCGCGCGCGGATCGAGCTGATCCCGCTGATGGACGTGCTCTTCTTCCTGCTCGTCTTCCTGATCTACTGCATGCTCTCCATGACCACCCACCGCGGCGTGCGCGTGGACCTGCCGCGCGCCGGCGGCAGCACCGAGGTCGGCAAGCGCATGATCGTCACCGTGCTCGCCAACGACCAGCTCCAGCTCGACGGCCACGCCATGTTCGCCGACGACCTCGTGGTCTCCGTGGCCGAGCGCTGGCGCATGGCCAAGACGCCGGTGTTGATCAGCGCCGACCGCGCCGCGCACATCGGCACCGGCATCGAATTGCTGGCCAAGCTCAAGCGCGCTGGCGTCGAAGCCGTGGCCTTCCAGGTGGCGGCGGCGGAGAAGAAGAAAGGCATTGGTCAGTAGTCATTGGTCATTGGCGGGGCCTGCGTGAGATGACGTTCATCGAATCGCTTGTACTAGGGGTTATTGACCCGTGAATTACAATACAGTGCACCTATTCTGTCCAATGACCAATGACTACTGACCAATGACCCTCTCTATGTACCTCGAACTCCGCCAGACCCGTTTTCACGACCTGCGCCGCAGCAGCGCGCTCTCGCTGCTGGCGCATGCGGGGCTGCTGCTGCTCATCGGTTTTGCAGTCACGCATTCGCGCGCCCATTTCACGCCGCCCGACATCCAGCCGCTCCGCCTCGACGTCGATCTGCCAGCGGTCATGGTCTCGTCCGCGGGCACAGTCGCCCCCTCCACCTCGCCTGTGGAGGCGGCTGTGCCGCAGGTCGCTGCCCCGCCGCGGCCGGTCATGGCTGCCACGCACGCCGAAGAACGTCTCACGCTCTCCGGCGCGCAACAGGATCTCGTCCCTGCGGCGCCGGACTCGGTGGAACTCGGCTCCGGTCCGGTCGGCGGCGTGGCCACGTTCGTTGCCACCGAGACGATCAGCAAGCGCTTCTTCGGCGAAGACACGGACAATCCGCTGGGAGGACTTCCCAGCCATTCCACCGCCATGGGACTCGGCGGCGGCAACGGCATCGAAGGCCCCATCTCGCTGCGCCGCGACATGAAGCCCGTCTATCCGCTCGGTTGCCGCCAGCGCGGCGAGGAAGGCACTGTCGTGATCGAAGCCACGGTCCTGCCCGACGGCCGCGCCGGCACCGTCGCCGTGGTCACCTCCAGCCGCTATCCCGAGCTCGACCGCGCCGCCACGCGCGCCGTGGAGCGCGCCGCCTTCAACCCCGCCACAGAAAACGGCCGCGTTGTCGAGGCCCAGGCGCGGATCACCATCGTCTTCCGATTGACCAACTAGATTTCTCGTTCCGAGAAATCTTTTGGGGGATTGTTTTATGGAGTCTGCCCCGCGAAGAGAAAGAAGTATGACAACTCCATCCTCTGGGCCCGCTGTGTCTTTCCTCCATGCCCTCTGTGCCCGCATTTTCTCCCCATCTTGCCCTTCGGTTTGCTTTCTCCGCTTCGTGTCCGTATTGCTCGTTACTGCTGCACTCACGCTGGCCTCCGGCTGTCCCCGTCCCGCCCCAACCGCCGCCGCATCGACCATACCACGCATCGTCTCGCTCGCCCCGAACCTAACCGAGATCGTTTGCGCCATCGGCGCGGCGGATTGCCTGGTCGGTCGCACCGAGGTCTGCAACCATCCCTCGAACCTGGTGGCGCGCGTCCCCGTTGTCGGCGGGTTCGGCCGCCCCTGGCTGGAGCCGCTTCTCGAGCAAAAGCCCACGCTCGTGCTGAGCGTTGACCTAGAGGACAAGTCGCTGGACGCCACGTTCGACCGTCTGGGCATCGTTCACCGCCAGATTGCCTGCCGGCAATTGCGTGAAATCCCCGCCGCCATCCGGACCGTCGGCCAGCTGGCCGGCCGTGGCGCTGTTGCCAACGACCTGGCCCGTGCGATCGAATCCGACCTCCGCCGCGCTGCGGCTGAACAACCTCCGCTGAACCGCCGGCCGCGAGTGTTCATCGAGATCTGGGGCGACCCGCTCATGACCGCCGGCCGCCACGCGTTTGTCTCCGAGCTGGTCACGCTGGCTGGCGGACGCAATCTCGGCGACGAGCTGCCCGGCGACTTTGCGATTGTCTCTCCCGAATGGGTGCTGCAGCGCAATCCGGACGTCATCCTCTGTCTCTACCCCGGTGTTGACCACAGCGCCCGCAAGGCCGTGCTCGCGCGGCTCGGCTGGCAGTCGCTGCATGCCGCACAGCAGGGTCGCGTGCAGGATGAGTTCTATCTCGATCCGATCCTGCGCCCCGGCCCGCGCGTGCTCGAAGGTGTAAAACAAATCCGTCAGGCCATCGAAAAAAACGACACGCCGAAGAAATCGGGACACGAAGAAAGATGAAGAGAATTCTGAAGAGCACAAAGGGGTTCTGCGGCGGCGGACTTTCGGCCGCCCGCAACGCCCCTTCGCATTTCTTCGGCCTCCTTCCTCTCACTTCGTGTCCCGTTACCCTACTAACCGCCCGGAGTCTCTGTGCGTAAGCCTCTCGTTCAACTCCTGCTCTATCTGCTTGCGCCTGTCGCGCTGGCTGCCTGCGTGCTGCTCGGGCCGCACGGGTTCGCCTGGCCGGACACCACCACGCCCATCGGCCAGGCCTTGCTGTATCTGCGCCTTCACCGCGTCGCCGCCGGGTTTGTCGTGGGCGCGGGGCTGGCCTGCTCCGGCGCTGTGCTGCAGGCCCTGCTGCGCAACCCGCTGGCTGACCCCTACGTGCTGGGCGTCAGCGGCGGCGGTGCGCTCGGCGCCGCGCTGGCGATCTTTTTCGGCTGGAACATGCTGCATGCGCTGGCCCTGCCAGCCGGCGCGTTTGCCGTCGCGCTCGCCACACTGCTGCTCGTCTACCGCCTCGCATCGCGCGGCGGCGTGGTCTCGGTCTACGGGCTGATCCTCAGCGGCGTGGTGATCAGCTCCATGCTCGGCAGTCTTCTGATGCTGCTGGTGGTCTTTGCCGGCGACCGCCTGCCGCCGATCGTCTTCTGGATGCTCGGCAACCTGCAGGTGAGCGACACCTCCCTGCTGCTGTCCTGCGGCAGCGGCGTGGGCGTCGCGTTCGGGATCGTCTGGCTGCTCAGCCGCGAGCTGAACGCGCTCACGCTTGGCCGCGACATGGCCCACCACCTCGGCGTGCGCACGGAATTCGTCGTCGGGCTCGCGCTGACCGCTGCCACACTGGCGGCTGCCAGCACCGTGGCGCTGTGCGGGCTGATCGGTTTCGTCGGCCTGATCGTGCCGCACGCGATGCGGCATGTCGTGGGCGCAGACCACCGGCGGCTGCTCCCTGCCGCAGCCGTGGCTGGTGGCGTGTTCCTTGTCCTGTGCGACACCTGCGCCCGCCTCGTGGTCGCGCCAGTCGAGCTTCCCGTGGGCGTAATCACCGCGCTCTTCGGCGGTCCATTCTTCCTCGTACTGCTGCGGCGACGCAAGCCAACCGCGCTGGAGGCTGCATGAACTGCGCCGCCGAACTTCAGAATGTTTCCGCAGGCTATCCCAGCCGGCCGGTGTTGCGCGACCTCTCGTTCGCAGTCCGCGAGGGCGAGACCGTTGCGCTGCTCGGCCCGAACGGCGCAGGAAAATCCACACTGTTGCAGGTGATGACCGGCCGGCTCCGCGCCGAAGCCGGCGTGGCGCGCCTGTTTGGCCGCGACGTGCGCCAGCTTCCGGCCGCGGAGCGCGCCCGCCTCGTGGCGTGGGTGCCGCAGCAGCTCGACGTTCCCATGGCTTTTACCGTGGAGGAGATGGTGCTCATGGGGCGCACGGCCGCGCTCAGCCGCTGGCAGGGCTCTTCGGCGCGTGACCGGCAAATCGCCGAGCAGGCCATGCGCTACACCGACGTGCTCGACCTGCGCAGCCGTCTCTTCCAGGAGATGAGCGGCGGCGAGCGGCAGCGGGTGATGATCGCGCTCGCCTTGGCTGCCGAGCCGCGGCTGATCCTGCTCGACGAGCCCACCGCGCACCTCGACATGGGGCACCGCCTGGAAGTCCTGGAACTGATCTCGCGCCTGAACTGCGAGCGCGGCGTGGCCATCGTGATGGTGGCGCACGACCTCAGCCTCGCGGCCGAGTTCTTCCCGCGCCTGGTGCTGCTCGATGCCCATGGCCGCATCGCGGCCGACGGCCCGCCCGCGGAGGTGCTGCGCGAGCCGATCATCGAATCGGTCTACGGCTGCCGTGTCGGCGTCCATCCGGATCCGGACTGCGGCGCCCTGCGCGTTTTCCCCCGCCGCACCCGCGCCTACGCGCAGGCGGGGAAGTGAACGCTCAGATCTGTGCTGCCGGTGGCCGCGTTTCCCATGCCTGCTTTCCGCGGCCATCGGCCACGGCTACAGTTTCCCTGACAGCCTTCACCGCCGGTCACAGGCGGGACGCCCGCGCTTTCGGGTATTTGGTATAGTTTGTGAAACGGTTTTTGTCGGGGTCGTGGTCGCTATCGGTATCGGCGCAATTCTCGACCCCGATACCGATCGCGATGCCGATTTCGACCAATGACTACTGACCAATGACTACTGACCAATGACCTCCTCTCCCACGCCACCCCCGCGCACGATCGGCGAATTTATCGCCGCTGGCGAAGCGTACCTTGCACGGCATGGCGTAGACGCCCCGCGTGTGGCGTGCGAACTGCTCGCCTGCCGCCTGTTCCGCTGTCCGCGCCTGGAGCTTTTCCTGCACCAGGCTGAAACGCCTTTGCCGCGGCTGGTAGATGCCTGGCGACGTGGATTGAAACGCGTGGCTGACGGCGAACCGCTGCAGTACGTTCTCGGCGAATGGGATTTCCGGCAGCTGACGCTGACCGTGGATTGCCGCGCGCTGATCCCGCGGCCTGAGACGGAGCAACTGGTCGATCTCGTCCTCCAGGCGCCGGGATTGTGGTCGGCCGCGGACCCATCCGCAAAACAGCCTCTGATCCTCGACGTGGGAACCGGCTCCGGGTGCCTCGTGCTGAGCCTGGCTACCGAGCGGCCACAGGCGCGCTACGTTGCCATCGACGCCAGCGCGGAGGCGCTCGAACTGGCGCGCGCCAACGCCCTGCGCTGCGGCGCGGCAGAACGTGTCGAATTCCGCCACGCCAGCGGCTGCGGCGAATTTCCTGCCGGCAGCGTGGCGGCCATCGTTGCCAACCTGCCGTACATCCCGACCGCAGAAGTCGCAAAACTGGAACGGCACATCCGCGAGCACGAGCCTGTGCAGGCGCTCGACGGTGGCGCAGACGGACTCGACATCGTGCGCGCCGTGGCGCGCGACGCCGCCATGGTGCTGCGCCCGAACGGCTGGCTCTTTCTGGAGATCGGCGACGAGCAGGGCCCGGCCGTGCGCGAACTGCTCGAGGAACTTGGATTCGTCGATGTCGACATCCTGCCGGATCTCGCCGGCCGGACGCGCTTCGCCCAGACGCGGCAGGGACGGTAGGACGCGGCGTCCTCGCCGCAACCCCGCACACCCGCCAGGCACCGGAAGCGAAGGACACAGACACGGGGCTGGACACAGAGGCCGCAGAGGGAGACGGAGAACACAGAGGGAAAATCCTCTGTGCTCTCTTCCCGCTCGGTGCCCTCTGTGTCCCGGGCACCGTATTTGGCATGGGCGCAGTTCGGGACGCGCCAGCCTTCTACTTCCCTGTCGCATCCACCTCGATCTCGAAGAGGAGGTCCGAACGGCAGATCGTAGCCTGCACGGCGGGAACCTGCGGGCCGGCCAGTCCGTTTGCCTGGCAATAGGCTGCGAAGCGCGACGCATCCTTGAGGTCCGGAAAATACGCGATGGCGTGCGTGACATTGCGGTTCCACGACAGGCTGCGCGACTCGAGCAGCGCGTGCACCACAGTCATGGTCCAGTGGATCTGCGCATCCACGTCGTCGAGGAAGACGCTGTTTCCCTGCTGGTCGATGCTGGCGGTGCCCGAGATGTAGAGGTGGCGGCCGGCCGGCGTCCGCACTTCCACGGCGCGGCTGAAGTCGCTGCGGTAGTCGCGCGCCGAGCCCTGCAGCGGCGAAGGCTGGACCGTCACGCCGACGCGGTCCGAGCGCGGCTTCATGGCCAGCAGGCCGCCGACGATCGCGGCGCCGGCGGGGTTGGGCATGCCGACACCGGTGCTGGCCGGCACCACGCCGCGATACAGGTCGCGCTCGCGGAAGAAGGCGGAGCGCACCGCGTTGAACTCGCCGTACCAATCCAGGATCGAATCCAGGTGAAACCAGGTCCGGACCACGTGCGCAAAGGTCATCCCCTCGCGCTGCAGCGCCGCCTCCATGCGCAGGAAGAGTTCCCGCGTCTGCTCGACACGCGAACGTGTCACGTCGGGCGGAAGGATGTCGGCCAGGGCGAGAAACTGCGCATCAGGCTCGGGACAGGGCGGCGGACGTACAGTCATGGGTGGGCGCTTTCGGTTTGATTTGTGCGTGCGGCAACAGGGGCGTTGGTCTGCGCAACAACAACGAACGAAATCGGCGGCAGGAGGCCCAGTCTGATTCGTCGCGACTGATTGGTCGTGGTGACGCCGGGCTCGGGCGGCGACAGGCGCAGGACGAACATCTCGACGTTGAGGCTGCCCTTCTGGCCCGCCAGAATCTTGTCGGCGTTCGCCTGCAGGACCAGCTCCTGATTCTCGCCCCGCAGCGCGAAGCTCTTCAGGCGGATCCCCTCCGGCGGGTCGTTCAGACTGAGCTCGATCTTCCCGCCGCGCAGGTCGGCGGGCACGCGCGCCAGGACGAGCGCCTCGCCGCCGGCCGGGAGCTTAACCGGCAGGGCGGTGATGATCTTCGCCGCTTCGGGTTGATTCGTTTGTGCGGCGGCAGGGGCGTTCGTCTGTCCGACAATGACGAACGAAATCGGCGGCAGGGTTCCCAGTTCCACGCGGCGCAACTGGTTGGTGCCCGTGGCCACGAGGGACTCAAATCGCGGCAGGCGCAGGCCGATCACCCTGACATTGAGGCTCCCCTTCTGGCCAGACAGGACCTTTTCGGCGTCCGCCTGCAGAACCAGCTCCTGATTTTCGCCCTTCGGCGCAAAGCTCTGCAGGCTGATCCCCTCCGGCGGCGTGTTCAGCGCGAATTCGACCTTCTCGATGCGAGGGCCGACGGGCACGCGCACGAGGACGTGCGCCTCGCCGCCCGGCAGGAGCTTGATTGGCAGGGGGGTGGCGATTTTCGCCATGTCGCGCAGGCTCGGCTGCCCCAACATCGCGACCTTGAGTTCCTGCGCTGGCACGAGGTGGTGGTAAGCGAAAGCCTGCATCATGTCGTCGGACGGCACGAGCGGGTGAACGATCTCGCGTCCGCTGACCGTAGCGCGCCCCACGATGCGTATGGCGAACGGCTCCTCCGTGCGGACCTGCGGCGCAGCGAGCGTAAGCTTGACCAGGTCCTGGTTGGTCTGCACGCGGGTGGCCGTGAGCTTGAACCCGGGTGGCGCGTCCTGCAGCGCGAAGGTGATGTCGTTGGTAAATCCCTCCTGTCGCAGCGTGTAGACGGAGAACTGCGCGCTCGATCCGGGACGGATGCCGACGCCGGAGGGGTCGGAGCGCAACGCGAAGTCCGGCTGCGGCCCCCGGAGATGGAGGCGGTAGGCGTATTCCGGGCCGCCCTTGCCCTGCGCGTCCCAAAGCTGCACGAAGTAGGTGCCGTTCGACGGGAGCGTGGCGCGGAGGTACGAGTCGGCGTGGTGGGTGACCAGCCCGGCGCCCTTGTCGTCGCGATCATCGTTGAAGGCGATCTGCCGGCCGGAGGCGTCGCAGAGTCGCAGCACGGAGTCGAGCGGGGAATCCAGCCGCCGCGCCACGACCTCGGCCACGATCGACTGCCCCGCCTCGCCCTCCAAGCGGAACACGTCCACGTCGCCTGGCTCGTGGATGCGGCCGTTGACGATGATGGGCAGCTCCACTTCATCGGCCTTGGCAAACGTGTTGTTCGGCTCGCGCTCGAAAAACTCCGGCAGGGTATCGAATGCGAATGGCACTCGGTTGGAGGCTTTGCCTTCGCTGCGCACAACCAGCGAGGTCACGCCGGGCGCCGGGCTGCGCAGCGTCAGCCGGTCGACTTCCAGGTTCCACCCCTGCAGAGCGACCTTCGCCAGCGTGCCGGTGCTGCCGCCCAGCGGGAAGATGCCGGTGATGAACGGCAGTTCGCCGATCGCGACGCGGTAGACAAAATCCTCGCGGCCGCGGTAGAGGGCGTCGCGAATCTCCAGCGTATACTCGCCATCCGCAGGAATCCGGCAGCAGAGCGCCGGATCGGGACGGAAGCGGTAGTGATCGTCGTACGCGAGTTCCTTCCCCCGCGCGTCGTAGAGGGCCGCGACCACCTGGAACCAGCCGGGCACGGCATCGGCCAGGTAAGGGTTCAGCTCCCGCGCGCTGGTGAGGATTGTCAGGTTCTCCCCCTTCCACGCATGGAAGCGGAAGCGGTCGACGCCGCCGGGCGGAATCCAGCCATTCACAACAGACGGCTGCGAGATCTCCACCGGCGGCAGGGCCGGCGCGGCGGTCGGCTGGAAGTCGGGCCGCCGTTCCTTGCGCAACTTGACGTCGTCCTCGGTCGGCTGAAACTTGTAAAACTCCTGCGCCTGCCCGACCTGAAAGACGCGCGGGTTCGACAGCCCGCCCGGCGTGCGCAGCCGCAGTTCGTAGTTGCCGGGCGGCACATGCGGCGCGATGGTGATGCGCAGCGGCAGGATTTCGCCCAGTGCCGGATTCTGCCGCAGCTTCTCGACCACGGCGAGTTTCCGGTTGATGGTCGTCAGCTCCCGGAAGATTTCCGGCGTTTTGTCCTTCTGCTGCTGCAACTCCTTGCGCCGGTCGCGCAGCGTCTGCGCCTCGGCCGGCGTGGGTGGCGGCTCGTGGTCGAGGATCACGGCTTCGATCCCCGGCGCAGAGAAGCAGACGCTGTCCGCGTTCGCCATGCGCTGCCCGGCCGCCTCCACCGAGAACGTGGTGCCGGCCTGTCCGCCGGCGGGATAGATGTATCCCACGTGCGGCGGCTGCTGCGCCTGCGCCATAGGGAGCCAGCATGCCACGGCCAGCGTGGCCAGCCACAGGGACAGTGGCGCAGGCATCCTGGCTAATAAGCCTTCACAATAATAGTGATGCCGCCCCAATGATGTGTGCGCCCGGAAGGGAATCCTATCGGCGTCGGGGTCGGTATCGAAAGGCAGGCGATATGGCCAATGGACCAATGATTTCGTTGTATTGACCCCGACCCCGATACCGACCCCGACGCCGAGGCATTTGTCACTGTTACTGTGAACGCTTACTACTGCTACTAACTTTTGCACGTATCGTGAATCGGAAAAATTCATGATTGTGGCTGAAAGAGGCAGGTCTTTGATCCAAGTGGACCGCAGATTGAAGAACATCCAACCGTAGTTTTTTGAAGGCATTTTCATCCCATGATTTCCTTGAGGATGCCGCCCGAGGGAATGCCGTCCGACGGCAGGGGCATGACACGCGCATCCTGCCCCTGCGGATGCGGCAGGCGGGTTGTGGCCGCAATGCCCATCAGCTCGTAGATGCTTCCGAGCAGGTCGCACGGATAGATCGGCCGCGAGGCGACTGTCTCGCCCTTGGCGTCCGAGGCACCAACCACCTGCCCGCCCCGAAAACCACCACCGGCGACCACGTGGCTGAAGACCTTGCCGTAGTGGCCGCGGCCGCCGTTCCAGGGCGGATCCCAGTCCACCTTCGGCGTGCGGCCGAATTCGCCGCCCCACCAGACGATCGTGGAGTCGAGCAGGCCGCGCTGCGCAAGGTCGTCCAGCAGCGTGGCAAATCCCTTGTCGAGCTCCGGCAGCTTGCGGCGCATGGCCGGGAAATGGTCCTTGTGCGTGTCCCAGCCGCCATGGTTGATGGTGATGTACGGCACCCCCTTCTCCACCAGTCGCCGCGCCATGAGGCAGGACTGCCCGAACCTGGTGCGGCCATAGCGGTCGCGCAGCTCGTTCGGCTCGGTGGAAAGGTCGAAAATCTTGGCGCCGTCGCCGAGGATCATGTCATAGGCCTGCTCCTCCGATTTTGCCAACGCCTGCAGCGAAGCGTTGTTGGTCAGGAGCTGCGGCAGCACGTCGAGTTTGTGCAGCAGGTCGCGGCGCGTCACCTGCTGCGGGTCGGTGATCCCCTGCGCAACGATCCCCTCCACCATGAACTTGAGCTGCGACGGATCGCCGCCGGTGGCGAACGGCTTGAAGCGCTGGCCGAGGAAGCCGCACTCCGGAAAGCGCCCCTGCGCCTCCGTCAGCACAATGTAGGGCGGAATCAGACCGCGGTAGCCGGCATCCACGCCCCGGCAGTACGAGACCACGGCGCCGGCGCACGGGTAGACGTCGCGCTCACCGGACTTGCGGCCGGTCTGGACCATGTAGGCGGCGGTCTCGTGGCCGTTGTTGCCATGCGTCATGCCCCGAAGGATGGCGTACTTGTCAGCCTGCTTCGCCAGCAACGGCAGCAACTCGCCGATGCGAATCCCCGGCACGCTGGTCTCGATCGGCTTGTTGAACGGCCCGCAGTAGTCGTTGCCCGCCTCGGGCTTCGGATCGAACGTGTCGATGTGCGTCGGCCCGCCTCCCATCCAGAGCTGGATGACCGCTTTTGCCCGACGTTTCCCCGGCACGGCCGGTTCCGTGTCCGCCCAGGCGCGCAGTGGCAGGCGCGCCGCCAGCCAGGTGCCGGCACCGGCCAAAAGCAGGCGCCGCATGGCCTCGCGTCGCGAAAGAACGGCATTCATGGCAATCGCTCCCTGTAACGGGTTTTCCAAGAACTACAACCAAACAGCTCTTTGGACACAGAGGGCACAGAGACGGAATGAGCACACTGCGTGTTCTTGTTTTCGAAAGACGAGTCCTCTGTGTGCTCCGGCCTCCTCTGTGTTCCCAATTGTCTGCCTGGCACTCATCGCCTCAATGCCGGTACTGGAACTCGGCGCTGTTGATCAGCGTCCATGCGAGATCAATCCCCGGCCGCCGCGTCGGATTCGCCTGCCGATAGGCGGCCACGGTCTTACGCTCCTCCTCTGTCGGATAGCGCGAGAGGATGGCCAGGTAGAGGTCGTCGACAATTTCGCGCGGTTTCTTCTGCGCCTGCAGCAGGATGCGCAGCCGGGCGCCCTGCTCCAGCTTGCGCTGGATGTTGCTCGAATTCAGGAGGTGCAGGCACTGGGCGGCGGTCGGACGGCTGTTGCGCTCCGCTTCCAGGCCACTGTCGCGCGGCGAGCGGCCGAACAGGTCCAGAAAGGGGCTGCTGATGCTGGCGTCAGCCAGCACAACAGTGTTCTGGTCCTCGGGGATGAAGGTGTAGGGCTCCGGAATGATGCTAGAGTAGTTCTCGGCCGAGCCGGTGATCTGGTCAATCGCGTCGATCAGCACCTCCGCCTCCAGCCGACGCACGGGGTAGTACGCGAAGGCCGCCTCGGCGCGCGGGTCGCGGGAGCGCGGCAGGCAGGAGAGCTGGTAGGCCTGCGATTGCAGGATGCTGCGGAAGAGCCGCCGCAGGTCGTAGCGGTCGGCGACGAGTTCCTTTTCCAGCAGCGCCAGCAGCTCGGGATTGGCGGGCGGGACATCTTCGCGAAGATCGTCCGGGTCGCCGGCTGCGCCGCGGCCCAGCAGCCAGAACCAGACGCGGTTGACGATGTTGCGCGCAAACCACGGGTTGCGCACGTCGACCAGCCAGTCGGCAAATACCTCGCGCGGGTCCTGCCCGGCCGCGATCCGCACAGGCTTGCCGTCCGGAAACGTCGTCTGCAGGACCGCGTTGGAGGCCTTGGAGATATCGAAGTAGACGATTTCCTCCTTCCATTCAGAGGTGGCCTTGTATCCGACCTGCGAGAAGAACGCGGCCATGGCATTCCGGCGCGCCTCGGGCCAGCGGTCGGCCCGCACGCCCATGAACGTCAGGGCCACGGCCTGCGCCAGCGCGGGCGGCTCCTTGTTCTGCACGGCCCGGTAGAAGTTGACCTGCGGATCGTGGAAGTTGCTGCCGCTGGTTGTGAGCAGCTCGCGCACGAAGCGGTCGTACGGCAGATTCTGCCTGAGGCTGGCGAGAATCCAGCGGTGGTACGCCTGCACCGCGTTGGGCCAGAGGTTGATGGGAAATTCCGACTTCACCCGCAGCAGGTCGCACCATTTCAGCGACCAGTAGTCCGCAAACGCATCGCGCGCCAGCAGGCGGTCGATCAGCGCGTGGCGCTTGTCCGGCCGCTCATCCGCCAGGAACGCCCGGGCCTCCTCCACAGTGGGGAGCGCGCCCGTGGTGTCGAGGTAGACGCGACGCACAAAGACCTCGTCGGAGCAGAGGCTGGCCGGTAAAATGCCCAGGCGCTCCAAGTTGCGGAACACGGCCTTGTCGATCGCGCAGGCAGGCGCAGCCACCGGCCCGCCCTCGAACGGGTTTACAACCGCATTCGTGCGCGCCGCAGGCGCGGACGGCTCCCCGCGGCCGGGCAGCGCCGCCAGCGCCAGACCGGCCGCCAGCGCTAGCGCCATCGCACGCATTGTGGGGCTTCTCTGCATTCGGGTCCGCTCCCGCGGGGTTGTTACTGTACAAACGTGCCAGCCGGGGGCGTTATTGTGCCATTGGCAGGAAGAACACAGCCGGGTCAACAGCAGCGCTCTTCGTGCCGGTTTATGTTCGCAGAAACCGGGCGGAAACGCCACTGCGGAATGACCAACCGCAAAACCGCAGCGTGCTGATTTTTGAAGGGAAACTTCAACACTCTGCAGGAGGGGCGTCAGTGGGTTGCGGGAGTTGAGGCAATTGCGGGATGAAAACCAGCGGTTGACGCGACTGGTGGCAAACCTGACACCAAGCAAGCCCATTCTTCATAACCCGGGCATTGTGCCCCCAGCCCATGCCGGGCTCAACGAAAAAAGACAAATAAACAATAACAGAACACATAGCCATCCAGCCTCCATGCGAGTAAATTATTGGCAGCTTTCTTTCGAACAATTGTGCAGCCGGGTTGCATAACAAAAGGAAGGCAAGAAATGAAACGAACATTCAGGTCATCCGGCGTGCTGCTTGCCGTGGCAATGACAGCGATTTTGTCTGGAAAGATCCTGCTCGCGCAGGAGAAACAGGCCGCCGCAACAAGTCAGGAAATCACGCTGAAGGGGCCGGTGATGTCGGAAGCGTCCGCGCTCTTAAATCCGCCTGATAGCGCAGAAAAGATCCTGCTGCTGGTTGCTGTGGAAGGGACACCGGAGGTGACCGCCACGGTTGATGCCATTATGAAAGAGAACTGGCCGGGCGAGGGCAGCATGGACGCGGAGCATGCCCGAAAGCTGAACAACGAGTGGATCAAACGGCTGAAGTACTACATCACTCCCACGGAGCTTACTACGGGAAAGGAAAAGGACTACCGTTGGCGCAATCCGGTGAAGGCTGTGACAGGTGTGGTTTCCGAGAAGGACGGTCAGAAATGGATCACGCCGAGCAAGATCGTTCCCGCGGGGCCGCTGGCCTATCCGGAGAAGATGTATCAGCCACGCAAGCCGTTTGTCATGCCCGGCAAGACACCGCTGATTTTGAAAGTCACCGACACGTTGTCGCTCACGTGCATCCTGGTGCCACCCGGGAAGATCTTTAAGGGCTCGTTCTACCACACGTACGTACGGAACGACTCGTACTGCCGGTACGATGATGACTATCCATACATGTGGACGCTGACCAAGCCGTATTATCTGGCTGAGATTCCGGTAACCCAGGAGATGTATGAGTCAGTCATGGGAGAAAACCCCAGCGATCAGAAGAACCCGCAACTGCCAGTCACGCGTGTGGCGGCGACCAATGTTGACAGATTCTGCCAGATCCTGTCGGAGAAGAACCAGCGGACGGTCCGCCTGCCAACAACCGCCGAAATGGGGAATGCGGGTGTGGTGGGCACCTCCGATCCGTCCTTCCTCCGGAAACTGACGGGCCTGTTCAGTGTGGCGGCGGACGGCAGTTCACTCTTGCCGGTGAAAACCACGGCGCCCAATGCCTGGGGGTTTTACGATCTGATCAAGCCGGTGGGAGCCGGTGCGTATGAAATGACGAGCGACAGGCCCACGTATCCCCGCAAAGACGAGGTAGACCGGAGTTACCCGGATCGCAGCGGCAAAAATCGTGCCGGAACGGGAACCTGGGGGAATGGCGGCAGCGAATTCATCAAGGACGGAACCGGGAAGGGCTATTTCCTCACAAAAATACGTGTGGCGGTGGATGCCACGCCGGAAGAGACCGCGGAAATAGCGCAAGCGGCGAAGAAGTGACAAATGAGCATCATCGAAGCAGGAGGAAGAGAAACATGACAACCATACGCTTTGTAATTTTGGTTGCCGGGCTAATGCTGTTCACCGGATACGCATCCGGACAGGGTGGTGCGGTCAAACCAGCTCCGGGTGCGGAGGTAACCATCAAAGGCATCCTGTTGTGGGAAAAGGCGTGCGCTCCCGACGAGAGCGCCGTGGGGGACGGCCAGGTGCTTTATGCCGTGGACGGAACTCCCGAGGTGAAGGCTGAAATGGACCGCCTGATGAAGGAGTGTTACACCAGTGATACCCTGAATGCAGAGCAGGCAGTCAAGGTTCTGGAAAGGTTTAACGAGCGGCTGAAGTATTACCTTGTTCCATCCAGCATCATTGACAAGAAGGGGTGTCAGTATGCCAACCCTGCCGTGGCCGTGACCGGGGTTCTTTCGGAGAAAGATGGCAAAAAATGGATCACCCCGAGCAAGATCGTGCCGGAGTTCAAGTTGAAATATCCGGACCGAATGCTGATGCCGGACAAACCTTTCCTGGTGCCAGGCAAAGATCCGTTGCTACTCAAGGTAAATGACAAGCTGTCTCTGAAATGCATTCTGATACCACCCGGCAAGTTCCTGATGAGATTGCCGTTCTACGTGTGGCCTCGTTATCAGGACGAGTATGCGGGCGCAAGCACGGGGGGGCAGAAGGTGTACATCTACAACTCCATCATCTGCAGCAACACCAGCGGGCGGCAGGGTGGCGGCGTGGGGCTGAACGGGGCGGCACTACCAGCACCGCAGTCGGTTTGGCTGTACGACACGGCCATCTTCGGCAATCAGACGCCCACCAATCTGTGGGGTTCTCCCCCCCCTCCGGCTGGGGAACCATACCGGGGCTTTTCCTCACGTCATGCTACACCGCCTTGGTGCAGAACTGCACGATCTGCTGCAACACGGGAATGGGTGTCTCCGTAATCTTCGGGAGTGGTGGCGGCGCGGTTTACTATAACGGCCTGTACAACAACGCCCTGGGCCTGACGATTCGCAACTGCACGATCGCCAGCAATGCCGCGCCGAACGGGCTGGTCGGCGGCCTGGGCTATAACACCGCCAGCAGCCTCTATCTGTACAGCACGATCATTGCGATGAACACCGCCAGCAACAACGCCGCGCCGGATATCCGGAACACCTCCGGCGGCAGTGGTCCCGCGTTGGAGAGCTACAACCTGATCGGCGACACCACGAACTCGATGCAGTCCGGCACCACTGTCATCACGAACGGCCTGCCCAATGCGAACGGCAGCTACGTGGGCAACAGCGGCACCGCGCAAGGGGTCGTCAACCCGCGGCTCTTGCCGCTGGCCTACAACGGCGGCTCCACGCCGACCATGGCCCTGCAGGCTGGCAGCCTGGCGATCAACGCCGGCAGCAATCCGGGCAACATTCCGTACGACCAGCGCGGCTCCAGCTACAACCGCGTGGTGGGCAGCCAGGCGGACATCGGTGCGTTCGAATTCGGCGCCGGCCCGCCCACGGGCCTGATCATCTACCTCTACTAGGGACGGTTTCCGGAACCCGGGCGGGCGGCCGCGAAGATCCTTTCGCGACCGCCTGTTTCCTTTCAACAATCAGCACTCTCCAGTTCGGAAACGAGGGACGCCGTTTTGAAATGCGGACACGAAGAAAAGAAAGTCAGCCGAAGATCGCGAAGGATCGGTGAAGGGCGGCCCCGACCGCGCTCTACTTCAAAAATCGACACTCTTCTGTTCTGCGGTTTCGCAGTTCGCTCGTCAAAATCAGACCCCGGAAAATTGTACCGGCACAAGGGTTTCTACACGCGAACCGCAAAGTGACGAACGCCCAACCGCAGCGTGTTGAAGTTTTACTTCAACAATCAACACTCTTCTGTTCTGCGGCTTTGCGGTTCGCTTCGTGATTCTGGCGAACGTGAGCAGAGCCGTCCCTATCCAACAACCGAAAACCCGGCTCGCGAGGACGCTCGCCCTCCATGGCGTGTAACCGAAGGCCTGGTTTATTCAAGTGAGCACGCCCGGCTGGCCGGTGAACTTGCCTGCTTGACGCATCCAAATCGATCCGATACGTTTTCCCGCAACCCAACTGGAGCACTACATGATCATCCGCTTCGCCTCGCTCGCTCTTTTCTGCGTCACCGCGCTGAGCGCGGCCGACTGGCCGCAGTTCGGCGGCCCCAATGGGGCCAAGGTCGCAATGGATGGCCACCTGGCCCGCAGCTGGCCGGAAGCCGGCCCGAAGAAGCTCTGGCAGATGCCCGTCGGCCTTGGATTCGCCGCGCCCGCGGTCCGCGACGGCAAGGTCTACCTTCTCGATCGCGTCGCCACCAACAGCGACGCGCTGCGCTGCCTCGACTTCGCCACCGGCCAAGAGGAGTGGAGCCTCTCCTACGACGCGCCGGGGGAATTCTCCTATCCCGGCTCGCGCTCCACGCCGGCCGTGGATGACCAGGTCGTGGCCACGATCGGCAGCTTCGGGCAGGTCCAGTGCGTGGACAAGGCCACGCACCAGCGCCTCTGGATGCGCAGCGTGCTCGCCAGCGGCTCGAAGGTCAAGCCGCCCAGATGGGGCGTGGCGCAGTCGCCGCTGCTCTATAAGGATCTGGTGATCGTGGCGCCGCTGAACAGCGAGGCCAGCCTCGCGGCGTTCGACAAGCTCACCGGCAAGCCCGTCTGGAAGGCCAAGCCGCTGGACAGCTCGATCAACTCCTCCTACACCTCGCCCCTGCTGGTCAACGTGCAGGGCGTCGACCAGATCGTGATGCTCGGACAGGTGGAGGACAAGAATGACCGCGCCAACCTGTTCGGCGTCAACCCGGCTGACGGCACGATCCTCTGGACCTTCTCCGACTGGGGGTGCTGCATCGGAATCACGCAGCCGCTCTACTGCGGCGACGGCCTCTTCTTCCTCACCGGCGGCTACAACGCCAACAGCGCGCTGGTCCAGGTGTCGAAGCAGGACGGCGCCTATGCGGTCAAGCTGATCTTCAACGGCATCGGCGAACTCGGCTACACCGCGCCCAAAAAGGCCCTGGCATCGGACGCGCCGCCCAAGCCGGGCGAAGCCTGCAGCAGCCATCTGCACATGCCTGTCTTCTTCCGCGGCTGCATCTACGCCAACGGCAACTCCCTCCAGAACGCTGCCAACGGCCTGGTCTGCCTGGGACTGGACGGCCTGCCAAAGTGGAAGACCGGAAAGAGCGTCGCGGTCGAAATCGGCGACCTGATCGTGGCGGACGACCTGCTGGTTTCGCTCTCCGGCGATGGCGTGCTGCGCCTCGCTGAGGCTTCTCCCGCGGCGTACAAACAACTGGCCCAGGCGCGTGTCCTGGAGCAGAAGAAGCAGGTCTGGTGTCCGCTGGTGTGCGTCGATGGGCGGCTGCTCGTGCGCGACGACACGATCCTGAAATGCCTCGATCTGCGTGAGCAGAAGTAAATCGATACGCTGGATCTCGCCAGGCGAACCGCAAAGTGACGAAGGCCCAACCGCAGAGTGTTGAAATGCGGACACGAAGGAGAGAAAGGCTGCCGAAGATAGCGAAGGATCGTTGGCGGCCGACCCCGGCCGCACCCTACTCCAACAATCTACCTTCTGCGGTTTTGCGGTTCGCTCGTCCGTGAAGAGAAGCCCGGGCGGATCGCCCGGTTATTCACGGATCCGAGCAGAGCTCGATTGTCACTGGTCCGTCGTTGACCAGCCGGACCTTCATCGACGCGCCGAAGACCCCGGTAGCCACGCGCCCCTCGCCCAGTTGTGCGCGCAGCTGGCGCACCAGTTCCTCGTAGAGCTGGCTGGCCGTCTCCGGCCGCGCTGCCACGATGAAGCTGGGGCGGTTCCCCTTGCGCGTGTCGGCATAGAGCGTGAACTGCGAGACCACCAGGAGGCTGCCGCCGGTCTCAATCATTGACCGATTCATCTGTCCGCCCTCATCCGTGAAGATCCGCAGCGCCGGCAGCTTGCGCGCCAGCCAGGCCACATCCTCCGGCCCATCCTCGTGCCGCACCCCGAGCAGCACCAGCAGCCCCGGACCGATCCGCGACACCTCGCGGCCGTCCACTTCCACTGCCGCCTCTGTCACGCGCTGCACCAATGCCTTCATACCAGCCTCCGTTTTCCGCTTGGGAAAATCGTACCGCATCGGCAGCCGGAAGCAACCGGATTCATGAAGGCGGCAACCCCCGCGGCCTTGCGTCGCAAGTGCAGAGGGGCTGGAGAGAAAACGGAGCGCACGCCTTTCCGCGCGACGGCGCGCAAGGGACTGCGCGCCCTACCTTTTTTGCCTCTGGTCAACCGGTCGGCCGCGGAATAGACTAATAGGAGAGTAGCGAAATCGTCCTGCTGCCCAAGGAGTCCCCATGCGACGCACGCGTTTCGTTTCCTGCCTGGCAAGCGTCGGAATTCTGGCGACCGTGGCAATCGTCGTGGCCGCGCCGCAGGGGCGCCCCCAGACCGCGCCTCCTGTTGGCCCGGTCCCGGCGAATCTGCTGGCGCGCGTGCTGCCAGCCTGCGACAACCGCCCGGCTGAGGCCACGGTCACCTTCACGGAGGACGGCAAGACCTGGACGTTCTACGTTGCGGCCAAGAACCGTCGCTACGCGGGTGTGGCGTTTGCGTCGTCTGCCTGGGGATATAGCAGCTTCATCCGCGTGCTGGTGGGCGTGAACACGAACGAGGCCGTGCAGGGGATCGAAATCCTCGAGCAGCAGGAGACCCGGGGACTCGGCACCCGCGTGGCCGACGATGCCTTCCGCGCCCAGTTCGCGGGCAAAGACGCCGCAAAGACACCGTGGGCCACGCGTACCAGGGGCGGCGCGATTGACGCGATCACCGGCGCCACCATCTCGTCCGACGCCGTACTCGCGGCTGTCCGCGCGGGGCTCGAAGTCTACCACAAGCACCGCGACGCCATCCGGCGCGTGATCGAGCCAGCCGGCCTGGCGGCGCCGGCAGGCACCCCATGATGAACCAAGCGTCACGTGCCGTCCCCTGCAGCATCTGTCCCCGCTTCTGCCAGATCGCGCCGGGTGAGCGTGGCGAATGCCGCATCCGCGTGAACGTGGCCGGCAAACTGCAGGCCGTCACCTACGGCCGACCCTGCTCGGTGCAGGTGGACCCCATCGAGAAGAAACCATTCTTCCACTTTCTTCCCGGCACGCCTGTCTTCTCGCTGGCCACCGCAGGGTGCAACCTGCACTGCCTGAACTGCCAGAACTGGGAGATCTCGCAGGGCAACCCCGAGGAACTCCCGGCCTATCAACTGTTGCCGGAGCAGGTCCCGGTTGAAGCACGGAAGCACAACTGTCCGTCCGTGGCTTACACCTACACCGAGCCGCTGGTCTATTACGAGTACACCCGCGATTCCTCCCAGGCCTGCCGGCAGGCCGGCATCCGCAATGCCATCGTCACCGCAGGCTACATCAACCCCGATCCGCTCCGCCAGCTTTGCCGCGTGCTCGACGCTGCCACGCTCGACATCAAGGCCATGTCCGACGTGTTCTACCGCGAGGTCTGCGGCGCGACGCTGGCGCCTGTGCTGCGCACGATCGAGATCCTGAAGGAGGAAGGCGTCTATGTCGAGCTGAGCAACCTCGTGGTGCCGACGCTCAACGACACGGACGCGCTGTTCCGCGACCTCTGCCGCTGGGTCGTGGCGCACGCCGGGGCTGAGACGCCCTTCCATTTCCTGCGCTTCTTCCCGCTCTACCGCATGACCCACCTGCCACCCACGCCCGTTGAAACGCTTCTGCGCGCACGGGAGATCGCCCGCGCCGAAGGGCTGAAGCATGTCTACGTCGGCAACCTTGACGTGCCCGATGGCGAAAACACCTTCTGCGCCGGCTGCCATTGCCTGCTGATCGAACGCGCGCGCCATACCGTCGTCAAGAATCGCGTAAAGGACGGCCACTGCCCAGCCTGCGGCCGCATCGTGCAAGGAGTCTGGAAGTGACTGCTCGCGGACACGCCGCACGCTTCGGGTGAACTGGGAATCCTGCGCAACAGACGAACAGATGGATGCCGCCAGGCGAACCGCAAACCCGCAGAACAGCAGAGTGTCGATTGTTGAAGGCGGGCGCGGCCGGGGCATCCATCCAACCCCTTTTGTGATCTTCGGCTGACTTTCTCTTCTTCGTGTCCGTATCTACCCGCGCGGGAACCACGCGGGCTACTTTTGCGACACCGATTCCGATTCCGACCCCGACCCCGATCTTGTAAGATGAAGGTGTCACAGACCACAGAGGTCCGCGGAGGCGTGTCATGAACAAATGGTTTGGCGCAGCACTGGTGGTTATCACAGCAGTTTCGATGGGGGTTGCCGTTCGCGCGCAGATGCAGTTGCGTGAGGAGCGTGCGGCACTGTCGGCCGACCTCTCCGGAAATCCGCCAATGGTCTCGTCGATAACGCCTCTGCCAGCCATTGCCACGGCACGAATCATCGACGACGAGGCTGATGACCTTCCGACGATGCAGAGCCACGTGGCGGCACTGCAGGTCGAGTGCAACAAGCTCAAGGCCGAGCTGGCGGCCGCGCGCAGCGCAGCCGGCGCGCGCACCAACGCTGCTTCTTCCGCCAAAAATAGCGGCGCCACGCGGAAGTAAAAGGTAGGGATGGCGCTCCGAACCGTCCGCGGACGCCTCGGAGAGGCGTCCCTGCCGATCGGATCCTGTTACTTACATTCGCAAGATTCATGAGCGAACCGCAAAACCGCAGAACAGCAGAGTGCTGATTGTTGAAGTGGGAGCAGGCAGCCAAGTAGGGCACGGCATCCTTGCCGCAGCCCTTCGGTATTGCCCGGGGCGCGTCACATTCTCCGGGCTCGGCGCGAGGACGCGCCGTCGGCGGCTGACACAGCCGCCGCTACAATAAGATTCACAAACGAACCGCAGAACCGCAGCGTGTCGATTGTTGAAGTAGAAGGGTGCGGCGGCCAAGGGACTGGCCGCCCTACCCAGATCCTGAAAGCAACCGGGCGGGCGCGGAGAAATCCGCGTCCGCCCGTTCCTCTCAGAAGAACTCTACTGGATGTAGATGATCAGCCCCGTGGGCGGGCCGGAGCCGAACTCAAAGGCGCCGATATCAGCCTGGCTTCCCACCACCCGGTTATAGCCGGATCCGCGCTGGTCGGAGAGGAGGTTGCCCGGATTGGCGCCGTGGTCGATGGCCAGGCTGCCACCCTGCAGGGCCATGGTCGGCGTGGGGCCGCCGTTGTTGGCCAGCGTTGAGAGCTGCGGGTTGACTGTGCCGACCGCGGCGCCGCTGTTGCCAATGTAACTGTTGTTCGCATTGAGGGTCTGCCCCGCCACGCTGAAGATGTTAGAACCCGCGATGACCAGCGCACAATTCGTGCTGTCGCCAATCAGGTTGTAGCTCTCCACGCACTGCGGGTAGGTGTAATTGGGGTTCAGCTGCTTGATGTCCGGAGCGCCGCCAATGCTGGTCGCCGTGTTCTGCGCAATGATCGTGCTCACCAGGAAGAGCGCCTGCGAGAGAACGCCGTGACTATAGCCAAAGCCGCCGCAAGGCCCCGCAGGCGCGGAGTTGCCGGCAATCGTGCAATTGCGGACGGTCCAGTTGGTCTGCACCAAGAGGCCGGCGGTCTGCCCCACTATGTTCACAAGATACAGCGCGCCAGCCGCGGTTGTGCCCGGCGTGCTGTTGCCTGTGAACGTGCAGTTCTGGACCAGAGCAGTGGAGACCCCCAAAGCGGCACCTGGTGCGTAGCCGGTGGCAACATTCCCGATGATGGCCGAATTATACAAATACGCACTTGGCGAGGGCCCATTGGCGGCATTGACATAGAGGCCGCCAGCATAAGTCGCGCACGTGTTGCTCGCGATGATGGAGTCGTAGATGTACAGATTGGCGTTCTTGGCCGACAAGTTGGAAACGGGATAGAAAGAAACCCCGGCGGCGAAGTTGGTCGACATACAGTTGTAGATGTAGCAGTTCGAGATGATCAGCGTGTACTGGTTTTTGGCACATATGGCGCCGCCGCCGGCTTGAGATCCTGCTGTAGCATAATCACACCCGTTGCGGAGTGTCAGGTTGCGGAACGACACGTAGGGGGCAGCGCCTAGATTGAACAGG
>CAIWXQ010000005.1 GCA_903916675.1 uncultured bacterium | reverse complement strand
GGGCGCATTTCACTTCCGGGGGGCACCGTCCAAGTTACGGTCCTTGCTGAGTTAGCTTGATCTCGCTTTGCGGACGGCAGTCTTTCTTGCCGCTGGCGAGAAGTACTCGATGACACCGCGCTGGATCGACAGTTCGATCCACCGATCCATAAGGGCGCGGAAAGTTTTGTAAACGCGCAGCCGCTGCTTCAGCTCGGCCACGCAGTCGGCCCGCACGAACCGGCAGGTCGGTTTGCCGCGATGCACATAGGCCAGCTTGTAGTAGGGGCCGTGGCGTTGCGGACGTTGCGGATGCATGCACCGGCAGGCCGGATTACCGCACACCTGGTATTGGCGGGAAACACTGCCGGGATGCATCGGCCCGAGCGCACACAGTTTTTCCTGCAGCGCGCCGATTTGCCTTTCCAACTGACGCAGCGAGCGTTTAGTATTCATAGCGGATATGATATACAGCATATCCGATACCGTCAACGACAAAAACGGGAGAAAAACGCATGGCTGAGGAGGATGTGGTGCAGTGGTTGTACGCAGGGGCGCAGGCCTTATTACAGGGCTCGCCGCGCATGGGCGACATGGAAAAAGCTTTAGACCGGGTGAGTCGCGAGGTGCGCCGCAAGGCCTTGGAGCGGTTGACACAAGCGGCCGCCGCGCAGCAGGCCTTGGTCTGTCCGGTCTGTCAGTCAGCCTTGCAGGTCGTCGAACACCAACGCGTGCGTACGGTCGAGAGTGCGTTCGGAAAGATTCGCCTGGCCCGCAGTTATGGGTTGTGCCTCAGTTGCCAGAAACAGCTGTTTCCGGCGGATGCAACCCTCGGCCTGCACGCACGGGCACCCGCCTCGCCGCGCGTCCAGGAAATCTGCGCCCTGACGGCTTTGCGGGCACCGGCAGGACAGGCCGAGGAGGACGTCCGCCGACTCACCGGCATCGAGGTCGGCGCCTCCACCCTGCACCGCGAAGCTCGGCGGCAGGGCGAACGGGCTTTAAGCCTGCGCGACGCCGACGAACACCGCACGCAACACGCGGACGGCATCGCTGCGCTAGCGGCGCGCGCCACGCCCCCGCAAACATCCTTCACGTTGGTCATCGAAGTCGATGCCTGGAACATTCGCGAACGGGACAACTGGGGCAAAACCGATGCTCTGCTCAAAGCCGGCAAGGAGTTGGAGCGCTGGCACTGGGTCTTTACGGGCACGGTGTTTCGCTTGGATCAGCGAGGCACGACGGAAGCGGGGCGCCCGGTGATCGCCGAACGCGGCTATGTGGCGACCCGCAGGGGCTTGGACAGTTTCCAGCGCCAACTTTACGCCGAGTCGCTCCAGCGGGGACTGCAAAAAGCGCAGATGGTACTCATCCTGGGCGACGGCGCCGTCTGGATCTGGAACCTGGCCACGGACCGTTTCCCCGGGGCGAGGCAACGCGTGGATTTGCACCATGTTCAGAAACATCTCTGGGATCTGGCCCATGAACTCCATGGGCCCGGCACGCAGGCGGCCCAACTCTGGGTGCGCCCCTATCTGCAGTGGCTGGCGCGTCGCAAAGACGGCGCGCTGGATGTCATCGAAGGCCTCGCGCAACTGCCCGCGACGCTCGTTGGCTTGACCCGCAGTCAGCGCAAGACCATCCGCCGCGAAATCGGCTACTTCGAGGAGCACCAAGAGCGCATGGACTACAAAGCCGGCAAGGCCCTCGGGCAGCCGGTCGGCTCAGGCGCCATCGAATCCACCTGCTCGCAGTATCAGCGGCGGTTCAAGCTCACGGGCCAGTTCTGGAGTCTTGCCGGTGATGAGGCGTTTCTGGCGCTCGCCACCCACCACCGCAACGGCCGCTGGAGCCAACTCTTTCCACACGATGTTGAGTAGCCCGCACAAAAGATGCTCTCAGCTCTACCGGGCTGCCTCCGGAGGTGACATGCGCCCTGGTGGCCGCCAACAGCTTGGCCGCACGAGCAACGTCCACGCCCGGCGTTTCTGCTGCAGCGGCGAGACGCCGCCGCTCCCAGCCAGTCGGACCCGCGTTCAACGCGATGGTTTCCAAGGATGAAGAGACCGACAAAAGTTCGGGATCCCGGCCACGACGGAGCGTGGCCCTCCAGAAATC
>CAIWXQ010000004.1 GCA_903916675.1 uncultured bacterium | reverse complement strand
CGTCTCGCGAGACGTGCCGCGCACAGCGCGGGCTTCATCATTGACGAAGGCGGGCGCGGGAGGCTGGGGACGGACGCGCGGGCGAGCGGTATGCCGCTGCCCGAAGTCGGCCGGGACCAGAATCATGCGCCGGCCGGTGGTGTTTCAGGCGCGGCGCCCGCAGCGCAAAGACGCGCGGGTGAGCGCAGCCTGCGGAGCGGTCCCGAGCGGCCTTGCGCAAGGTTGCCGCGACGAGGGGGAACGGTAAAGTTGAGACCTCACCGGCCTCGTGAGGCCGGCGGCGTGGGGTTCAAAGTCAGCCTATCCGTCCCTTTAGGGAAAGTATGACGACGACTGCTGCGCTCAACCATAACGCTGTGGCCAAGCAAATTGCAGGTATCAACGAACCTTTACGACTGCGAAAAGAATTCGGATTCTGCAGAACGTATATCGTAAATATGCCGGCCCCTCCGAGTCCAATCACCATGCCGCCGAACGGCGACGGGATGAAGTTGGGGAGGATGAATATAACGAACAAGGAGATAACCATTAAAAGAACCGCTTTATACTGTTGTCTTGCGCGTGCGCGCAAAAAAAACACAGCCGCCTCCAGACGCTGTGCTTCAGATTCTTTCATGACTTCTCCCCTCCTGGTTTTGATACGGCGCTGGTGCAAGGTTACTTTCGTTCTTTGGTTCGTGTCAACTAGCGATGCGGGCGGGACGCCCGCGCTCCCAGGGGAGAAAATACCACGGAGAGGCGTGGCACGTGCGAGAGCGCGAGCCGTGCCACGCCCGACCCGGCCCCCGAGCGCGGGGGCCATCGGGGGGATTGGTTAAGCGGCGCTGTGGCAGCCGGCAACCCGAAGCCCCGCAGCAGAGCGAAGCGCGCTGCGGGGCAAGGGCGGCGGGAACTCGATCCGCGCCACAGGTGCCCCTCGCGCCGCTGGGTCGGCGCGAGAATGCCGAGGTCCTACCTGACGGCAGGCGGGACGCCTGCATATCCAGCAGCCACCCGAGAATCCGATCCCCCTGTGTGAACTTGTGATCTCGCGGAAACTTCGCGGCAAGACGGCCACGCATGCATTGGACCTGTTCGACGAAATCCGCCGCCAACTTGACGTGCTGCTGATGCTCCGCGCGATGCAACGTCTGGATTTGCAAACAGGCGCGTCAGAAAAACGGCTTGTTCCTAGCAAAAAACAAATATTTTCTCCGCGCAACCGGCGATCCGGTTCCAATCAATTGCATTGCCCTGTTGCAGCCGTTGGGGGTAATGTTTAACCGTTTACGCAATTCGCCGGAGACTCGTTTGTGTTGGAAACTGGACCCAGCAGGCAGGAACTGGTTCGTGATTTTATCAACGAACATGTCCTGAATCACGCCAGCGGCGGACAGGCCTGGAATGTGCCGTTTCTACACATACCGGGACTTGACTGGCTGCGCTACGACTGGGTCATGCTGGGCGTGACCGTGCTGGGCCTCGTGCTGCTGGGCTCTTTCGCCGCCCGCCGCCACAACCCGGTCCCGACCGGCATTTCGAACGCGTTCGAGGCGTACGTCGTCTTCATCCGCGACAGCATTGCCGTGGCGCAACTCGGCCCCGCAGAGGGGCCGCACTTTACCTCGTACTTCTGCACGCTGTTCCTGTTTATTCTGTCGCTCAACCTGCTGGGCCTGATCCCCCTCTGCGCCACGGCCACGGGCAACCTCAGCGTGACATGCGCGATGGGGCTGCTGTTCCTGGCGCTCGCCGTCGGCATGGCCATCCGCCGGCGCGGCCTGGTCGGCTTTCTCAAGACCTTTGTCCCCACCGGCGCCCCCTGGCCACTGCTGCCCCTGCTGGTGCCCATTGAGTTCGTCAGCCTGCTGGTGCGCACCGTCGCACTCATGGTCCGTCTGTTCGCCAACATGATGGCCGGTCACATCACTATTTTTGCGATCATGGGACTGGCCGTGATTTTCAGCCTCTGGTCGCTGGTGCTGATCCTTCCCATGCTGGTGCTCCTGTTCTTCTTCGAGATTTTTGTGGCCGTTCTGCAGGCCTACATCTTCACGCTGCTTTCCGCCGTTTTCATGGGCCTGTTGTTGAATCCGGAACACTGATGAAAAGGAGACGCGCATCATGGATATCGCACTGAAGGACCTCCCCCTGAACCAGCTCGCCGCGATCGGAGCCGGCCTGGCCACCATCGGCGCCGGCATCGGCATCGGCTGGCTCTGGAGCAACGGACTGCAAAGCATCGCGCGCCAGCCCGAGCTGCAGCCGAAAATCCAGGCCAGCATGTACATCGGCGCCGCCATGGTGGAAGGCGTGGCCATCATCACCCTGGTCATCTGTTTCATGCAGATCCTGAACAAGTAGCCGCCCGCGCCGAAGCCGGGCGACCGGTGGCGCGGACGCGTCGTTCCCGGTCGCAGCCTGCGACCGGAATGGCGTGCGTCGAGTTTCCTGCGGGATGAAAACCATGTCTGAAGCAACCAACGCAACCCTGGGAGCACCGGGGCATCTGGAAGTCGGGGGGCAACTGATCCCCACCGACACCATGAGCGTCCACAAGGAGATGGTGGTCATCACCTGGGCCGCCTTCCTGATCGCCTTCTTTCTACTGCACCGCCTGGCGTGGCGGCCGCTGTTGCGCGCACTCGACAAGCGCGAACGCGACATCCGCGGCGCCCTGGACGAGGCTGAGCGCGCCCACAAGCAGGCGGCTGCCGATGCCGAGCGCAACCGCCAGGCCATCAACGAGGCTGCCGAGCGCGCCCGCGCCATGCAAGAGGAGGCGCGTGTCGCCGCCGAGCGTGCCGCCGCCCGCATGGACCAGGAGTCGCGCGAAAAATCCCGCCGCCTCCTCGAAGACGCCGAGCGCGAGATCGATGCCGCCCGCCAGCGCGCCGTGGAAGGCCTCCGCCGCGAGGCTGCCGAACTCGCCATCGGCTTGAGCGAGAAGATGCTGGCCGAGCAGATGACACCCGAACAACGCCACGCCTACCAGGCCCGCATGATCGAGAAGCTGCCGTCATGACCGACGCCGTCCAGTCCCGCGCCTATGCCCGCGCGCTGTTCGGCGCCGCGCGCGCCACCGGCACGGTCGACGCCATGCGCACCGATCTGGCAAACGTGCTGGGCGCCATTGCCGACTCGCCGGAACTGCGCCGCTGGATCGCCCGCCGGCCGCCGGCCGCCCCACCTCGCCGCGTGGCCGATGCACGCCGATTTTTTTCCGGCCGTGCCTCCTCCCCCGCCCTGCGGTGTCTGCTCGAGCAGATGGCCGTTTGGAACCACCTCTACCTGATTCCCGACGTGGCGCGCCGCTTCGAGGCTGCCGCACGGGAGATGGAAGGGCGCTACGGGGTGCAGGTCCTGTCTGCCGCGCCGATCGAGGGCCCTGCCGAAGCCACTCTGCGCCACCGCCTCTCCGCGGCCGTGCCATCCGGTTCGATCGAGATTGACCTGCGTTCGGATCCCCGGTTGCTGGCCGGCCTCACCGTGCGCATCGAGGATCGCCTGATCGACGCCAGCCTCGCGGGCCGCCTCGCCCGCCTGCGCCAGTCTCTCGCCAACCCCGGCCGCGCCGCTGCGGCCGCTGCATCCGCCTGAAGGAGTCCACTGTGACAAGCCAACTCAAGCCCGATGAAATTTCCGCCCTGCTGCGGCGCCAGATCGAAGCGTTCGACCGCGAAACCGACGTCGCCGAGGTCGGTACCGTCCTGAGCGTCGGCGACGGCATCGCCCGCGTGGATGGCCTGCGCAACGTCATGGCCAACGAGCTGCTCGAAACCCCCAGTGGCGTGGCCGGACTGGCCCTCAACCTCGAGGAGGAGACCGTAGGCGTGGCCGTGCTCGACGATGTCGCCCGCGTCCGCGAGGGCGACGTCTTCCGCCGCACCGGACGCGTCATGTCTGTCCCCGCCGGCCCGGCCCTCATGGGCCGCGTAGTCAATGCCATCGGCCAGCCGATCGATGGTGGCGCGCCGATCCAGACCGACATCTGGCAGCCGGTGGAAAATGCCGCCCCCTCCATTATCGAGCGCCAGAACGTGCGCGAACCGCTCCAGACCGGCATTGTGGCCGTCGACGCCCTCACCCCCATCGGCCGCGGCCAGCGCGAACTGATCATCGGCGACCGCAAGACAGGCAAGACCACCCTTGTGGTGGATACCATTCTCAACCAGGCTGGCACCGGCGTGCGCTGCTTCTACGTGGCCATCGGCCAGAAGAACTCCACCGTCGCCTCGCTCCACAAGCTCCTACACGACCGCGGCGCCATGGCCTACACCACCATTGTGGTGGCCGGCGCCTCCGAGCCCGCGCCGCTGCAGTATCTCGCCCCCTACGCCGGCTGCGCCATGGCCGAATACTGGCGCGACCGCGGCGAGCACACGCTGGTGATTTACGACGATCTCACCAAGCACGCGCAGGCCTACCGCCAGATGTCGCTGCTCCTGCGCCGCCCGCCCGGCCGTGAGGCCTTCCCAGGCGACATCTTCTACCTGCACAGCCGCCTGCTGGAGCGCGCTGCCAAGCTCTCCGACGCCCGCGGCGCCGGCTCCCTCACCGCCCTGCCAATCGTCGAAACGCAGGCCAACGACATCTCAGCCTACATTCCGACCAACGTCATCTCCATCACCGACGGCCAGATCTTCCTCGAACCGAGCCTCTTCAATGCCGGCCAGCGCCCGGCCATCAACCCCGGCGTCTCGGTCTCGCGCGTTGGCGGCGACGCCCAGGTCAAGGCCATGAAGCAGACCGCCGGCTCGCTGCGCATGAACCTGGCGCAGTATCGCGAGCTTGCGGCCTTCGCACGCTTCTCGTCGGACCTCGACGCCGCCACGCTGGAGCAGCTCAACAGCGGCCGCCGCCTGATGGAGATCCTCAAGCAGCCGCCCAACCGCCCACTCTCGGTCCCCAAGCAGGTGGCCGCACTCTTCGCCGGCACCCGCAAGCACCTGAATGGGGTCGCCGAGCCGGACGTGATCCCCTTCTGCCGCGAGCTGTTCGACGCCGTGGAGAGCAGCGAAACCGGCCACGCCTATGCCGCGCGTTTTGCCCAGAAGCCCGAGCTCGACGCCGTGCTGCAGGGATTGCTGGAGAAACTGATTTTGGAAGTGGTCAGGCCGTTTAAGAAAGCGTGAGGAGGAGTACAGGAGTTCAGAATGAAGACCACGAAACGATCTTCCGTTCCAACGCGGCTCCCCATGCCGTACTCCTGTACTCCCGAACTCCTGAACTCCCTCATCTGATTATCCATGCCCACCTACAGGGAATATAACGCCCGCCTCGATTCCATGGGCGGCATGCGCCGGGTGACCTCCACCATGAAGATGGTGGCGGCCTCGCACCTGCACCGCGCCCAGGCGGATTTGCGCAGGGCCGAGCCGTACGGCCGCGAGCTGGCCGCGCTGCTGACCGGCGCACAGAACCCGGAGTTCCGCCGCCTCCGCCTCCTGGCCGAACCGGTCGAGCCGAAGAACGGCCTACTGGTCGTGGTGACCTCCAACCGCGGCCTGTGCGGCGCGTTCAACGCCAATGTCATCCGCGCCGCGCGTCGCTGGATTGATGCCGAACGACCGCGCTTCCACATCCTGCGCGCCTCCTATCTCGGACGCAAGGGGCAGCTCGGACTGCGCAAGGAGATCGAAATGCGCGGCGCCGAGCCCTTTCCCATGCCAGCGCACCCGGCCGCCAACGAGGCCTGGCAGTTCGCGCGTCGCATTCACGACGACTTCCGCGAAGGGCGCTACGACGAGGTCCATCTGGTCTTCAACCGCTTTGTCTCCCCCATGGTCAGCCGCACGGAGCTGGACCGCCTCCTGCCGGTCCGCCTGCCGCCCCCCCCGGCAGGCACGCGCGCCGCAGCGCCGCTCTGCGAGCCCTGCGGCACCCCGCTGCTGGAGCGGATCCTGCAGCAGTGGCTGGCGTTCCGCCTGTTCGAGGCCATGCTCCACAGCGTGGCTGGCGAACATGCCGCGCGCGTGATTGCCATGGAGAATTCCACCACCAACCTTCGCCGCCTGGAGTCGGAGCTGACCCTCCTGCGCAACCGTGCCCGCCAGGCAGCCATCACCAAGGAATTGGCCGAAATCGTCGGCGGCGCCGAGGCGCTGGCATAAGCAATTTGTCGGGACACAACTGTAGCAACCACAAGCGCAAGGCCGAAAAATTGCTTATTTTGAAGAGATGAAGCCACACAGGATCTATACCGAACCCAAAACTGAAATTCCCGAACCGGGAATTTCAGGGAGCGAATGCAAATGAGCGACACACCCACCCAACCGCTTCCCCTCGGCCGCATCCATCAGGTGCTTGGCGCCGTGGTGGACGTCGAATTTCCTGACGGCTACCGCCCGCGGCTCCTCAGCGCGCTGCGCACCACCAACCCCCTGATCAACGACCGACCGCACAACCTCGTCCTGGAAGTCGCGCAGCACCTCGGCGATTGCCGCGTACGCACGATCGCCATGGACTCCTGCATCGGGCTCGTGCGCGGCGTGGCGGTCATGGACACCGGCGCCGAGATCACCATGCCCGTCGGGCCCGGCACGCTCGGCCGCGTCATGAACCTGCTCGGGGAGCCGATCGACAACCGAGGCCCGATCATAGCCGTGGCCCACAATCCGATCCACCGCGCGCCGCCGGAATTCGTGCAGCAAAACCCGGAGAGCGAGATGCTCGCCACCGGCATCAAAGTGATCGACCTGCTCACCCCCTACCGCAAGGGCGGCAAGATCGGCCTATTCGGCGGTGCAGGCGTGGGCAAAACCGTGCTGATTCAGGAACTGATCCACAACATCGCCCACGAGCACGGCGGCTACTCGGTCTTTGCCGGCGTGGGCGAGCGCACGCGCGAGGGGACGGCGCTGTACGAGGAGATGCAGGCCTCCAAGGTGATTGACAAAACCTCCATGGTCTTCGGCCAGATGAACGAGCCGCCGGGCGCGCGCGCCCGCGTGGCGCTCTCGGCGCTGACCGTGGCCGAGTTCTTCCGTGACGAGATGAAGCAGGACGTGCTGCTGTTCATCGATAACATTTTTCGCTTCACCCAGGCAGGCGCCGAGGTCTCCGCCCTGCTCGGCCGCATCCCCTCTGCCGCCGGCTACCAGCCAACCCTCGGCACGGAAATGGGCGAACTCCAGGAGCGCATCACCTCCACGCGCAACGGCTCGATCACCTCCGTGCAGGCCGTGTACGTGCCGGCCGACGACTACACCGACCCCGCCCCGGCCACGACCTTCGCGCACCTCGACGCCACCACCGAGCTCTCGCGCGCCATCGTGGAACAGGGAATCTACCCGGCCGTGGACCCGCTGACATCCGCTTCCACGCTGCTCACGCCCGAGGCGCTCGGCGAGGAGCACGTGCGCGTCGCCCGCGGCGTGCAGGAGGTGCTGCAGCGCTACAAAGAGCTCAATGACATCATCGCCATCCTCGGCATGGACGAGCTTTCCGAGGCCGACAAGCTCGCCGTATCCCGCGCCCGCAAGATTCAGAAGCTGCTCTCGCAGCCGTTCCACGTGGCCGAAGCCTTCACCGGCATGAAAGGCGTCTACGTGCCGCTGGCCGACACGATCCGCTCGTTCCGCGAAGTGCTCGAAGGACGCCACGATGCGCTCCCTGAGCAGGCTTTCTCGATGGCCGGCGCGATTGAGGATGTGGTCGCCAAGGCCAAGGCAATGGAGCAGACGGCATGACCTTGTTCCCCTTTTCACTGCTGACACCCGCCGGCGCGCTGCTCGAGGGCGATGCCGTGTTCGTCGGCGTGCGCTCCACCGAAGGCGCTCTCGGCGTGCTGGCGCGCCACGCACCCCTGGTCGCAGCCTGCCCGCCCGGCGTGGTGCGCGTGCAGCGCGAAGACGGCTGGAACTATTTCGCCACCACTGACGCTATCCTCACCACCGACGGCCGCAAGGTTGTGCTCCTCACGGCCCACGCCGAAGCCGCGGACGACGAATTCTCCGCCCAGCGACTGGCGCAGGATTGGCAGCAGACGGAGAGCGAATAGCTGGCGATTATTTCTCGCGCAGAGGCGCCAAGCCTCCTTCGCCGATAGGCTACGGCGGCCAAGGGCGCGGAGGATTCCCGGGCCGTGCCGGCCAACGTCGGAAACCCGACGTAGCAGCAGTCAAAACCGCAGGAGGCACCATGCACGTCTCGTTTCGGGTGATTGTCGGCGCCGGGGTTGGCGGGCTGCTGGCCTGCGTGTCCTGCCTGGGGCCGGGCAAACCCATTGTCGCGGCAGAAAAAGCCGGCACCGCCTACGCGGCAACTGCGCTGCCAACGACCAACGGCTTGCTGACCTACGAAATTGTCTGCGCGTATCAGGAAACGCCCTGCCGCATCGAGGTCTTGCTCCCGGACACGTTCGACCGGGCTAGGAAATATAAGGTGCTCTATGTACTGCCGGTGGACAAGATACGGCCAAATCAGCGAGAAGGCGGCATGGACCTGGCGAAGAAGATGAATCTGGCCAACCGCCACCACGTGATCTGCGCCGCGCCCCTGTTCAGCGGCATGCCCTGGATTGCCGACAATCCCACCAACACCGGTGTCTGGAATGAGACGTACATGACGGACGTGATCGTGCCGTTCATGGACCGAACCTTCCCCACGATGACCGGCCCGGAGGGGCGGATCCTGGTCGGATACAGCAAGGGCGGTGTAGCATCTGTAAGCCTGCTGCTACGGCATCCGAACCTGTTCGGCCGGGCAGGCGCCTGGGATGCACCGCTCTGCGGCTGTGACACGCGCGCGGAATATTACGGCCCGCAGGAGTATTTCATGCGGAACTACTACCTACCCACCATGTTCACTAACAGCGCCAGCCTGCTGCAGGGCCAGCCGGCGCGCTTGGCAATCGCCGGATACGGCTGGGGGAGCATCCCTGCGGCGCACAAGATTCTGAGCGCCCAGCGGATTCCGCATTACTGCAACGATGCCCTACGCCTGCCACACGAGTGGAACGCGCGCTGGCTCGGTCCGCTGGTGGAAGTCCTGTTGGCGGAAGACATGGCTGCAAAACAGGCCCCATAAGCAGCGTCAGCACCAGTCCTGATTCCTCTGTGGGCTCGATTATGCTCTGCGACCTCTCGTTGGCCACAGGACTCGCCTAAAAATTCACATCCAGTTGCGTGGTAATCGTGTTGGCGCCAGCCACAGATTTCTTATTCCAGAGATCGTAGCCGACAATCAACGAGATGTTGGACGTGAATGACCAGCCCACGCCGAAGCTCAGGCCACCGTTCACATTGTTGCCGCCCATGTAGTCCACGCCAAGCCAGAGGCGGTCGTCAAGTTCGCTCATGGCGCGGTCCCACGACAGCAGCAGGCCGTGGTTATTCCCCAGGCTGCCGTTGGGGCCGGTCAGCACCACGTCGCGGCCGACGTACCAGCCGGCGGAAACGCGGCCAATGGACGGCAGACAGCAGATTTCGGGCAAGGTTTTTGACGCCAGGCCGTAGATGATGTTCTGGTCCGTGCGCGCCGTGTCGTGCGACTTGGTGCCAAAATTGTAGCCACCCACGGCCAGCGCCGGCGCGTTGGTGAACAGCGTGTTCTCCGGCGTACCAAGTTTAGCGTTGAAAAAGATTGGGTGATCGTCCGTTGGCAGACCCGAGAAGGTCGACAGGTAGTCCACGCCCACCTCCATCTGCACGGCCTGGAACGGCAGCACGCCGATAGTCAGGCCACTGTCGAACATGTTCGGGTCGCGCTGGCCCGCCTCGTAATAACCGTGGCCCGAGGCGCGAAAATAGCCGTCCAGGCCGAAGTGCGGCACGCCAAACGGCTGAATGTCCGTGGACGGGATCCAGATCTGCGTCGAGGGCGTGGCGAACGCCACGGCGCCGAGCAGTGAAAAAACGGACAACAGCAACGGAATCTTACGCATGTGATTTCCCCTAGTATTTGAACCCCGGCGCACACGGAGGTGCGCCCTCCAGTCGGCTGCAAAAACGCTTTTGTTTTTGGCGGGCGGCGCTCCGTCGCCGCCACATTCCAAGGCTTTTTCAACAAGCTGCGAGGACCCTGCCGGACGCGCGCCGGTTTCCTACCCGATCGCCACGCCGCCGGTCTCGCCGGTGCGGACGCGGATGCACTCCTGCAGGTCGAGGATAAAGATCTTGCCGTCCCCGATATCGCCGGTGCGCGCCCCCCGCAGAATGGCGTCCACCGTGGCCGTGACGTAGGTGTCATTGACGGCAATTTCCAGTTTCACCTTCTTCAACAGGTTGCCAACTTCCTGATGACTGCGATAAACGGTGCTGATCCCTTCCTGGCGGCCGCGCCCCATGACGGTCGAGACCGTGACCAGGTGAATCTGCTTCTGCTCGAGGATGTCCAGCACAACGTCCAGTCGATCCGGCTGAATAATGGCGACGATATACTTCATGGCTTTTCCCCTCTTTCGTGCGCGACCCGCAGTCGCGTCTTGCAGACTTTTCCGTTGTTTGGTCGCCGCGACCGTCGGTCGCGGGGCGCGGCCGACTAACGGCCGCACCGTGCCCTACATGGCTACTCCAACATCGTGTACCCGGCTTCCTTGTGCTGCGTCAGGTCGAGACCGACGCGCTCCTCGTGCTCCGAGACCCGCAGGCCGACCAGCTTATCCACCACCTTGAAGAGGATGAACGAGACCACGGCGGAGTAGACGACGGTGACTGCCACGGCCTTGACCTGCCACAGGAACTGCGCGGGGTTGCCGTAAAGCAGGCCGTCGCAGCCGTTGACCGCCTTCTCGGCAAAGATGCCGGTGGCCAGCGCGCCGAACATGCCGCCCACGCCATGCACACCAAAGGCATCCAATGAGTCGTCATAGCCAAGCTTGGCCTTCACGATCGTCACCGCGATCCAGCAAACCAGCGCCGCGCCGAGGCCGATCCAGATCGCGTTCATCGGCGAGACGAAACCGCAGGCTGGCGTAATGGCCACCAAGCCGGCGACGGCTCCGGAGATCACGCCAAGCGTCGTGGCCCGGCGGTGATAGAACCAGTCGCAGAGCACCCACCCCAGACCAGCTGCGGCCGTGGCGATGTGCGTGGTGACAAAGGCATTACCCGCCAGCCCGTTGGCAGCCAGGGCGCTGCCGGCGTTGAAGCCGAACCAGCCGAACCAGAGCAGGCCGGCGCCCAGCACGGCAAACGGGAGATTGTGCGGCGGTGAGGAGCGGCCCACGCGCTTGCCCAGCAGCAGGGCCGAGACCAGCGCCGCGATGCCGGCGTTGATGTGCACCACCGTGCCGCCGGCGAAATCCAGCGCGCCCGCCGTGGGGTTGCCTGCCGCGTCACTGCGCGACAGGAATCCGCCGAGGCCCCACACCCAGTGCGCCACGGGGTCATACACAAATGTCGCCCAGAGCACGATGAAGAGACAGAAGGCCGAAAACTTCATGCGCTCCGCAAACGCGCCCAGGATCAACGCCGGCGTGATCACGGCAAACATCGCCTGGAAGATCATGAACACGGAGTGCGGGATGGTCGCGGAGTACCCCGCAAACGGATCGCCGCCCACGTGCCGCAGGAAGGCCCAGTCCAGGTTGCCGATGATCCCCTTGACGTCCGGTCCGAAGGCCAGGCTGTAGCCGAACAGCACCCACTGGATCGACACCAGGCAGATCACGATGAAGCACTGCATGAGGATCGACAGCACGTTTTTCTTGCGGACCAGTCCGCCGTAAAAGAATGCCAGACCCGGAGTCATCAGCAGCACAAGGGCGGATGCGGCCAGCACCCAGGCTGTGTCGCCCGCACTCACGGTCGATACCGGCGCCGCTGGCGCTGCTAACGCAGCAGCAGGAGCCGCCACAGCAGCAGGTGCAGCGCCAGGTACGGCAGCCGTACCCTGCTGCGCGTGTGCAGTCGCGGCAAGGAACGAAAATACAAGAAGCATTGCAGCGAGCATGGACCCGAATCGTGTTCTCATTTGAGATGTCCTCCTTTTGCGGTTGCGCAGGGATATCGCAGACCGTGTGCCAACTCAAAAATCATGGGAAGCTTCAAATAGACTTAATATT
>CAIWXQ010000003.1 GCA_903916675.1 uncultured bacterium | reverse complement strand
TTGAGTACACCTGCTGTTGGGGTCGGGACGGTTCTCCGAACCGTCCGCGGACGCCTCGGAGAGGCGTCCCTACCGGTCGGATCACCGATCCTTCGTGATCTTCGGCAGCCTTTCTCTTCTTTGTGTCCGTATTTCAAAACATCGTCACGCAGGAAGCGAACCGCAAAACCGCAAAACCGCAAAGTGCTGATTGTTGAAGGTGAAGCAGTCCAGGCATCAGGACGCGAGGTGCGCGCCCAGGTCGCGCAGGAGCTTCTCCATGCGGCGGCCGTACTCGACGTAGTTGTCGAAGCGCGCCGGGGAATTGCCGGCAGCGGCGGGATCGTGGAAGACCGCGGCCATGTGCGGCTCGATGGAGATGCCGCCGTCGTAGCCGTGGCGGACGAGGTCCTGACAGATCCGCGCCACGTCGGCGTCGCCCTCGCAGGGCCAGGTGTAAACAGCCTTGCCAGTGGCAGGGTCCATGCGGCCGTCCTTGATGTGGACATAGGCGATGGACTCGCGGACGTGGCAATAGAACTCCCAGGATGACTGGAAGGGATGCGGCTCGGGCTGGGTGCGGTCGCGCGTGAAGACCGGATTGCCGGTGTCGAAGACCAGCTTCAGGCCGGGAACAGCGTCGAGAAGCTGGCGCGTGAAGGTCCACCCCATGCCACCGTAGTTCATGCAGTTCTCGTGGACCGGCTGGATGCCGGCGTCGAGGAACAGGCGCGTCAGGCAATGGACGCGCCGGAAGCGCTCCTGGGCCAGCTGCTCCTGCGGCGGGACATCCGGGATGACGGCGTAGCTCATGATACGGATGAGCCTGGCACCGAGCCGCTGCATGCGGGGGATGGCGCGCCGGGCCTGCGCGAGGTCCACGTCCATGGGCTGGCGGATGTCCTTGCCCCAGTTGGCGATGGCGGAGCCAAAGCAGTTGACACGGATGCCGGCTTCCTCGAGCTGGCCGCAGGCGCGGTCAAAGGCCTCGTCCGACAGGTCGTGGATGTTGACGTTGTCAATGGCGCGCGACTCGATGTGGCGCCAGCCGAGCAGGCGGGTGGCCCGGATCTGTCCCGCGAGGTCGGTAGCTGCTTCATCGGCAAAACCGGTAAGGTACATGGCGAGTTCCCTGGTGTGCGATGCGGCAAGGGGCGATAAGGAAAGTAAATATCCTACAAATCGCAGGGGGTGTCACGCGAAGATGCGGGATCCGCCGGCCGCCGCCATTTTCACCACGCGTCTTTCCCATTTTCCGGGCTCGGCGCGAGGACGCGCCGGCCTACTTTGACTCACGAAGCGAACCGCAAAACCGCAGAACAGAAGAGTGTTGATTGTTGAAGTGGAACTTCAACACTCTGCGGTTGGGTGTTCGTCAATTTGCGGTTCGCTTGGCGAAATCCACCTGTTCTAAACGGCAAAGCCGCAGATAGTGGATTTTCATGTGCGAATTTTATATTTGGAGATTTGGCGGAGGGGGAGGGATTCGAACCCCCGGTGCCCTTGCGAGCACGCATGATTTCGAGTCATGTGCATTCAACCGGACTCTGCCACCCCTCCGGCGCAGAAACCTAGCCGCTGCAATAACGCGCCGAAGGGTACGGGAAATACAGGCGAAAGTCAATGCGGGGTGGCTGGCGGTCGTGTATCAGGTCCGAGTGACAGCGCTTCTGAAATTGCGGCTCGCGAGGACGCTCACCCTCCCGATTCCGCGCAGGCGAACCGCAGAGTGTTGAAATGCGGACACGAAGAAGAAAAAGACCGCCGAAAATCACGAAGGATCGGTGAAGAGCAGCTGGCCCCGGTCGCGACCTGCTTCAAAAATCAACACGCTTCTGTTCTTCGGTTCGCTTCGTAAATCTTGCGAAAGTGCGCACCGCCGTTTTATGGCGCAGGCGCCGATGTTGTACCTGCGGGGATGGTGAACCAGAAGGTGCTTCCCTGGCCGACCGCGCTCACAACGCCGATCCGGCCGCCGTGCGCTTCCACAGCGAGCTTGCAGAAGGCAAGGCCCAGACCAGAGGAGTGCTTGCGAATCTCCCGCTGCTGGCGCGGGTCCACCTGGCCGAATTTCTCAAAGATCAGGCGGTGATACTCGGGCGGGATGCCGCACCCCTGATCCTGAACCTCGACCCGCAGGACCTCCGCTGCGGAGGAGACGCGGACAGCGATGGCAGTGCCAGCCGGCGAGAATTTAATGGCATTGCCGAGCAGGTTGACCAGCACGCGGTGGAGGATCTCACGATCCAGCAGCCCCTCAGCCGCCTCGCCGGAGACCGGAATGGACAGCTTCTTCTCGCGGGACAGGACTGCCACGGACTCCGCGGCTTCCTGCGCGATCGCGCGAAGGCTGTAGGGGGTGCGGCTGATGGGCATCTGCCCGTTTTCCATGCGGTTGATGTCGAGCAGCGAGCGCACCATCTCGATCAGCTCGACGCAGCAGTCGCGCCCGAGCGCCAGGAGCTCCAACTGCGCCGGATTGAAGCGCTCCTTCTCGCGGAGAATCACATCGTAGGTGCCGGAGATGATCGTCAGCGGCGTCCGCAGGTCGTGGACGATCATGTGCGTGAGATTGTCCTGCAACGCCTCGAGCTCGCGCATCCGGGCGAGATCCTGCTGCACACGGTCATACAGCTGTTTGGCGTGCACAGCGTTGCGCACGCGCAGCCGGATCTCCTCGGCATCGATGGGCTTGTTGAGAAAATCGTCCGCGCCCGCCTGCATCCCCGTGATGCGGTCGACGCGGCCGCGCCGGGCGGTGACGATGAGAATCGGAATGGCGGCGGTCCGCGGGTCGGCCTTGAGCTGGCGGCAGACCTCGAACCCGTCCAGCTTCGGCATGCTGACATCGAGCAGGATGGCGTCCGGCAGGGTGGCGAAGGCCTGGTCCAGCGCCTGCTGGCCGTCCTCGGCCGTGATCACCAGGTGCCCCTGTCTCTCCAGGATGCCGCCGATCAGGCGGCGGTTCGGCAGCTCGTCGTCTGCCACCAGAATGCGCCCGGGCCGCGGTCGCGACATCGGCGCCTGCTTGTTCGTGTCGTTCATGGCCCGCCTCCCCCGCTTGCGCGGGTTGTTGCCGGCAATCCTGCCAAACCTAGGTCGTTTCCGGCACATGGACCGGAAGCGTGAAGAAAAATGTGGCGCCGTGCCCCGGCTCGCTTTCCACCCAGATGCGGCCTCCCTGGCGCGTGACCAGGTCGCGGCTGATGTAGAGCCCCAGGCCGAGTCCGTTGCGGCTGCGCGTGCGGGTGAGCTCGACCTGGTACAACTGATCGAAAATGAGCCGGCGATCCTCCGCGCCGATGCCGCAGCCGGTGTCGGCGACAGCGATCTCGACCATCGGGCACGCTGCGCCGGACAGAGCGGAACCCGCGGCCGGGCGGGCGGACACGCGGATCGTTCCGCCCGCGGGAGTGAACTTCAGCGCGTTGCCAAGCAGGTTGTTGAGAATCTGCCGGACGCGCAGGGGATCAGCCAGGATGGGCGGGAGGGAGGGAAGCGCCTCGACTGTCAGCGTCACCTGCTGCTCCTGCGCGGTCTGCCGCAGGGTTTCCGCCACTTCCGCCAGCAGGGGCGGCAGGTCGACCCGCTGCAGGCTGACGGACATTTTGCCGGTCTGCGCGCGATTGGCCTGCAGGAGATCCTCAATCATGCTCCGCAGTTGCTGGGTGTTGCGGTAGACGATCCCCAGATACTGCCGCTGCTCGTCCGTCACCGGCCCGCCGAGTCCGTCGAGGAGGATGGTCACGAACTGGTAGATCGCCCCCAGCGGCGAGCGCAGCTCGTGCGAGACGTGCGACAGGAATGCGTCCCGGGCGCGGAGCTGTTCCTGGCGGAGCTGCTCCAGTTGCGCCAGCGCCTGCTGGCGCGCGGTGACGTCGTGGAGGGTCAGCAGGCACGCGGTGGCGCCCTCCCATTCGACGTCCTTCGCGCGCACCTCGACCGTGCAGGGCGAAGAAGCGCCGGGCAGGCCCACCTCCGCCACGCCGGTGTTGCCTGGCGGCACGCGCGCCAGCAGTTCGCGCGGCGCGACGTTCCGCGTTCCCAGCAGGAGCCGGGCGGCCGGGTTGGTATAGCGCGGCGCACCCTGTGCGTCCAGCACCAGGATGCCGTCGCCGTTGCAGTCGAGCAGCTCGCGGTGGTCCTTCTCCAGCTTCTGGATCGTGTGCAGCGCCTGGGTCAGATCGACCGTGCGCTGCTCGAGGGCCTGCGTCCGGGTGACAATGGTCTGGAACGAGACCAGCAGCAGGTCGAGGATCTGCATGCGGTTCGCAGAGAGCAGAAAATTCTCGCCAGCAAATTCGATTTCCAGCGCCGCCTCCGGCTCCACCGACCGGCATTGGCCGGCATTCGCCAGGATGCCCTGCAGGCGCGCGAGGAGCTGCGTGCTTTCGTAGGGCTTGATCATGAAATTGTCGGCACCACAGCGCAGCCCCTGGACAATATCGGAGGGGTGGTCAAGGGCTGTCAGCAGCACGAACGGGATGTGCCGGAGTTCCGGATGCTTCTTGACCTCCGTGCAGAGCGCGTAGCCGTCCATCTCCGGCATGAGGACATCGCTGATCACGAGGTCGGGCGGCTGTTGCGCGATCCGCTCCAGCGCCGCGCGGCCGTTGTCCGCGGTCTGCGTCCGGTAGCCGTTCGCTTCCAGCGTACGCCGGAGCCGGGCAGCCTGCGTCGGGCTGTCCTCCACAATCAGAACGAGCGGGGGGCTCTGCGCGGTGTCGGCGGTGCTCATCTTGTCCCCAACCTCTTCCGGGCCGGCACGCCGGCCCGGGGACTCATTCCCCGACGTGCCTGCGGATCGCCTGCAGGAGCTGGTCGTTGTCCACCGGTTTCTGGAAGAACTCGACGGCGCCCAGCGCCATGGCCTTCTCCCGGGCGGCGACAGGTTCCATGCCGGTCATGATCACCACAGGGATCAGCATGGAGTTGGCGTTCTTCTTCAGGAACTCGAGCACCCAGAGACCGTTCCCGGCGGGAATGCCGATGTCCATGAGAATCAGGTCCGGCTTTTTGTTGATCGCCGTGCTCAAGGCGGCGTTGCCGTCCTGTACGGCCAGGACCGCATACCCGGCCGCCCGCAGGCGAATCGACAGCCCCAGGACGATGTCCCTATCGTCGTCCACCACGAGGATGCTCTTCATGGAAATCCGCCTTGCTCCACCCGGATGGGCCGGTCACCAGCCCTGGCGACCCTGCCCTTGCGGCATGGGCAAACTATACCGCGAGCCTGTTCCGGGCTCCATCCAAATGTTGGCCTCCTCCCATGGGAGGAGGCATCTGCGATTCGGCGCAACCCCTGGAGCGCGGGCGTCCCGCCCGCTGATGCAGCGATTTTGCATGTTTTCCCGTGCGGGCGGGACGCCCGCGCTCCCAGGAAGAACGCATACCGGCGACGAATCGCAAATGCGCCCCAATCGGAACTGGAAAACGGGCGTCGTTTGTGCCAGTCTTGCCCGCAACGGTTCGCACGGGAGACCCGCCATCCGACAAGGATCGCACGTATGAGCGCAGAGACTTCGCCACTGTATCAGGTTGTCGTCGAATCCGGCCGGGACCGGGGCCGCGTGTTCGCCATTCCCGCTGCCGGCGCGCGCGTGGGCCGGGACAAGCAGAACGACGTGGCCCTGCCCGATCCGCTCCTCTCGCGGCACCACTGCCGCTTCGAGATGCACGGCGGCGAGCTGTGGGTGGTGGATCTGGCCAGCGCCAACCAGACCCACGTCAACGACAAGGCCGTCGAGGAGAGCCGCCTGCAGCCCGGCGACACGGTCCGGGTAGGCGACACCGTCATGCGCATCTCCCGGCTCGCCGCGGCAGCCCAGCAGCCGCCGATCGACCTCGGCCTGGACCGTGGCCGCGAGTCGCCGGCCGGCCGGCACAACCTGCGGCCGCTGCTCTGGACCGTGGCCGGCATCTGCGTGCTGACCATTGGCACCGTGCTCATCTGGCAGTATTTCTTCGGAAACAAAGGGGCGCCGGAGTCCCGGCCGGTCGCCGACGCGCAGGATTTCTCGCTCCAGATCCGCTACGAGAAGGTCGAGGCGGATCCGACATCCGTCTTCCGCTACGAGATGGCCCTGGCGCCCAACGGCATCCTCGCCGTGCGCATCGACGACCTGAACCCGAAGCGCGACAATCATCCGCGCAAGGAAGGCCGGATCAAGGACGACGAGCGGATCCGGGAACTGGCACGGGAGATCCTGGCCAGCGGCTTCTTCCAGCTCGATTCCTCCTACGCGGGCATCAATCCGCAGGCCGGGGCGCTGAATTCCTGGGATCTCACCATCGCCGTCGGCCGCAAGGTCCACCGCTGCCGCGTCGAGAGCCGCCTGGAGCCGGAGGTCTTCCGCGCCGTGCGCGAACGCCTCGAGACCTTCAGCAAGAACGAGCTCGGCATCTGGGCCATCCAGTTCTCGCGCGACAAGCTGGTGGAACTGGCCGCCGAGACGTTCCGCGTCGGCCGCAAGAGCTACGATGAGCGCGACATCCAGTACGGCAACCTCTGCCAGGCCATCAAAAAATTCAAGGAGGCGGCGTTCTACCTCCAGACCGTGGAGCCCAAGCCCGAGTACTACCCGGAGATCGCCGACGCACAGCGCCGGGCCGTGGAGGATCTCGACCGGCGCTACCAGGACCAGAACTTCCGCGCCGACCGCGCCATCAACATGGCCGAGTGGCAGAACGCCGCCCGCGAACTGCGCATCCTCCGCGACCTGATCCCGGACCGCGACGACGACCGGTACAAGGACGCCACACGCAAGCTGATCGACGTCGAACAGCACCTCAAGGCGCGCAAGTAATCCCGTGGGAGACCCTGCCATGAGCCGCATGCCACACGCCGCATTCCGCATTTCCCTGACAGCTGCCCTGCTGCTCGTGGCCGCCTGCGCCCGCGAGGACAAGCCGCGCCAGCCCACCGGACGCCTGCAGGTGACCTCCGAGCCGCCCAAGGCCACCGTGCTGGTGGACCGCCAGGAACGCGGCGAGACCCCGCTATCTGTGACGAACCTCTCCGTCGGGCAGCATCTGGTTGCCGTGCGCAAGCAGGGGTTCGCCGACGCCTGGCAGACGACGGAAATCCTGGGGCAGGATTCGCGCGAGCTGGAGTTCAAGCTCGAGCCGCTGGCCGGCCTGCTGCTGCTGCAGAGCACGCCGACCAACGCCGACGTGACGCTCAACGGCGTGGCGCTGGGCAAGACCCCCCTGCTGCTCAGCAGCCTGCGGTTCGGCACGTACCGCCTCCGGATCTCCGCCACCGGCTACCTGACCAAGGAGGTGGAGGCCGTGCTCGCGGACCGCGCGCCCGTGCGCAAGCAGGTCGACCTGGTCTCCGATTCCGCCACCCTCACGATCGAAACAGAGGCCGAAGGCGCCGCCATCCGCGTCAACGGCATCGACCGCGGCAGTTCGCCCTGCCTCGTGGAGCGGATCCCGGAGGGCGAAGTCATTGTCGAGATCCATGCCAGCGGCTACCTGCCGCTCACGCAGAAGATCCGGCTCGCCGCCGGCGACACCCAGAAGATCCGGCTCGCCCTGGCGCCGCTTCCCGCGGGCCTGAAGATCGTCTCGCTGCCCGACAAGGCGCGCGTCTACGTCAACAACGAGCCGCGCGGCCAGACGCCGCTGGAGCTCGTTGACCTTGCCCCCGGCAAGTACCGCGTGCGCGTCGAGATGGACGGCTGCGAGCCGACCGCCCGCGATGTCGAACTGGGGCGCGGCGACCGCAAGAGCGAGGAATTCCGCCTGGTCTCGAACACCGGCCGCCTGGAGCTGATCACCGAGCCGGACCACGTCACGGTCTTCGTCGACGGCCGGAAGTGCGCCGAGACCCGGGCCAAGCCCGACGCCACCACCAATATCTCGGAACTGCAGCCCGTGGAAGCCATCACCGCCGGCGAGCACGAGCTGCGGCTGGTGCGCAAGGGGTATGCCGACATCCGCCAGACGATCGTCATCGAGCGGGGCAAGACGCTGCCGCTGCACCTGAGGCTTGAGCGCCGCTTCATCCCGGACTACAAGGTGGTGACCGTCCGCAACGACGAGTGGAAGGGGATGCTCGACTCCATCACCGAGGACGCCATCCGCCTGGAAACCGCTCCGGGCGTGATCAAGACCATCCCCCAGCGGGACGTGAAGTACCAGTGCGTCCTCCGCGAGGACGGCGCAGCGCAATGAAACGCGGGCGCCAGCGGCATGGGCGGCGCCGCCGCGTCATTGGTCATTTGTCATTGGGGGGCGAAGGACCTGTTGCAGGCGGCTGTTCGGGCGTCTGGTATAACATGCCGTGGCCGGGTCCTTTGCGACGCTCGACGATGGACGACGCTCGACACTCGACTCACGACACTCGGGGATGCTCACGAGAGTCGAGTGGAGAATGTCAGGCGGCGATTCCCTACCCGACCTCTTGAATCGCCCTGCAAGCCGGATAGCCGCTACAACCCCAGAACGCCTTGCCCGCACTCGGGCCGCTCCTGGCCTTGCGGAGCGTCATCGTCTTGCCACAGCCCGGGCAGACAGGCGGCGGCAGTTCCGCCGCCTTCCGTGCCTCGCGCTGTTCAAGCCGCAGTTTCGCCATGCGCTCACGGAAGCCACCCTCCTCGCTGAAAACGGCCGCCGTCTTTTCCATTTGCCGGAACAGCAGGCTCTCCGCCCGCTTGATCGCCACGATGATGGCATTAGCCGCTGCAAACGGGTCGTCATGCTCCAGCCACGGCGCGAACCGCGCACGCATGTCGATCATGTGGCGGCTGAATTTGTGCAACACGTCTTCGCTCGCGTCAAACTCATCCAGCGGAAGCGCGTTGACCGTCTGCCACCGTTCGTCCGCAATTGACCAGACCGTCTGCCCGTTGTCGATCAGGTACACTTCATAATCGCCAAGCAGTTCCTCCAGACTTCCCTTGGCCACATCCAGCAGCCGCAGTTCCGTCTCCTTGGACGTCCCAGCCCGGGCGGATGCCTCCACGATGTTCTGCCGGGCGGAGCGCGCCGCACCGATCATCTGCCCGCTCGTCTTGCCCAGCGGATCCTCCTTCCACGGATAGATCCGCTTACAGAAGCGCGTCGTGGCGTGGTACACGAGGCAGGTGAACCCGAACGACAGCATCCTGCGGTAACCGCCCGACGGCCCGAGGGGAGACTTTGGCATGAAGGGCTCCTTTCGGGGAAGGCGACGCGCGACAATGAACGACGCTCGACACTCGACTCACGACACTCGGGGATGCTCCTGTGAGGCGAGCGACGCCCGCCCCCTTAGCCGCCGACAGCGGCTACAGCGCCCCTGTCAGGATGGTGGTGAAGGTGGTGACGGGCGTGGTTTCGCGGATGCCGTCGAGAGTCTGGCGCGCGTCTCCGATCAGCCCCTTGATGTCCTGATAGAGCGCCTCATCCTTGGAGAGCTTGCCGAGGGTGCCTTCGCCCTTCTCCAGGCGGTCCGTGACCTCGCGCAGGTTGGCGACGGTGGTCAACAGGTTCGTGTAGACCGCATCGTCGCGCGAGAGCAGCTTGCCGAGGGTGCCCTCGCCATTTTCCAGACGGTCCGAGATCGAGCGCAGGTTGGATACGGTCACGGAAAGATTCGTGTACAGCGAATCATCTTTGGCCAGCAGTTTGCCGAGGGTGCCCTCGCCTTTCTGCAGCCGGTCTGAAATCTCATGCAGGTTGGCGGCGGCCGCGGCAATATCCTTGTAGAGCGTGTCGTCCAGCGACAGCAGCTTGCCGAGGGTGCCCTCGCCCTTGCTCAACCGGTCGGAAACGGTCCGCAGGTTGGCGACCGCGACGGAGAGATTGGTGAAGATCGATTCGTCCTTCGACAACAGCCGCCCGAGCGACCCCTCGCCGCGTTCGAGCCGGCCAAATACTTCCACCATCGAAACCGAGGCCTTGCGGATGTTCCCCAGCGTCCCCTCGTCTTCGAGGGTGCGCCGCAGGCCCGCCACCACCTCCGTGACATCACGCATCAGGTCGCGCGGCGGCTCCCCGACAAAGAGTGTTCGATCCGGCAGCGACGCGCCGTTTCCGGGCTCGACCAGCAGGGAGTTGCCGCCCAGCATCGAGCTCGAAATCACGTTGATCCGGTAGCCTTCGCGCATCTGCACGTGCGGGTTCAGCACCAGTCCGACGCGCACGCTGCCGTCGCTGGTCAGCCACATCTTCTTCACCTGCCCCACCGGCACCCCGTGGACAATCACGCTGTCGTGCGGCCGCAGGCCGCCCACATCCCGGAAGGAGACTTCCAGCCGCTGCCCGCCGCCGTGCAGCAGGTCGGCCCCCGAGATCACGATCGTGAAGAACGCCAGCAGGATCAGGACGCCCGCCACAAACAACCCGACCATCAGGTCGCCAAATCCGCTTGTCTTTTTCATCGTGCACCGCCTTCCGCAAAGAACGTTCCACGGGAGATGTACTGCGCCGCCAGAAACTGCTGAACCTCCGGCTGCGACGACGCCGCGAAGGCCCTGGGCGTGGCCACCTCCACAAAGCGCCCGCCATGCAACATGGCCACGCGGTGGCCGATCGACAGTGCCCCCTGCATGTCGTGCGTCACCACCACGCTGGTCACGCCGAGGTTCCGGTTCAGGTGCTGGATCAGCCGGTCGATCGTACGCGCGGTCACGGGGTCCAGCCCCGAAGTCGGCTCGTCGTAGAGCACGATCTCGGGACGCCGCACGATCGCACGCGCCAGGCCCGCGCGCTTCTGCATGCCACCCGAGATCTCGGACGGATATTGGTCCGCGGCCTCCGCGAGGTCCACCATCTCCAAGGCCTCCTGCACGCGCCTGGCGATCTCGTCCTCGGGCAGGTCGGTCTTTTCCTGCAGCGGCAGCGCCACATTCTCGGCCACGGTCAGCCACGTCAGCAGCGCACCCCCCTGGAACAGGTAGCCGAAGCGCTCGCGCAGCTTCTCCAGTTCATCGCCATCCACCTCACTCGCGGCCACGTCGTCTACCCAGACCGTGCCGGACGTGGGACGCAGCAACTGCACCATGTGCCGCAGCGTCACGCTCTTGCCGGTGCCCGAAGGGCCGACAATCACGAACACCTCGCCTGTCCGGATCTCGAACGAGAGGCCGTCCAGAACGTTGCGCCCGCCCAGGCGTTTGACGATGTTGTCGAAGCGGATCATGGTTTAGTAGAAGATGCGCGTGACGAAATACCCGACGATCAGGATCAGCAGGAACGAAATCACCACCGAGCGCCGCGTGGCCGAACCAACCCCCTCCGCGCCCTGCGTGGCGGTCAGCCCCTCGTGGCAGGCCACGGTCGTGACGATCATACCGTAGAGCAGCGCCTTGAGCAGCCCCACCAGCAGCTCCTTGACGCGCGCGAATTCCAGCGCGGCGCCCAGGTACTGCGACCACGGCACGTTGAGCTGCGTCATGCCGATCACGCTGCCGCCCAGCGACCCCATCATGCAGGTGTAGAACGAGAGGATCGGCGTCATGATCATCATGGCCGCCAGGCGCGGCGTCACCAGAAAACGCACGGGGTTGATGGACATCATCTCGAGCGCCGCGATTTCGTCGTTCACCGTCATGGTGCCGAGCTGCGCCGCCATGGCCGAACCCACGCAGGCCGCCAGGATCTGGCCGGTGATGAACGGCCCCATCTCGCGCAGCATGGAGACCATCACCGCGGAGCCGATGCGGAACTCCTGGTTGTAGCGCTGCAGCTCGATGCCGATCTGCAAGGCCAGGATCATCCCCGTGAACAGCGCCACCACGGTGATGACCGGCAGGCTCTCGATGCCGCAGACGTACATCTGCCGCATGAACTCGGCCTGCGCCCGCGGCCGGCGCAGGCCCGGCAGCGCGCACAGCGCGCGCGACCCCAGCAGCACGGCCCGCCCCAGCTCGGCCAGGCCTTCCCGCGCCGCCAAGTACAGCCGCTCGCGGCGGCTGGCGTTCTCGGGATACTCGAATGGCTCACGGGTGATCACTTGCGCTGCTCCCCGGTCTCATCCGGATCCGCCCCACCGCTGGTCCAGAACCAGAACCAGCGGGTCCGCGTCGCGGCGCCGTCGCCTTCCCGGCCCAACAGCCCGCACAGCAGGTTCCAATCGAGGCTGCCGTTCGGCGGCCGCTGCCACGAAACCAGCGGACCCACCTGCGCGTAGGCAGCATGATCGCATTGATGCCCCCAGCGGACAAGCCCCCAGAAGATGTCGTGGTCGCAGGCTACGCCCTGCCGGCTCTGCACGTACCACGACCAGAACGGCGCCCAGTTGCGCTCGATCCCCTGGCCGTCGCGCAGGAACGTCAGCTCCGGCACGCGGATGCGCGTCCCCGCAGGCGTCTCGTTCCGCGAGTAGAGCGGCCAGATGCGGACGTAGTCCCAGTCGACGTTGGTCTGTCCGTCGACACAGGTTTCGCTCCGCGAGGCGTGATAGAACGGCGCCAGCGACTCGTCCTGCGCGCGCCGGCCGCCGGGCTCGCCGGCCGCGTTCTCCCACCAGATCGGCCAGGCGATCGTGCCGCGCTGGCCGTCCGTGGTCTCGACGTGCGTCCAGAGCGGCCAGAGGTTGTCCTTGCGTCCGTCCTTCCCTGTGGCGGTCTCGTAGAACGGCCACGGGCAGCGCAGGCTCGTCTCGCCGTTGGTCCATGCCATGCGCGAGAAGAACGGCGGCAGCACCATCCACCCCTGCTGTGCATCCGTGTCGACACGGCCATAGACGGGGAATAGCATCTCCGCGGAGCCGTGGCGCTTCGGCCCGTCAAACACCTGTTGCGTCCAGAACGGCCAGAACGCGAAGGTGCTGCGCTCCGTCGCCGAGGTAGAGGTGCCGTAGATCGGGAAGACGCTGCGGCGCTCGCGCAGCGGCCCGGTCTCATGCGAGAAAATCGGCCACAGCCAGCTCGTGGTCTCCTGCTTCCCCTGGCGGTAGTTCAGATAGAGCGGGAAGAGGGCGAACCGCACCTCGTCGAGCCAGAGGAAGTCGCGCACGTCGCCACCGAACGGAAAGAGCGCCGCAAAGTCGTCGCCGGCGCGCGTGCGCCCCTCGCAGTAGACCGGCAGCAGCCAGAAGGTGTGGCGCGACAGCGGATCGCGCACGTTCTCGTCCTTGCCGAACGCCGGGAACGCCCACCAGTGGAAGTAGTCGTCCCGGCGGTGGAAAGAACTCCACGGCCAGGCCACATCCGTGAGGCTCTCGTGCACGTTCGTGTCCGCCACACGGCAGAAGAGCGGGCGTATGGCCAGCACGTCCAGCCCCTCGCGGCTTTGGCCGATCTCGAAGAAGGGGCCGATTCGGAAGCGCCATGCGGCGCCTGCCGGCGTCGCATTTGTGACATGGGAGGACGGTGCATCCGCCGCACAGAGAGTCAACGTGGCGGTGCCCAGCAGCAGGAAAATGACGAGCGCAAGGGACACAGAGGGAGAAAGAGGGCGCAGAGGGGATTGTTTCTGGCGGTTGGAAAACCGGCCGCCAGGCATCATTTCTCTGTGGCCTCTCTCCATCTCAGTGCCCTCTGTGTCCTTACAGATTCTGCCGATAATAGTCATGGATGCGCTTGTTGCAGCCGAAGATCATGGCGATCAGCGCCGTGCGGATCCACATGCCGTTGCGCATCTGGCGCCAGTACACGGCACGCGGATCGCGGTCGACGTCCGTAGAGATCTCCTCCCGCCGCGGCAGCGGGTGCATCAGGATGGCATGCGGCCGCAGCAGCGCGAGCTGCGCGAGGCCGAAGTGGAAGCGGGTGGTGTCGATGCGCGCGCTCTCGCCCTTGACCTTGTCCCACTCGTCCTGCACACGGGTCATGTAGATGGCATCCGCCTCCGGGATGGCCGCGCGGAAATCGTCGCTGCAGCGGTGCTCGACGCCCCGGGCGCGCAGGCTGGCCAGCACGTCGTCGCCGATCTGCAGCGGCGGCGGCGCGATGAAGACCTGCCGGATATTCGGGTAGTTGGTCAGCAGGTGCGAGAGCGAGCGCACCGTGCGGCCGCGGGCGAGGTCGCCCACGAACACCACCGTGCGGTCGCGCAGGCCGCCATTCTGCTCGAAGCTGCGCACCAGCGTGTAGATGTCGAGCAGCGCCTGCGTGGGGTGCTGGTCCTGGCCGGAGCCGGCGTTGAGGATCGGGATCGGCCGGTCCGAGTTGCTGAGCACCCAGGCCGTGTTCTCCGCCAGACCCTTCTCCGGCGTGCGCATGATGATCATGTCGAAGTAGGAACTGAACGTGCGCACCGAGTCCTCGCGCGACTCCCCCTTGAACTCCGACGAGGTGGACGTGTCGCGCACCTCGCCCGTCTGTACGCCGAGGATCTGGCAGGCCGACAGGAACGAGAGGAACGTGCGGGAGCTCGGCTGCGAAAAGTAGAGCATGGCGCGCTTGTGGTTGACCTGTTCGCGCAGGAACTCCATCCCCGCGCGGGTCTTGGCAATGCCGCGGATCTCCGTAGCCAGCGAAGTCAGGCGGTCGAGCAGCGGCAGATCGAACTGCTGCGCGAAGAGTGTGTGGAACGGCGTTCCGTCCGGCTGCGTCAGGTAGGGGGTCTTCTGCTCGACCGGGAGGGCCGAAAAGGTCTCCCACGAGATGTCAACCATGCGTTTGACGGTCATGTCGGGCTCCCTATTCTATCGGGCTCGGAGTCGGTATCGGGGTCGAATGGCTAGACTATAGGCTGAAGGCTGAAGGCTGTTCGGTCAATCGCGTAGCAGGAAAGCCTAACAGCCTTCAGTCTAAACCGCTAACAGCCTTCTCTAATGACAGATGACACCCCATTCACTGATCCACCAGCGCGGACACGAACAGCGCCTTCATGGTGTGCATGCGGTTCTCCGCCTCGTCGAACACGCGCGAAAAGGGCGCCTCGAACACCTCGTCTGTCACCTCCAGCGCGCCGCTTTCGCGGGTCATCTGCGTCTGGTGGTCGTGGAACGCCGGCAGGCAGTGCAGGAAGATCAGCTCGCCACCGAGATTCCCCGTGGCGCGGCACAGGTTCAGGTTCACCTGGTAGGGGCGCAGCAGGCGCAGCCGCGCCTCCTTCTGCGCCTCCTCGCCCATCGAGACCCACACATCGGTGTAGAGCACGTTGGCGCCCTGCACGCCACAGACCGGATCGTGCTCGACCCGCACGCTGCCGCCGGTCTCCCGCGCCAAGGCCTGCGCCGTGGCCAGCAAGGCCGGGTCGGGCGTCAGTTCCGGCGGCGTGCAATTGACGTAGTGCATTCCGGCCTTGGCGCACCCGAGCATCAGCGTGTTGGCCACATTGTTGCGTCCATCGCCCACGTAGGCCAGCTTCATGCCCGCCAGCCGGCCGAAACACTCCTGCACGGTCATCAGGTCTGCCAGCACCTGCGTCGGGTGGAATGCGTCGGTCAGGCCGTTCCAGACAGGCACGCCCGAGACTTTCGCGAGCTTCTCCACCATCGCCTGCTCGTAGCCGCGGAACAGGATGCCATCGAACACCCGCCCCAGCACGCGCGCGGTGTCGGCCACCGACTCCTTGCTGCCGAGGTGGATCTCGTTGCGCGACAGGTATTCGGCTGTGCCGCCCTCGTCGCGCACCGCGATCGACGCTGCCGTGCGCGTACGCGTGGAGCTCTTCTCGAACACCAGCGCGATGTGCCGCCGGAAGAGCAACTGGCCGCGTACGCCGGCCCGGCGGCGCGCCTTCAGCGCAATCGCCAGGTCGATCAGCTCCTGCATCTCCGCATGGGTCACGTCCAGCAGGGTCAGCAACGAGCGCCCCCGCAACGCCGGATTCCAGGTCAGCATAACAGCACACTCCACAATGAATTAGGGAAAGTATAGGCCCTTCCGGAAAGAGCTTCAACTGGTTTGGCGGCGACCAACGGGGACTGCGACCCTCTGCGCATCCGCACGAGAAGTTGTTCTCGACCCCGATTCCGATACCGACCCCGACGCCGAAGTGATACTTCCGAAGTGACACTAACGAAAGTCCCGGACCGCATGCGCAGGCTTCCCCAAACGCCGGTTTTTCGACTATACTATTGAATTCCAGATTCCGAATGGTCGATTGAATCATGAACCGCAAAAAACACCATCCCCACCACGAACAGCCGGCAGCTGCCCCGGGCGCGCCCGAGGCATCCGCCCCAGCCGCGTCACCTGCCACGCCACCCCTGCCGGCCACACTGCCACCGCCCGCACCCGCCCCGGCCGAACTCGAGCTGGCCGCGCAGAAGGACAAGTATCTGCGCCTGCTGGCGGATTTCGACAACTTCCGCAAACGCCAGACCCGCGACCGCGAGGAGCATACGCACCGCGCCACCGAAGCGCTGATGGAAGAGCTCCTTCCCGTCCTCGACCACCTCCAGCTCGCGCTGGCCTCGGCACCCGGCAGGACCGACTCCCTAGCCTCCGGAGTCCAGCTCGTCGTTGACCAGTTTCTTGCTGCGCTGGCCCGCTTCGACCTCAAGCCGTTCACCGCCGTGGGCGAGCCGTTCGACCCCACCCGCCACGAAGCCGTCTCCGAGCTCGCCAGCGACACCGTCCCCGCGCAGCACGTCCTGCACCAACTGCGCAGCGGCTACTGGCTCGGCAACCGCCTGCTGCGCCCCGCGCAGGTCGTCATCTCCCGCGGCCCCCCCGACCCAGCCGCCCGCCACGCCGCCGAAGACGGACCCTGACAAGCCCGACTGCAACGAGGTTGATAAACTGTAGCGGAAAATTGATCGGGGTCTGTGTTGCTACCGGAATCGGCATCGATTGCGGTTCGACCCCGATACCGATAGCGACGCCGACCCCGATGCGATAACCACGCTGATTACAGGAATCCGATAGAAACGAACCAGCCATGCCAACCAAGCGCGATTATTACGAGGTTCTCGGCGTCAGCCGCAACGCCTCTGCCGACGACATCAAGAAGAGCTACCGCAAGCTCGCCATGCAGTGTCACCCGGACCGCAACGCCAGTCCGGAGGCGACCGAGAAGTTCAAGGAGCTCTCCGAGGCCTACGAGGTGCTGAGCGACGACACCAAGCGCCAGCGCTATGACCAGTTCGGCCACGAGGGGGTGAAGTCCGCGTTCGGCCCCGGCGGCTTCGACTTCTCACGCGACTTCACCCATCAGGCCGATCTGCAGGATATCCTCGGCAGCCTCTTCGGCGGCGAGGGCCCCTTCGCCGAATTCATGGGCGGCGGATCCCGGCGCCGCTCGCGCAGCGGCGTGCAGCGAGGCGATGACCTGCGCTTCGACATCGAGATCGACCTCGAGGAGGCCATCTTCGGCTCCGAGAAGGAGATCGAGATCCCCGTCACCGACGAATGCGAAGCCTGCCACGGCTCCGGCGCGGCCGCCGGCTCCAACCGCGAGCCCTGTCGCCAATGCGGCGGCCGTGGCTTTATTGTTTCGGGCGGCGGCTTTCTCCAGATCCGCCAGGGGTGCCCCGTCTGCAACGGCGAGGGGACCATGATCCGCCACCCCTGCGGCAAATGCGGCGGCTCCGGGCGCGTCCGCGCGCGGCGGCGACTGAACCTGCGCATCCCGCCCGGTGTCGAGACCGGCTCGCGCCTGCGCCTCGCCGGCAAGGGCGGGGGCGGCGGCCGCGGCGGCGCAGCCGGCGATCTCTACGTCGTCATCCACGTCCGCGAGCACGAGCTGTTCGAGCGCCAGGGCGACGACCTGATCTGCTCCATCCCCGTCTCGCCCGTCGCAGCCACGCTCGGCGGTGAGATCGAGATCCCCACGCCCGACGGCTTTGCCAAGATCAAGCTCCCGCCCGGCACGCCCAACGGCAAGGTCTTTCGCCTGCGCGACAAGGGCGTCCCCAGCCTCGAGGGCCACGGCCACGGCGACATTCATGTACGCATCGTGCTCGAGGTCCCCGCCCGCCTTTCCGGCAAGCAGCGCAAGATCCTCGAGGAGTTTGCCGCCGCCGCCGAAGCGTCCAACTTCCCCGACGCCGCCCACACCCGCAAAATTTCCGAAGCCTTCTTCGCGCGACGGGATTTTGTGCGCAAGGGGAAATAAATCTTGGGAGCGCGGGCGTCCCGCCTGCAGAGTCGTTTTGTGGATGAGGGTTTGGACACAGAGTTCACAGGGGAAGAGATGAGGGCACAGAGAATTCTGTAGCCGCGGCCGTTGGCCGCGGTTCTGCCATTTGTCCTCTCTCCCTAACAGCCTTAACCCCTACAACCTTAACCCCTGCAGCAACCCCTACAGCCTTCTCCATGCACCGCCACTACATCGAGCCATCCCGGCTCCAGTCGCCGACCCTTACGCTCGTGAAGGATGAGGCGCGACATTTGCAGACCGTGCTGCGCGTGCGGGAGGGCGATGTCGTGGAGCTGTTCGACGGCCATGGCCTGACCGCTGCGGCGCGCGTGGCAGCTGCGGACCGCCACGGACTGCAGCTGGAACTGACCGCAGCCCCCACCCGACACGCCCCGCCCACCTGCGCGCTGACACTCTTCGCCTGCGTCAGCAAGGGAAAGCGCATGGACTGGACCGTGGAGAAAGCCGTGGAGCTCGGTGTCCAACGCGTGGTCCCCGTGATCTCCGACCGCACCATCGTGCGCCTCGACGAAGCCGACGCCGAAGGAAAGACCGGCCGCTGGACCCGCGTGGCGATCGAGGCCGCGCGCCAGAGTCACGCGATCTGGCTGCCGGAAATCGTTGCGCCGATGCCGCTCGCACAAACCGGCCCGCTGCTGCATTCCTGCGCGCCGGTCTTCGTGGCTGCACTCGTGCCGGAAGCGCAACCCATGCGGCAGGTGCTGGCGGGCATACGCGCACACGGCGCGCTGCCGGCCACAGCGGGCTGGTTCGTGGGCCCGGAGGGCGATTTCATGCCCGAGGAGCTGCGCCTGCTACGCGCGCATGGCGCCATCGCCGTCTCGCTCGGCCGTCAGGTGCTGCGCGCTGAAACCGCCGCCATCTGGGGGCTTTGCGTGCTCGGGGCGGAATGGCTGTAGAAGCCGGGCGGACACGAAGAAGAGGAAGGAATTCGAAGAAATCCTGAAGGAAAACTTTTGCGCGCCGCGCGCGCCAGGAAATACCCTTCCCGCCCTTCGTGTCCAAAGAAACACGCAGAATATTTGCCCCGCCGATACGGACACGAAGGAGCGGAAGGCCGCCGAAGGAAAACGAAGATTGTTCTCGGCGGCCGAGGCCGGCCGCCCTCCAGAATCCTTCGCGATCTTCGCCTCTCCCTTCGCCTCCTTCGTGTCCCAAGAAGCGCATGGGAAGTTCAGCTGCGCGTCTTGCGCTTCTTCACCGGCAGATCAAAGAAGCCTGCCAGGCGCATCTTCTCCTCGGTGACGATCTCATCGGCCGCGTCGGCCACGGCAGGCGTGGCAGGTGCCGGCACAAAGGCGCGCGCACCGCGCGGCACGGGGCGCAGTTCATCCCAGAGGCGCTGCTTGACCTCTTCAATACCGGTGCCTTCCAACGTCGAGACCTTGATGATCGGCACGCGGATGCGCCGGCGGAACGACTTGAGATTCGCCGCCGCCTCGGGCAAGTCCAGCTTGTTGGCCACCACCAGCGCGGGCGACTTTGCCAGCTTTGCGCTGTGCATCGCCAGCTCGTTACGCAGGGCCTTGTAATCGGCCCACGGCTCGCGGCCGTCCACGCCCGCCATGTCGATCACGAACAGTAGCAACCGCGAGCGTTCAAGATGCCGCAGAAACTCGTGGCCGAGACCGATGCCCTCGTGCGCGCCCTCGATCAACCCCGGGATGTCCGCCACGCGCAACTGGCTGAAGTCCGGGTAGCAGACCGTCCCGACAATCGGGTTGAGCGTGGTGAACGGGTAGGAGGCGACTTTGGGGTGCGCATCGCTGATGCGCCTCAGCAGCGAGGACTTGCCTGCGTTGGGGAAGCCTACCAGCCCAACGTCGGCCAGCACCTTCAGCTCGAGCTTGAGGGTGAACTCCTCGCCCGCCAAGCCCGGCGTAAACTCGATCGGCGCCTGGTGCGTGGCGGTCTTCCAGTGGACGTTGCCGAGCCCGCCCTTTCCGCCGCGCGCAAGGATCTCCTCCTGGCCGTGCGCAACGATGTCCGCCATCAGCCGGCCGGAGTCGCGGTCGAAGACCGACGTGCCGCAGGGAACCTTGACGCAAAGATCCTTGCCGTTGCGGCCGTACATCTTCTGGCCGCGGCCGGGGACGCCGGCCTCCGCAAAGAGCTGCGGAGCGAAGTACAGGCGCTGGAGCGAGTCCTCGTCGTGGTCGCCGCGAAAGATGACGTGTCCGCCGCGGCCGCCGTCGCCGCCGTCCGGACCACCCTTTTCCACGCACGCTTCGCGGCGGAAGCTGCAACTGCCGTCGCCGCCCCTTCCAGCGCGCACCAGCACGGTGACGCTATCGACAAACTTGTGCGCTTTCACGGGTTGGACGGGGAGAGCTGTGGCGCGGATCAGGCGCGCGCGGGAGACGGCGTCACGGTAATCACGCTGCCGTCTTTCTGGAACTTGACCAGGCCGTCCACCAGGGCGAACAACGTAAAGTCGCGTCCCTGCCCGACGTTGACGCCGGGATGAACCTTCGTGCCGCGCTGGCGCACCAGGATGGCTCCCCCGCGCACGAACTGCCCGTCGTACCGCTTCACGCCCAGACGCTTGCCGCAGCTGTCGCGGCCGTTGCGTGCAGATGCTGATGTTGCCATGGAATTGCCCGCCCCTCAGAAAAACCGGCCTGTGTTCAGGCGATCGACTTCACCGTCACCACCGTCAGCTCCTGGCGGTGGCCCACCTTGCGCTCGTAGCCTTTGCGGCGCTTCTTCTTGTAGTTAATGACCTTGTCGCCGCGCATGTGCTCCACAACCGTGAAGACCACCTTGGCGCCTGCGACCGTCGGCGCGCCGACCTTCAGCTCGCTGCCGTCGCTGAGCGCCAGCACGGCGCCGGCATCCACGTCCTGCCCCGGCTCGGCAACCAACCGCTCCACCTCGAGCTTCATTCCGGGCGTCACGCGGTACTGCTTGCCGCCGGTCTCTACAACCGCATAGGCTTCCATGACAAAGGTCCTTGCACTGGTGTTGCACGCGGGGCAGCAGCCCCGGGTTCGGAAACGGCTTACCATACTAAACCGCGTCGGGGCTGTCAACCGACGCCGGGGTAAACGGAACAGATTCTTTTGGGGTTATCGGGAAAGCCGGAAATCAGGAATCAGTTGGTCATTCTTCCTGATTCCCAGATTCACAACCTGCAGGCTCACCTGCTTTTTTAGGTTCGCCCGCGTCGTAACATCTTGCGCCAGAGCAGCCAGAACGCGAAGCGCAGTTGCGCCAACCAGCCGGGGCGCGCCTCGCGCGGCACCCCCGGCGCATGGTTGTTACGCATGTAGTTTCTGTCGGCAATACCCATGTGTCATTCCGGGAAGGTTGTTAGGCTGAAGACTGTCAGGCTATTCGGTAAAAATCAACGGGCAGGGCCAAACCTCCCAGGCGGTAAGGTGCGAAATCCCTTGCGCGCCGCAGTGCAGGTGTAGATTTTGAGATCGTTGCCAACCCGAACAGCCTGACAGTCTTCAGCCTAACAGCCTTCTGCAAGTTGAAATCCCAATGCGCGGAACTTTTGCAGCAATTTCCCGGAGGCATTGCGCACCCGCACCGTGGTGGAGGCAAATTCGCGACGCACGGGGTACTCCTTGCGCTGCTGGTCGAACGCTTTGGCCCGCGCTGCCAGGTCGGCCCCACAGCTCGCGCGCAGCCGCGCATCGTCGGCCATGATGTCGTAGACCGCCAGGACCGCCTCGCGCAGCACATCCTCGTCCGCGCGGCCCGCGGCGTCGCCGCGCCACTCCGGCACCGGCGGCGGCGGAAGCTGCGGCCGGAAGCTCGGCGGCACGCCCAGGACGCGGCAGGCGGCTTCGTAAACCATCATCGTGCCATTGACTTTCCCCTCGTAAGAATGCCCGGCAATGTGCGGCGAGACAATGTCCGCGCGCGCCAGCAGATCGGGGCGATAGCGGGGCTCGCCTTCCCAGGTGTCGATCACGGTATGCGCAATGCGGGGTATTGAAGCAGTCAACGGCTCGCGAGGACGCTCGCCCTCCATTGGGGAACCCCCGCTCCGACCTTGCACTGGAGGGCACGTGTCGAGAGCTTCCAACAGCGCGTCGGCATCCAGCACCTCGCCACGTGCGGCGTTCACGAAGATCGTGCCCGGCCGCATCCGTGCGAAGGCCGCGCGGTCCAGCAGGTGGAACGTGCGGTCAGGACCCTCGCGCGTCAACGGCACGTGGCACGTGACGACGTCGGACGCGGCGAGAAGCTCGTCGAGCGCAACAAACTCCCTGGCCGCCGCGTCCGACGCGTCACGTTTCCGCGGCGGATCGCAGGCCTTCACGCGCATGCCAAGCGCCTGCGCCTTAGCCATGACCTTGCGGCCGACGTTCCCCACGCCGATCACCCCCAGCGTCTTCCCCTCCAGCCGGAAGCCGTGCTTCCCGCCGAGCCAGAGCAGCGCGGCGGTCAGGTAGTTGGACACGCTCTCGGCATTGCACCCCGGCGCCGCGCTCCAGGGGATCTTCGCCTGCTCGAGGTACGGAATGTCGATGTGGTCCGTACCGATCACGCCCGAGCCGTAGAAGCGCAGCCGGCTGCCAGCCAGCAGTTCGCGCGTAACCTTGGTCGTGGAGCGTGTGATGAGCAGGTCCGCGTCGCGCACGTCGGCTGCCGTGATGGTGCGCCCCTCGCGCAGCGTCACCTCGCCCAAGGTCCCGAATGCCTCCGCGGCATACGGCATGTTGCTGTCGCAAACGATCTTCATGGAGTCTCCAGCGATCCCTCGCCATCGGTTGCGGCGCGCGAGGCCGCGCGCCCTCCAAGGGGGACAAAACAAGCCTTTCGACAACCGACTGGAGGGCGCGCGGCCTCGCGCGCCGGGATTTTCGGATAGGCTCTTATTCCCAAAGCTCTTTGTCCACCGCGTCAAACCCGGCAAGCTCGCGGTCAACCGCCGGATCTTCAACCCAGCTTCCGGCCAGATCGGCGAGATCGTTGCGGCAGGCCGGTTTTCCTGAGGCCCTTGGCGCCTGCTCGGCAGATAGTGGCTTGTTAGACTTCCGTTTCACATCCGCTTTGTAGTCAGAATCTGCCGATACTGTCAACTCTGGGCTCGTCGAATCGCGGTTACAAAAAACGCGGCCACCGGCCACGTCTACAGATGCGTTCGATCCCAATCCCGATAGCGACCCCGACCCCGAAGAATCGTTCGCTTCTTACGTCTTCTCGAAGCGCACGTACACCGTCATGTATCCCTCGCGGCACAGGTCTGCATCCTCCCCGCGGCTGAACCAAGCCTCGCACAGCGGTTGGCGGCGCAGCACCCACTTGCTGAAGTAGAGGTTCAGGATGCCCGCCAGCTCGAACCACCGGCCGCGCACCGTGCCGGCGGTCAGGCGCAACCCAGCCGGCGCAGCCAGCGCGGCCAGGCGCGCCACGGTGTAGTGCCGATGGCCGATCAGCCAAAAGGCGGGATCGAACGCGGCGGCGCGCACGGAGGCGAACGGCGTGGAGAGGTAGACCACCCCGCCGGGGCGCAGCGCGCGCGCGATCTCCGCGAAGAGGGCCGGCTCGGAGCGGCGTGGCACGTGCTCAATCACATCCCACAGGCAGACGGTGTCGATCGACGCTGCCGCGCAGGGGAGCTGGAAGGCGCCGGCGCAAAGGAACTCCGCACCTGTCTCCGCGGCGATGCTGCGCGCCGCTGCAAGGTCCGCATCGCGTGGTTCGATGCCGATCAGGCGGCGCGGTTTCAAACGCGCCGCAAAGCGCTCAAACCATCCGAACCCGCAGCCGATGTCCAACACGTCGCGTTCACGCACATGCTCCGGCGCCACAAAATCGCAGCAGAACCGGCAGCGGCCGTGCAACTGCTCGTATTCCTTGGGAAGCTCTTCAAGCAGGTTCCGCATGTCGTCTCCAAGACCTCAGCCTTCAGGATGGCTGCTGGTCAGTCCTTCTTGTCGGGGTCGGCGTCGGTATCGGTATCGGGGTCGAACCCATACTTTTCCGATTCTTCGTGAACCGCATACCCCCGCTGCCCAAGTTTCGTGAGCATCGCCACAATCCGGTCGAGCAGCACCTTGGCTTTCTCGTTCTCTTCAACCGTGATTGCACCGCACACCTGAAAGACATCCTGCACCGCGCCACACTCCAAGGCAGACGCTCGGGCAATCTCAAAGTAGCGCCGCCGGTCGCCCTCGGTTCCTTTGCCATTGCCTTCCGCAATGTTCAACGGGATCGCCTGCGACGCGCGAAGCAATTGGTCCTTCGCGTTCCGGTGCCCGGCCAATGCTTCGCAGAAGCGATACGCCCAGCCGACGTACTCGATGGCGGCACGATAGACATCCAGTTTCTCGTGCCCAAAGGCCATTTCTGCTTCCTCTCGACCCCGATTCCGATACCGACCCCGACGCCGATCGGACTTACCTCATGCTGTATCGGAGCCCCGCCTACCATTTTCCCGCATGCACCGCCTCGGCGCGGAAGCGCGTGCGCAACTCCGGGAACTCGGCCGGCCGGCCCAACGCAATGGCCGACACCGGCAGGATCGCCTCCGGAATGCCGAGCTGACGACGAATCGGCTCCATGCGGTCCGCGTTCGGGTGCACGCCCAGCCAGCAGGCACCCAGCCCCAGCAGCGAGGCCGCGAGCAGGATGTTCTCGATGGCCGCACTGCAGTCCTGGAGCAGGTAGGACTCCTGATTGCGGTGCGCGCGCGCCGGGTCGCCGCAGATCACGATGGCGGCTTCAGCCTGCTTCAGCATCGGCCCGTTTGGCAGCACCCCTGCCAGCGCGTCCAGCGCCGGCCGGCCGCGCAACACCACGAAGTGCCAGGGATCCGTGGCGCAGGCCGACGGCGCAGCCATGGCCGCCTCCAGCAGGTCGCGGATCTCGGCGTCTGTCACCGGCTCGCCGGAATAGCGGCGCACACTGCGCCGCGTGAACAAAGGGGCAAGTTTTGGGTTCATGGTCAAAGTCTCCTGGCATGCGTCACAGCGTCCGCCTTCCTCGTTTGCGAACCCGCCAGGGTGGGCAATCCGTTGCGCGGGGTGGCCGAGCTCAGCCATTTCGTTATTCTTTCGATCTCCTATGGCAAAGCCAGGTCCTTCAGCATCAGCGGCACGGTAACCATCGAATTCGGCGTTGCCACATTGATACGAAGTTGCGCCCCTTGCGGAAGGGGTTCTGAGAAATCGTAGCACCGAACATTGCTTCGCCACGACATTCCATTCCCCCGAATGGCTTTGCCGGATGCATCGAGAAACTCGACTTTGACCAGTTTCGATTGCGGGTCTTCGATCCGCATGATGACGCTGTTCTTCCCGCCCATCATTCCGCCGCCAAACATGCCGGCAAATGCCTTCCCCAAGCCATCAGCCAGGGCTTTCCCCATATCCTCGCCCGCATTCTCTGCGCCTGCCTTGGCCTTGGCTTCAGCCGCTTTCGCCTCGGCCTGCAAGTCCGCGTCGGATTGCGCCTTGGACAGAACAGTCATCTGGATTTGAGCCGCTGTCAGACTCGGATGCGAAACCACAATCTTTGGCCTTCCGGCAAGATTTGTGACCATCACCATGGACGCCGGATCTTTGCCAGGTCTGAAAACATCAATTTCACCTGCGAGTTCCTTCACGGTCGCCGCTTTCCGGGAGGGATTTCTCAGCTTGACCGTAACCTGGGTCTGATTCGAGTTGTTGTCGCTGATATCGGAGAAACTGCTTTTTTCCTGTTCTTCCCTGAGCAGGTTCCTGCCTGTGTCGTCAACCGCCTTTGTCACCGTGCAACGAAGTCCCTTTGCGCCGTCAAGATCGTCACCCATGAGCTTCAGTTCAATCTCCAGGTTGGCGAAGTACTTCCCGGTCGTGCGAGAGTCCTTCACGTCCCCCACCTGCACCCGCACGTCTGTTGTCGGCTCACTGCCCCACGCCACCATCGCCAGCACGGCCCCAACTCCAACCAGCACTGCCATTTTCATCTGCTTCTCCTTCTTCGGTTGCTGCCCGACTTCCAGTTATCCGTCACGCTCCATCCCGGATTGCGTTCTGATTCTACCGTCCGCGGCGGGGGAGTAAAGGCGATATCGGTTGATTCTCCACCGGGGTCGGGGTCGGTATCGCTATCGGGGTCGAACGCAGAATTCTGCATTAGGTCCTGCCTTATTCCAATTGCCGCCGACCCCGATACCGATTCCGAGAACAACGGCGCACACAGCGGTGCGCCCTCCAAGCGGTTGCGAAATGGAGGGCGGCGCGCCGTCGCCGCCGAACGGGATGGCCGGGCTCGTAGCGCCCGGCCTACTTTTTCTTCCTCTTCTCCGCCAGAACCGTCAATTCCTCCGCGGTCACGTCGTACCCCTTGCCGCACATGTGGCAGTAGACGGAGGTCGGTTTCTCCTGGCGGGCCATCTCGGCGAGTTCGGCGGCGGAGAGCGCCAGCAGCATGTCGCAGACGCGCTCGCGTGAGCAGCGGCAGGAAAACCGCAGCGGCCGCACCGGCTCGGACTGCAGGTCCGTGAACCCCAGCGTCTCGCCGAGTTCCTCCAGCGAGCCGCACGATTCCAGCTCCTGCGTCACGGTGTCGTCCTCGAACAGCGCGGCCAGGCGGTCGAATTCGTCGCTCCGGGTGTCCGGCATCCCGAGCGCCAGCAGCCCGCGCGCCATGTCGAGCGCGCCGCCGTAGGCGATCGCCACGATCTGCGCCGCTACCCGGCGCTGGAGCGATTGCGCGTAGTACTGCTCCAGCGCCCGCCGCACCGAGGCCGGCCGCGTCTCCAGGCTGGCGTGCGAGAGAATGTGCCCCGGCACGGAGCGGATAATCTGCACCGCGGCGTGATCGCCAAATGCCTCGGAGCTGTCCATCTCCTCGCGGGCGTCGAGGTCGTTCAGCACCTTCTGGTTGGCGTAGCCGCGCAGGCTGCCGTCCTGCGCCATCTCCACCAGCACGCCCTGGACCGGACCGCTCACGCGCAGGCGCAGCGTGACGGTCTCCTGCGGCCGCGTCAGCTCCGCGCCGAGCAGCGCCACGCCAGCCAGCGTCTCGGACAGCGCCAGGCTCGCAGTCGGCCCGCACAGGTGGCTTTGCTCCAGGGCGCGCGCCGCGTCGGCAACGTCGGCCATCACAAACTGGATCCGCGCGCGCGGCGAATATGCCAGCGCCAGACGGTCGGTCGGTTTCGCCATGATCATGGATGCCCCTCGCGTGTCACGATTTCGCGCGCCAGCGTGGCCAGCGCTGCCAGACCGCACGTTGCCGCCATTTCCGCCAGCGTGGCTGCGGCCGGCGCGATATGCGCCGCAAATTCCCGATGCCCGAGCGCCGACAGGCGGCCGAATGCCCCCAAAGCCTGCGTCAGGCGCTGCACCGCGGCCCAGGGGAAGAGCGCCGTTGTCTCCGCGCCCTGCGCCGGACAGAGCGCGGCGTAGCGCGCCAGCAGCCGCAGCCGCGTGTCCGCCGGCAGCTGCACGTACGGATCGCACAGCAGCGAGGCCAGATCGTAGGCTGCGGCGCCCAGGCGCATCCCCTGAAAATCGATCAGCGCCATGCGCCCGCGCCGGAAGAGGACGTTGCTCGACTGGAAATCCCGATGCACCACCACAACCGGCGCCGCGAGCAGACGCTGCGCCACGCGCGCCAGCTCGCCGGCCACGCCGGCGGGAAGCGCTGTCATGCCGTACCGCTTCGCCAGGAGCTGCTCGCAACAGAGCGCATGCTCCCACTGGTAGAGCGCGGCGTCGAACGACGGCTCCAGGACCGTGCCGCGCTGCGCTGCCAGCTTCGTGGCCTTTGTGTGCAATTGTGCAGCGGCCGCCAGGACCGGCTCGTAGAGCGCGTCGACATCTGCGTGGCGTCGGGAGAGGAGCTTGCGCAAATCCGTATCACCGAAATCCTCCAGCGCCAGCACGCACGCCTCCGGAAGATCCGCCAGCACCCGCGGCACCGGCACGCCAGCCTCGGCCAGCAGGCGCGCATGCCCGGCGTAGCGGGCGTTCTCGGGCCGCTCCCGGCTGTAGCGCACCAGCACGGCACGGCGCTTACCGAACCCCGCGCGCCAGAAGCTGCGGCTGGAGCCGCGCTCGCCGAGGAACGACAGCGCTGTATCCTCCACCGGCCACCCCAGCTGCTCCACGGCCTGCGTCAGCGCCGTATCCGGCGCGGCTGTGGCCGGAATCAGCGCCGTGTCGCGCCACGCGCCGCCGACCGCGCAATCGCCCGCCACCACGACACGTTGCAGCGAAGCGCGCGGCTCCATACGCGCGCCGGGCCAGATCACGGAGTGGCGGACACCTGGGCGCGCGGGCGTCCCGCCCGCAAGGGTGCATTGTGGTGCAGGCGTCCCGCCTGCCGGACATTCGCCACTCGTTTGCTTTGCGGGCGGGACGCCCGCGCTCCCAGAAAACAACTCCCCGCCCGGCTGCCCGCGTCGCGCGCGGCGGCGCACCTCCTCGTGGATGCGCAGATAGGCTTCAATCGTGCCGGCGTCGTCCCAGTAGCTTCCCGGCACACGCACACCTGCCACGTCCCAGCCGTGCGCGGCTGCGGCCTCGTAGAGCTCCACCAGAGTGCAGAATGGCTGGGGCGGCAGGAAGTCGAAGATTTTCGGCGAGACCAGCTGCACGCCGCAGAAGGTGGCGGTGCCGGCTGCGCCCGGCTGCGCCGAGCGGTAGGAGCGAATCCGGCCGTCGCGCGCGGTCTCGACCGTGCGCGGACCCTTGCGCGGCTCGAGCCAGGCTGCGGCCACGCGGCGCTCACGCCGCGCGAATGCCGCGGCCAACGGCTCGGGTGCGACACTCGCCGCGAGGTCGGCGTTGACAACCCAGAACGGCGCATCCTGCAGGGCGGGGCGCATGGCCCGCAGCGCACCGCCCGTGCCGAGGATTTCGGTTTCGTGAAAGCAGGTGATGCGCGCCGAGCCGGACCGCGCCTCCAGGCAGGCGCGGAGCTGCGCCGGCTGCCAGTGGAGGTTGACGAGGATCTCCCGCACGCCCCAGCGTTCCAGCATGGCCACCATGCGGAGGATCAGCGGCTCGCCCCAGAGCGGCATGAGCGGCTTGGGACGCAGCCACGTCAACGGACGCAACCGCGCTCCCAATCCGGCGGCGAGGATCACGGCTTTCTGCGGAAGGTCGCGCATCGAAGGGGAAAAGTATGCGGGCGCGGCAGAAACGAGGCAAGGGGTTTTGCATGCGGCAGAAGACGGAAGAAATTTCGGCGTCGGGGTCGCTATCGGAATCGGTATCGATTGTCTATCCGACCCCGATACCGATAGCGACGCCGACCCCACTGCGATTGTCACTTTATTACGAAAGTTCAATAAACCGCTAACAGCCTAGCAAGCGGGCGGGACGCCCGCGCTCCCAGGCATTCTCACCCCTCCATCCGCGTCAGGTGCTTCTCCAGCTGTCCCGCGAGGCGCGTTTCGAGCCAGGGTTTGGCCTGCCAGAAGTCGCGCAGCTCCAGGTATTCGGAGACGGCCTGCGGCTGGCCGGCTTTGACGCCGGCCTCCGCGCGCAGCAGCACATTGCGGGCCGTGGCTTCAACTGATACGAATTCTATTATGCTCACCCGGTAGCCGAGGATCCGCAGGATCTGGGCGCGGAACGTGTCGGCCAGAATGTCCGCCAGCCGCTCGCGCAGGATGCCGTGGCGCAGCACGGCGCGCAGGGGGCCGCCGCCGGGCATTTCCTGCTGCAGCTCGTGCTGGCAGCAGGGCGCGCAGAGGATTGCGCGGCTCCCCCACTCCACGGCGCGCGCCAGCGCCTCGTCCGTGGCCGTGTCGCAGGCATGCAGGCTCATGACGATCTCGGGGTTCTCCGCCAGACGGCAGGTGGCGAGATCCTCGGCCAGGAACTGCACGTCCTGGGCCACACCGAGAGCCTCGGCCATGTGCCGCGCGGCAGCCACGAGTTCGGCATTGCGCTCGATGCCGCGCACCTGCACATCAAGCCCGTGATGGCGCGTCAGGTAGCAGTAGGCGGCGAAGGTGAGGTACGACTTGCCGCAGCCACAGTCAGCCAGCAGCAGTGGCGCACCGGCCGGCCGGCCCTCGACGAGCGGATCGAACAGTCGCAGGAACTCGTTGACCTGGTCGTACTTGCCGCGCATGGTGGCCTTGATGCGGCCGTCGGTGTCCGCGATGCCCGTGACGCGCAGGAGCGCGTCGGCGTCGAACGCCTGCAGTGGCTGTCGTTTCACGTGGTCGTGGGCGGGCGCCTCGTCCACTTCGCGCGCCAGCGGCTTGCTGCGCGAGAGCAGCGTCTTGCCCTTGCGCGTGATGCGGATGTGCAGGTCGCCGGAGGCGGTGACGAGGTGCAGTTCGCGCGCGCCCCTCTGCTCCAGCAGGCGGCCCAGCGCCGGAAGCGCGTCCACGGCAGCGAGGTTGCGCACCGCCATGCGGCCGCCCTCAGTCGTTTCCGCCTGGAACCGGCGCTCGCCCTTCAGTTGCACGGGGCGCAGGCTCGCGCGGTGCATCTGGCCACCATAGCGCGCCACCTGCGTCAGGCGCATGAACCCCGCCTCATCGAACACCCGCCGGCGGATCTCCTCAACCAGTTCCCCCGTCAGCGCGGTGCGCGGGGCGGTCTCTGCAGCAACGTCGGGATCGAGGTCAGCGCCAGTGTCAGCAGCAACGGGATCATTCATGCGTGGGAGTCCTTATTCATCATTCGGCCATGCAGCTTCTTCCCCGCCGCACCCGGCGGCAGAAAACTTTCGTCGGTGACCACGTTCCTTCCGGTCTTCTGTTCCAACTCCAACCGGGCCTTCTTCGCGATGCCGCCGCCTTTCTTTCCAGCCTCGGCATTTTCGTTCAGCCCCTTTGCCACGACGCTCTCGGCAATCTGGCGGGTTGAAAGCTCGGCCAGCGCGGTGAAAATCAACTCCGCCTCGCTCATGTGGTCGCGCAGGTTCTGGGACTTGAGCCCCTTGATCTGCTTGTGCTGCCGGACCGACACACCGCTCCATTCCTGATGGATGATATCGGTGAGGATGGCATATTCCGATTCGCCCTTGACCTCGTGATCCTTCCAATAATCGGTGAGCTTGTTCCGGGTCTCCTGCCCCATCATGCGCTGCTGGATCCACTTCTCGCTTCTGCCATACCGCTTCCAGTATTCGCGGGCGCGGTCAAGCGATCGGGCCGGATCGCTCATGTCCTGGATGCGCTCGTAGCCAACCTTGGCCAACCAGAGTTTGATCGGCTCTGCCTTAGGGCTGGGTACTGACTGAATGATGCGAAAAAGTGTTTCCGGATTTGCAACGTCGGTTGCATATTTCTTGCCATCGGTTGCTTCTAGTTTCAGTTGGTGACAATTTGTCACCGACTGACTGCCCTCCTTCTTCAGCCGTTCTTTCAGCTTATTCCAGTATTTCCGCGCGGCCTGAAAATCCGGCTGCTGGATCAATGCCGCGACAATGTCCACAACCGAAAAATACCAGGTTTCTGCCTTCTCGTCATAAACCCGGCGAATCTTGAAGTTCTCGAACACGGCAAGGGCATGTTCCTGATTCATTGTTCGTGCCCTCCTTTGGGCAGATCGCTGTCCATTTGCACTCATTTCTGCCACCGGAGACAGGCGGCCTTCCCTTCGGGATTCTGCGGTTCTCTCGCCGCCTCACACCCCATCAAACGTCGCCAGCCCCTGTTCGCGCAGGCTGAGGTGGCCGGGGCGCTGGTCGGTTTCGCGGCCGACGATGACGTGGTCGAGCACGCGGATGCCGAGGATGCGGGCGGCTTCCACGAGCTGACGCGTGACGCGCAGATCCTCGGGTGACGGCGACGGATCGCCGGAGGGGTGATTGTGCGCCAGGATCACGGCTGCCGCAGAGTGGCGGACCGCCAGGTTGAAGACCTCGCGCGGATGCACGGGGCTGGTATCGAGCAGGCCGCGCGTGACCTCCAGCGGACGGCCGATCAGGCGGTTGCGGGTGTCGAGCAGCAGCGCCCAGAAGACCTCCTGGCGCAGGCTGGCAGCCAGCGGGCGCAACTGCCGGAAGACGCTCTCCGGGTCGCGCACGTACGGTGCCTCGCCGGCAGTCTGCTGCGCGGCAGCGCGGCGGCCCAGCTCGAACGCCGCCGCGATCTCCATGGCCTTGACGCGCCCCAGCCCGGAGATGCGGCGCGAGGCGATCTCCTCGAACGAGGCGCGCGCCAGCGGCTCGAGACCGTCGAACGCCTGCAGCGTGTCGCGGGCGAGTTCCACCACGTTGCGGCCGGGGCGGCCGCTGCGCAGCAGGATGGCCAGCAGGGTGTCGTCGGACAGCAGCGCGGCGCCGCGCTGCGCGAGCGCCTCGCGCGGCCGCAGCCCGGGCGTGATCTCTCGCAGGGGCAGCGGCGCGGACGGATACGACGCGGCGTCCTTCTTGTTACGAGAGTCGGATGGGGGTCGCGCCATGTTCGCTCCAAACCGCCAGCACGCGCGCGGCCATGGCCGCCACCGGTTCGTCCGGAGCGATTTCGACCCAGGTCACGTCTGCCTGGTGGCGGAACCAGGTCTCCTGCCGCTTGGCCAGCTGTCGCGTGCGCGTCGCGATTTGCGCCATAGCTTGCGCCCGCGTGAGGCGCTTGTCAAGCAGGGCGCAGACCTCGGCGTAGCCAATGGCCAGTTGCGCCGTGGCGGGCGACGAATACGCATCGCCGGAAACAGCCGCACCTTCACTGACCAGGCGCGGCCCGGCACACGGCGGACGGCTCGGAGAGCCATCCCTGCCTTTGCCGGAAGCCCAGGAGGGGAACCGGGCGCGCAGGGCAGCGACCTCCTCGACGAAGCCCTGGGCAAACATGCGCTCGACGCGCGCGGCAATGCGCGCATGCAGGGCGGGCCGCGGCAGGCGCAGGCCGACGACGCGCGGACGCGGCGTGGCGCGCCAGTTCTCCGGCAGCTCGCCGACGGACTCCAGGTGCTCCAGCGCGCGGATCACGCGGCGCGGATTGTCGGGGTCGGCCAGCACGGCGGCCTGCGGCGCGCGGGATTCCCATTCGCGGCGCAGCGCGGGCAGGCCTTCGCGTTCCAGACGCGCCTGCCAGTATTCCCGCCGCGCCGGATCCGCGGCGCGCGCGTCGAGCCCCTGGACCAGCGCGCGGACATAGAGACCTGTGCCGCCAGCCACAATCAATTCGGAGGCGCGCGGCGCCGCCGAATTGATTTCCTTCCGCACTGCCGCCAGCCAGGCGCCGGCGCTGAACGGCTCATCCGGGCTTGCCAGGTCCATGCCGAAGTAGCGGACCGCGCCGCGCTCGGCCGGCAGCGGCTTGGCTGTGCCGATGTCCATGCCACGATAGACCAGCATGGCGTCGGCCGAGAGGATGTCCGCACCCGTGCGCTCGGCCAGAACTTGCGCCACGGCGGTCTTACCGACGGCAGTGGGCCCGACCAGAAACCAGGCGCAGGAGGGAAGCGCTGGTTGTGTTTGCGGAAACATGGTTGCGACTCCTCGGGTCATGTCTTCACAATCCGAGTGTCCGCCACATCGGGGTCGGCGTCGGTATCGCAATCGATACCGATTCCGATAGCGACCCCGACCCCGAAAGATTTCCTACGTCTCACCCGGTCTTTTGCCGACGCTCCTCGCGCCACTGCAGCAGGAGGAAGAGGCCGACCCCGATGCAGAGGCTGGAATCCGCCACGTTGAAGGCGGGGAAATGCGAGCGGCCCCAGTGGAAATCGATGAAGTCCACGACCGAGCCGAGCCAGACGCGGTCGATCAGGTTGCCGCAGATGCCGCCGGCAAGCAGCCCGAGCACCAGCCAGCGCAGCGGGAGATTGCCCAGCAGCGCCTGGCGTCGCCAGACCAGGACTGCCAGCATCAGCAGCGAGAAGACGATCAGGAACGTCTGCCGGCCGGAGAGCACGCCCCAGGCGGCGCCGGTGTTGCGAACCAGACAGAAATCCAGCAGCCCGGGGATCACCCCGCAACCGGCGCCCTCGTGCGGGAAGGCGCGCTGGACCAGCCACTTGGTCGCCTGGTCCAGCGCAATCACGGCGCCGGCGACGACCACGGGGCGCATGCGGTGTCGTTGCATGCTCAGGGGCGCGGGCGGCGCACAAAGCCGCTGTTGCGGCCGCGTTCCATTTCAGACTGGCAGCGGATGCAGTTCTTGGCAAACGGCAGCGCGCGCAGGCGGGGCTTTTCGATCAGGTTGCTGCACCCTTCGCAGACGCCGTACTTGCCGGCGTCGATGGCACGGATGGACTCGTTGATCGTGAAGATGATGTCCTGGTCGTTGCCGGCGCGCTCCAGCGCGAAGAGGCGGTCGAACGCGTCGGTGCCATCCTCCTCGGGGTTGACTTCGTCGTCGCGCGTAAGGGAATCCTGCCGCATCCGGGCGACCTGTCCTGTCAGGCGGTCGCGCAGGGTCAGCAGTTCCTGGCGGAAAAGCGCCAGATCTGCGGCGCTGAATTTCACCGTCTTGGGAATCGGCCTGGGGGGCACAACAGGGGCAGTCAGCTTCCGCAGGGCAAACGGAACCGGCGCGGGCAGGCGGACGGGGCTCGCCTTTTTTGCGGCGACAGGCTTGCCAACCGGCTTCTTCCCGGCGGCTTTGGCCGCCGGCTTGACGGGCTTGCGGACGCTGGCGGTCTTGACGGCCTTCTTGGTCCTGGTGGTCTTGTGTGTCGCCATGGGGAGCCTCGCTCGTTTGTCAGCAGTGGTTTCCGACCATAAAGGGGGGCATAGTACCGAAACCTTCCGTTGGTCGTCAATCCGGACGGCGGTCAATTGTCATCGTCGGCCGACGACTGCTGAAAGCATTCGTTCCAAACCTTCTCTCCGAGATACGTGCGAATGATCTCCCGCAGGAAGAAGCCGGTCAGCAATACTAGCAGCAGAACCAGGATGCCGGCGATTTTCTGCCCTTTTTTGCGGCGCGAAAAATTCCGGGGGAACGCGTATCGATACCGGCGGGAATGGCCACTGCGCCAGCGGCTGCGCTGCGGAAAATAACCCTGATTCAAGCCTCGCACCGGAAGTCCTCCGCTTCGTCCGTCTCGCCGTCCTCCACGCGGGCAAACTTCGGATTGGCGCCCGCGATCACCAGGGTCGCCTCCCCTTTCACCGGCTGGCCGGCAAACTGTCCTGCCAGCACGGAGAGATAGCCGCGCGATACGCGTTCGTGCTGCTTGGTCAACTCCAGGCAGACCGCCGCCTCACGGTCCCCCAGCACCTCGTGCGCCGCGCGCAGCGTGGCGCCGACGCGGAAGGGCGACTCGAAAACCACCAGCGTGTGCGGCAATTCGCGCTCCTCCTCGAAAAACCGCCGGAGCACGCCAGGCCGGCGCGGCGGAAACCCCTTGAACGTGTAGCTCGATGTGGGCAGGCCGGACAGCAGCAGCGCCACGTCCACGGCTGAGGCGCCCGGGAGCACGTCGAACGGCAGCCCCTCCTGCGCCGCGCGCCGGATCAGCCGGTAGCCCGGGTCGCTGATGCCGGGGTAGCCGCCGTCGGAGCAGAGCACCACGCTGCGACCCGCCTGCACCGCGGCCACCAGACGGTCGCCAGCGCGCGCCTCGTTCCCCTGCCGGTAGGAGATCATCTCGGGCCGCGGCAGGTTGTGCGCGGTCAACAGCGCCCAGGTGCGCCGCGTGTCCTCGCAGGCAATCAGGTCGGCGGTGCGCAGCGCCTCGAGCGCGCGCGGCGTCAGGTCGCCGAGGTTGCCGATGGGAGTTGCCACAACGTGCAGCATCGCTTCAATTCCTCCACAATCGCCAGGCGCAGCGTCTCCAGCCCCAGCCCGGTGTGCGCCGACACGGGGATGGCGTGCGGAACCTGCTCGGATGCGTGCTCGACCGCATCGGCTGCGCCGGGCAGGTCGCACTTGTTCAGCACCAGCAGCGACGGCACGCCGCCCGCGCCAATCTCCGCGAGGGTCTCCCGGCAAACGGTCAGATGATCCTGCATGCGCGGGTGGGAGGCGTCAACCACAATCAGGAGCAGATCAGCCTGTACCGCCACGTCGAGCGTCGAGCGGAACGAAGCCACCAGCCCGTGCGGCAGGTGGCGGATGAACCCGACCGTGTCGGTGAGCAGAATGCGGCGGGCGCCGATCTGCAGCAGGCGCGTCTTGGTGTCGAGCGTGGCGAAGAGGCGGTCGTCCACGTAGGCGTCGGCGTGGGCCAGGCAATTGAGCAGCGTGGACTTGCCGGCATTGGTGTAGCCGACGAGCGAGACCACCGGCCACTGGCGCTTGCCGCGCTGGCGCGTCTGCCGCGCCTGGATGGCCTCCAGTTTCTTGCGCAGCTCCGCGAGGCGCCGGCGCATGGGCGCGTTGCGGATCTGCAAATGGCTCTCGCCCGGCCCCTTCATGCCGATGCCGCCCTTGAAGCGCTGCTGCGTCTCGAGCACCGGGATGCGCGAGAGCAGGAACTGCAACTGCGCGAGCTCAACCTGCGTCTGCGCCTCCGCAGAACGGGCGCGGCGCGCGAAGATCTGGAGGATCACCTCGGTGCGGTCGAGCACGCGCACATCGAGGTCCTTGTTCAGGTTGTAGGCCTGCACGGAGGAGAGTTCGTTGTCGAACAGGATCTGGTTGGCGCCGCGCGCGGCGCAGACCGCGCGCAGATCCTCAACCTTCCCCTTGCCGAGCAGATAGGCCACGTCGGGGCGCGGACGGCGCTGGGTGAGCTGACCCACCACCTCGATGCCGGCGGTGTCGGCCAGACGCCCCAGCTCCTGCAGCGAATCCGCCGCCTCGCCGGGATCCATGCGGCCATGAATCACCTGCACCAGCACGGCGCGCTCGTGAACCGTTGTCTCATGGAGGGGCATAACTAGAAATTGTCCGGCCTGTAGCGCGGAAAGTCAAGGAGATGGACACGATCAAGGACACAGAGGGCACAGAGCGGAAAGAGACCACAGAGGAAAATTCCTCTGTGTGCTCAATCGTCCTCTGTGCCCTCTGTGTCCCTGCCCGCGTATTTGGTTCCCGGCAGGCAGGACGCCCGCACTACAGCCGCATCCTCTGTGGTCTCTTCCCGCTCTGCGCCCTCTGTGTCCCCAACCCTGTCTTCGTATCCAGCGCGCGTCGGCATGCTCACCCGATGCGCTGCTCGGTCTGCGGGTCGAAGAAATGCGCCTTGGCCATGCGCACGGCCGGCGCGGCGGGCTGGCCGATCGGGAAACTGCCGTGTGCGTCCAGACGGCCGACAAAGGCTGTTGCGCCGGACCGGAAATGCACGTGCGTTTCAGACCCCATGGGCTCGACTGCCTCGATGACTGCCCGGATGCGCGGGGCGTCCGGCTGCTGCTCCGCCGCGACGGAGCCGATCTCCTCCGGGCGCAGCCCCAGGACCACGCCCTGGCCGGCATACGCTGCCAGGGCCGCCTGCTGCTCCGTGGGCATTGGCAGATGCAAGCCAGCGGCGCCTTCGAACGTCGAGCCGTCCGCGCTGATCCGGCCGTCGAAGAAATTCATCTGCGGCGTGCCGATGAAACCGGCCACGAAGCGGTTGCAGGGGAAGTCGTACATGCGCAGCGGGGCGTCCGCCTGCTGCGCCACGCCGTCCTTCATCACCACGATCCGCCCGCCCATGGTCATGGCCTCGACCTGGTCGTGCGTGACGTAGAGCATGGTGGCGCCGAGCTGCCGGTGGAGGCGGGAAATCTCCACGCGCATCTGCACACGCATCTTGGCGTCGAGGTTCGAGAGCGGCTCATCGAACAGAAAGACCGCCGGCTGGCGCACAATCGCGCGCCCGACCGCCACGCGCTGGCGCTGCCCGCCGGAGAGCGCCTTGGGCCGCCGCGCGAGCAGGCTGTCCAGCCCGAGGATCGCGGCCGCCTCCTGCACCCGCGCGTCGATCTCCTGCCGCGGCAGCCCGCGCAGCTTCAGGCCAAAGGCCATGTTCTCGCGCACGGTCATGTGCGGGTAGAGCGCGTAGTTCTGGAAGACCATGGCGATGTCGCGGTCCTTCGGCGACACGTCGTTGACCACGCGCGCGCCGATGCGGATCGTGCCGGAGCTGACATCCTCCAGCCCGGCCACCATGCGCAGCAGCGTGGACTTGCCGCAGCCCGAGGGGCCGACCAGCACGACAAACTCGCCGTCGCGGACCTCCAGGCAGAAATCCTCCACCGCCCGCACGCCGCCGGGATAGATCTTCCCCACATGCTCCAGTGTCACCGTGGCCATGGCAAAAAAGAATGGGCGAGCGGTGCGGGAAAGACAAGCCGGAAAAAAATTACGAATTAGAAATTACGAATTACGAATTTGTGTACCATTCGTAATTCCTATTGAGCCTTGTAAAAATGAGTCCCGTTGGTTTCGTGGCTGTCGAAGACCGTTCGCAGCGCGTCGGGGTCGGGGTCGCTATCGGCATCGGTGTCGAAAAGTGGTTGTTTGTGTCACCGAATAAGCGAATTCAGCGGCGGCGGTCGACCCCGATTCCGATAGCGACGCCGACCCCGATGCTACAGTTATCGGGTTGGCGACTGTTACCTACCTTTGCAACTGTCTGTAATTCGCAATTCACCCAGCCTTTCCTCCCCCTCCGGGCGCGTGTTACAGTACCTGCCATGCCCGCGTACCATCATCTCTTTGGTCCGGTCCAGTCGCGCCGCTTCGGGCGCTCGCTGGGGGTGGATCTGGTGCGCCCGAAAACCTGCTCGCTGAACTGCGTTTTCTGTCAGCTCGGCCCCACGGCTGCCACCTCGACGGAACGCCGCGCCGATGTCCCCCTGGAGGAGATCCTCGCGGAGCTCGACACCTGGCGGCGCGCCGGCGGCGAGGCGGACTTTGTCACACTCGGCGGCTCCGGCGAACCCACGCTCCACCCGCAGTTCGGCGAACTCCTGCGCTGGATCCGCGACAACCTGCCCTTCCGCTCGCTGCTGCTCTCCAACGGCACGCTCTTCGCGGACGAGGAGGTGCGCCACGCTGCCGCGCAGGCGGATGTCGTGAAGATCTCGCTGCATGCCTGGGACCAGGCTTCGTTCGAGCGCCTCGCGCGGCCGCACGCCTCGCTGCGCTTCGACGCCATCCTCGACGGCTACCGCCGCTTTCGCCGCGTTTTCCGTGGCCGCCTGCACGTGGAGGTGTTTGTCGTGCCCGGCGTCAACGACCGACCTGAGCAGATGGCCCGCATCGCACGGCTGACACAGAGCTTCCAGCCGGACATCGTGGACCTCAACACGCTCGACCGGCCAGCGGCCGATGCTGTTGTGCAGGCCTGTCCGGCCCAGACCCTGGAGCAGCTCGCCGCACTCTTCACGCCGCCGGCCCTTGTGCCGCACCCGCTGTTGCCCGGCACCCGTGCCGCGTTCGTGGACACGCCGGACGCCGATGCCATTGCCGCGCTGGTCCAGCGCCACCCGTCACCAGTCGAACAGCTCGCCGCACGCTCCGGCCAGTCCGTCGAAGCCACGCTTGCCACGCTCAAGTCCCTTGCTGCCCAGCACCGCATCCACCTCATCCGGCGCGACAATACGTGGTTTGCGACGCCATAAATCGCGGGCTACCCGCGATTTATTTGGGTAGAGAAAACCAATGCTAGCAGGAAACGAACGGCAGGAAGTCTTTCGGCGTCGGAGTCGCTATCGGTATCAATTGCATGCTCGACCCCGATACCGATAGCGACGCCGACCCCGATGCGATGAGCACGTTACAAAAACGCAACAAGCGCATCCCAAAAACCGATTTTCTTTATTCTGAATCCTTCTACCTACCATGTTGCCACCCCTGCCCACACTCCACTGGATTTCCCCTTCCCCCCTTGTGGTCGGCTCGGTCTCGCCGCGCCGGCATGCCCTGCTGCGCCGGCTCGGGCTGACGTTCGAGGTGCTGCCCGCGGACGCGCACGAGATCCACGACGGCAATGATCCAGTCGGCACGGTCGTGCACAACGCCCTGGCCAAGCACGCCGCCTGCCGTTCCCTGCGGCCTGCCGCCTGCCTGCTCACGGCTGACACGCTGGTCCTTTTCGCCGGCCGGCTCATCGGCAAGCCGCGCGACCTCGTCGAGGCCGCCGAGTTCCTGCGCGACTTCTCCGGCCGCACGCAGACGGTCTACACTGCGGTCGCGCTCTCGCTCCCCGGTACGGATCCCGACATCCGCGTCGAGGCGTCGGCCGTGCACTTCCGTCCGCTCGACGAGGCCACCATCCAGACCTACCTCCAGCGCACCCGGCCGCTCGACCGCGCCGGCGCCTATGACATCGACGAAAACGGCGACCTGCTCATCGCCGGCTTCGGCGGCTCCTACGCCAACATCATGGGCCTCCCCATCGAGACCGTGGCTGACTGGTTTCTGGCGAGGGGGGTGGGAAAGAAGGCTGAAGCGGTTTAGGCTGTTAGACTGTTCGGTGAGAAGATGACGGCTGACAAACCCAAACCGACAAAACAAGCATCACGTTTCCAGGCGATTTTTTCCGCGGCAACGG
>CAIWXQ010000002.1 GCA_903916675.1 uncultured bacterium | reverse complement strand
GATCGAAGCGCAATTCGGCTTCTGCGCGGAATGCTACGCCCTGCTGTTGGGCGGTCCCGCGCTCTACCTGCCGCGCGATAACTCCTGTCTGTGCCGCACCTGCGGCATGGCCGAAATGGAAACCCTCACGCCCCGGGAATGACAACCGCCCTGGCAAACCGCCCCGTGCGTGCCGCCCGCGCCCTGTTTTCTCCTGATATTAACTCCGCCGGTTTCAGCATAACCACCGCAGGTAGAAGAGGTTACGCCAAAACGCAATTTGCGAAAACGCCACCACAAAACCCCGAAAACCCCGCAAAACGCGCATTTCCGCCCCTGTTCCGCCCCTGTTATTTGCCGGGAAGGTTACGGACTGATTAACACCCTGGTTCCGCACGGATCGCAACCACGCCCGCCGCTGTGGAATCCACGCCGCCGACGCGGACACCCAAAAACCGCCGCGTGTGTGCTGCGCGCGCATGGTTATTCCCGGTTATTAACCATGCGGTTTGCAGATAATGCCAATGAAAACGCGAAAACGCCTTTGCAGGAAACCCCGTTAAACCGTGGTAAAACCCCACAAACGCCCTGATTAACACCCGGTTACCGCATGGTTATTTTGGAACCCGTGACGACGGAGACCCAAAAATCGACGCGTGTATGCTGCGCGCGCCTAATTTTCTATTGATATTAAATCCGCAGTTTTGGTCATAACCAGCTCGTGGTAAGGGATTTACACCAAAACTCAATTTGAGAAAAAAACAGCACAGAAACAAAAAACATTGGGGAAAACAGCGATTTTCCATTGATACCCATTGTTATTTCATTGTTATTTACCGGGGAGGTACAAGTTTTGACCCCCAAACACCCGGAACACCGGAACCCTGAACGGGCACAGATCCAGAAGGCGTTGGCACCGGGATTCAACCCCAACGGGGAAGTTACTGCCACGCCCCGTGGATCTGCTCAGTGACGTCCAAATCAAAAGCTCGGACGCTTCGGACGGTTCTTTTGAACTTATTGCGTAGTAGGTACAACATCACAACGTACCCCATATATGCCCAATATAATATTTGTCTAAAACATCCCCCTTACGCGGTATAAGTTCCCGGAGACCGTCCGAACCGTCCGAGAATCGTCTCTCGGACGCTTCGGACGGTTCTTTTCCACAAGTTTGACGGGGTGCAGTTTTAGATAGAAATCGATATATGGCATCGGCGCCCACCTGCCGCAGGCGCTCGGACGCTTCGGACGGTCTTTCCCAACAAGTTTGGGGGCGACAGCATTTTCACGAAGAAATCGACATGTGACGGCCGCCAATCCCAAAACCGCCCAACTGAGCCGAATTGAACGCCGCGCGGGTATGTAGAAGACCGAACGGCAGGGACGGAATGCCGCCGGCGTAACCGCCGTAAAGCGGTAACACCGGCGAATGCGGCCAGAGAAGATGACGAGATTGGCTGCCAGGACGTGCCTTACGGTCCATACAACCATGCGTCAGGTGCATCGTCCGGTTCGGACTCGGCAACTTCAAGCATCGGCGCAGTGCTCGATGCGCACATAGAGTCCTTCGCTGCACACGGAGGCGTCTCTACGACCGGTGCAGGCCCCGCGTACAGGCGCGGCAAGAACTCCGGAATACAAAGTGGCGCACTCGGGACGGACACCCCAGAGGGCAGCCCAGACCCTTCTGAGGCACCGTCAGACGGGCCACGAAGGCGCACGCCCCGGAACCCACGGGAGTTCTTTCCATCGCGACGGATATCGTTCCGGCGCGGCGCACGGTGGTATTCCAGCATGGCGTCGGGCAACTCGGCCTGGAACTGCCGATCGCGCAACGGATCCCAGTCCTTGCTTTCGCAGTAATCCCGGTAGGCGGCCATCAACTCATGGATGGCGACCTCGGCACTGTGGCTGGCCACCACGCACTCCCGCACAAAACTTCGCACAGAATCCGACTCCGAAAGCAGGTCGTCCACACGGCGGCGCTGCGCGGTTGTCAACTGGAACGTGCCGGTGCTGTCCAGTTCGCGCAGCAATGCGATCGCCCCTTCGACTGCCCAGCGCAGGATCCCTTCACCCTCCTCGCGCACCAGAACCAGGTCAAACCCCGGAATCGGTTTGGCCGTCTTGGGCCGGTTGTAGTCCACGATCAGCATGCGCCGCCGCCAGGCACCGGCGTCGGAATCCAACTTCACGCGCAGGCGCGTGTTGGTGGAGATGATTGCATTGAACCGCCCCTCAATGCTGAAACTCTCGTTGCCGTGCTTGACCTCGCCCTCCAGGGTGTCGCCACCGACCAACGCCTTGAGCACATGGGCCGATTTCATGTTCAGGAAGTCGCCCGGCACATCCTTGCCGGTCAGGAGAGTGCGGCCGACATACCGGATGAACTCAAATCGCTCACCCAACTGAGCAATCCGCAACTCCGTCACGTTGTGGCGGCCGATCACCCCCTCGATCGCGTTCGCCAGCGTGGTTTTGCCGCTGCCAGCCAGCCCGCGCAAGACCAGGAACGTCTGCGAAAGGTTGTCGCCTATCAGACATTGCCCGGCGTAGAGCTGGATCAATCGGGCGTCATCCGCATCCATGGCGGCAAGCAGCAACTCCTGCATGAACCGCGGGCACTCGGCCTGCGGGTTCCATGCAATCTCGCTGCGGTTTCGCGAGTACCATTCCGGGGCAAAAGGTTTGAGCTCCACGGCACCGTCCGCGCCCAGTGCGAGCATGCCATTGGCGACGTGAATGACTTTGCGGCGCTGGGTGAAGACATTCCGGCGTTCCGCGATGCCGCGCGCAAGGTCACGCAATCCCTGCAATAGGTTTGCGGTGCGCTTGGTGAGGAGGTCGAGAAAGCCTTCCTCCTCCACGATGCGCTGGAAACACAGACCCAGTTCACGCAACGTTGTCTCATCCGTTTGATGCTGCCACAGACCAGTGGCCGGCACGTAGGTGAAGAACCGTTTCAAGGCTGGATCGTAGATCGTGCCCGAATCGGCCACGTAGCGCGCAGCAAAGTGCATCTGGTTGATCGTCTGCTCTTTCTCTGTGCCAACCAACGCCACGCCGAACTCGTTCTGGGCCGTGCACAGCGGCGCGGCAGCAGTAGGAGGCGCGCCCGGCGGTGCTATCCGGGTGGTCGCGGCCGACTTCGGTTCGAACTTGGTGCGCAACTCCTTCCAGTGGTAGTTCACGCAACCGTTATGCAGGCAACGGAATCCGAGTACGCCGTTGGCACGCAGAAACACGACCGCGGACCGATTTGTGTGTTCATGGTTGAAGGGGCACACGCGCAGGATCCACTTCCAACCGCCATCGTACGCCACGGCGGGACTCGGTTCACACGGTCCAAGGTGGTCGTCGATGAACTTCTGAAGACGATCCCGGTCCCAGGCCGCCTGACCGCCCCAGGCGATCCGCCGGCGCCCGCCGGCCGCCGGCGGCTCTTCTTCTTCTACCTGACCGGCCAGAGCTTCCAGGAGGGGCACCGGCACAGGCTCGACCGTGGCCGGCACGTCCAACACCTGCGACATGCGATGCACACGGCCAATGCCGGGGCAGTGGTCGCCCTTCTGCGTGAGGGTGCCATAGAGTTTTACGATCCGGGACGGATTGAAAACCGCCCGGTCGATCTTGACGGCAGCATCATCAAACCGTAGCGCCAGCGCCTCCAGGCACCGTTTCACCAAAGAACTATCAGCGGGCAGGTCCACGCAATAGAGCAGGTGATACCCGTTCCCAGAATCGCCCCGGACCGGTTCCGGCCATCCTGCGGATCGCAATGTCTCCCGGACGACTACGCACCGTTCGCCGGCGTGTGCCTTTTCCGCGTCTGTGGCAGATACTCCGGGCGGGCGCTCCGGATCACAGTCCACCAACAGCCAGCGCCGCCGCAGGATGTTGCCGTCGGCCGTGGTTTCGCCCCGCCGGGCGACCATCAGCCGGTTGTGACTCCGGGCGAGCAACGCCGGGTCCACAGGATTCAGGGTGACATAGACCCCTTTCGCACTGACCAGCCGCAAATCCCGCAGGGCGGCTGGCGCGAGGGCCGGTTGATCGAAGTACCCCGTGACCGTGAAGGGATACTGCGAACCGGCCCGTCGCGCCTCCAGAATCCGGACCTCAAACGTTTGTCCGGGTTCGACTAGCACGCCCAGGGCGCGTTCGACCTCACTAGCATCGAGCAATCGGGTAGATGAGAATTCCATAAGCGCACCTCCTTCCCAGTAATTGGTTACTCAGCCACCACGTCAGTTGCGAACCGGTCGAGATACGCCATGATGGAAGGCAGCCAGATCAGACGGGTGCCACGAAGGGTGCCGGGACGACGCAGACTGGCGGTCCGGATTTTGTTGGCCGTGATCAACTGGTAGTAGGCCGCGCGGCTCAGGCCCGTGTACGGGCAGTGGCCGCGAGCAGGAAGCCGGATCCACTTGGCGGGGTACTTTTCGTCCACCGTGGAGCAGGGGGCTTCCGTTTCTGTGAGGAGCATGTGCTTCGTCATAGTGTTTCTCCGTGTGCACCGCAACACACCATGTGTCGCGATGTCTACGCACTTGGAAAAAAACAATGCCGAAGGGCAAAAAAAGAGGGGGTATCGCAATCGATACCCCCTGTGCAGCAACGGGTTGCGAGTGGTCGCGCACTCGCAACGAATTCGCAATTATCTGGTTGAGGTGTACTCGACCAGGTACTTTGTAAGCAATATCTTCTTTTTGACTTCGCAGTTGGCCGGTGTCATGTCCACAATGATCTCGGCAATGTCGAAGAAAATATGCGCATCCACATCAGGATCCGGATCAGACCCCGACTGGTTCTCGAAAAGCAACTTGTCATAGTTTGGCGCCAACTTCGGTTTTTGTGGCGTTTCCTTGTATCGCTTGTAGATGTCATAAATTCGGGCATACGCAGCGCCCCGAAAAGGCCACTTGGCCACCCGCGCCCGAAGGGTTTGTTCCTTCATGCCCAAGGCCGCCGCGGCCTTGACCTGGTTCCCCTCGCGGAGAAATGAAAGAAATATCTTCATGTCAGCCGGTTCGATCTCCTGGTAGGCGATGAAAAGTTCTGCAATCCTTTGTGAGAGGATCACCTTGAGACGGTCGAGTTCCTTTTCATGGTCGCGGATCGTCTTGGCCTGTCCTTCGATCACGGCGGGCACGGAGACCTTCAACTGTTGGGTATCCGCATGGATGGCACCAGCCGTCGCATGGAGGGCATCGACTTTCTCTGCAACCGTCTCAATGGTGGCCTTTGGCTTTGGCTCCGTGAGGTCCTTGAGGGCCGCCTGATACTCCAGCGACAGTTCCTCGATCCGACGGAACATGGGATATTCGGTAGATTGCAATCCAAACGACGCGATATTGTTTCGGGACCACCGGAGGTTTCCGTCAATCATCGTGGCAAGGGTCGTCCTTGCCTCCTCCTTGTTGGGCCCGTCTTTCGCAGCCGCAAGATATTGCCGGTAAATATCCTCGGTATGAGTGCAAAAAAAATGCCGGCGCCGGGCCGGCGCAAGTTCTTTCTCTCTTTGGATAGCTGCACGCATTTCCTCGTCGGTAGTGGCGGCAGAGATGTGCTTGAAGAATTCGCGATTACGATCCTGCCAATACAGCTCAAACATTTCTTTAGGATTGTGATTGTCCATGGTGTCCTGTCTGGGAAAAGGCCGGTCAAATGATCGAGCGCATCCCTGCTAAACGGACGCCACAGCCGTCCGCAATGCTCGCAATATTGAACAGGAACATACCTGATGGCAACAGAGAAACGACAGCGAAACTTGCGATGGTGACACCCGAAAACACGGGTACATTTTGGTGGACTTGTTATGCCTTACTGTTATGCCCAAAAAGAAAGCGCGCTCTATAAAATGCAAAAAGCCCGGCATTTACTGGGCTTTTCTTGAATTGGCACCCCCTAGGGGAGTCGAACCCCTCTTACCAGGTTGAGAACCTAGCGTCCTAGCCGATAGACGAAGGGGGCGTAGGACTGCGCGAAAGAGTTAGAACAATATCGAACCGCGTTCTGGGTGTCAACCCGGCGTCCTCCAGTCAGTGGGCAGGCTGTCGTAGACGGCCTGGACGACCTGTTCGATGGAAAGCCGGGTGGTGTCGAGCACCTGTGCGCCGTCGGCCACCTTGAGCGGCGCAATGGCGCGCGAGCTGTCGATGCGGTCGCGGCTGAGGAGTGAGGCCAGTACGGCGTCGGCGTTCAGCGCGGAGATCCCCTTCTGCTGCTCTTCGGTGTGACGTCGGCGGGCGCGCTCTTCAGGCGCAGCATCGAGGTAAAAGCGCGCGGGGGAGTCGGGGAAGACCACGGAGCCGATGTCGCGCCCTTCGACTACGAGGTCCCCGAAGCGTCGCAGCCCGCGCAGCCAGGCGGTGACACGCGTGCGCACTGCCGGCACCTTGGCGACCGGGCTGGCATGCTGGTTGATCTCCGGCGTGCGGATGCAGTCGCAGGGCTCCTGGCCGGCCACGGCATATACCACCGCGCCGTCGCGCACAGCGAAATCGACAGTCACCGTGGGCGCGAAGGCCGTGAGAGCATCCTCGCTAGAAGTGTCGATCCCGTACGCCAGCGCCTGCCACGTCAGGATGCGGTAGAGCGCGCCGGAATCAACGTGCAGGAACCCGAGCTTACGACCCAGGCAGCGCGCGACCGTAGATTTCCCGGCGCCGGAGGGGCCATCGATGGCAAGAACGCGGCTCATGGGGGGGCTCCTTTCAAGAGGCTGTTAGGCTGAAGGCGGGAGACTGTTCGATTGAGAAGACACTTGGCACTGCAGAAACTCGCGTGGATCCAGCATCGGCCCGGAAAAGTTCAAGGAACTATTTTTACGGTCAATGTTTGTCAGCCAGATTCTAACAGCCTTCAACCTGACAGTCTGCGCCGTCAAGGCGCCTCATGCACCGGCTCCGCGCCGGGCGGCGGCGGTTCAGCGGGCCCGAGGATCTCTTGCGCCGGGTCTGGCGCTTCCAGCTTCAGATCCGTGTCGCCGTCCGGCGCCTCCTTGTCCTTGGCGGGCTTGCAATGGATGGCCTTGCGCTCCGCGAGCTTCGAGCGCTGGAGGGTGGGGTCCATCTCGTTGAGCTCGCTGAGGCTCTTGAGACCGAAGTGGTCGAGGAACGAGGCGGTGGTGCCGTAGAGGAAGGGGCGGCCAGGGAGGTCGCTGCGGCCGACGATCCGCACGAGGTGGAGCTCCATCAGCGCCTTGAGGATATGATCCACGACCACGCCACGGATCCCCTCGATCTCGGATTTCGCGATCGGCTGGCGGTAGGCAATGATGGCCAGCGTCTCGAGGGAAGGACGCGAGAGGCGGTTGGGGCGCTCCTTGCGGAGCAGGAAGCGCAGCCAGCGCCCGCAGCAGGCCTCGGACTGGAAGCGGAAGGCGCCGCTGACTTCCACGAGCTCGATGCCGAGCGACAGGCGCTGGAGTTCCTTGGCGGCGGATTCCAGCGCGTCGCGCACGTCGCGCGCGGAAGCGCCCGCAAAGGCAGCAGCCGCCTGATCCTCGCCCGCCACCTCGCGGAGGCAGGCGCGGATCTCCTCGACGGTCAGCGGGTGGTCCGCACCGAACACCAGCGCGCCTGCCACCTGCTGCAGGCTTGATGCTGGCGCCAACAGGTTCTCGTCAGATCGTGACATGTTCGCCCCCCCCTATGATCGGCGGCGGCAGCGTCCCGGGGACGTTCTCCGCGACCGGCAGGATCGTGATTTCCATGAAGGTTGCCGATTGCAGGATCGTCACCTGCTGGAGCCGCAGCAGCTCCAGCAGCGCCAGGAAGGTGACGATGATCTCGCCGCGCGGCGAATCCGCCCGGAAGAGGCGCGAGAACCCGACAGGTCCCTGGCGCTGGGTGAGCGTCAGGATGTCCTCCATCTTGTCCGGCACGGACCAGCGGATCGGCTCCAGATGTCCCAGCGGCTCCACGGTCGTGCGCTGCAGCACTTCCTGGAAGGCGCCGAGCAGGTCGAACAGCCCGACGTCGCCCAGCAGCCGCGCGCCGTCAACGGGCTCGTCGAACACGGGGGTTTCGCCGCCGACACCGAAGATTTCTGACTGCCGATACTCGCGCGTCAGCAACTGGGCGGCGGCGTCCTTGAACTTCTTGTACTCGATGAGCTGGCGCACGAGGTCGAGGCGCGGATCGCCCCATTCCTCTTCGGGGTCCTCGTCGGCCGTGCGTTCCTCCACGGGGAGGAGCATGCGGCTCTTGATCAGCATCAGCGTGGCGGCCATCACGAGGAACTCGCCGGCGATATTCAGGTCGAGCATCCGCATCATGTCCAGATAGGACAGATACTGAGTCGTAACGCGCTCGATGGGGATATCATAGATGTCGAGTTCTTCGCGACGGATCAGGTAGAGCAGCAGGTCGAGCGGCCCCTCAAAGACGTCGAGCGCGATCTTGTAGTCGTCGGGAGGAGTTGTTGGGGATGTAGGCATGGGATTCATTGGAGATTCAGGAGGTAGAGGGCAGGAATCAGAGGCTAGAGGTCAGCAAGCTTGCGCATGGGTTTGGCAGCATCTTTCATTCTGATTCCGGACCTCTGCCCTCGGATTTCTTCTCATTCGATCCCCATGGCATGGCGCGCGGCAATCAGGGTTTTGCGCGCCTCGACGCGGGCGCGTTCCGCGCCGCAGCGCAGGATCTGCTCGATGTAGTCGCGGTTCTTCGCCAGTTCCTCGCGGCGCTGGCGCAGCGGGGCAAAGGCGGCGTCAAAGGCCTCGAAGAGCGCCTTCTTGGCTGTGCCGTAGCCGAAATTGCCGGCGCGGTAGCGGGCGGCCATGTCTTCGCGTTCGGCAGGCGTGGCGAAGAGCTTGTAAAGCGCGAAGATGTTGCACGTGTCCGGGTTTTTAGGCTCTTCCAGCGGCGTGCTATCCGTGACGATGCGCATGATGCGCGCCTTGGTCTCCTTCGGATCGCCGAACAGCTCGATCGTGTTGCCGTAGCTCTTGGACATCTTCTGGCCGTCGATCCCGGGCACCACGGCCACATCCTCCAGGATGGAAGGCGCGGGGATTTTGAACACGGGATCGAACTGGTTGTTGAACTTGATGGCCAGGTCGCGGGTGACTTCGACGTGCTGCTTCTGGTCGCGGCCGACCGGAACCAGATCGGCCTGGTAGAGCAGGATGTCGGCAGCCATGAGCACGGGGTAGGAGAAGAGGCCGTTGGAAGCCGGGATACCCTTGGCCAGCTTGTCTTTGTAGGAGTGGCAGCGTTCCAGCAGCCCCATGGGCGTGATGGTGGAGAGGAGCCAGGTCAGCTCGGTCACCTCGGGCACGTCGCTCTGGCGGAAAAAGACGGTGCGTTGGGGGTCCAGCCCGCAGGCAAGGAAATCCAGCGCTACGTCAAAGGTGTTTGCGAGCAACTGCGCGGGATCAGCCACGGTGGTGAGCGCGTGGTAGTTGGCGATGAACAAAAAGGCCTCGCCCTGCTCCTGCAGGCAAAGGGCGGGCTTCATCATGCCGAAATAGTTGCCAAGGTGCAGCTTGCCCGATGGCTGGATGCCGGAAAGGATGCGCATGAAAACTCCTCGCAGAAACAAGGATGCATCATAGCCCACCCGGCGTACGGTCACAAGAACGGGGTGCGGCGGTTGCGGAGACAAAACGGCCGCCCGGTTTCAAACGGGCGGCCGTTTGGGTCGTTTTCGCGGCAGCGAAAACTAGAATTTCTTGCCCACCGACAAGCCGAGCATGCCGGCCAGGCTCTCCTTTGACTTGGTGGCGTATATTCCCCCCGCGGCCGGACCAAAGGAGACGGGGTCCATCAGCAGCAGGGAGTAGCCGCCGTTGATGGTCCAGGTGTCCACGGTGTATCCCAGACCAAGGCCGATTATGTGGCGGTTGCCGGGCGGCAGCATGTAATCGGCATGGGCGTAGCTGATCGGGTCCATGTCGTAGACGTAGCTCCCCTGCACGGCCCAAGACTCGCTCAGCTTGTATTCCGCGCCGAACCCGAAGCGGAAGACATCGTGCCAGTTTTTCTCGGTGTGAGACAGCGGGAGCACGCCGTTCAGCGCGGGGTTGAAGTTGATGTCAAGCTGGTTGTAGGAACTCCACTCGGTGTAGGTGGTTGCAAAGCCGAGATTCAGGCGGTCGGTCGGCTTGTAGTTCACGCCCAGCGTCCAGGAGGCTGGCAGCACGATGGTTCCTTCCGCGTTCAGATGCTGCGAGGGCGTGTCGGCGGTCCCCACGATCTGCTGGCGCACAGGGAGGCGGTACACCAGGCCCACGCCGACATTCTGGCACGGTTTCCAGGAGAGGGCAAAGTCGCCGCCGACGCCCCAGGAAGAGCCCTCTAGGGTCAGGGGGAAGAATACCAGAGGCGATAAGCTTTTCTGCAGCTTGATGTCCATGTACATGATTTCCAGGCCAGCTGCCACAGAGAGCTGGTCGGAGATCTTGTAGGCGAGGTTGGGGTTGAGGCTGATGGTCTCAATCTTTGCCGAAATGTTGTTGCAGCGGCCGGGCCAGTTTGGATCAAACTGCGTGCCGAGGCCGAAGCGGGTGTACTCGCCGAATCCGAACCACCAGTTGTCATCCAGTTTCCAGGTGACGTACGCATGCGGAGGGACAAAGACCTGATCGTCCAGGCGATAGGCTCCCGATGCGCCGAGGTCCTGCTTGGAGGTCGGCATGATGACTGTGGCACCCAGCATGGTCTGCACGCCGGGGAGGCCAACCATGTTGGCCGGGTTGTTGTAGACTGCAGAGGCGTCGTCCGTGAGTCCCACGATTGCGCCGCCCATGGCATTCCCACGCGCGCTGGTTTCGTACATGGCGAACCCTGCAGCCTGAGCCGTCATGGTTCCCAGCGACAGGAGTCCGATCAGGACCAGCAGGCACTTCATCGTTTGTTTGATTCTCATTAGAATACCCTCCTTGGCCGTGTTTATATCGAATGACTGGGAGGGTGGGCAAGACAATTAGACAGTTACACAAATAATGTCAGACTCGCTGCGGCGCAAGCAGTAATGATGACCGTGTTACTGTATTTCGGACAGAAATTCCGCCAGCCCTGGAATGGCGGCTGCGATGCCGTCGCGACAGCGGCGGTAGACAATAAGGCTGCTGCCAATGGGGTCTGGAACATCCTTGTCGTCGCCTGCGTGCGGGTCGAATGACTTGAGCAGAAAGACCTTCTGGGAGGCCGCGGAAAAACGGTCGAGGATAATGTCCCTGTGGCAACGTGTCATGGCGACAATGATTTGCGCCTCGCGGACCAGCGTTTCCGTGAGGCTCTGGCTGCCGTGGTCCGGCGCCTCGATTCCTTGCTCGGCCAGCGCTTCGACTGCGTCGGAGCTGATGAGATCGCCATCGATCGCGGATGTGCCGGCAGATGCCACCCGCCACGGCGAGCCCTGTGGCAGGTGGTGGCGCAGCAGCGCCTCAGCCATGGGGCTGCGACAGATGTTCCCCGTGCAGACGAAGAGCACGAGTGGAGTGGTTGGACTGGTGGCGGGAGGTGTCATGGAAAGATGAGATTCGATTGAGTCCTTTGTCACGCAAGCATGGCCCGGATCTCGCTCTCGGCGATCGCCCCCATACGCAGGATTTTCGGCGTACCGGAATCCATGCGTACCACGGTACTCACGACGCCGCCAGGGGAGGGACCGTCGTCGATAACCAGATCCGCTTCGAGTCCCACACCCTGCAGCGCGGCTACAGCGCTGGCTGCCGGCATGGCGCCACTCAGGTTGGCGCTGGTCACACGCAGCACGCCGCCGCAGGCTGCCAGCAGCTTCCGTGTCCAGTCATGCGCCGGCACGCGGAACCCTTCAGCCGAACCGTCCGCGCACGCCAGCACGAGCGTGAGCGCACCAGGCCAGAAATCGGTCGCCAGTCGTTTTGCGCCAGGCGGAAGCTGCGCGCCATACCGGGCGACCGATTCCGCGTCCGCAGCCAGCAGCGCAATCGGCTTTCTCTCCTCGCGCCCCTTGATGGTGTAGAGCCGCCGCACGGCCTCTGGATGCGCCGGATGCGCGGCCAGACCATAGACAGTGTCCGTCGGGATCACCACCACCCCTCCTGCCAGCAGTACCTCAGCCGCCTGCCGGAGGCAGTCGGCTGAATGGGCGGGAGTGAGGAGGAGTGTGCGCATGGGGGAAGGCTGTCAGCGGTTTATTGAGGTTTGCGAAAGTGCGTAACACTATGCCGCCTGAAACCAACCATCGGCGTCGGGGTCGCTATCGGGATCGACGAAATTGCGGATTCGACACCGATTCCGATACCGACGCCGATCCCGATGTATGCTCCTGCCAAATGTTTTCAGCCTTCAGCCTAACAGTCTTCAGCCTACAGCCTGCAGCCTGCAGCCTAACTTCGCCACCTCCGCCTGCACTCTGGCATCGCCTTCGGCGACCTTGCGGCGGAGCTTATCCTTGTAGGCGTGGAGTTTCTTGCGCAGCCCTGTGTCGGAGAGCGCGAGGATCTGCACAGCCACAAGCGCGGCGTTGACTGGCCCGGCGCTGCCGAGCGTGACGGTGGCTACCGGGATGCCGGCCGGCATCTGGATCGTGGCCAGGAGCGAGTCGAGTCCGTTCACCGCGCCACCGGCCACGGGCACGCCGATTACCGGCAGCACCGTGTGCGCGGCGAGCACGCCGCCCAGGTGCGCGGCGCCGCCGGCGGCGGAGATCAGCACTTGCAGGCCGCGTTTCTCCGCCTCCGCAGCGTAGGCTGATGCAAGTTCTGGCGTACGGTGAGCGGACATCACGCGCACCTCGAACGGCACGCCGAAATCCTTCAGAACTTCGACACCCTTCTGCAGGAGCGGCCAGTCCGAGTCGCTTCCCATGATGATGCCGACGAGCGGGGCAGGTGTGGTGGCCATGGAGGACTTCCTTTCAGGAGAGCATCGTTGGTTATCGTGCAAATGCCCGGCGCGCAATGTCTTTGCGGAAGTGCGCACCGACGAAGCGGATGGCGGCCACGCCTTCGTAGGCGAGCCCTACGGCGGACTTCAGATCCTTGCCCAGTGCGGTCACGGCCAGTACGCGGCCGCCGGAGGTGACAACTGCGCCGTCTTTCATTGCCGTGCCGGCGTGGAAGACGCAGACGTCTTTCAGCTTGGCGGCATCGTCGAGTCCGGTAATGGCGATCCCCTTCTGGTAGCTGCCGGGGTAGCCGCCGGAGGCCATCACTACGGTGGCGCACGGCTCGGGGCGCACGCGAACCAGGGATTCGCTTAGCGTGCCGTCGATGCAGGCTTGGAGCAACGGGATCAGGTCGCCTTTGAGACGGGGGAGCACGACCTCGGTCTCCGGGTCGCCGAAGCGGCAGTTGAACTCCACCACTTGGGGGCCGCGGGGGCCGATCATCAGGCCAGCGTAGAGGAGCCCCTGGTAGACGATGCCGCGCCGTTTGAGTTCGCGCACTACGGGGAGGATGATGTGGTCGCGGATCTGGGGCAGCAGGTCCGGAGTGACGATGGGCGCGGGGGAGTAGGCGCCCATGCCGCCGGTGTTGGGGCCCTGGTCAGCGTCGAACACGCGCTTGTGGTCCTGCGACGAGGGGAGCAGCGCCGTGCGCTCGCCGTCCACCAGCGCCAGAATCGACGCCTCCTCGCCGTCGAGAAACTCCTCCAGCAGCACGGTGGCGCCGGCGGTGCCGAAGATCTTCTGCTCCAGCATGGAGCGGATGGCCTGGGCGGCTTCATCGCGCGTGGCGGCGATTACGACCCCCTTGCCGGCAGCCAGGCCGTCGGCCTTGATGACTACGGGGAGCGAGAACTGCGCCAGCGCGCGGATTGCGGCAGCAGCATCGGAAAAGCTCTCGGCGCGGGCAGTGCGGACGCCGGCAGCTCGCATGACATCCTTGGCGAACTGCTTGCTCCCCTCCATGCGGGCGGCAGCCCGGCAGGGGCCGAACACGCGCAGTCCGGCGTCGGCAAAGGCGTCCACCACGCCGGCGCAGAGCGGCGCCTCAGGACCGACCACGGTCAGGTCCGGTCGGTTCTGCTTGGCCCAGGCGAGCAGGGCGGGGACATCCTCAGCCGCGATCGGGAGATTGGTGGCCAGCGCGGTGGTGCCGGCGTTGCCGGGGGCGCAGAAAAGCTGCGGGCGGCAGGAATCCTGCGCCAGCTTCCAGACCAAGGTGTGCTCGCGTCCGCCGGAGCCGATGACAAGTACTCGCATCACGGGGCGAGCTTACGGAATTTATACGGCAGAGGCAAGGCCCGGTTCGAAACGGCGGGTCTCACTACAAAGGCTTGCACAAGCGGGTAACCGGTTGTTGGGGGTAGGGCCGGTTTTCCTGTAAACAAGCCGGAGGAACCGCAAAACCGCAGAACAGCAGAGTGCTGATTTTTGAGGGGGAACTTCAACACTCTGCGGTTGGTTGATCGGCAATCTACGGTTCGAACAAATCACAGTCGTAAACTCAGCGGCAGCCGTATTTCTTCAGCAGTGCAGCGCGCCAGGCCATGCCCTTCGCCGGATCTCCGGCCACGGTGTAGATCAGGTTCCGGCGGGCGGGCGGATTCTCGAGAATCTGCCGGGCTGCGGCGCCATCCACGGAGCCCAGACTGGCCAGGATCACGCCGGACAGCGGCGTCTCCGCGAGCACGCGTCGGAAATCATGGAGCTCGTAGGAGAAATCCACGCCGCTGACCCCCGGCAGGCTGGTGAAGTCGATCAGCACGTCGGTGTGCGAGCCGCAATAGTGCACGCGCCCGCCGCCCAGGTCGGCGAGCAGTTTCATGTCGTGGGCGCGGACATGTTCCCGGTAGAACGCCGGCGAGATCATCTCCATGGAGCAGTTCGAGACCCGGGCCGTTCCCTGCCAGAGCGTGCCCAAGTCGTAAAACCACCCTGCCGGCGCCGGCGTGACCTCCGGCACCAGTGCCTCGATCAAGCGCCGCTGGACGCTGCCGACGCGCGCGAAGAACTGCCCCAGGCGTTCCGGGTCGTCGTAGAAATCCATCAGAATGTCATTGCCGCGCACCAGGTGTGCAGTGTTGAAGACTCCCTGGGTGTCCGGCAGCTGGAGGCTGTATCCCTCGGGCAGCGCGGCCCGAATGGCCCGGTTGAAGGCGAGCAGCTTGGGGCCCAACCCCGCGGTCAGCTCCGGCTCGGGGAGGGCTAGCAGCTCTTCCAGCGAGCGCGCCGGCGCCTCGCGGGCAAATGGAAGGGAGTCGTCCTTGACTTGCACCTCAATGCCGAACAGGCTGGCGACCACTGCGGTGCCGAATTCTACGCGCAGGACCGGCAGGCGGTCATCGCCCAATTCCAGGTGGGCTTGCACCACGGCTGCACCATCCTCCAGCATGATGAGCGGATCTTCCCAGCGCGCGCGGAAGCGTGCCGGCTTGCCGGGCGCGTTCACAATCACCATGGGGCGGCTTGCCGCCGGATTCAGGCGCAGCGCCTGGTATTCTTCCGTCAGCCGGCGCACACGCGCCAGCATGTCCGGAGAAAGTTTGGGGAGCTGATTCATGTGGCGGACTCCTGCAGCAGCACGGGTTTTGACACGTCCGGCCGCTTGCGCAGGCGGACCACGAGATCGGCGGGGTCGATCGCGAAGACAGGATCAATCTCGATCAGCTGTATCGGGTAGCCGTGCTCGTCCTCCGGCACGGCCACGCCTACAGCCTTGAGCCAGCGCGCCCACTTGGCAGAGAGATCGCGCCGGGTGGTGGCTGGTGAATCGTCGCCCGAGGCGTTCTTGACCGGCGAGAACTCCTCGCGTCGATCGAACGCCAGGCTCACGATCTTCTGCGCGTCAGGCAGCACATCGAAGACGAACTTCTCGAACTTGTAGGCGTTGGGTTTGGCAGGGGTGACGGTTTTGCCGTCGTCGCCGCAGACCGGCACTTTCTTGTGCGCCACGTGCAGCGGCAGCGCGGCGCACGCCTCCTGTCGGAGGAACGGCACGCTGAAGACGTGGATCGCGACGTTGCCGTATTTGAAATACAGGTCGCCGGAGGCGGCGCGCTGGTTCTTCTGCGCGTCGGTGAGTTCGGTATATTCGACCATGGCGCAGCGGCCGTTGCGCTCCACCACTACGCCGAGCCCCTCCTGCGGATCGCGCTTGGCGCAGACTTTGATCGAAAAGTCGGCTTGCTCATTCAGATGCACGCCGAGGAAGGCGGGGTCGGCAACCTCGACCATGGGGTTGTCGACCTGGAAGTAGAAGATCGTCCGGAGGCCGCGATGCTCCATGTCTGCCAGCGTACCGCTGGCCGCCAGCGCGGAGAGTGTGCCGCCATGGCCGTCCGGGCTCTGGAAGATGTGGCCGGGCGCGTCGAGGACGATCTTTCCTCCCGCGTCGAGCGCAGGCCACATCCCCTGCTCGAAGAAGAAGACGTCGGCTTGCGGCAAGCCGAACCAGCCGTGCTGCTCGAAGCAGGCGCGCGTGGCGGCGTGGTTGGTGTCGCTCACCATGATGTAGAGCGGGATGCGCACATGGTGGCGACGGGAGAGCGCCAGCACCTTGCGCGCGTGGAAGTGGAACAGCACGGCAAGGGAGATCGGTCCGATGGGGTAGGCACCCTTGGGGCCGTCGAAGCCGAGGCGCGACCCCTGGCCGCCGGCCACCAGCACCACGCCCACGCGTCCGGCGCGCAACTCCTCCTCGCCGCGCGCCACGGCGCGCTGGCGCGTGGAGGCATCGAGCTCCACCACCTGTGCCGGCCGTATTTCACCACCTGCCGCGGCTGCGTCCTTCGCCTTGAGCATAGCCTGCATGCGGGCAATGCTGACGAAGTCCAGCGCCGCAATTTGCCGGAGCAGCGCGGCCTGCGCCGGCTGGTCGAGCTTCTCCCAGAAGCGGAGGAGGTGGGACTGGTTGTGCTTCTCAAGCAATGCGTGTGCTTTTGTGTAGGTCATGGCGTGTTTTCTCTTCAGCCCACAGTCTGGGTATCTGCTACCGCCGTCTTCTGCTCTGCGAGCTTCTTTAAATACGCTTCGATAAAAGGCTGCAGGGCGCCGTCGAGTACCGCGTCGGTGTTGGAGGTCTCCTCCCCGGTGCGGTGGTCCTTGACCATGGTGTACGGCTGGAGCACGTAGGAGCGGATCTGGCTCCCCCAGGCAATGTCGCCCTTCTCGCCGTAGAAGCGCTCCATCTCTTTCTTCTGCTTATCGGCTTGCAGCTCATAGAGCTTGGACTTGAGCAGGCTCATGGCCTTGGCGCGGTTCTTGTGCTGCGAGCGCTCGGCCTGGCAGGCCACGACAATGCCGGTGGGGAGGTGCGTAAGCCGGATGGCGGAGTCGGTTTTGTTCACGTGCTGCCCGCCCGAGCCGCCGGAGCGGTAGGTGTCCACGCGCAGGTCCTCGTCCTTGATCTCGACCTCGATGTCGTCGGCCAGCTCGGCCACCAGGTCGAGTGCGGCGAAGGAGGTGTGGCGGCGTTTGGCGGCGTCGAACGGGCTGATGCGCACGAGGCGGTGGACGCCGCGCTCGGCCTTGAGGTAGCCGTAGGCGTAGGAGCCGCGCACCAGCATGGAGACGCTCTTGATGCCGGCCTCATCGCCGGGCTGGCTGTCGAGGATCTCGACCTCAAAACCGTTCTCCTCGCAGTAGCGGCGGTACATGCGGAAGAGCATGTCCGCCCAGTCGCACGACTCGGTCCCGCCGGCGCCGGCGTGCAGGGTGAGGAAGGCGTTGCAGGCATCGAGCGTGCCGCCGAGCAGCGATTGCAGGCGGAGCTTCTTGTAGAGGGCGTCGGCCTGCTGGAGGAGTGTTGCGAGATCGTCCAGGGCATGGTTGCGGCTTGCGCCCTCGGCCTCGGCCTGGGCGAGATCGAGCATGACGTCCGCGTCCTCAATCTGGCGGGCGAACTCGTCGTACGGCTTCACGAACGCGCGCTGGGCATTGGTACGGTCGATCGTTTCACGCGCGGCGTTGGGGTTGTCCCAGAATTTTGCGTCAGCGGCGCGGGCTTCGAGTTCTTGGAGCAGGACGCGACGGGTGTCGACGTCAAAGATAACCTCGCATCTCTGCCAGCTCTTCGCGCAGCTGGCCGAGGTGAGCTTGGGCTTCCTCGATGGTCATCATGGGCATTCCTTGCTGTGGTCCCGGGTGCGGGATCGGGTGAACGAACGCGGGCATTATCACAGGCCAGCGCGGGGGCCGCAAGCGGGATCGACGATGGGGCGGGATTGCTTGTCGCATGCCGGATGAACTGCAAAACCGCAGGGTACTGATCTTTGCTGCAACACTTCTAAACTCTGCGGTTGGTTAATCGGCAATCTGCGGTTCGGATAAAAAGAAGACCGGTCCAGCCGTGTAACTCCGCGCACGGTAGGCGGACTCGCCCGACCTCAAACAAAAGGCGCCGGCGGTTCTCGCCGGCGCCTGCGTGTGTTGCGAGGACGCGAAACTTACGCTTTGGCCAGGCGCGCCTTAAGCGCCTCGACTTCCGCGCGCAGCGCGTGCGGAAGTTTGGCGCCGTGCGCCTTGTAGGACTCCTCGATGCTGGCGACTTCCTTCTTCCAGCCTTCGACGTCAATGCGCAGCAGTTCCTGCATGTCGGCGGCGCTGACCTTGGTGCCGCCGATGTCGATGGCGTCAGCTGCGGGGAGGATGCCGATGGCCGTCTCGACAGCCTTGCCCTTGCCCTCGATGCGCTCGCAGATCCACTTCAGCACGCGGCTGTTCTCGCCGTAGCCGGGCCAGAGCCACTTGCCGTCCGCGGTCTTGCGGAACCAGTTCACGAAGAAAACCTTCGGGAGCTGGGCAGGATTGGTGCGCAGGCCGAAGCTGAGCCAGTGCAGGAAGTAGTCGCCCATGTGGTAGCCGCAGAACGGCAGCATGGCGAACGGGTCGCGGCGCAGCACGCCGGCCTGGCCGAGCGCGGCAGTGGTGGTCTCCGAGCCGGCCGCGGCGCCCATGAACACGCCGTGATTCCAGTTGTAGGCCTGGTTGACCAGCGGGATGGTGCTGGGGCGGCGACCGCCGAAGAGGAAGGCATCGATCGGCACGCCGGCGGGGTTCTCCCATTCGGCGGCGATCACCGGGCACTGGCTGGCGGGCGCGGTGAAGCGCGCGTTGGGGTGCGCGGCCTTGACCGTCTTGCCGTCGGCATCCTTCAGCGAGGGGTTCCAGTCCTTCCCCTTCCAGTCGATGGCGTGCGCGGGTGCGGGGACGCCCATGTCCTCCCACCAGATGTCGCCGTCGTCGGTCAACGCGACGTTGGTGAAGATGGTGTTGCGCGTGATGGTGTCCATCGCGTTTGGGTTGCTGCTGCGGCTGGTGCCCGGGGCCACGCCGAAGAAGCCGTACTCCGGGTTGACGGCGTAGAGGCGGCCATCCTCGCCGATGCGCATCCAGTTGATGTCGTCGCCAATGCATTCGACCTTCCAGCCGGGGAGGGTGGGCTGCATCATGGCGAGATTGGTCTTGCCGCAGGCGCTCGGGAAGGCGGCGCCAACGTAGTAGGCCTTTTTCTCGGGCGAGGTGAGCTTGAGGATCAGCATGTGCTCGGCCATCCACCCCTCCTTGCGGGCAAGGTTGGATGCGATGCGCAGCGCGAGGCACTTCTTGCCCAGCAGAGCGTTGCCGCCGTAGCCGGAGCCGAACGACCAGATCGCGCCGCCGTCCTCGGGGAAATGGGCGATGTATTTCTTGGCCGGGTCAGGGACGCACGGCCACGGCGCATCTTTCTCCCCCTTTTTGAGCGGCGCGCCGACGGAGTGCAGACAGGGGATGAACTCACCGTCTGGGCCGAGCGCCTCGAGCGCGGCCTTGCCCATGCGCGTCATGATGCGCATGTTCACGACCACGTAGGGGGAGTCCGTGATCTCGATGCCGATCTTGGCCACAGGGGAGCCAATGGGTCCCATGGAGAACGGGATCACGTACATGGTGCGGCCGCGCATGCACCCCTTATAGAGCGCCAGCATTTCGGCTTTGAGCTCGGCTGGGGCGCGCCAGTTGTTGGTCGGGCCGGCGTCCTCGCGGCGGGCGGTGGAGATGTAGGTGCGGTCCTCGACGCGCGCCACGTCCGAGGCGTGCGAGCGGGCCAGGAAGCAGCCGGGCCGCTTGGCCGGGTTCAAGCGCGTGAAGGTGCCGGCCTTCACCATCTGGTTGCAAAGCTTGTCGTATTCCTTCTGCGAGCCGTCGCACCAGTGAATGGCGTCGGGCTTGCACAGCTTGGCGACCTCGGCGACCCAGGCCAGCAGCTTCGCGTTCTTCGTGGGTGTGGGCATCGCATTCTCCTCGGTTAACGGTGTCCAGGCCATCAGCTTTCCGGCGTACGCTCGGCGGATGGAAGGCCGGAACTCTACCCAAAACAAGCCCAATCCGGCAAGACGGAAGTTCGGTTGGATATTCGTCAATCTGCGGTGCGCCTGGATCGAGAACCTGCCTCTTGCTGTCACACAATTGTGGAAATAATTTTATTGGGTGGTTGCCGGCTTTTTCAGGGCTTTTACCTTCTGGGTCAGGGCCTGGCCGAACGCGCGAGTCTCAGCGTCGACCTTGTCGCTGGCCAGCCATTCGTCCGTCCATTCGAACGACCAGCTAAGCTCGACGTTCTTTGTCGGCAAGGCGGCGAATTCCGCTTCGAGCGCTGCCGTGGCCTGATGGAGCGCCTTGGTGGCCAGCTGACGGAAGAAGGAGTAAAGCATCCGGTCGCTATCATCGGTTTGCAAGCGCGAGCGCCCCGTCTGCAGGACGGCCAGGCATTTGTCCGGCGCACCGGTGCGGAGAAGAAGCGCGGCGAGTTCGAACTGGAGATCGGCCCAGTTCGGCTTGAGTTCAACGGCCTTTTCGTAGTTGGCCACGGCTTCCGGCGCCTGGCCGAGCCGTGCCAGGGCGCTGCCTTTGCCCCAGTAAGCTCTGGCCAGACGGCGATTCAATTGGATGGCCTTATCGAATTCGGCAATGGCGGTTTCGTATTTCTTCTGCCGCAGGAATATCCACCCCCGGTTGAGCAGGGGGTCATCATCGGTTGGTTGCAGTTCGACGCATCGGGCATAGTTGGTCAGGGCTTCCTCGAGTTTTCCCAACCGTGCGAGCGTCCATCCTCGGCTGGACAAGGCGCTCGTGTTGGCCGGCTGAATTTCGATGCATCGCGTGTAATTGGTCAGAGCTTCTTCGTATTTTTTCAGCCGCAGACAAATTCTTCCGCGGCCGAGATAAGCTTCTGCATGGGTCGGGTCAAGTTCGACAACCCGGGTATAATCGGCGAGCGCTCGATTGAGCTCGCCGTTGCGCTCGTAATATCCCTCCCGGTGAATGTAGGCAGATGTAGAGTTGGTGTCGATCGCAATGGCCCGGGTGTATTCCAGCAGCGCTTCTTTGCTGCGCTGAAGCTGCTCGAGCGTGGATGCCCGGTTGTAGTGCGCGAGTGCGCAATTCTGTTCGAGTTCGACGGCTCGGGTATAGTCGGCTAGGGCCTCTTCCTTCCGGCCCAGCAGGTTTCTGGCGTAGCCGCGGTTGCAGTACGCGAGCGCATTGCCCGGATCGATGGCGATTGCATGGGTGAATGCCTCGACGGCCGCTGAATAGTTACTGACAGCCTCCAACGCATAGCCGCTCTGAAGCTCCGCGTTGCACCCCCGCTCATTCGCGGTCAGGTTGGCTATGTTGACCTTGACGGCGCGTCGGAATTTCTCCTGCGCCTCCTGGTGTTTCCCCTGCTGTTTTAGCGCTTCCCCCCAGTACTCCCAGGCCCGGGAATCATCCGGGTTCAAGGCGACCGCCTGTTTGCATTTTTCGATCGCCGCGTCCGGTTTCTTCTCCTGCAGAAGTTCCCAGCCCCATCTTCGCCAATTATCTGAATCGCGGGGATCGCACGCCAAAGACTTGGCGTAGGCATCGTTGGCCTCTGGGAAGCGTTTCATGTCCACGAGGGTGGCGCCGAGACCCTGGTAGGTCCAGCCCGTTGGTTCCATGGCGACCGCCTTGCGGCGTTCCGCGAGCGCTTCTTCGTGCCGGTGGAGCGCGTCGAGAAGATTGGCGTACGTTTGGTGAACGAGAACCGGGCCGGGATTCCATTTCTCCAGTATCGTCTGGTACTGTCGGACACCCTCCTCGTTGCGGTCGTACTCGCGGCACTGGACCGCCAGCATCCAGCGGATCATGAGGTCGTCAGGATTTTTCGCCACCACATCCCGCAAACCTGCCAGATGGCTCTCCACCTGCCGCTTGGAGTCCAGATGCAGCATGTGAAGTGCGCACGCTCCAGCCGGTGTGTTTGTCCCCCTGCGGATGATGGCCTCGAAGCGGGGGGTGGAAGCGCTCGTCCAGAACCGGCTGCGCTGACAGCAGGCCTGTAGGAATAATACGCGCTGGTTGGCGCGGTAGAACGGCGCATAAGCGTCCACCAGCCGCTCGGCCTCCGCTTGTTTGCCGGCAGCCAGCAGGTCCAGCACCTTCTTCTCCACCTGCGACGGGGTGAGCCGGACGGTCGGCAGCCCTAATTTAGGGAAATAAACGAATCGTTGGGAAGCGAGTTTGCGGCCGTAGGTGGCCAGCTGGTATGTGCCGTAGCCGACGACCAGTACCGCAGCAGAGAGAAGTAAGAAACCCAGGACAATGACCCAGGCTGCACGTGGCTGGCTTTGGCTTCCATCCGCGTTGCGACTCGGCCGGAGCAGGCGCCGCACCAGCAGGGCAACCACCAGAAGAACCAGAGCCACCAGCGCGCCGACAACCATTCCCGCCAAGCTGCCCACCGGTCCCAAGCGGGCTCCCTGGCGCGCACCGAGCAGCAGGGGGATCAGGAGGCCGATGGCGGTCAGCAGGTTCCACAAGGGCAGCATGGGAACAATTCCTTTTGCCCACAATAATGTGCCGGCTGCCGAGGCTCAAGCGATTTTCAGGCAAGCACTTGTGAGGTTATCTTCTGTCCGGAACTTCCACCACCAGGCGGAAGGTGCAGATGCCTTCCTCGCCCAGACCGGATTCGTTGATGGCGCCGTGCAGGGTCAAATGGGTGTCGCCATAGTACACGCCGCCTTCCATCCTGCGCAGGGGACCGCTGCCGTGGTTCGCGGCCTCTTCACGGGTGGGGCCGCGGGGATCGACCGCATCATGGCGGATGTTGTCCTGCTTGTAGTCGCTGACCCACTCCCAGCCGGACTTGACCAGATCGTAGATGCCCCAGGCATTGGGCGCATGCTGCTTAACCGGTTCGCACTTCTGGTTGGGATCGTCCCACCCCTTGTCGCCGACGTAACTGCGCTGCGCGAGGTACTTCTCATGGAAGACCGGGCCGGAGGTGCCTACGCGGGCGGCCCATTCCCATTCGGCTTGCGTCGGCACGCGCACCACCAGGCCGCCGTTTCGCTCGGAGATTATCTTGCAGAAATCCTGCACTTCCTGCCAGGTCGTGTTCTCGACGGCAAATCCACCGCCCTCATCGGGCTTGAGGTGGCGGAAGCGCGTGGCAAAGCCGGGGTCCTTGGCATTTTTGCAGGGTTCGATCGATACGCGTTTGCTGGGGTTGGTGGCCAAGACGGCTTCAAACATCTCCTGCGAGATGAGTGTCTCGGCCATGTAGTACGGCTTGGTCAGGGTGACCATGTGCGGGAATTCATCCTGGAACCGCAGCGCCTCGTAGAACGGTGCGCCGCAGAGAAATTTGCCGGCCGGCACCTGGATGCACTTCATGGTCAGCTTGTCGGTGATCTGGAGGATCAGCGGCTCCGTGTCGGGCATCTGCATGGGTTTGTCAGGCGCGAGCATCCTGGCCGGGTAGGGGATCTTCATCGGCTGGGCCCGGTTGCCGACTTTGAAGTCAATAACACGAATCCACTTCTTCCCGTCCTGTTCGTGGATGGTGCCGGTGACGGCCGCCGGCCAGGTTGAGTAGTCCACATCGGCGTGCTTCACTAGGTCGGTGGGTTCGAGATAGTACTTAGTGCGCTGGGTGAATTCATCCATGAGCCTGCGAGCCTGTTCACCGTCGAGGGTGTCGCCGGGCCAGAACTCTTTCATAATATTCTCGACCTCGGCCCGGATCTCGGGCGTGCCGTCAAAGGCATAGATCGCGACCATATGCTCGGGCCCGGTTCGTTTGTGGTCCCACGTTCTGGCGATGCACTGCCTGTCGCACAGCACGCAGCCGATCAGGGTGACGCTCGGCCCGTCGGCGGGTGTCGCTGTTGCCGGGTCGGCGGCCATTGCCAGACTCCGCCCGATTTCCATCACTCCCAGGATAGCCACCAGCATTACGGTTCTACGCATCGCTTGCGCTCCTCCTCTGTGCGGGTCGAGGCCTGCGGCAAGTCCTACTCCCGCAGGTCTAGACAGGTGATCGTGTCGTTCTGGCGAAGATACAACCTTCCGTTGGCAAAGGCCGGGGCCACTAGGCACTGGTTTTCGTCGCGCTGGCCGTCTTTGTAGCCGGTGAAGATGGACGCCCGGGCCAGCTCCACGTACTTCTCGGGATTGGCCTGGGCGATGACCAGCGTGCCGTCGATGCCCAGGATCACCAGCTTGTCGTCCACCAGGATCTGCTGGCCACAGATGCCTTTCTGCTCCCATTTGATCTCGCCGGTGGCCCAGTCGCGGCAGCGGTAGCCATACTCTTCCAGCTTGCTGTTGAAAGCCTTGTAGGGGTGCGGGGCGTAAATGCAGCCCTTGTAGGCGATGGGCTGGCCGATGCTACCCAGATCGAGATTGCGCTTGCCGCCGCCTGCAGGCATCGCGATTTTGCCATCTTTGAAGTTCAACAGGACGCTACTGAACTCGACCTCGCTGCCTCGGACGATAGGATCGGCCCACAGATCGGGCGAGCTGACCTTGTAGCTTACTTCCTTTCTGTTTGCGCTGAAGATCACCGTGCCGTCAGCCGGCTTGACTGCCACAAGCTTGGTGCCGGTGACCAGGAACACCAGATGCTGGCCGTCGATGTCGATGGGCACGGGACTCATGTATGGCGCCGTGTCCGGTTCACTCTTCCAGGCCACCTTGCCGTCGGTCTTGTCAATAGCGATGCCGGTGGTGCCGCCGTTGAGGATCAGAAGGTTGCCCTCCAACAGCGGGGCCGACGACCAGCAGCGCCGCTCGATAATCTTGACGCCTGCCTGAGTCATGTCGCAGGCCCAGAGTTCCTTGCCTGTCGCGACGTCGAATGCCCCCACCTGCCCGGCATTGGAGACCATGTAGACGACGTTGCCATCCACCAGCGGTGTGCCGGCTGTGAGCACAGTCTTGCCGTCAATGGCCATGGGCGTCTGCCAGACGATCTCGCCGGTGGTGGCATTGAGGCAGTAAAGGGTATCCCAGTCTTTTTCCTTCCGGTTGATGGCCTTGGGGTCGCCGAAGGCGCCAATCAAGACATGATCGCCGCCAATGACCGGCGAGGAATACCCCTTGCCGATCTTGGCGGTCCAGAGTCTCTTGGGTCCTTCGGCTGGCCAGGTGGCGACCCACTTTCGCTGCGAGACGATGCTGCCGTTATGATCGGGTCCGCGCCAGCAAGGCCAGTCAACGGTAGAACCGGGCGCAGCCGCGCCAGCCATCCCGGCAAAACACAGACCAAAGGCCATGGCCAAAGTTGTTGAGAGCCGTTTCATGTTCGCACTCCTTTTTCGTAGCCCGGGCGCGTCATTTCCGCCCCTGTCGCCTGTGCATTCCTTCGTACAGAAATCTTAACAGGCCAAAGGGTCGTTCACCACCGTGCATTCGCGATAAGAAATTGCTTCCTGAACACTACGGCGTCTCGGCAAAGGAGACCATAGAACTGGCCGGTATCCGGAATCCGTGGCTGGCTGACGATGATGAGTACCCGGTCTCGTTGGGCGCGAACGCCTAATGGTTGATGGAGCGATCCGCCTGCTCCCGGGCAGTACCGGTGCCGGATTTCGACCACCTGTCCAGCCGGGAAGTGGCAGCTTTATCCCATGCTGCTGGCGTCGGTCAGACGGTCCACGATCGTGCCGTTGACCAGCTCGAAGATCCGGGTGGCGAGCGACGCAATCAGCCGGTGGTCGTGCGAAACAAAGATGAGGGTGCCTTCAGTTTGTGACAGCGCGAAGTTCAGGGCTTCGATCGACTCCAGGTCCAGGTGATTGGTCGGCTCATCCAGGGCCATTACATTGCCCCCCTCTAGCATCATCTTGGCCAGGATGAGTCGGGCCTTTTCGCCGCCGCTGAGAACCCGGATCTGCTTGAACACATCGTCCTTGCTGAATAGCATCCGGCCCATGAAGGAGCGCAGCTCGGTTTCCGTCCGGCTGGCCTCTTCCGCGAAGGCCCCCAGCCAGTCGAGCGCCTGGCAATCCAGATCCAGGACCTCGCCCGGATCCTGCGGAAAATAGCTGAGCTGGATGGTTTCGCCGCGCACCACGGAGCCGGCGTCCGGCGTCAGCAGGCCGCACAGGATCTTCAGGAGCGTCGTCTTCCCGGTCCCGTTCTTGCCGATGATGGCGATCCGCTCCCTGGGGCCGATCGTGCACGAGAAATCCCGGAACAGGCAGGTGTCGTACTGCTTGGAGATCCCGTTGGCGGCAATCACTTTTTCACCCAGCCGTCGCCGGTTCGTAAAGCGGATGAAGGGCGAGACCCGCGAACTGGGCTTCATCTCGTTGATCTCGATCTTTCCCAGCAGCTTCTTGCGGGAGGTGGCCTGCTTGGACTTGGAGGCGTTGGCGCTGAAGCGGGTGATAAAGGTCTTCAGGTCATGGATCTGCTTTTCCAGCTTATCGTTGGCTTTCTCGCGCAGTTCGCGCAGTTCCAGGCTCGCGATCGCAAACGCATCGTAATTGCCGGTGAACATCCGGACTTCATGGTAGTCCAGGTCCGCGATATGGGTGCACACCTGGTTCAGGAAGAAGCGGTCGTGCGAGATGACAATGACCGTCCCTTCGTAGCGATTCAGCAGCTCCACCAGCCATTCGATGGATTCCAGGTCGAGATGGTTGGTGGGTTCATCCAGGAGCAGCACGTCGGGATGGGCAAACAAGACCTGCGCCAGCAGCACCCGGAGCTTGAATCCGCCCTGCAGGGTTCGCATCTTCTTCGTGAAGAGGCCCTCCGCAAAACCAAGGCCGGCCAGCAGCTTGGCGGCATCGGCCTCCATGGTGTATCCGCCCGCCTCGCCGAACGCGTGCTCGATCTCGCCGCTGCGCACGTGCTCGGCTTCGGACAGGTCCTCCTGGGCGAAGCAGGCCTCGCGCTCCTGATGGAGGGCCCAGAGTTTCTGGTTCCCCATGAAGACCGTATCCAGGATGGGGGTGTCGTCAAACTCCGCGTGGTCCTGGCGCAGATACCCCAGGCTGCAATCCCGGCCGATGGTCACCTCGCCGCGGGTGGCGGGTTCGATCCCCGCCAGGATCTTGATGAACGTGGTTTTGCCGGACCCATTCGCCCCGACCAATCCGTAGCAGTTTCCCGGCGTGAACTTGATGCTGACATCCTCGAACAGGATCTCCGCGCCGAATCTCTTGGTCAGCATCGATGTTGCGATCACAGCGTTCTCCGGGCTCGACAAAAAGCGTGCAGCGTATCAAAAGGCAAAGCACAATGCCACGATTGCCGCGCAGATCAGACGCGCCATGGATGTGACGATGACATGGCCTGTTAGTTATGCGCCCGGTGTAAGCGTAATCACCCGCTAATAGCCGACAGCCTAACAGCCGCTCTTCCCCCATCGTGCACACAGCAGAAAAAACTGGATGGGTGATCGAACAGGGTCCATAGTCCCTGTGGATGAGTGATCATGAGGCGGGTTGCTCAGGAAATCACGTGCACAGCCCTGATCGCTCCCGCAAAGGAGTCAAAGCCATGGGCGACAAGAAGAGCAGGAAGGACAAGGCCAAGGGTCAGAAGCAGCACGACGCCAAGCAGGCGAATGCCGCCAGGGATAAACAGGCCCGGCTGCATTCACCCAAGTCGCCGTAGGCTGAGCCCTATGGCTGCGCACGGTGCAAGAAGGCCATTCTTGAAAAGGAATGCCAGGGTATTGGATGTGGATAGATGCCTGATGAACAAAACGGATATCCATCGGCGCCTGGTCAATCAGGCAATAGAGGAATTCGCAGCCATAACGGATTCTGCCAGGAAGACCTTCAAAACTGCCACCAGCGAAGAACACCGTGCCGAAAGCAAATATGACACATTCAAGCTCGAATCGTCTTTCCTCTCCAGGGGGTTGGCAAAGCGAGTAGCGGAACTGACCGATGCTCTGGCAGCCCTCCAGGGTGTTCCGCTGATGGTGATCGGCCCAACCAGCCCCGTTCAGGTCGGTGCTTTGGTTCGGCTGAAAGCAGTCGATGGTACGACACTGGTCTTGTTTCTTGGTGCTGGCGCTGGCGGAGAATCAATCAGTGTAGACGGGGCAGAAATCAATGTTGTAAGTGCCGCCGCGCCGCTTGGACAAGCCGTACTGGACAAACGCGTGGGCGACACCTTCGAGATCAAGATCGGCAACGCCACGCAGTCCTTTACGGTGCTGTCGGTGGAGTGAACGGCCAAAGCCCCGCGCGCTGGGAACATGGCTGTTGCGGATATGGGGGAACTGCCCCATAGTTGCGTTGTTCATGGTTGGATCGGGGTGATTCGATCAGTTCAAAAGGAAGGATTCGGTTATGGCAAAGGCAATGACGAAGAGTCAGGTTCTGGCGGGCGTGGCAGCAGCGGCTGAAATCAGCAAGAAGCAGGCCACAGCAGCGGTGGAGGCGTTGGTGGTCATGGCGTACAAGAACGCCAAGAACAGCTTCACGCTCCCCGGCCTCGGCAAGCTGGTGCTGGTGAACCGCAAGGCCCGCATGGGGCGTAATCCGGCGACAGGTGAGGTGATCAAGATCAAGGCCAAGCGCGTGGTGAAATTCCGCGTGGCCAAGGCCTGCAAGGACGCCATTCTGGGCTGAGCATCGCAGCGCCAATCGTGCAAAGAGACTGTAGCTGTAATGGCTACGGTCTCTTTGTTTTTTCCCCGGCCAGCCGCGGGGCGAAAGCCACCCGGCGACCGGGCGCACACCCAAATCCACTCCGCCCGTTTGTTTGCCCTGCCGGTGCATGGTTTCGATGGCTTCGGGTGTCATCGATGTATTCCCGCATCGTGGGCGGCACCAGACACGTGCTACATCATCCGCTCAATCGATGCCTTTTTTGCCGCATAGGCTTTGCCCAGCCCAACAGCGAGCGCCTGATCGCACAGGGACAGCGCTTTTTCGAACTCACCCTCATCCATGGCCAGCGAGATCCCCAGTTCGTACAGACGAATCGACGGGGTGTACTCACGAAAGCGCTGGCTCGTTTCCTCCTGGGCTGCCGGGAGATAATCAGCTGCCTTGCCCACGGCTTCGCGACAGGTTTCGATGTCATCACAGCGAAAGGCATCATCGGCGAGCAGGTCGTAAAGGAAGAACTTCACTGCATTGGGAATCGAATGGGCTCGCTCAAAGAAATTCAGCAGATATTTTTTCGCCTTTTCGACTCCGCCGAACCTCATGGCTTCATCGTGCCCGGCCAGGAGGTCCGTGAGAATTTCGGCGGTGGTTTTACGGATTGGTGCGATGCGGTCAGCCATGCCGGGAGAGTGCCAGACCCGGGGATGAATCGCAAGATGCCAGAAGGCTCAGCAGATAAGGGGCCTCTCGCCAGTTTCCGGATGAGACTGCGCGTCAATGGCTGGCGATCCCGCGGTTGACGCCGGGGAATGCGGTGTGAGGGTGGGAAGAGCCCTGCGCAATGCCTATGCGCCGGATCCTGGTTGGCGTATCCTCTTACCGACAGCCGGGATTCGTCAGGCAAAGGAGTTTGTGATGTCCGAAATTCTGTTCTCACCTTGGAAGCTGGGAACGATTGACCTCAAGAATCGCGTGGTCATGGCACCCATGACGCGGAGTCGCAGTCCGGGCAATTCGCCCGGCGCGATCGTGGCGCAGTATTATTCCCAACGTGCAGAAGCCGGGCTGATCATCACCGAGGGCACATCCCCGTCTACCAACGGGCTGGGGTATGCACGAATTCCCGGGCTGTTCTCCTCCCGTCAGGTTCGGGACTGGCGCCGTGTCACGGAAGCGGTCCACAAAAGTGGCAGCCGGATCTTCGTGCAACTCATGCACACGGGGCGGGTTTCGCACCCCCTGAACATGCCCGCCGGTAGCCGCATCCTGGCACCTTCGCCAATCGCTCTGTCCGGCAAGCTGTGGACCGATGCCCAGGGTGAGCAACCGTATCCCGTGCCGCAAGAGATGACCGAGGACGACATCCATTTGACCATCGCCGGGTACGTCCAGTCGGCGGAGCTGGCGATCGAAGCCGGTTTCGACGGAGTGGAACTGCACGGGGCCAACGGCTACCTGATCAACCAGTTCCTCAACACAGCCTCCAACCAGCGCCAGGATCGATGGGGTGGCAGCATCGCGAACCGGATGCGGTTCGCGGTCGAGATCGCGCAGCTGGCTGCGGCGAAAATCGGCCGGGAACGGGTGGGCATCCGGCTTTCCCCCTACGGCGTGTTTAACGACATGGCGATCGATCCCACGATGGAGGATACGTTTGAGCAACTCGCCGTCGAACTCAACCGGGCAAGTCTCGCCTACATTCATCTGGTGGACCATAGCTCAATGGGTGCGCCGGAGGTGACGCCCAGCATCAAGCGGAAGATTCGCGCAGCATGTAGAGGAACGTTGATTCTGTCCGGCGGATACGACCGGGCCCGGGCTGAGGGTGATCTGGCCGGAAAGAATGGGGACCTGATCGCCTTTGGCCGGCCTTTCATTTCGAACCCGAATCTCGTCACCAAGCTGCGAAACGGATCGACGCTGATCCCGGCCGACCAGACGACATTTTACACCCCGGGCGAAAAGGGCTACACCGATTACCCGGGTTGAGGTGGATACGTATGGGTCGCGTGATGGCTGGCGCCGTAACGCCAGCAAACTCCTTGCTCTGGCGCTAAATCCGCGTATCCTCTTTTGCAGATTACTTGTGGCAGCGCGTGAGTTGCCGGCGGATCATCGACGGCCTGGCATCCAGTCGACAAGGAGGCAATGCCCATGACATTTAACTGCCCGCACTGTTCGCGGCCGCTCGACGCCCAAGATGACATGGCTGGCCTGGATGCCCGGTGCCAGTGGTGCAAGAACACTATCCGCATCCCCGCCAAGCCGGACACGCTGCCCGTCGTACCATCTGCTCGCCCCGTCCCTCCGCCTATCGCCCCGCCACTTCCGCTACCGAAGACATCAGGAATGGCGATTGCAAGCATGACGCTGGGTATCATGTGCGTGTTATTTGGATGGATGTGCTGCGGGCCTGTCGTGGCCATTCTGGCAATCATCCTCGGGCATGTCGCATTCGCTAGGATTTCCCGACAGCCGCAAGTCCTCACGGGCAAGGGCATGGCAATCGCCGGGTTCGTGACAGGCTACGTCGGTCTTGTCAGCGGACTCATTGTGGCAGCTGCATTTGGCGCATGGGCGCTCACCGTAGGGACGATTCTCAACGCGATGAACAGTGTGTTGCAACAGATGCCCAAATAATCTTATACGTAACACCCAGCAAGGAGCCACCATGCCCAACATCGCCAAAGCATTCAAAGATGAAATCATCCGGCTCTCCCGCAAAGAGGCCAAAGCAGCCATCGCTCCCGTCAGGAAGCCCTCGATTGCTGCCAGAAAGGCGCTTGCTTGCCTCAAGAAGCGGGTTTCGGCCCTGGAGAAGGCAACTAAGAGCCTGTCCGCCATCCTGTCTAACATACCCGTCCAAAAACCTGTGGTGGAGGAAGGCAAGAACGTTCGGATCACCGGCAAGGGCATGCGGAGCCTGCGGAAGCGGCTTCGGCTGACCCAGACGGCTTTTGCCAGGCTGGTCGGGGTTTCTGGACAGAACGCCTATCAATGGGAGCGCAAGAACGGCCCGCTGCGCGTTCGGGACGCGACAAAGGCGGCGATCCTGGCCATCCGAAACCTGACCGCGACGGAGGCTAGGGCGCGGCTGGCCCAGATGCCGGCCAAGAAGGCGAAACCGGCTGCCAAACGTAGGCGGCGCAAGGGGCGGAAAGCCTAAACAGGCATTCGGTACGGAGGCCAGCCAATATGCTGAATTTCAAGGTCGATCAAGCCAAATGCACGCGATGCGGGCTATGTGTTCTGGACTGCCCGTCCCGGATCATCGAGTGCTCGGGTAAAGCAGTGCCCTTTATCCGGCCGGAGAATGAGGATCGCTGCATCCGGTGCCAGCATTGCCTGGCCGCCTGCCCCTCGGCCGCGGTTTCCATATTGGGCCGCGATCCAGCCAACAGCATCCCGCTCACCCCCAAGTCATTCCCGAAGCCGGGCGCCATGATCAACCTGCTCCGGGGACGGCGCAGCGTGCGCCGGTACCGTGATGAGAACGTGGACCCGGATTTCCTGCGGTCATTGCTGGCAGCGCTTGGCAATGTCCCCACCGCAGTCAACCGGATGGCCCTGACCTTCTCGGTAATCGACGACAAGGACGTGATGCAGCGGTTTCGCGTCAAAGCCCTTACCGCCCTGGCAGATGCCGTAAAGGCTGGCCGGGTTCCCGAGCAGCACGCCTACCTCGTGCAGGCCGTGCCAGCCTGGTTTGACCAGAAGGTAGACGTGATCTTCCGGGGCGCTCCCCACCTGCTGGCAATCTCAGCCTCCCCCGAATCCGTCTGTCCCCAGGAAGACGTAAACCTGGCTCTGGCCTATTTTGAACTCATGGCGCAGAGCGCCGGTCTGGGCACAGTCTGGTGCGGTCTGGCCAAGATGGCCATGGAACTGGTGCCCGAACTGAAAGCCGTCATGGGGGTGCCGCCGGGGCACTACTACTACACGATGCTGTTCGGTCGGCCTGCTGTCCACTACGCCCGGACTGTGCAGCGGGAAGAAGGTGCTCGCATCCGGCGCATCCAGATGTAGGCCATAGTAGACTGGCTGAAGACCAAGTGCCCGTCCGGGCATGCGATCCTGAACAAGGCTGGCACATGGAGAGCCCAATGCCGGCGGGGATCCAGTTGGCTGTCATGATGATTGACGGCATGTCGCAAGTAAACGGCAGGTGTTTCTATCCGGCAGGCGATGAGGGATGAGACAGTCGTGAAGAAAATGGTACAGATCGCCACGACCAGCGCCCCGGACGGAAGCCGGCTGGCGCTCCACCAGCACGAGAAAGACTACATCATCACGGTGGACCGCAACGACCTGATGGTGAGCCGGGCCCACGAATCTGAACTTGAGTTGGCGCGTCTCGGCTGCGGCCATGTTGCCGGACATCGGACTCCCACAGTCTTGATCGGTGGTCTCGGCATGGGCTACACCCTGCGGCAGACGCTCGACATGCTTGGATCTCGGGCCACGGTAGTCGTGGCTGAACTGCTTCCCGAGATTGTCCGCTGGAACCGTGACTACCTGGGTGAGTTGACCAATCACCCGCTTAGGGACCGCCGTGTTGTCCTCAAGGTTGACGATGTGGCAAACGTGATCCGCCAGTCCCCTGGAGTTTTCGATGCCATACTGCTCGATGTAGACAATGGGCCACACGCCATTACCGATGTTCGCAATAGTCAGGTATACAGCCGCGACGGCATCCAATCCTGCATCAACTCACTCCGATCCAAAGGATGCCTTGCCGTCTGGTCTGCCTTTTTCGATGCCCCGTTCGAGCGCCGCCTTCGACAGGAGCACCTCCACGTGCGCAATTTCCGCGTCCCCGCCCACAAAGGATCACGTTCCCACCACTGCTGCATCTGGCTGGCTTCGAAAGACCGCCGCTCAACGGAATATTCTTTCGTCTCGTAGCTTACGTATTCCTGCCGCACCCCCGGCGTTGACAATCGCACACCCGATGGGCTACAGTTCTGCACTTTCTCGCGGCATCCCGGTGCTTCCGCGCCCCACGGGAAAATTGTTCACTGTTCCGGCGTAGCGCAGTGGTAGCGCAGGTGGCTGTTAACCACTTGGTCGCAGGTTCGAATCCTGCCGCCGGAGCCAATTCCCAGTTGTGGACATGTCGGGACACGTACCGACTTTACGCGAACTTTCCGAAGGACTTCGCGGGCTTTGGCCTTCTGTTCCCGTCGCCGCCTAGTGGACACTTGAAGACACGTTTCGACCCTTTTCGACTATACGACCAGTCCACTTTTCAGCCCCTTTTTCACCTGCGACCAGTAAAGACGGCAACCAGTCAAACAGACCGCACGACCCAGAATAATGGCTGAGAAACCATGTAACAAAAAAACGGGCGCAATGGCGCAAATTTATTTTCAACTAATTGCTGCGCAAATGAATACGCTAAATGTAACAGCGGCGCAAACCACTACAAGCGTTACATTTTGTAACATGCAGCCAACGTGGGCTAATGCATGCTCATCTTGCCTTCCTCATGCAAAGCGGCTCCCCCTATTCAGCAGACACCAATCCAGAGTCCAGGATCATCAATGTCAGAAATCTGGAATCTTCTCGGCGCCCGCTGCGATTCTGGTGTCCCGCCTGCCCTTGGCGGATTAGAAGAACCGGCCGAGAGACTGCTGGAGGATGGGGCCCAGCAGGATGATGAAGACGCAGGGGAAGATGAAGAGCATCAGCGGCAGGAGGAGCTTGACCGGTGCCTCGTTGGCAAGGCGCTCGGCGCGGTCGAAGCGGCGCTGGCGCATCTGGTCGGCCTGGATGCGCAGGATGGCGCCAATGCTGACGCCGAGCTCATCGGCTTGGATGAGCGCGTAGGTCACGGAGCGCAGGTCGGCCAGGTCTACGCGGCGGGACATGTTGCCGAGCGCGGTGCGGCGCGTGGTGCCGAGCTGAATCTCGCGGATCATGCGGATCAGTTCCTCGTTAAGGGGGTCGAGCCGGCGGCTCTCGCAGTTGCGCTGGAGCGCGCTCATGAAATCCATGCCAGCCTCGACCGAGAGCGTCAGCAGGTCGAGCACGAACGGCAGCGCGCGCTGGATGGCGCGGTGGCGCGTGCCCAGCGCCTGCTTGAGCCAAAGACTGGGGTAGAGGGCGAAAAAAAGCACGCCCAGCAGGGTGAACCAGAAGAGATTCTCCTCGAGGGAGGGGAAAGCCTGGGTGAGTCCGTATAGCAGGCAGAACCAGAGCGTGCCGAACGTGATGGGCACGAGGAACCTGAGGGCCAGGAACTCGCGGCCGTCGAGGACGCCGTCGAACCCGGCGGCCACGAGCCGGCGGTCGGCCTGCTCCCGCGTACGGGCGAATGAGGGGTGCGAGACAAGGGGGAATACGTTGCCGGCCAGCGGCAGCAGCAGGCGCAGGACAAAGGGGATGGAGCGCTCCTGGCGGCGGCCATCCGCCAGCGTGACGTAGGTGATCTCGCGCGCAACCTGGAGGCAGCACCAGGCAAAGCCGCCGAGCGCGACACCCCAGCAGCACGCGCAGAATGTGGCGATGGCATTCATACGTCGATCCGGATGATCTTGCGGATGATCAGTGCGCCGATGGTCAGCAGGATTGCCACGACGACCACGGAGACCATGCCGACGAAGGAGGAAAGAAACGGCAGCATCAGCGAGGGGCGCAGGAAGGTCAGGACGACGCCGAGGAGAATGGGCATGCCGCCGACGATGATTCCCTGCAGGCGCCCCTGGGCGGTGAGGGTGCGCACGCGGCTTTCGATGCGCATGCGCTCGCGGATGGTGAGGCTGATCTTGTCGAAGATCTCGGTGGGATTGCCGCCGGTGCGGCGGGCGATGTCGATCGAGGTGCAGACGAGCGTGAGGTCGTCGCTGCCGACGCGCTGCTCCATGTTGGTGAGCGCCTCATTGAAGCTTACTCCCACGCGGATCTGCTGCAGGAAGAGGCTGAACTCCTGGGCGATGGGGCTCTCGCCGTTTTCGACGATGGTTTCGAAGGCCTGGTTGATGCTGAAGCCGGCCTTGAGCGCGTTGCTCATATGCGAGAGGGCGTCGACGAGCTGGAGATTGAAGCGCACGCGCCGCCGCTCGCGAAGCAGGACGAGCACATGGTCGGGCAGGCGGATGGCGGCCAGACCGAAGGCCACGCCGAGCACGAGGCCGACCGTGGTGGAGGTCGGATTGTCGATCCGGAAGAAGACCCAGGCCACGAGGAGGAAGACCGTGGCTGCGCAGGCCCAGGCGATCTCGGCGATGCGCCGGGGCGGGATGAAGAGGAAGATGTCCTCGAAGTTGCGGGCGGTCTGCTGCGCGTGCTCGTCGGCGTAGGCTTGGGTGCCGGCCGTGAAGGCGCGCAGGAAAACGAACGCAAGGCCGGCTACGCTGCCGCCGACGCAGGCGTCGATGAGCCAGACCATGTTCATGTGCGGCCTCCGCCGCCGGCCGCACGCTCCGGCTGGAACATGGTCGGGTCGAGCGCAAGGCCGCGCGACTTGAGGTTCTCAAGGAAGGTGGGAACAGCGCCGGTGGCGCGGAAGTGGCCGAGCACGCGGCCGTTCTCGTCGAGGCCGGTCTGCTGGAAGACGAAGATGTCCTGCATGACGAGCTGGGTGCCTTCGCTGCCGACGATCTCGGAGATGGCGGAGACCCTGCGGCTGCCGTCGCTGAGGCGGGCCTCGTGGACGATCAGGTCGATGGCCGAGGCGATCTGCTCGCGGATGGCGCGCGAGGGGAGATCCATGCCGGACATCAGCACCATGGTTTCGAGGCGGGAGACGACGTCGCGCGGCGAATTGGCATGCACGGTGGTGAGCGAGCCGTCATGTCCGGTGTTCATGGCCTGCAGCATGTCGAGCGCCTCGCCGCCGCGGCATTCGCCCACGAGGATGCGGTCCGGGCGCATGCGCAGGGCGTTGCGTACGAGGTCGCGGATGGTGATGGCGCCGCGCCCCTCGATGTTGGGTGGCCGGGCCTCGAGGCGGATGACGTGCGGCTGGTTGAGGCGCAGTTCCGCCGCGTCCTCGATGGTGAGGATGCGGTCCTGGGGCGGCAGGTAACTGCTGAGGACATTGAGCAGCGAGGTCTTGCCGGAGCCGGTGCCGCCGGAAACCACGATGTTCTTGCGCATGAGCACGCAGATGCGCAGGAAGTCGGCCATGTCCTGGGTCCAGGTGCCGAAGCGGACGAAGTCCGACTCTGTGAAGGCGTGCTTGGAGAACTTTCGGATGGTGATGCAGGGGCCGGAGAGCGACAGCGGCGGGATGATGGCGTTGACGCGCGAGCCGTCGGGTAGGCGCGCGTCCACGTACGGCTGGCTTTCGTCGATGCGCCGGCCGATGGGTGCGACGATGCGCTCGATGATCGCCTGCACCGAGGATTCGTCCATGAAGTCCTGGCCGGTCAGTTCGAGGCGGCCGTTGCGCTCGATGAAGATCTGGCGCGGGCCGTTGACCATGACCTCGGTGACGGACTCGTCCGCCAGGAACTCCTCGATGGGGCCGAGGCGCAGCGCCTCGTTGCAGATCTCCTCGGCGAGGCGCGCGGGGTCGATGCCCGGCGGCAGGCGCTCGCGCTGGCGGACCTCCTCGATCACGAGATGGATGGTTTCGCGCGCCCGCTGCTGGAGTTCCGCGGCGTCCACGCGTGCGGCGGTCATGCGCTTGATGTCGAGGCGCTGGACGACCTCGCGGTGGATCTGGTTCTTGATCTCGCGGCGGATGGCCAGTTGCGGGTCGCGCGGCGGCGCGGTGCGTGCATGCAGATGGCCGGTGCCGTGGTAAGCGCCGGCAAGGGCTGGCGGCGGCGGCGGTGGCGTCACCTCGGCCGCGGGTTTTGCCGGCGCGGGCGCAGACCCCGTGTTGGCCGGAGTGTCCTGAAGCAGTAATAGGAAGGGGCCGATGGACAGGCATTGGTTGGGGCGCATGGGAACACGCCCTTCGATGCGCTCGTCGTCCAGGAAGGTGCCGTTGCTGGCGTGGAGGTCCTCGATCCAGACGCCGGTGTCGCGCACGGAGAGGAGGGCATGACGTTCGCTGACCCCCGCATGGCGGAGGCGGATCTTGCAGGCATCGCTGCGGCCGATCGTGTAGCTCCCCGAGGGTAGCTCGAAACGGCTGGCCGGCTGGCTGGGACTCTGGATTTCAAGGTACAGCAAGGAGGGAACCCTGTCCGGTGCGGGAGATCAGCGGAGCGGTTTGCCAAGCAGTTTCTGCTGGCGGTGTTCGTTCAGCGTCTTGATCTCTTCCTGGATCTTGCTGAAGTCCACGCGCGGCAGGTCCTTCTCATACTCGATGTCTGCTGGGTTGCGCAGGGTGAGGACCAGGCGGCCGCGGGCCTGTTCCGCGAAGACGAGCATCTCAGCCTCGCGGGGGGTGACCTCGATTGTGACGGTGCTGTAGCCGCCGGCGGAGGCGTTGCGGTCAATGGCGGCGGCCTGGGTTTTGGCGGTCTCGCGGCCGGTGGCCAGGACCAGCACGTCCTGCATGATGGTGAGCGTGACCATCTCCATCTCGCCGGCCTTGGTGGTCGAGGGGAAAGTGAAGGTGCCGAGCACATCCACGTGGTCAGTGGGTTTGACCATGCCGCTGACCGCGGCGGAGCCGCCGACACTGATCGAGATCGCGCGCTGGCGGCTCTTGATGTCGTCGGACAGGCCGCGGCCGATCGGGTCGCCGCCTTCGACGTCGGACCAGTAGACAGGCGTGTTCGCCTGCAGCGTCCGGAGCAGCTTCCGGCTGCGGAGTTGATACCAGTCATGCTCCTCCACGCCGTGGCCGCGGATGGCGCTCTCCGCGACCTTCATTTTTCCCACGTCATCCGCGGTGAGTACAGTTCCGGCCGGGAGGACGCGCTTGGCGGCGAGGACCTCGATCATCCGGTTATCCCGGGTGATGCGGGCCAGGGATGCCTGATATTCGCGGTCCTTGGCGCTGAGGTACTGGCCGGTCAGCAACGCGGCGATCAGGCCGACGACGACGGATACGATTAGAATGACGCGCTGTTTCATGGGCGTGAAGCACTCCCTGTTAGTGGCAGCATCTTACGGCGCGGTGCCGTTGCGCTGCAATACTGTAATCCGGGTCCGGCTGCCGGGGGCCTCGCCGGCAATGGCGCTGAAGGCGCAGACGCGGTTGCTGTGCGTGTAGAGGACCAGCCCCGGCGTGGCAGCTTTCGGCAGGAGGCTCGTCCAGCCGGCTGCCGAAAGCACGGCGTCCATGCGGGCAGCTGCGGTTTCAGGCGAATCCAACGAATCAGCAACAATCAGCGCGGTGCGGGTCTGCTCGTTCTCAGCCGTGAAGGTCGGCGTGGCGCCGGGGCAGGCCAGGCCGCCGGGCCAGGCAACAGGGGCTTCGCGGGACTTGCGCCAGGCGTCGGCCGACTGCTCGATCAGGATGGCCAGGCAGTTGCGGGGGCCGGATCCGGGCAGCAGCAGCAGGGAAGTGGCCCGGCCGTCGGCGACGTGTGTGGCAAGGGAAGCGTCGGCGGTCTGCAGCTCTGGCAGCGGGAGGGCCTTGCGCAGGTCGGGCGCGAGTGTGGCAGCATCTGCCTCGAAGCCGTAAACCGCGAGCTTGCCGGGCTGGCCGTTGATGCGGACGTCCGCGCGCTGCAGCAGCAGTCCGCCAAGCTGCTCCAGGGCCAGCGTGCCGCGTCCCAGCCGCAGGAAGACGTCGGCGCGCGCGGTGGTCGCAAAACCGACGAGGAGCAGCAGGCCGGGCAACAGCAGGCAACGAAACGCCGTGGTGACGGAAACACGGTTGGACGGTGTGTTGCGCATATAACAACGGAGCGGCTTCAATACAATCCGTTCAGGATGGGAAGCCAGACCTCTTCTTTCACGATGATGGTGTCGCTGGCATAGAACAGATTCTGGGCCACGTCGGAAACCGATACGGAGAGCGCCTGGGTCTTTTTCACGAAGCCAAGGTTTGCCTCGGGCGCGGCGGACTGGTCGATCTGTTGCAGCGAGCAGCCTTTGGACAGCGCATTGAGGAAGTTCCAGTCGGTTGGCTGGACTATGCTGTCGTTGGCAATGACGGCAAGTGTGCGTGACGAGGTCAGCTTGGCCTGGTCATCAGCCGTGAGGCGCTGGCCGTCGGCCCCCGGATCCCAGGTCTGAATGTAGCGCGGCGTGTCCTGGAACGCTTGCGGGGAGAGCGCGAGGAGTCCGACCTCTCCCCGGAGGTTGCCGTCGAGGCCGGCGTGCGCAAAGGCAACCACCATGAACTGTATGGTGCCAGCCACCAGGATCAGGATCAGGATCATGCCGAGCATCAGCTCGATCATGGCTTGTCCGGCGCGAGGCGTATGGAGTGGTGGCTGGTTCATGGCGTTTTGCCGGGAAATCAATGTCCGTGGGGTGAGCCGCCGCCGTGGCCACCCCCTCCGCCACCTGGCGACGGAAGGGTGCATCGGTAGCTGTTGGTGGAAAGCCAGGCGATCCCTTCCTGACGGAACGCGGGGATCTCCCAGGTCACGAGCTGCTGGCAGTACCAGCATCCGGGGGTTGTGACGCCGGAGGCGAGGTAGATCGGCAGGTGCACGTTGACATGCTGTCGCCAGCCGATGTCGAACGAGCCGTTTCCGGAGCCGGAACAGGCATCTATGGGGATCAACCGCACGGCCGAGAAGCAGGGGAGCACGAGCCCGTAGGCAGCGGGGACGAGGGGGGTTGCGGTGCCGGCGCCGAGGGCGCCGAACGGCTTGGCGGCCGCGGTCCAGAGGATGCTGTTGCTGCCGGATGAATTGTCCAGCCCCGGCGTCATGCGGTTGATGGATGCCTGGACCCGCATCATTACGTCTGCACCGGCGTAGTCGTATTCCGGTTTCAGCGTGCCGGCGAGCGGGAACGTGTTCGTGTCCATCAGGCTCCAGGGACCCCACCAGGAATTATACACATACCAGGTTTCGTTCCGGAACATGACGTTGGTCTCGATAAAGCCGGTCATGTTCACGCCATCGCGCGCGGCCTCGTCCAGCAGGCTGGCGGTGCTCAGGATCGCGCGGAGCTGGACGGTGTCCGGACGCAGCCAGAGCGGCAGATATTCGGAGTTGAAAAAGATTCGCGGATCGGGTGGCGGCAGGGGCGGCCACCAGTGGTAGTCGGTATAGGCCTGCAGCAGCCCGGAGTGGTACAGAAAGAACCAGCACCACCACTTGCATGCCACGGCGGTATAGAAGTTGCGGTCGAGGAGGATGTGGCCGCCGGTGCTGTCGCCGTAGAGAAAGGTGTTGTCCGGACCAGCGGCAATGCCGTCGCTGGCGATGGCCTCGAGTAGGGTGGCGTATTCCTCCCAGGCGCGGTCGAACGGCTGGACGAAGAGCGGTACGCCACCGATGATGTCGCCGTAATGCCGGACTTCGGCGGCGTGCTGTAGGATGAGTCGGGCGTAGGCAGCCTCCGCGTACATACCGTTGTTCTTGGCAGCGACCTGTGCGGCCGCAAGCCCCATGAGCGGGGCGGTAAAGAGCACGCGGGCCTGCATGTTGGTGATGGCATTGACCGCTACGGCGTCGTTGGCGGAGAGGGCCATCGCGTGCAGGAGGTTGAGTTCGCCGACGAGGTTGAGACCGATCCCCTGCCAGCGCGCGCCTGCCAGCGCAGCCGCGTCGCCGGCGTTGCGGCTGCGGGTTTTTCCGGTGACGATGCGGTGGATGTCGACGTGCCAGAGGAAGACGAATGCCAAAACCGTCAGAAGCAGCAGCAGAAAGATCGCGATCTGCCCGCGGCGGTTGCCGCGGCGGAGTGCTATCTGGATGAGATGGGGCATGGCGTGAGAGCAGATTAAGAAAGTATGTGTCCGTTGGTTCCCACGTGGTAGGGCGGCCAGTCCCTTGGCCGCCGCGGCGCGCACGGGACTGCGCGTCCTACCTCCACCCGCTCTAATGGAGGGTGGCGCTCCTCCATTGCGGGTTCCTGTATCTCTGTCCGTTGCGTCACCAGTTCTTATCATTCAGGTAGAGTGAATAGTGTGCCTCGATGGTATAAGAAGCGCTCAATTGAAGATTGGTGGTGTTGTCTGATGGATCGAGCTTGCCTGCTGCCAGCGATTCCAGGCCGGCCAGCAGGCCATGCGGCTGCTTTACCAGAGCGGTCAGGCTGTTGGCATTGTTGGGGATCGGCGAGGCGTCCAGAGTGATGGAATCCCAGCGATCGTAATTGAGGGTTTCGTCTGCGTCCGGCTGGTTGTCACTCTCCAGATAGAAGGGGACTCTTGCCAGTTCAATGCCCAGGGTTGGGGATTGCGACGTGGAGCGCAGGGCGAAGTCCCACAACCGGCCGGGTCCCTTGGTGGCGAGGGCTTTGACGAGGCTCCAGTCGGTCTTGTCGACCGCGGGCTGGGTGAGGGTCCCGGCATTGGGTATGGCAGCCACGCGCATGGCTTTCTGAACCATCCACTGGTTGAGGCCCACGGTCCGGGCGCGCGCGGCGCAGGCAGCGGAGTGATAAAGAAACTCGCGGGCCACGTTGGCGTGGATGAACTGGAACAGGCTTAGAAATAAGAGGCAGAGAAAGACTATGACAATACACGACTCGATCATCGCCTGTCCGCGGCGAGAATTGGGACTTCGCGCCCCGCACTGATCTCCGGGTCGCATGCCGTTCCGTTCCGAACCTGTTCCCAGGCTACTGGATGCCCGTTTCTTTGAGGTTCTTCAGGCTGTTTTCGTCGATGTTGTTGAGGGCTGTGACGGCTTCGCCGCCCGCGGTGGCGTCGAGCGAGGAAGTGGCGCCTGCGACCTTTGTGCCGACAGCCTTGCTCAGCTTGGAGAAGAGGACGATCAGCGCGATGGCGATCAGGACGACAATAATGATGTACTCGACCATTGTCTGGCCGCGCCGGTTGCCGAAGCGTGTGTGCATGTTCTGGCTCCTTTTCCTGTTTTCGCTGCGTCGGTCGCTACGGATAATCCGAGGCGACCAGGTCGAGCGTCCGGTTGGATTGCTGTCGCACGGCGTACAGGAGGACCGCCAGCGAGATCACCGTGGCAAACAGGGCGACAAACACGACGATGTATTCGATCATCGCCTGTCCGCGGCGCTTGCGCCGGCTGGAGCGGTTCGTGCCCGCCGTCGCGCCTGTCTGCACCGATGCACCAACCATGATTTCACTCTAGCACACCCCCCCCAGGGGGCCGCAACGCAATAGAAAACGGATGAGGGCCTTGCGCGATTGTGCTGTTAAGAGAAATATTGTGTAGCTGCAGAGGCGGTAGGGCGCGGCGTCCTCGCCGCAACCCCCCAGTCCATGGCACGTCCTTTCCCGTTCCCGGGTTCGGCGCGAGGACGCGCCAGCCTTGTCTGCACCATCCGCGATCTCTCGTTGCCGCAAAAGCAGGGCATGCCGCCGGGGAGTCTGTTGCCAAAGTTGCGTTTGACCATCAGGGGCGGTCCCGGTACGCTCGAATGGATGAAAAAAGAGCGGCTGCGGGCTCCTGTTCCGCCGACGGACATTTCAGCCCGAGCGTCGCGGAGTATGTGATCACAAAAATGCCGGAAGCGGAATTCAGGAGGTCGTATGCGGACGAGCGGGAAAGGTCGATGGGCATTGGTGCAGGTTGCTACGGTTCTTGCACTGTCGTGGGCGACCGGTATCGGCGCGGCGGATGTGCCCGCCGCCGGACTGGCGGTGAAACCAGGAGATCGGATCGTCATTGCCGGCGACTCGATCACCGAGCAGAAGCGCTATTCGCGGTTCATCGAGGATTACCTGACGGTCTGCGTGCCGGAGCTGGAGCTTTGGTGCGTGCAGATCGGTTGGTCCGGCGAAAAATTGCCGGGGCTTCTGCAGCGGATGGAGTGGGATGTGTTCGGTTTCCAGCCGAATCTGGTCACCATTTGCTACGGCATGAACGACGGCGGCTATCGTGCGTATGACGACAAGACCGGCGCCGCCTATCGCGCCAACCTGCAGGCGTTTCTGGATCGCGCACAGAAATCCAATGTGCGCGTGATCGTGGGGTCGCCCGGCGCCGTGGACACCACGACCTACGGCCCGCGCGGCGGTGGCGCCGTCGTCTACAATGACACGCTGGCGCATCTGGCGCAGATCGCGCAGGAGCAGGCGGCGGCACATGGCATGCCGTTCGCCAACGTGCATGAGCCGATGATGCGGGCCATGGCCGGCGCCAAGGCCGCCTACGGCGAAGCGTATCATCTCTGCGGCCCGGATGGCGTTCACCCGGCGGGCAACGGTCATGTGGTCATGGCCTATGCCTTCCTGCGCGCGATGGGGCTCAGCGGACAGATCGGCACCTTCACGTTCGATAGGCAGACTGGCAAGGGGGATGTCACGGCCGGGCACAGGATTGTGGCGGCGGATGCGCACGGCATGGAGATCGAAAGCCGCCGCTATCCGTTCTGTTTCTCCGGCGATGGCAAGTCGCCGGATTCGACGCTCAGCATCCTGCCGTATGTGCCGTTCAATCAGGAACTGAACCGGCTGACGCTGGTGGTGAAGCATCCTGCGGCCGCAAAAATCGCCGTGACATGGGGGACGTCGCGCAAGGTGTTCACGGGCGAGCAGCTGGCCGGCGGCATCAACCTGGCCGCGGAGTTTCCCGCGAACCCGTTCTGCGATGCGTTCGGCAAGGTGGATGCGGCTGTGACGGCCAAGCAGGGGGACGAGACCAAGCTGATCAAGACGTATTTTGCGACACTGGCCGACCTGCAGACTTCGCTCGCGCCGGAGGAGGCGGTCGCCAACGCCGTGAAATTGCTGCGGGAGAAGGTGGCGGCCAAATGTGCCGCCCATCATTCCCTGGTGACCGGCGCCTTCCGGCCAATCACGCACAGGCTCTCGATTGAGCCCGTGACCGCAGCGGATAATTGACCGCCGCGGGATGAAGCGCAGCCTTTGGGCCCACGGCCGGCGAGGCGGCATGGGCCTGGCCATCCGGGCAATCGATTTTAAAACTCCGCCAGAATCGTGCGCGTCTGCGGGTGATTGAGGCAGCGGTCGATCTCGAGCAGCGCGGGGTATTCGTCGGCCGGGAGGATGGCTGGCTCGAGGATGGTGGTGCGGCTGATCGTGAGCTGCGTGCGGCCGTCCGAAAGCTGGGCGCGCCGGGTTTCCGTGCGGATGCGGCCGAGTCGGTTTGGCAACTCGTGGTCGGTCGCCGCCGGCAGCACCGGGATGGCGCGCACGCCAGCCGGCAGGAGCACGCGGCAGATCCATTCGCATTCGCGCGGTTCAGCCACCAGCAGCGGGTTGGCGCGGCGATCGGCGCGCAGGGGGATGACGGCTGTGCCGGTGTCCGGGAGCAGGAGCGTGAGCGTGTTTCCAGCGCGCACGGCATATTGCTCGGCCCGCACAGTGAAGCTTCGCCAGCCGGGGTAGGCGTTTGTGGCGGTGATAAGATCGCCGCAGGCCACGGCGGACTGCGAGACTTCCGCCACCAACCCCTGGAAGTGGCGGCACCGCTCTTCGGGGGGCATCTCGACGTACTGCTTGCGGAACTCGCCGCAGGCGCTGCCGAAGTACCCATTGGTCACGGTGATCAGCGCGCACCCATTGGTGTCCAGCTCGATGGTCCACTCGGCGCGCTCGCGATCACGGTAGTGCTCGGCCACGGCCACGCGCCCGGTGCCGTTGTCGAGCGCGAGGAATGGGTGGCGCGCATGCGGCGTGGCGCCGAGTTCGTCGTATTGGTCGCTGTCGTTGAGGTAGACCGGTTCCGCGCCCGGCTGTGCGACCCGCACCAGGACGCGGTCGTACAAACCGGCCTGAGGCACGGCAATGAACGGGTCGAGCAGCGCGGGGACAAGGCGCGCGGCGCTGGAGACCAGCACCGGGGCGGCATCGAACCCTGCCGCGCGCAGCAGCGATGCGAGAAGGATGGCGCGGTCGGCGGCGTGGCCGTAGCCTTCTGCCAGCGTGCGTTCCGCGGGCGTGAGGCAGGCGAGGGGAAGGTCGAGGAACGAGGGGCCTCCTTCGCGAATGGCCTTGGCGACGTCGTCGCGGATGGCCTGCAGGCGTGCGGCCGGCGTGTTGCGTCCGTGCACATCGGCCTGGGCTCGGTCGCGAATGGCAGGGGTGACAATGGCGGCGGCGTCGAACGCTCCCTGCAGTTCGCGGCTGTAGGCGGGCCAGGCGCCGGCCGAGAGGAGCACGGTAGGACGGAAGACCGGCCAGGGCGGGAGGCTCTCCTCCGGCCGGCAGGCTGGCAGAGGGCTGGCCTCCCATCGCCGCACGAGGAGCTGGCCGTTGGTGGCGCACGTGGCGTGCAGCGCGTCGGCGTGGCAGGCCACGATTGACAGGGGCAGGTCGCGCGGCGCAACGACCTCCAGCGTCATGGCGTTGACCGGATCGAATCCGCCGAAGTCGTGCTCGAGCGAGAAGAACGGCGCCTCGCGATAGGTGCGGCGGACCGTGGCGCGGATGACGCTGCCGATCTCCACGCCCGGGAGGCTGGCGACGCGGAGCTTGCCGGCCGGGTAGCGCGGCGCGCCGGCGACCCACTCGGCGTCCATGAGGTTGATCTCCCGCGGCGTCACGGCATGCACAGTGCCATCGCGGTTGGAGACCGTGGCCTCGACAAGGTCCGCGGCCTGCCAGACAGGGTTGAACGGCATCTTGAGTTCCGCGAAACGCTTCTTGCCGGCGTAGGTCAGGATCTGGCGCACAATGGTGCGGGTGGCAGTCCAGGCGTGCGCATCGGCGAGTTCAACGCGGAGCGTATCGTCGAGCACGCGCACATCCGGCTGGGCGGCAGAGATGGCGGTGAAGACCGGGCGGTGGCGTCCGGCGAACTCGGCATCTCGGAGAGATTGCTTGAGCTCCGCATACGCGGCAGGGTCGAACTCCGGCTGTGTGAGGAGGTAGCAGTACTGGCCGGCGAGTGCTTGGTTGGTGAGGGTCACGGCCATGTGGAACTCGACACCGGCACGCTGGACGCTCATCTCGGGCGGAAGCTGCCGCGGCGAGGCGGCGAGGCGGCCGCAGTCGATAGCAAACGATTCCTCCACGCCGCAGGCGATCTCGGTGACGTACGGGTACTTGCGCCGCTCGAGAGTGGCACCATCGGTGAAAAAGTTCACGTAGCCAAGGGAGGAGCCGAGCCACGGCAGGTCGAGCAGCGTGGCGCCGTCGCCGGCGATGGGGTAGTCGCGGACGCGGCAGGCGAGCGTGGCGGTCAGCGGTTCAGCGGTGTTCTGGAGCGATTCCGGCGCGAGGCGGAAGGCAGTGATTTCCGCGCCAGGGAGACGCGTCTTCAACAGGCCTTCGAAGAAGCGGCGGCGCTCGTCGGGCTTGAGGCGCAGGAACTTGCCGCGGTAGGCGGTGTCGTTGATTCCCTCGAAGGCGATGGCGGCGTCGAGCGCGAGCGTGCCGGTCTCGTCGAGCGCGCCGCGGGTGCAGATGCGCACGAGGTTGCGCGCGGCAGGCGGCACGGCCGAGACGCGCAGCGTGTCGCCGGTGGGGTTGGCCACGAGGTAGCTGCGGTTGCCGAGGTAGGCGGGAAATAGGTCGGGCGTGTTTTCGTTGGTGGGGTCCATGAGCCGGACCTCGCCGCCAGGTTCGATCACCGCGACGATGGCGTGGTTGAAATAGGGGACCGGGACATCCGGGTCCATCTTCGGGCCGACGTTGATCAGCACCGGATGGGCCTCGAAGCCGGCCAGGCGCAGCAGCGCGACGAGCAGCGCGGCCTTGTCGCGGCAGACGCCGTAGCGGTTGCGGAAGGTGAGGCAGACGTCGTGCGGCTCGTAGCCGGGGGCGACATCCTCGGTGGTGATCCCCATGTAGCGGACCTCTTGCGAGACGAATTTGAAGAGCGCGCGAATACGGCTGTCGCGATCGGGGAGTCCGGCGACGAGATTCGAGACAGCGGTGCGCATCTCCGGGGTGACGGCCGCGAGACGCGGCCGGCAGAGCTCTGCGTACCACCGCGAAAGGGAGGGCCAGTTCTCGGCTGTGCTGAGCAGGACGCGCTGGACCACGGTGTGGACGGCCGGCATGTTCGGTTCCGGGAACATCTGCGGCACATCGCGGGCGGTCCAGCGGTGGAGCGTGCGGCCGTCGGCGAGTGTGGAAGCGGCGTAGTCGACCGTGTTGGAAACCGGCGCACGCAGGCGGATGTGTCGGAGCGGCCGGTTGGCAGGCAGGATGACCTCGTAGACAAAGGAGACGATGGGCGACTCACCCTCAAGCGAAGTGTTGTCGGCCCAGGTGTCTTGCACGCGTGTCTTGTAGGTGGTGTTGAGGGCAATGACGTGGACGATGTCGCCGATGGCGAGTCCGGGGATGGAGAGCTGCATGACCTTGTTGTTGGGATCATAGATATTTGCGCCCATCTGGCCGGGATCGACCATGACGCGGCTGTTGCGCGCAGGGTCGATGGCTGTACGGGCGCCGTCGGCTTTGACGATTTCGGCGCGCAGCACGACGGTGGTGCCGTAGGCGGTGGGGAGGTAGAACGAACGCGTGGCCGAGTCGCGGCGCCCCTTTTCGGTAAGAATCTTGACGTATTCATCGTCCACCTGCACGGAGGTGCCGTCTGGGTGGACGGATTCGCGGACGAGATCCTCGACGAGCACGGTGTCGGCATCGGGGTAGCGTTCGGCAGTGACAACAGCAGCGTGCGCCAGGACCTGCGCCGTGTCAGGCAGCGGTCCGCAGGCGAGTTCCGGCAGGAGGGCCGGGTCGGCGGCCGGCGCGACAGAGCCGGTGGCGCACAGAAGCAGGACGAGGATCGCAACGCAATGGCGCAGATGCATGGAGGCGGCTCCCGTGGCAGGTGGTGGACGGACGAGTAGTGTAGTCGGCCGGCGGCGGGCTGTCCATGCGCCGCCGCGCCGCGCAAGTGGCTAACTGACCTACCGCCCGCCCGTTTGACTTCCAGGCGCGGTTCTGGTTCACTTCCACCCATGAATACTCATCTGTCGATGTCTGTTCTGGTCTTGTTGTGCGCATCCGGCATCCGTGCCTCAGAAAATCCGATTCCGGAGCAGGCCGTGGCGCTTCACGCCAGGCTCGCACCGGCGCTCCAGCCGGCTGTGCGTGAATGGGTGTCGGCCGAGGCGAAGAAAATCAGCAAGGATTCGAAGGCTGGCGAGGCAACGGTCAAGGCCGATATCCAGGCGCGGTTTGCCGGTCAGCCGCTGGCGGATGCGGATGTCGAGGCGCTGGCCTTTCTCGTCATGATGGAGGCGACGCAAGCTGCACGCGACGATTTGAGAGGGATCCTCGACAACGTGAAGGCCAGCAGCAGCCAGAAGGCCGCGCAGCGGCAGGCGGCGGGCACGCACAACAAGGCTGATGCCGCCGGTCAGGGCGCCGGCCAGCAGATTGCGCAGCTCGCGGCCACGAATCTTCCGGTGCGGCCGGCTGTGGTCATGGCAGCAGGGCATGGTTCCCAATTGTCAGCCAACCTCACGCCAGCCAAACAGGATGCCGTGACCGGAATAACCGACCAGGACATGCTCCAACTGCAGCAGGCCATGGATCGGCGGAGCCAACTGGAGACAATGCTCTCCAACCTGATGAAAAAGGCCGCCGACGCGCAGAGCAACCTGGTCGGCAATCTGAAATAAGCAGAATTGTTTTCATCACAGCCATCCTGCACCCCGTGAATGGCAGGTCATATGAGCGCATCGGAGATCTGTTGGACCGTACACTTCGTTCCATCTGCCGGCAGACAGACGAAACCTCACGCGGTGAGCAAGGCCGTCACACGGCTGGCGGCGCGCCTGCAAAAAGATTCCCATTTGCAACGACTGAAACTGCGCGCCATGCGAATGCTGGAGGGATCGGAGCATAAGCCTGAATCTATTGTCAAAATACGACCCTTTTTGCCCCCAAGGGCAAGGTGCGGGTGTTGCCGGTGCCGGCGGGGACGTACACGATGAAAAATAGACACGAAACACCGGCCACAACGCCGCAATTCGGCTCTAACTCGTTGATGCACAGTGAGATGCGAAAAATTATGTCCGGAAGGGGGGCCTGTTTCGTGTCTAATTCTGTCTATTTTTGTCTACTTCTTCCCCCACTGATTTTCGCGTGACCTGTTTGGGCAGTTGAGTCCCACCTGACGCGGCTATTCCACCGCGACCTGCACGAACTGCAACGGATGCAAGCGGAAATATATTGATAACTCGTTGCTGCTGCGATGGTTACGGATAACGATCTTTCCGGCGCCACCGGTCTCCCCGATGGATCGCATCCCTCCTGCGGTGGCTGAAAAGGCTTTTTTACAAAACGAACTCCCCCTGATTGTTCCCGCAGCAGCAGCCGCAACTGTGGCCGACGGCTGACTGGAGGTAGCTTCATCCATCACCGAGAAGAATTCCCGCAATTGGCTCTCTACAGCCTGCAGGTTAAGGTAAGAGAGGGCTTTCGGAGAAGCTGCAGGCAGGCGGAAGGTGTCTCGTGGCCGGGGTGGAACCCGGCCCTCCACTGGTGCGTCACGTCGCGGCCGGGGTGGAACCGATATTGCGCGATGGGTTGCCGGGCGCGGGGCGGTCGGGTAATATGGCCCGCATGTCCGAGCCAGCGAAGCGTTCCGGTGTCATGCATCTGCCGTTGAACCGGATCTCGAACCGGCTGCTGCGCAATCTGCTGCTGCCGGCGGGGCCGGCGATTGAGTGGCTGCTGGGGATCCCCCGGATGAACGCGATTCACCGCCGGGCAGCCGACATGGACCCTGCGCTGCCGTTTGCCGACCGCACGCTGCGGGCGATGGGCGTCTCCTACACGGTGTCGGACGAGGATCGCGCGCAGATCCCGGCCACGGGGCCGGTGGTGGTGGTGGCGAACCATCCGTTCGGCGGCGTCGAGGGGGTCATCCTGCTGTCGTTGCTGCGCTCGGTGCGGGCGGACGCGCGGTGCATGGCGAACTTCCTGCTGGGCGGCATTCCCGAGATGCGCGACCTGTTCATCCTCGTGGATCCGTTTGGCGCATCGGGGGCTGCATCGCGGAACATCCGGCCGATGAAGGAGAGCCTGCGCTGGCTGCAGAACGGCGGCATGCTGGGCATCTTTCCCGCTGGCGAAGTCTCCAGCTTCGACCTGCACAGCGGGCTGATCCGCGATCCGGCATGGGACTACAAGACCGCAGCCTTGGTGCGGCGAACGCAGGCCACGGTGCTTACAATTTTCGTCCATGGGCACAACGACGCGATATTCCAGGCCGCCGGCGTGATCCACCCGCGTCTGCGGACCCTGCTGCTGCCGCGTCAGCTTGCGAACAAGCAGGGGTGCGAGGTGAAGCTGCGGATCGGCACGCCGATCCCTTGGAAGGACCTGTCCTGTTTTGCGAGCGACGAGAAGCTCATCCGGTATCTGCGCCTGCGCACGTACCTGCTGGCGGAGCGCGAGAGCCACCGCCGCCGTCCCTTCTTCGTCCGCTTGCCCCGTGCGCTGCCATCCGATCCGGTCTGCGCGCCAGCCCCGGTCGAGACCTACGCCCGCGAAATCGCGGCGTTGCCGCCGGAGCAGAAGATGGTCGAATCCGGCGACATGGAGGTCTACGTGGCGCTGGCGCGCCAGGCGCCGGCGTTGATGCGCGAGATCGGGCGGTTGCGCGAGTTGACGTTCCGCGCCGTGGGCGAGGGGACGGGCGAGGCGCTGGATGTGGACCGCTTCGACAAGTACTACTGGCACCTTTTCATGTGGAACAAGGCCCGCCAGGAGGTGGTGGGCGGCTACCGGCTGGGCATGACGGACCGGATTGTCGAGGACTATGGCGTGAAGGGGCTGTACACGCGCACGATCTTCCGTTTTGACGAGCGCTTTCTCAACCGCATCCAGCCGGCGATCGAGCTGGGGCGGTCGTTCATCCGGCCGGAATACCAGCGGGCCTACACCTCGCTGCTGCTGCTCTGGAAGGGGATTTCGGCGTTCATCGGCAAGAACCCGCGCTACCGGATTCTGTTCGGCCCGGTGAGCATCACCAACGAGTACCGCGAGGCCTCGCGCAACATGATCATCGAGTCGCTGCGCCGGGTGCGCATGTCGTCGGACCTGGCCGACCTCGTGAAGCCGCGCCGGCCGCCGCGCCCGCCGCGGAACGCGGAGTGGACCCAGCTCGAGTACCGCGATTTCTTTGACGACATGGAACAGGTCTCCGGCTTGGTCGAGGATGTCGAGCCGGACCACAAAGGGATGCCGGTGCTGCTGCGCCAGTACCTGAAGCTCGGCGGGCGGCTGGTGGCCTTCAACGTGGATCCGGAATTCAGCTTTGTGGTGGATGGCTTGATCCTCGTTGACCTGAAGAGTACGGACCCCAAGGCGCTGCGGCGCTACATGGGTAACGAGGTGGCCGAGTCCTACCTGCGCTACCACGGCTTGCTGGAGCCGCAGCCCGGGGCGTGAGATCAGAGGACAGAGATCAGAATTCAGAGCGCAAACGTAGCAAATCGGCCGCCCAATATCCGCCGTTGACATGCGACCGGAGAGATTTCATGGTGAAAACTGTGCAACCCAAAGCGAGACACGAGCGGTTGATTTTGCTTTTACATTCATCGTCTTCTCGCCCCGATCTCTGCCCTCTGATCTCCGCCCTCTGACTTCTGACCCCGGACCCCGGACCTCTGATCTCCGACCTCTGTCATTCTTCCCATGCTCCAACTTCTCATCGCCTCCTTGATCTGGGCCTTCTCGCCCGGCTTGATCGGCCGGACGCTCGACGGCGTATCCGGTTCGTTTCTGGCCTGTGCACGGCTGGTGCTGGCGGTGTGTGTCTTCCTCCCTTTTTTGCGGCGGATGGCGACACGGGATCGGCCGGTGCTGCTGGCCATCGGCGCGGTGCAGTTCGGCCTGATGTACCTCTGCTACAACGAGAGCTTCGTCTGCCTGCAGCCCCATGAGGTGGTGCTCTTCACGGTTTTCACGCCGATTTACGTGGTGCTGCTGCACCATGCCTGGCAGGGGCGCGCCTCGTGGCGTGCGCTGCTGGCGGCGGGCCTGGCCGCGGCGGGCGCCGGCGTTGTCCTCTGGCAGCGAGGGGATGGTCTGGCGTCCTGGCGCGGGTTTCTGCTGATTCAGGGGGCCAATCTCTGCTTTGCAGTCGGCCAGCTGGCCTATCGTGGCTGGGCGCGCCGTCGGGAGGGGGTCGATGACGTGGGCGCGATGGGGTGGCTGTACCTGGGCGGGATGCTGGTGACGCTGCCGTGGACGCTGCTCGCCACGTCGCGCGGCTCCGTGGCTCTTTCCGGCTGGCAGACGGCGGCCGTGATCTATCTGGGCGTGGTCGCCTCCGGCTTGGGGTTTTTCCTCTGGAACTCCGGCGCGCGTCGCACGAATGCGGATGTGCTGGCGGTCTGCAACAACCTCAAGATCCCGTTGGGCGTGGCGGTCTCGCTGCTGGTGTTCGGCGGCCGGGCGGATCCGGTGCGCCTGGCCGCGGGGAGCCTCCTGATTACGGCGGCGGTCTGGATCAGCCAGCGCAGGGCCGCGGCAGAGTCGTAGCGGCAAAACGCACATGTCTGCCGGCTTGTGTGTTGCGCGCCCGCCCTATCTCGGAGGCTGGCTGTGCAGATGACTGTGCGTGTGGCCGTAGAAGAGGTAGACCAGCAATCCCAGGATCATCCAGACTACGAGCCGGATCCAGGTGCCGGCCGGTAGAAAAGCCATCTGGATCAGGGCCAGCGCACATCCCAAGACCGGCACGACCGGCACCCAGGGCGTGCGGAACGGTCGCGGGTAGTCGGGGCGTGTGTGGCGCAGCACCAGCACGCCGGCGCAGACCATGGCAAAAGCCAGCAGCGCGCCGATGGAGACGAGCTCGCCAAGAAAGCCGATCGGGAAGAGCCCGGAGATCACCATGGCCGTGCCGCCGGTCAGCAGCGTGGTGATATGCGGCGTGCGGAAGACCGGGTGCACGCGGCTGAACACTGGCGGCAGGAGGCCATCCCTTGACATGGAGAAGAAGATGCGCGGCTGCCCCATGAGCAGCACCATGATGACCGAACTCAACCCCGCGATGGCGCCCAGTTTGACCCACGGCCGCAGCCAGCGCACGGACTCGCCGGCGGCGTTGATCCCTACGGCAATCGGGTCGGGGACGTTGAGCTTCTGGTAACTGACGATGCCGGTGAGGACGAGCGCGACCGCCACATAGAGCACGGCGCAGATGGCGAGCGAGGCCAGGATACCGATGGGCATGTCGCGCTGCGGGTTGCGCGTCTCCTGCGCCGCAGTGGAGACGGCGTCGAACCCGATGTAGGCGAAGAAGACTACAGCTGAGCCGCTCAGGATGCCGCTCCAGCCGAACGCGCCGGTGACGGGATCGTGCGGCGGGATGAACGGTGTCCAATTCGCGCGGCGGATGAACGCCGCACAGCAGCCGATGAACAGCAGGATGACAGCCACCTTGACCAGCACGATCAGATTGTTGAAGTTGGCCGAGGCGCGGATGCCGACCACCAGGAGCGCGGTCATCAGCGCGACGATGAAGACTGCCGGAAGATTCACGTAGCCGCCGGTGAGGTGCAGTCCGGTAGCGACGTCGTAGGTGAGGGGGGCGCTGGCGAGGGCTGTCGGCAGCGTCACGCCGAAGTCCTTTAGGAAGCTGACGACATAGCCGGACCATCCGACGGCCACAGCAGAGGCTCCGAAGAGGTATTCGAGGATCAGGTCCCAGCCGATGATCCAGGCGAAAAGCTCGCCGAGCGTGGCGTAGGCATAGGTGTAGGCGCTGCCGGCCACGGGGATCATGGAGGCGAACTCGGCATAGCAGAGTCCGGCCAAGGTGCAGGCCACACCCGAAAAGACAAACGAGAGCGCAATGGCCGGGCCAGCCCATTGCGCGGCAGCATGCCCGGTGAGCACGAAAATGCCGGCGCCGATGACGCATCCGATCCCGAGGAAGGTCAGGTGCCACGGCCCCAGCACGCGGTGCAGGGTGGCGCCGGACGACAGGTCCGCCAGCAGGTGATCGCGCGATTTGGTGCGGAAGAAACGCTTCATGCCTGTGACCTCTCTGCGTGCGGACCGGACACGCGGTCCGCACGGTTTCTTAGCATGCCAGTCCGGTGGACGGGGTCAAGCCGGAATTCCGGTGCCGACGTTGATTAGAAAAGGATTGAATGTGGCGCAAGGAAAGGGGTAGGTTTACCCCCTTTCGCGGATCGGGTCGGTGCAGGGTCTGGCATTTGGCGCGCGCCGGCCTTCCACAAAGCGGGGTTCCGGATGAGAATGGACATACCGGCGAAGCGACGGGCGGCGTGGCTGGCTGTGGCAGCTTGTTTGCTGGCAGCGCAGGCACCAGCCCAGACGGCTCCAGCTCCGACACCCCTGCCCGCGCTGGCGGCGGCTGAGACACCGGCCGTGACGGTCATCGGCCGGGATGGCGACATTCTGGTGGTGCGCACGACGGATGGCGGCTATCGGTGCGCGACCGCGGCGGATCTGGGGCTGTCGGCAGAGCAGCTTGCGCAGGCATCCACAAACACGGACGTTGTGGCCATCCACCGCACGCATGAGATCTGTGCCCGCCTCCGGCAGACGCCGAACGATGCGGTTCTGCTGAGCGAACTGGGCAAGGCGGCGGTCGGGCAGGCGAATGCGGGCGCGTTCTGCCATTACGTATCCATCTATTGCGCAGGCTGCCTGGCTGCGGGCGACGTCAAGCGGGCTGGGACGGCGCTGCAGGCGGTTCGCGGACGTGATCCGCAGTATTTCTGCCTGGCATCGTTTGCCTCGCTGGTGACTACTTGCGCGACGTGCGCCGGGAGCGGGCATGACAAGACCGATGCGGCACAGCCCTGCGCCGCATGCGGCGGCTCCGGTAAGCAGGCGGTCAAATGGAAGTCGTCCCGGGTGTTTCAGGAGATGTTGCATGACGGCGACATGAGCCTGGCGGTGCTGCAGGCGGAGTTGGATCGTACCGAACCGCCGAAGAGTGCACCTGTCCAGCAGGGGGGGAAGGTGCGCGGAGACCCTGCAGCCGGCGGCGCACCGACCCCGGAAATGAATGTGTATCAGATTCTTAACGCGATCCGGACAGATCCCTTGGTCGGCGGTAAGACGGTGATTGTCTCTGCCAAGGTGCTGCAGGTCATATCCGTGCAAAAGGACACAATTCTCGTGCTGGAGGGAAACCTGCGGTGCAGGCTGAAGCAGGCCCTTTCGGACAAGCAGCAGAAGAAAATCGTGAGCACGCAAGTGAAGCTCCTGGGGGTGATCGTGCCGCGGGCCGAGATTCTCACCATGTCCAGCCCGCATATGATCGACTGCGTGCTGCACTGATCGGGCAAATCAGTCCGGGCCATATTTTTTTCAACCACCCCGTTGACGGGGGGTCGGTGTCCTGCTACAGTTACGGGGCTTCGTTTCAGCCGGTCCATGCTGGCGTGAAGCGGAAATGGCGCAAAAAGACGGCGAGCGACGCTGCCCGAGAATACGGTCCGTTCAGGGCATCCGGCGGAGAAGAAACACGAACCGCAGGGTGCCGTGAACGGAGCGGGTAAGGGGCATTTTGCCCCTCTGCTGGGCCGGGGGTAAAAGCCCATGTAGCTCAGTTGGCAGAGCACGTCCTTGGTAAGGACGAGGTCAGCGGTTCGATCCCGCTCATGGGCTCCAGGTCGCCGCGATACGACTGGCAACGGGAAACAGGACAGGGTACGCAACGGAAGGAAGTTCACCATGGCGAAGGAAACTTTTTCGCGAACCAAGCCGCACGTTAACGTCGGAACAATCGGGCACGTTGACCATGGCAAGACGACCCTGACGGCTGCGATCACGCGCGTGCAGTCGCTGAAGGGGTATTGCGATTATATCGCCTACGATCAGGTCGCCAAGGCCTCTGAGTCCGCCGGCCGTCGCGACCCGACCAAGATTCTGACGATTGCCACCTCGCACGTCGAGTATGCGACGGAGAAGCGTCACTACGCGCACGTGGATTGCCCCGGCCACGCCGACTACGTCAAGAACATGATCACGGGTGCCGCGCAGATGGACGGCGCGATCGTGGTGGTGAGCGCGGCCGACGGCCCGATGCCCCAGACCCGCGAGCACATCCTGCTGGCCCGCCAGGTTGGCGTGCCGGCCATCGTGGTATTCCTGAACAAGGTGGACTTGGTGGACGACCAGGAGTTGCTGGATCTCGTCGAGATGGAGATCCGCGAACTCCTTTCCAAGTATGAATTTCCGGGCGACGATATCCCGGTGATCCGCGGCAGCGCGCTGCCGGCCACGAAGGTTACGGACAAGGACGATCCAGCCACGAAGTGCATCACAGCGCTGATGGATGCGCTGGACGCCTACATCCCCGAGCCGAAGCGCGTGCTGGATATGCCGTTCTTGATGCCGGTCGAGGATGTGTTCTCGATCGAAGGGCGCGGCACAGTGGTGACTGGGCGCGTGGATCGCGGCATCGTCAAGGTTGCCGACGAAGTCGAGATCATCGGCCTGCGTCCGACCGTCAAGACGGTCTGCACGGGCGTCGAGATGTTCCGCAAGCTGCTCGACCAGGGCCAGGCCGGCGACAACATTGGTTGCCTGCTGCGCAGTACGAAGAAGGAAGATGTCGAGCGCGGTCAGGTGCTGGCCAAGCCCGGTTCGATCACGCCGCACACCGAGTTTCAGGGCGAGGTCTATGTTCTGAGCAAGGAAGAAGGCGGGCGCCACACGCCGTTCTTCAAGGGTTATCGTCCGCAGTTCTATATCCGCACGACCGACGTGACGGGTGACATCACGCTGCCCGAAGGCGTGGAAATGATCATGCCGGGCGACAACGTGTCGATCACCGTGAAGCTGATCTCGCCGGTGGCGCTCGAGGACAAGATGCGCTTTGCCATCCGCGAAGGCGGCCGCACGGTCGGCGCCGGCACGGTGGCCAAGGTGCTCAAGTAACAGCTTTCCGAAGACGGGAGGCGCGGGGGGGCGGCGGGCGACCGCTGTCCCGCGCCGTTGACCGCAGGGAGGAATCGATTTTATGGCTAGAGAACTTGCGATCCTCGCTTGCACCGATTGCAAGCGACGCAACTACGTCACAACCCGCAACAAGCGGACGACGACCAACCGGCTGGAGATCAAGAAGTATTGTCCGGCCGAACGCAAACGCACGCTGCACCGGGAGACCAAATAGTCCGGCCGGTGGCGCGCGGACGGTCCCCGTCTGCAGGCCAGTAGCTCAATTGGCAGAGCGGCGGTCTCCAAAACCGCAGGTTGGGGGTTCGAGACCCTCCTGGCCTGCCAACCGACCGAGGCGCGGGCGAAAAGGTTGCATCAACCCATGAACAGTGTGAAAGAGATTGGCCGGCGAATCGGCGCGTTTATCGACGAGGTCGGCATTGAGTTGCGCAAGACGACCTGGCCGGAGCGCCGCGAGTTGATGGATTCGACCTTGGTGGTCGGTTCCTTCATCGTGCTGCTGTCCGCCGTAGTGTTGGTGTGCGACCAGGTGATCCAGTTGGTCTTGAAGCGGCTGGCCTGACGCAGGCCCGGGAGTGCGGGCGGGGGCGGAATCGATGACAAAACAGTGGTTTGTGTTGCACACGTTGACGGGGCAGGAGCAGAAGGTCAAGCGCTATGTCGAGGCGCAGGGCCGGCTGCAAGCCATGACGGAGTACATCGGGGAGATCATCATCCCCACCGAGAAGGTCTCCGAGACGAAGAACGGCGTCAAGAGCACCGTGACGCGCAAGTTCTTCCCTGGCTACGTGCTGATCCAGTTGGCTCTGTACGATGAGGGACGTCAGCTGGTGGAACCGACTTGGCGCTTTCTGCGGGAGACGCCCGGTGTGATTGGATTTGTGGGTGGCGCGCGGCCGATGCCGCTGGCGGCCGCGGAGGTTGACGCGATCGTCAACCAGGTAGAGGCGAAGAAGGAGAAGGTCCGGCCGAAGGTCGCGTTCGAGCCGGGCGAGATGGTGAAGATCACGGACGGTCCGTTCATGAACTTCACCGGCGCGGTGGACGAGGTCGACCCGGACCGGGGCAAGCTCAAGGTGTCGGTGGCTATTTTTGGCCGCTCGGCGCCGGTCGAGCTGGAGTACTGGCAGGTCGAGCGCGTCACCACGTAGCACAGGACTGTCAACCGCGGGTCCGCTCGCACCGGTTGGGAACCGGGAGGGCTCCGAACGACGAGGCGAAAATATGGCAAAGAAAGTCATTGGAACGGTGCGCTTGCAGATCCCTGCTGGCCAGGCCAACCCGGCCCCGCCGGTGGGCCCCGCACTGGGCTCGCAGGGTGTCAACATCATGGCATTTTGCAAGGATTTTAATGCCAAGACGCAGGACAAGGCGGGCTTGGTGATCCCCGTGGTGATCACGGTCTTCGCAGACCGGAGCTTCACATTCATCATGAAGAGTCCTCCTGCCTCGGCGCTGCTGAAGCGCGCCGCCGGCTTGGCCAAGGGCTCTGGCGTGCCGAACCGCGAGAAGGTTGGCAAGGTGACCCGCGCGCAGGTCCGCGAAATCGCGAAGGCGAAGCAGCAGGACCTCAACGCCTCCTCCGAGGAGGCTGCGATGCGCATGGTCGAGGGCACGGCCCGTAGCATGGGCGTGGATGTGACGGAGTAGGCGGGGGATTCGAACCATGGCAAGACACGGCAAAAAGTATCTCGAGATTAAGAAGAAGGCGCCTCAGGCTCCGGTCAGCCTCGAGGAGGCGGTAACGTTCATCAAGGCCCACGCGGGAGCGAAGTTCGATGAGACCATCGAGCTTGCGCTGCGTCTGGGCGTGGACACCAAGAAGTCTGACCAGACCGTGCGTGGCACGGTGAGCCTGCCACACGGCACCGGCAAGACAGTGCGCGTGATCGCGTTCGCATCGGGTGCGCAGGCCGACGCAGCCAAGGCCGCCGGCGCCGACGAGGTCGGGTTCGACGACCTGATCGAAAAGGTCAAGGGCGGCTGGACAAACTTTGACGTGGCGGTTGCGACCACCGACGCCATGAAGGAGGTTCGCAAGCTGGGTCGCGTGCTCGGCCCCCGCGGCCTCATGCCGAACCCAAAGACAGGCACCGTGACCGATGACATCGGCCCCGCGGTGACTGCGGCTAAGGGCGGCAAGGTAGAATTTCGCATGGACCGCAACGGCAACGTGAGCGTGGTCTGCGGCAAGCGCAGCTTTGAACCGGCGCACCTGCTCGGGAACATCCATGCGGTGGTCGAGGCCATCCGGGCGGAGAAACCGGCTGGCACCAAGGGCGCGTTTATTCGCAGTAGCACCGTGAGTTCCACCATGGGTGTCGGTGTGCGCGTGGCGCTGACAGCGGAGCAGGAATAGCCGGGAGAAGGAATCGATGAGACCGGAAAAGAATGCGATTTTGCAGGAAATCACCAAGCGCCTGGAGTCCGCGGACTACGTGTTCGTGCTCAACTACGGCGGCTTGAAGGTGTCTGAACTGACCGCGCTGCGTCGCGTGGTCGCGCCGCTCAACGCCAAGGTCCAGGTGGTCAAGAACACCTATCTGGACAAGGTGGCGCAGCAGCTTGGCTGGGAGAGCGTCGCCCCGTTCCTGGTGGGTCCGACGGCGGTGGTGGTCGGCAAGGGGGATGCCTGCGAGGTTGCCAAGGCTCTGACGCTGTTTGTCAAAGCGCATGGGAAGTCCGCGATTAAGGGCGTTTGCCTCGACGGCAAGGCTCTCGGCAAAGCCGACGTCGATGCGTTGTCCACGTTGCCGCCGCGCGCTGTGATGCTCGGCCTGTTCGTCGGCACCCTGGCCGCACCGATGATGCAGCTGGTTGGCGTGTTCAACCAGAAGGTGCTGAGCCTGCTGTATGTTCTGAAAGCGGTTGAGGAAAAGAAGAGCAAAGCGGCCTGAAAAGCCTAGCTTGGAGTAAAGAGGAGAAGGAACATGAGCGAAGAAGCCAAAGTGGAAGTCAGCGGCAAGATGAAGGAATTCATCGACTGGGTCGAGACGCTGACCGTGTTGGAACTCTCGAAGCTGGTCAAGGCTTTGGAGCAGCGCCTAGGTGTGACCGCGGCAGCGCCCATGGCGGCGGCGGCTCCGGCGGCCGCAGCAGCGGCAGCCCCGGCCGAGGAGAAGACCGAGTTCGACGTCGTGCTGATCGAATGCGGCGCGAACAAGATCGCGGTCATCAAGGAAGTGCGCACCATCACGGGTCTGGGCCTCAAGGACGCCAAGGACTTGGTCGAGGGCGCCCCGAAGCCGGTGAAGACGGGTGTCAGCAAGGAAGAAGCTGCCAAGATGAAAGAGCAGCTCGAGAAGGCTGGCGCTAAAGTGGAAGTGAAGTAACGCGACCCGTTCGCGTTCTGTTGCGCGGGGCCGCCCGATTCCAACCGGGCGGTCCCTTCCCCCTTTCAACCGGATCCGTGTCGACAACGCCGTGGTAGCGAGGTTAGCCGATGGTAGAACGTAAAGATTTCGGCAAGCTGAAGGCCGTCGTCCAGCCGCCCGATCTGATTGAGATCCAGACGAAGTCCTATGCGGACTTCCTGCAGCTTGATGTGCCGCCGGGCCGGCGCGAGAACAAGGGCCTGCAGGCGATCTTTCGGGAAGTCTTTCCGATCGAGAGCTACGACGGCCGCTATACCCTCGACTTCGTCAAGTACGAGCTCTCCGAGCCCAAGATGGGGGCACTGGAGGCTCTGGCCGAGGGCGACACCTTCGCCGCGCCGCTGCACGCGACGTTCCGGCTGAAGGACGGCGACGAAATCCGCGAGGAGGACGTCTACATGGGCGAGGTTCCGCTCATGACCCGTGACGGCGCCTTTGTCGTCAACGGCGCCGAGCGCGTGATTGTCAGCCAGCTCCACCGTTCGCCGGGCATCTGCTCCGAGCGCACGATCCACCCCAACGGGCAGTCGCTCTACTCGGTGCGACTGATTCCTGACCGCGGCTCGTGGATCGAGATCCAGTTCGACACCAACGACATCATGTGGGTCTACATGGACCGCCGGCGCCGGCGCCGCAAGTTTCATTCGACCATGTTCCTGCGAACCCTCGGGTTCGGCGCGGACGAGAGCATCCTGCGCCACTACTGCAAGTTCCGTGCGCTCGATGTCAAGGGACCGCATGCCGACGCCGACCTGGAGCACCTGATTTTCAAAGACGACGTGATCGACGTCGACTCCCAGGCCGTGCTGGCCCGCCGCTATGAGCCGGTCACGGAGGCCGTGCTGCAGCAGATGGCGGCTGCCAGTTTCGGCAAGGTGGACGTGGTGGATGTCTCGTGGGACGATGGCATCCTTGTCAAGACCCTGCGCCAGGATCCGACGCATGGCGAGGAGGAGGCGCTCAAGGAGCTCTACCACCGCCTGCGCCCCGGCGACCCCGCCACCGCCTCCAACGCCAAACAGCTCATCAAGCGGCTCTTCTTCGATCCGCGCCGCTATGATCTGGGCCGCGTCGGCCGCCACAAGATCAACCAGAAGCTGGGTCTCTCCGGTCGCGTGCCGGAGGATCGCCGTACCCTCACCGAAGCCGAGGAAGACAACAAGAAGAGCGAGGTTACCGGTGTCGAGGTCATCGAGGCCATCCGGCACCTGCTTGATATTCGCATGGGGCGCGCTGTGGTGGACGACATCGACCATCTCGGCTCCCGCCGCATCCGCACCGCCGGCGAGTTGCTCGAAAACCAGTGCCGCGTCGGCCTGGCCCGCACCGAGCGCCTGATTCGCGAGCGCATGACGCTCTTCGACCCGGCTACCGGCGTGCTCTCGCCCGCCCGGCTGGTCAACAGCAAGTCGCTCTCGGCCGTGGTCCAGGACTTCTTCGGCCGCAGCCAGCTCAGTCAGTTCATGGACCAGACCAACCCGCTCTCCGGCCTGGCCCACAAGCGCCGCCTTTCGGCCCTCGGCCCCGGGGGTCTCAGCCGCGAACGTGCGGGCTTTGAGGTCCGCGACGTGCACAGCTCGCACTATGGCCGCATCTGTCCGATCGAGACGCCGGAAGGCCCGAACATCGGCCTGATCTCGTCGCTCTGCATCTACGCCCGCGTGAACGATTTCGGGTTCATCGAGAGCCCGTACCGGGTCGTGCGCCACGGCAAGGTCACCGACGAGGTGCACTACCTCTCCGCCGACCAGGAGGAGAAGTTCGTCATTGCCCAGGCCAACGCGCCACTCGGCAGCGACGGCCGCTTTGCCGGCGAAAAGGTCACGGTTCGCTACATGGCCGAATTCCTCGAGGTCGAGCCGGCCAAGGTCCAGTACATGGACGTGGCCCCGACCCAGGTCGTGAGCATCGCGGCCGGGCTGATCCCGTTCCTCGAGCACGACGACGCCAATCGCGCGCTCATGGGCGCCAACATGATGCGTCAGGCCGTGCCGCTGCTCCGCACCGAGCGGCCGTATGTCGCCACCGGCCTCGAGCGCCGCGCGGCCGCTGACTCGTGCGTCACTGTGCTGGCCGAGGAGCCGGGCATCGTGGCCTACGTCTCCGCCACCGAGATTGTCGTCACCGATGACGGCTCGCTCCCCGCCAACCGCGCCAAGAAGTCTAAGGACGTCCGCCGCTATCCGCTGCAGAAGTTCCGCCGCTCCAATGCCGGCACCTGCTTCAACCAGCGGCCGGTGGTCAAGCGCGGCCAGAAGGTCCGCCGCGGCGACGTGCTGGCCGACGGCCCCGCGACGCGCGACGGCGAGCTGGCCATCGGCAAGAACCTGCTCGTGGCGTTCATGCCGTGGAGCGGCTACAACTTCGAAGACGCGATCCTTGTGAGCGAGCGCGTGGTGCGCGACGACATCTTCACCTCCGTGCACATCCAGGAGTTTGAGGTTGGCGCCCGCGACACCAAACTTGGCCCCGAGGAGATCACGCGCGACATCCCCAACGTGGGCGAGGAGGCACTCAAGAACCTCGGCTCCGACGGCGTGGTGCGCATTGGCGCGGAAGTCCGTCCTGGCGACATCCTCGTCGGCAAGATCACGCCCAAGAGCGAGACCGAACTGGCCCCCGAGGAACGCCTCCTGCGCGCGATCTTCGGCGAGAAAGCCGCCGACGTCCGCGACACGTCGCTGACCGTGCCGAGCGGCACCTACGGCATCGTCATGGATGTCAAGGTCACCGCCCAGCAGCAGGATCAGCCGCGCCGGGGTGGCGCGCCGGGGCAGGGTCCGTTGCCTACCGCCGCGGAGAAAAAGCAGATCCGCGACATTGAGGAGGAGCGCAAGCGCCGCCGCCTCGAGATCGAGGAGCAGCTCACCACAGCCCTCAGCAACATCCTGCTTGGCGAGAAGATCCCGCTGGACGTGCTCGACGTCGAGACCGGCGAGATTATCATCCCCGCCAACCGCAAGATCACCAAGATGTTGCTGGCCAAGCTGGCCCGCGCACACAGCCATATCCAGATCGAGAGCTCCCCGGTCCAGCAGAAGATCGAGGAAATCGTCGACGAGTATCGTCCGAAGTTCGCTGACCTGGAGAACCAGAGCGGTCACGAGTTCGAGGAGATCGATGGGATGATGGACGAGGGCGGCGTGATCAAGCAGGTCCGCGTCTACATTGCCAGCAAGAAGAACCTTTCCGTCGGCGACAAGCTCGCCGGCCGCCACGGCAACAAGGGCGTGGTGGCGAAGATCGTGTCGGACTGCGAGATGCCGTTCCTGCCGGACGGCACGCCGGTCGACATCGTGCTCAACCCGCTGGGTGTGCCTTCGCGCATGAACCTTGGCCAGCTCTTCGAGACCTGCCTCGGCCTGGCGTGCCGCGTGCTGGGCATGCACGCTGCCAGCCCTGTGTTCGACGGCGTCCCCGAGGAGGCCATCGACAAGCTCATGCAGGACGCCCGCCAGATGCAGGAGAAAACCATCGGCGAGCGTGCCTGGCTGTGCGAGGACGGCAAGTCCGTGCTCTTCGACGGCCGCACCGGCGAACCGTTCGACCAGCGCGTGGTTGTGGGCGAGATCTACATGCTCAAGCTCCACCACTTGGTCACGGACAAGATCCACGCCCGCGCCACCGGCCCGTACTCACTCGTCACCCAGCAGCCGCTGGGCGGCAAGGCCCAGTACGGCGGCCAGCGCATGGGCGAGATGGAAGTCTGGGCTCTTGAGGCCTATGGCGTGGCCTACGCGCTGCAGGAACTCCTCACCGTCAAGAGCGACGATGTCGCGGGACGCACCCGCATCTACGAGTCCATCGTCAAGGGCCAGAACACGCTCGAGGCGGGGATGCCGGAGTCGTTCTCCGTGCTGATGCACGAACTGCGCGGCCTTGGCCTCGACATGAAGCTGCTCGGCGGACAGGAATCCCCGGCGGCGCGACCCACGATCTGATCAACGGACACGGTAACGGGAGGCGACCTTGAATCCCTACGCGGCACGAGAGCTCTTTGGCATTACGGAAGTCGGCCAGTACGATGCGGTCAGCATCAACCTGGCCTCCCCGGAAACGATCCGTTCGTGGAGCCACGGCGAGGTCAAGAATCCGGAGACCATCAACTACCGCACCTATCGCCCGGAGCGTGACGGTCTTTTCTGCGAGCGCATCTTCGGCCCCACGCGGGACTGGGAATGCGCCTGCGGTAAGTACAAGCGCATCAAGCACAAGGGCGTCGTCTGCGACCGCTGTGGCGTCGAGGTGACGGTTTCGCGCGTTCGCCGCCAGCGCATGGGCCACATCGAACTGGCTGTGCCGGTCTCGCACATCTGGTTCTTCAAGTGCAGCCCGAGCCGCATCGGCCTGATGCTCGATCTCTCGGCCAACACCCTTGAGCGCGTGCTCTACTACGAGGATTACCTCATCACGGACCCCGGCGACACACCCCTCAAGCCCCTGCAGCTCCTCGGCGAGGCCGAGCACCACGAGGCCGTCGAGAAGTACGGCGAGGGGTTTGAGGCCCTTATGGGCGCTGCGGCCGTGCGCAAGGCTTTGTCGAAGATCGACCTCGACCAGCTCATGCACGACCTCGAGACCGAGATCGAAAACACCCGCAGCAAGCAGACGCGCAAGAAAATCACCAAGCGTATGAAGATCTGCGAGGGGTTCCGCGTGAGCGGCGGCAAGCCCGAATGGATGGTCCTCGACTGCCTGCCCGTCATCCCGCCGGAGTTGCGTCCGCTGGTGCCGCTCGAGGGCGGCCGCTTCGCCACGTCGGACCTCAACGACCTCTACCGCCGCGTCATCAACCGCAACAACCGCCTGCGCAACCTGCTGCAGCTCAAGACGCCGGATGTTATCATCCGTAACGAGAAGCGCATGCTGCAGGAGGCCGTCGACGCGGTGTTCGACAACGGCCGCCACGGCCGCGCCGTGGCCGGCGCTGGCAACCGCCCGCTCAAGTCGCTCTCCGACATGCTCAAGGGCAAGACCGGTCGCTTCCGCCAGAACCTGCTCGGCAAGCGCGTGGACTACTCCGGCCGCTCCGTGATCGTCGTCGGCCCTGAGCTCAAGCTCAACCAGTGCGGCCTGCCCAAGAAGATGGCCCTTACGCTCTTTGAGCCGTTTATCATCCGCCGCCTGAAGGAGCGGGGCATCTGCCATACCGTCCGCACGGCGCGCAAGATGATCGAGCGCCACGACGAGCAGGTCTGGGACATCCTCGAAGAGGTCACCAAGGGCAAGACGGTCATGCTCAACCGCGCCCCCACGCTGCACCGCCTCTCGATCCAGAGTTTCGAGCCCATCCTGATCGAGGGTGAGGCCATCCAGATTCACCCCATGGTCTGCACCGCCTTCAACGCCGACTTCGATGGCGACCAGATGGCTGTGCATGTGCCGCTGTCTGTTGAGGCGCAGCTCGAGAGCCGCATGCTGATGATGTCCACCAATTCGATCTTCTCGCCGGCCTCCGGCAAGTCGATCATGACCCCCACGCAGGACATCGCGCTCGGCATCTATTACCTGACCATTCTGAGTCAGCAGGACAAACTCGCAGGCCGTACCCTCAGTAAGGTCGCAAAGTCCGATGCGCCGCAGGAGCGGCTGCCGCTCTTCGGCGATGTGCACGAGGTGGACTTTGCGCTGGCTGAACAAGCCGTCGAGATTCATACGCGCATCCGCTTGAAAAACCCGGACTTCGGTTCCACCGGACGCCGCTACGGCAATCGCGACTTGCGCGTGATAGAAACCACCGCCGGCCGCGTGATCTTCAACGAGGTGTGGCCAACCGAGCTTGGTTTTGTCAACGACAAGATTGACAAGAGCAAGCTGGGCGACCTGATCCTCAACTGTCACCAGGTGTCCGGACATGCCCGTACCGTCCGCGCGCTCGACGAGCTGAAGGCCCTCGGTTTCAAGCATGCTTGCCTCGCGGGCGTCTCCATGGGTCTCAAGGATATGATCCGCCCGAAGGAAAAGGACGACCTGCTCGCCAAGGCCGAAGGGGAGGTCACCAAGGTGGAGCGTCAGCACCAGCTCGGCGTCATCACCGACGGTGAGCGCCACAACAAGATCATCGACATCTGGACCGGCGCCACCGAGAAGGTCTCGGATGAGCTCTACAAGGCCATCGACCGCAACGTCACGGCTGCCATTCCCAAGCCGGTCGAGACCAATCCGGTGTACATGATGGTCGACTCCAAGGCCCGTGGCTCGAAGCTCCAGATCCGTCAGCTCGCCGGCATGCGTGGCCTCATGGCCAAGCCCTCCGGCGAGATCATCGAGCGCCCGATCACTGCCAGCTTCCGCGAGGGCCTGAGCGTGCTCGAGTACTTCATCTCCACGCACGGCGCCCGCAAGGGTCTGGCCGACACCGCGCTGAAGACCGCCGACGCCGGCTACCTCACGCGCAAGCTGGTGGACGTCTCGCAGGACGTGATCATCTTCACGCAGGACTGCACCACCGTCAACGGCATCGAGGTCGAGCCCATCACCGAGGGCGACGAGGAACTCGTCCCCCTGCGCGCTCGCATTCTCGGCCGCACCGCTCTGCACGACATCCACCACCCGACCAGCAACGAGCTGCTGGTGCATGCCAACGACGAGATCGACGAATCTGCCTGCCGCCGCGTTGAGGAGGCGGGCATCGAGCGCGTCTGGATCCGCAGCGGACTCACCTGCGATGCCTCCTTCGGCATGTGCGCCAAGTGCTACGGCCGCGACCTTTCCACCGGCAAGCTGGTGGACATCGGCACCGCTGTTGGCATCGTCGCCGCGCAGTCGATCGGCGAGCCTGGCACGCAGCTCACCATGCGTACGTTCCATATCGGCGGCACGGCCTCGACAGTCGCCAAGACCCCTGAGATCATCGCCCGTAATGGTGGCCACGCCCGCTACCACGAGTTGCGCGTCGTCCGTAACAAGGACGGCCAGATGGTCGTGCTCAACAAGAACGGCGCCATCGCCATCGTCAGTCAGGACGACCGTGAGCTCGACCGCTACACGCTCCAGATGGGCACCGTGCTCTTCGTGGACGACGGCGGCGCCATCAAGGTCGGCCAGAGGATCGCCGCGTGGGACCCCCACAGCGTGCCGATTCTTGCCGAAAAGAACGGCGTGATCTCCTTCCATGATTTCGTCCCGGACGTCTCCATCAAGGGCGAGCGTGATGAGCAGACCGGCATGGGTGCGCTCGTGGTCCTTGAGACCAAGGAAGACCTCCACCCGCAGATCATCATCTCCGACAGCCAGACCAAGGCCGTGCTTGGCTTCTACCACATCCCGGCCGGCGCGCACGTCATGGCCAAGGAGGGCGCGCGCGTCGCTCCCGGCGAGCTGCTCGCCAAGACGCCGCGCAAGGAGGCCAAGACCCGCGACATCACGGGCGGTCTGCCGCGCGTGGCTGAGCTGTTCGAGGCCCGCCTGCCCAAGGACGCCGCCGAGATCGCCAAGATCGAGGGCGTTGTGGACTTCGGCCCCAACCAGCGCGGCAAGCGCTGCCTGCTGATCCGCGACGAAATCACCGGTGCCGCCGAGGAGCACCTCATCAACATGGGCAAGCATATCGTCGTGTTCAACGGCGACCGCGTGCGCAAGGGGCAGCAGCTCACGGAAGGCCCCGTCGTGCCGCAGGAGATCTTGGACGTCTGCGGTCCGCAGGAGTTGCAAAAGTATCTCGTCAACGAGGTGCAGCAGGTCTACCGCCTGCAGGGCGTCGAGATCAACGACAAGCATATCGAGATTATCGTCCGCCAGATGCTGCGCAAGGTGCGTATCACCAACCCGGGCGACACCGATTTCCTCTGGGGCGAGCAGGTCAACCGCCAGAAGTTCCTCGAGGTCAACGAGCAGGTCGCGGCCGACGGCAAGCGCCCGGCCGAGGCCCAACCCGCGCTGCTGGGCATCACCAAGGCATCGCTCGAGACCGACAGCTTCATCTCCGCGGCCTCGTTCCAGGACACCACGCGCGTCCTCACCGACGCGGCAACCATGGGACGCGTCGACCGGCTGCGTGGCTTCAAGGAGAACGTCATCCTGGGGCACCTCATCCCGGGCGGCACCGGCTTCCCGCTCCACCGTTTCATCAAGCTCGTGCCGCTGGCCGAGCCGCTGACTGACGAGGAGCTTGGCTTCGGCGCCAGCGAGCAGCTCAAGAAGGCGCAGGAAATTCTGGGCGAATAACACAGAGCTATGCGCGCTGCACATCCGCCGGCCGGGTCGCAAGCCCGGCCGGTTTTCTTTTCCTCCGCCCCCGCAGGACGCTATACTGGACGCCGCTGGTGGGTTAGGTCGAGCTACCCGCCGCGGGTGCTAGGAGACACAGCCATGGATTTTTATCGCATGAGCCGACTCGATCGTCTCACGTTGTGGGTGGCGACTACCTTCGGGCTCGGCTACGCGCCCGTCGCTTCCGGTTCCTTCGGCGCCATCCCCGGCGCGCTGCTCTCCTACGTCGCAGCCGTGCTCTCGCAGCGATCCCATGCCGCGCCGGCATGGCAGGTGGCGGGACAGGTGATGGCCGCGCTGGCGCTCAGCGCTCTGGCCATCCCGATCTGCGATGTGGCTGAGAAGATGTTCGGCGTCAAGGACGACGGCCGCATCGTGGCCGACGAAACCTGGACCTTCCCGGTCTGCACCATCGGCCTGCCGCTCGTCGCCGCGCCGTGGATGCTGCCCATCGCTTTTGTGGTCAACCGCGCCTGCGATGTGATTAAGCCGCCGCCTGCCAGCCGCCTCCAGGACCTCAATGGCGGCCTGGGCATTGTCATTGACGATTTCATCGCTTGCCTCTACGCCTTGGCCATCAATCACGCCATTTACTGGACCGCGATATGGTGGATGGGAAAGTAGGGGCAAGGCTGTAAGCACGCCTTATCAGTCGCTACTGCCAACGCTCGGGCACCTGCCCCATGCAAACCCGCGCAAAAAATAATCTCTTGGTGGGGCCCATTCGTAATCCGTAATTTCTAATTCCGAGGGGTCGGGCGGGGCGCCCGCGCTCCCTGCATTCTCCACCCCGCGCTTGACTCCTCTCCGCGAAGGCCGGAGAATCCACGACAGCAACACGGTTTTGAGGAGCGTGCGCATGCGCATGATCGGCGTGATTCCGTCGCGTTGGGGTTCGACGCGGTTTCCCGGGAAGAGCTTGCACCCGATCCTGGGAAAGCCGCTGGTGACATGGGTGGTGGCTGCCGCAAAGCGCGCAAAGCTGCTGCAGGAGGTGCTGGTCGCCACGGACGACCCGCGGATTGCCGACGTGGTGCAGGGGACCGGTGCGCGCGCCGTGCTGACGCGTTCGGACCACCCCTCTGGCACGGACCGCGTGGCCGAGGCCGCGCAGCCGGCGGACGACGACATCGTCGTCAATATCCAGGGCGACGAGCCGTTGATCGACCCGGCCCTGATCGACGCGTTGGTGCAGAGCCTCCTTTCGCACCCGCACTGGTCCATGGCCACGGCCGCTGCTTTCATCACTAATCGCCGCGACCTCGATGCCCGCAGCGTGGCGAAGGTTGTTACGGATCGCGAGGGCGTGGCGCTCTACTTCTCGCGCCTGCCGATCCCCTGCACGCGCGATGGCGAGCCGGACCTCACTTCCGGCCTCTACCGGCGCCACATCGGCATCTACGCCTACCGCGGTGGTTTCCTGAAGCGGCTGGTGCAGGAGCCGCCCTGTCCTCTGGAGAAGGCTGAATCGCTGGAACAACTCCGCGCCATGCACATCGGCGGCCGGATCGGCGTGATCGACACGGACCACGCCGGGGTGGGGGTGGACACGCCCGAGGATGTCGGGTATGTTGAGGCTGCCTTGCGCAAGTTGCGTTTGTAATCTTGAAACAACGTCGGGGTCGAAGGAAGGTTCGATATCGATTCCGATACCGACGCCGACCCCCGAGAGAAGCGGGAAGTGGTTTCTTCCGTTGGCGGACAGACAAATCGGGCATTGGTTATGCAGAAAGTCAAAGCAGGCGACGTAACCTTCGGCAACGGCAAGCTGGCCTTCATTGCCGGGCCATGCGTGATCGAATCGCGCGAAGGATGCCTCGACTTGGCCGGACGGTTGGTGCGCTTGGCGCGCCGGATGAAGGTGCCGCTGGTCTTCAAGGCGTCATTCGACAAGGCCAACCGGACCTCCGTCGACTCGTATCGCGGTCCTGGCCTGAAAGAGGGGCTGGCCGTGCTGGCTGAGGTCAAGCGGCGCTATGGCGTGCCGGTGCTGACGGACATCCATGAGCCGTGTCAGGCCGAGCCCGTGGCTGAGGTGGCGGACATCCTGCAGATCCCGGCGTTCCTCTGCCGGCAGACCGACCTGCTGGTGGCTGCCGCCAGGACCGGGCGCGTTGTCAACATCAAGAAGGGACAGTTTCTGGCACCCGAGGACATGGCCCATGCCATCGCTAAGATTGAGCACTGCGGCAACCGGAAGATCATTTTGACTGAACGTGGCGCGAGTTTCGGCTATCATAACCTTGTGGCGGACATGCGAAGCCTGCTGATCCTGCGCGAGTTCGGCTATCCGGTGGTGTTCGACGCGACGCACAGCGTCCAACGCCCCGGCGGTGACGGAAAGTCGAGTGGCGGCGACGGCCGTTGGGCGCCGGCCTTGGCGCGGGCGGCGGTGGCCACGGGTGCGTGCGACGGCGTGTTTATGGAGACGCATGTGAACCCGGTCGAGGCGCTGTCGGACAAGGCAAACGCCATTGCGTTCCGCGACTTGCCGGAAGTCTGGCGCGTGTTAAGGGAGATTCATGACGTGGTGGGCTGAAGTTGCGCGCCCGCAGTGGCTCGGCATGGCGGCATGCATGGCGCTGGCGTCGGCCTGCGCTATGGCGACCACGAACACGCCTGCGTCGGCTGTCAGCGGCGTGCTGCCGGCTTGGCTGGAGCCGGACGCGCTGGTCACGAATGCCACGGAATGGGCCGATTTGGCGGAAACCTGGCGCCGGCATCCGGACGCGAACGCCAACCCCGTGGAACACCTCACGCTGCCTGTTGAGCACTACGAGAATGGCCGTATCCGCGCGGTGTTGCACGCCGACAAGGCCTTCCTCGGGGCCACCGGCCTGATCTGGGCGTGGCAGGTGCAGGTAGAAATGCTCGACCCGGCTGGCGCGCCGGACGGCCGCGCGGATGCGGAGAGTTGTCTCTACGACCGCAATGCGAAGCGCGGCTATTGTCCGAGCTCCGTCCAGTTGATCCGCACCAATGCCACCATCAGCGGTACCGGATTGTACTGGACCATGACCACGCGGCAGATGCGGATCCTCTCCAACGGTGTAGTCACGCTGCGGCAGGGAATCCAGATCCCTGGGCCAGCGGCAAAGACGCCGCGGCCCGCTGCTGTTGGCGATTCGCAACCGACAAATCTTTTCGGAGGAACCACGAAGTGAAGTTGGCAAACTGGATCATCGGCGTCTGTCTCGCAAGCGGTGGACTGCTGGCGCAGGTGCAGGAGGCGACGAATGTGACGTCTGCCGCGGCGGCCGTGAAGCCGCTCAAGAGCGGCGCCAACCCGTTGTTCAGTATGCTGGGTTCCGCCCAGACGAACGCCAGCGGCATGACAATCGTCTCCGACCGGATCGAGTACGATTACAAGGAACTGATCATCGCGTTCGACGACCACGTGAAGGTCACGGACCCGCGCTTTACGATGACGTGCGACCGCATGTTGGTCTTTCTCGAGGGGACAAACCAGATCAAGCGCGTCATGGCCATTGGAAACGTGGACGGCATGCAGCCCGACCGCCATGCCACCTGCGATCGCGCCGTCTACGAGCACGCCACCGGCGAGATCGTGATGACGGGCAACCCCGTGCTGACCCGCGGCGCGGACCGCGTGACTGGAGCCAGAATCACGGTCTTCCAGAACGACCAGCGTGTCATCATCGAAGGCGGCGGGCGCGTCAGCCTCTCGCCGGAAACCATGAAGAACAGGGAAATCAAGCCGTGACCCAGGCCGACAGGACAACGCTCGCGCCGGCCGATCTGGAGGCCGTGGATCTGGTCAAACAATACCGGGGCCGGCCGGTAGTCAACGGCGTGTCGATGCGTGTGCGGTGCGGCGAGGTGGTCGGGTTGCTCGGCCCCAACGGCGCGGGCAAGACCACCAGCTTCTACATGATCGTGGGGCTGGTGCGCCCCAACAGCGGGCGGGTGATTTTCCGCGGCCAGAACATATCCCGCCTGCCGGTCTTCCGGCGCGCGCGCATGGGGCTGGGATACCTGGCGCAGGAGGCGTCGGTCTTTCGCAAGCTGACCGTGGAGGAGAATTTACTGGCGATTCTGGAGACGCTTGCGCTCCCGATGGCGCAGCGGCGTGCGCGGCTGGACGAGTTGCTGGAGCAGCTTTCGCTGACACGCGTCGCGAAGCAGCGCGCCTACACGCTCAGCGGCGGCGAGCGCCGCAAGCTCGAGATCGCCCGCGCGCTGGTGCGCCGACCCGCTATCCTGATGCTCGACGAGCCGTTCAGCGGGGTGGATCCGCTGGCTGTCAACGACATCCAGGAGATCATCAAGGGGTTGCGCGGCCGTGGCCTGGGAATCATCGTGACCGACCACAACGTGCGTGAGACGCTGGCCATCGTGGACCGGGCCTACCTGGTTTACGAGGGGAAGGTCCTGCGCGAGGGGACCAGCGAGTTTCTGATCAACGACGAGGCGGCCCGGGAACTGTACCTCGGGCGCAGCTTTCGCATGTGAGACCGGCACCGTGCGCCGGAGCGAATAACAAATCAGGAGGATGCATATGTCCATCGAAATCACCGCCCGTCATCTGCAGATCAGCCAGGCACAGCAGGAATTGGCGCACCGCAAGGCGGAGCAACTGTTGGCCGAATTTCCCAAGACCGAACACATTCACATCATCCTGGACATGCAGCGGCACCAGTTCACCGCGGAATTCGTCGTGCAACATAAGGACGTGGCGCGGGTCGAGGCCCGGGAGGTCTGCGACGACCTCGTGGCTGGCATCGATCTGGCGTACGCCAAGGTCGAGAAACAGTTGCGCAAGCACCGCGAGAAAGTGATCGCCATTCATCAGCGGACCTAGCCAATCCCCGAGGCCGGAGTTTTTTGGTCGACGCCCCTCATTCCTGTTGCACTCGGGCATTTTTTTGTGAATAGTGTGGGCACACGGGGTGTCCGCCTCGGCAGGGCAGTGCCCTGCTGGCGAAGGACCGGAACAGGTGCCGCGGAGGCGGCGCCGGCGGAGAGCGACCAGAGATGAGTGCCACCGGAGAACAGCGAGAAACGCGCGATTTTGTCCTGCGCAACCGTTACGGCATGCACGTGCGGCCGGCGGGGCTGTTCGCCAAGGTTGCCTCGCGCTTCGACGCCGATGTCCAGGTCGAGAAGGACGGCAGCGTGGTTTCCGGCAAGAGCATTATGGCCCTGATGACGCTGGATGCCGCCTGTGGTTCGACGTTGCGCGTGTCGGCCTCCGGGCCGCAGGCCAGGGAAGTCCTCGACGAGCTGCAGGGATTGATCGCGCGCAAGTTCGACATCCCCGATGAGCAGTGACGGTAACAAACCGCATCCCGGCGCCGAGGCCGCCGTCTGGCGAGGCGTTGGCGCCGCCGCTGGCGTCGCCTTCGGCCCTGCGCTTGTGATCCGCGGCAGTGTCGACGAAATCCCCGGCGACTTGGTGGCTTCCGGAAACGCGGAGCTCGAAGTCGCGCGCTTTGCTGAGGCGCTGGCTGCCACGCGCGACCAGCTGGCCGCACTGCGCGAGGAAGTTCGTGCGCGTGTTTCCGGCAACGAGGCTGCCATCTTCGACTCTCACCTGATGGCCCTCGGTGATCCGCAGTTCTCCGAGAAGATCCTCGATGTCATCCGTGTCGAGGCGTGCAACGCCGAATCGGCTGTGCGTATCGTCGCCGACCAGCTGGCCCACACGCTCGCCCTGCTTTCGGACGAATATCTTCGGGAACGCGCGGCCGACATTCATGATGTTGCGCGGCGACTCATCCGCAACCTGCTGGGCATTCCCGACATGGTGCCGCGCGATCTCGACCGCCCCTGCGTGATCGTGGCCGATGCGCTCACCCCCTCCGAGACCGTGCTGCTGCCGCGTGACCGCGTGCTCGGGTTTGTCATGGACCGCGGCAGCGCCACCTCCCACGCGGCGCTGCTGGCCCGCGCCCTCGAGATTCCGGCGGTGGTGGGCCTCCACAACTTCTCTGCCGAGGTGCGCACCGGCGACGAGGTCCTGATCGACGGCGCGCGCGGCATCGTCGTGCTGCGCCCCTCGCGGCAGGACCTGGAGTCATTTCACAAGATCGCCGCAGTCCGCCGCCGCGTGGAATTGGACCTGCGCCAGTTGCGCGACCTCCCGGGCGTGACGCCCGACGGCCGCACGATCCATCTGCACGCCAACATCGAGAATAACTCGGAATGTTCCTCGGTCCTCGATCATGGCGCCGAGGGGATCGGCCTCTATCGCACGGAATACCTTTGGCTGACCCGCAACCGCCCCGCCACGGAGGCTGAGCAGATCGAGGTCTACACGGAGGCCGCTCGCGCCATGAAAGGTAAGCCGGTCATCATCCGCGCGTTGGACCTCGGCGGCGACAAGTTCATGGGGATCTCCGGCGACCGCCGCGAGGCCAATCCGTTCCTCGGCATCCGCTCCATCCGCTACCTGCTGCGCCATCCGGAAGTCTTCCGCGCCCAGCTGCGCGCCATCCTGCACGCCAGCGCCGTCGGCAACGTGCAGGTGATGTATCCCATGATCAGCGACGTCAGCGAGCTCAAGCAGGCCAACGACCTGCTCCGCTCCTGCCAGCGCGAACTCGATATCGAGGGCACCCCCTACGACCGCAACATCCCCGTTGGCGCCATGATCGAGATCCCCTCCGCAGCGCTTACGGCTGACACGCTCGCAGAGCATGTGGACTTCTTCTGTATCGGCACCAACGACCTCATCCAGTACACGCTGGCCGTGGACCGCGTCAACGACAGCGTGATTCATCTCTACCAACCCACGCACCCCTCTGTGCTGCGGCTGATCCAGCTGACCATCGACGCCGGCCACCGGCACGACCTTTGGGTCGGCGTCTGCGGCGAGATGGCCGCGGATCCGATGCTGGCTATGCTGCTGCTGGGCATGGGGATCGACGAATTGAGCATGGCACCGGTCGCGCTGCCCGCGGTCAAGGATGTGATCCGCAAGACGCCCCTTGCCGAGGCGCAGAAGTTGGCCGAGTCGGCCCTGCGCGCGAACACCGCCGGCGAGGTGCAGCGCCTCTGCCGCGAATTCATCCGCCGCCGCGCGCCGGAACTGCTGGAGCTGGTGTAGGAGCCGCCTATGTTTCCCGATCTGCAAGCCAGTCTGCTGTGCGACGATGTGCGTCAGGAACGCAACGGCAAGTTCATCCTCATCGGCATCTTTGATGGCCTTTTTCTTGCACAGTTTCCGGGCGTCTTCCCTCGGCTCTGCTTGGTCAACCGCTGGTGCTGCGGCAAGGGGACGTTTGCGCAGCAATCGCGCATTGTGGGGCCGGATGGCGCTCGGCCGATCTGCGAAGGGCAGTCCGTGCCCATCACACTGCCGGACGAGAACCAGATCGCCACCACCGTCGAGGTCTTCGCCAACGTGCAGTTCCAATCTGCCGGGCCGCACTGGGTCGAAATCCAGCTCGAGCGCCAACTCCGACTGCGCTACCCCCTGCACGTCCGGCTTGCGCCGTCGCCGCAGCAGCAGGCGCAAGGGTGAGCTCGCGGTAGCTGCGGGCGATGCCCGGTGGTGTTCGTCGGAAAGCGGCCGGCTTGCACGCAACCGCAGCCATCAGAATGGCGCGTCTGGGGAAGAATCCCCGCTGGCTTCCGGCGCCGGTGTAAGGGTTGGCGATGGCTGATGTCCGAGACGCGCGGCTTCCGTGGCCAGCGCCTCATGGAGCGTCTGTCGATCCTTCGGCTGCTTCAGGACCGTCAACAGTTGCGTGATCACCAGACGCCGGCGTTCGTCCGTCGCCTGCCGGCGCTCCTCCTCGAGCCGCATGGTCCAGAGCCGGGCGATCAACTCGTCCGCCGCCTCGGCCGTGGTGGCTTCGCGCGCATGGGTCATCTTGGAATCGCTGCGCACGAGGCGGTCCAACAGCTTCTTGGCGCTGGCGGTTCCGTGATCCTCCAAGTGCTGTTGCATGGCATGGCGCGCCTGCAGCCACGCCTCGTAGATGGCGCGGGTGTCGGCATGCACGAGCAGTTCTGCCGGCACGAAGTTGTCCGCCAGCTCCGCAATCTGTGGTTCCTCGCCATGATGGATCAACAGCTCGCAGAACTGCAGTTCCACGGCTGGGGCAGCAGGAATGGCCGGCGCACGGGATGACGTGGCAGAAGGTGTGGCAGGTGTCGTCGGTCGGTGCGGCGCCGCCTCCGCACGTGGCGCGGGCAATGGCCGCGAAGCGAGCTTCTGGCGCAGGCTCTCGAGGTCTGATTCCAGCGCGTTGGCAGGCAGGTGGAGCAGCCCCGCGGCCTCTTGCAGCAGGTGGCTGCGGAGAACGGCCTGCGGGCAGGTGGCCAGTGTCTCGAACACGGCCCGGGAGATGCGGCTGACGGCGTCGATGGCCTCGGGATCGCGTTCCTCCTCGCGCAGCACGCGGATCTGGAAGGCGGTCAGCGACACGGCCGCGTCCAGCGCCGCGCGGAAGGCGTCCGCGCCCTTGTCGCGCAGGAGCGAATCGGGGTCGTCTCCCGGCAGCAGCGAGGCCACGCGCACTGGGATGCCAGTCTCGAGAAAGAGGGCGCCGGTGCGCAGCGCGGCCTTGCGTCCGGCGGCGTCGCCGTCGAAAATCAACAGGGCGCTATCGGCGTATTTGCGCAGCAACTCCACGTGTTCCTTGGTGAAGGCGGTGCCCTGCGAGGCCACGGCCGTGTCAAATCCGGCGGAATGGCAGCGGATTACGTCGATCTGCCCTTCACAGACGAGGGCCTCGCGGCGGGGACTCTTGACGATGGAACCACGGGCCTTGTCGAGTGCGTAGAGGACGCGGCTCTTCACGAAGATGGGTGTTTCGGGGCTGTTGACGTATTTGGCGGGGTGGCTCTTGGGGTCGAGCACGCGACCGCTGAACGCCACCACGCGCCCCTGGACATCGCAGATCGGGAACATCAGGCGGCCGCGGAAGCGGTCGTAGTAGTCGTCGGGCCGTTCGGGGTTGTTGGGCGGCGCGAGCAGTCCGGCGCTGACGAGCGTTTCGGGCGAGAATTCGTGCTTGGCGCCCCAGCGCACGAGGGCGTTGGCCGCCCGCGGCGCGTAGCCGATGCCGAAGCGTTCGGCAATGTCGTCAGCCAGTTTGCGGCTGGCGAGGTAGTCGCGCGCAGCGGCGGCATCGGCCGTCTGCAGCAGGCAGCGGCGGTAGAAGGCGGCGGCTTCGGCGTGGATGGCCAGGAGGCGGTTGCGCTCTTCGGCGGCGTAATCGGTCTCGACGGCGAGTTCCACGCCGGCGCGTCCGGCCAGGGTGCGCACGGCATCCATGAATCCGAGGCCGTCCTGCGTCATGAGGAACTTGAACACGTCTCCGTGCGCGCCGCAGCCGAAGCAGTGGTAGGTTTGTCGCGCGGGGTTGACGTGGAAGGAGGGGGTCTTTTCCTTGTGGAACGGACAGCAGGCCTTGAACGTGGCGCCCATGCGCTTGAGCGGTACGCGGGCGTTGATGAGGCCCACGATGTCCGTACGGGCGCGAATCTCCTCCAGGACGCGATCTGTGACTCGGTGAGACATGCGGAATGGCTGCTTTGATCGGGCGCCGGACAGCTGGTTAGCGGGATGCGGGCGGGGTGTAGGGGCTTCTGTCCCCCAAGTCGTTTGGCAGGCGGTGGATTTCGAAATGCGGATGGACCTGATGTACAAGCGCTAGGACGCGGGCAGCCAGCGGTGTGAAGAGCTGGCCGGTCTGCGAGCGATCACAGAAAATTTCCTGGCCGCTCTTCCACCAGGTCTGGATCAACAGGGCAGCCGTGGCAGTCAACAGGAGGAAGAAGGCGCGGCCGAGTCCCACCACGGCGCCGAGCACGTGGTCGGCGCCGGTCTTTCCGACGCGCACGGCGATCAGGCGCAACAGGCGCGAGACCAGCGCCGCCACCCCGCCAGCCAGCAGGGCCGCGGAGATTGCCGTTGCGAGGAACAGGAATTCGGGCTGGTCTTGCAGGGCGGAAAGCCCCGCATAAAAACGGTGGATCGGGGCATAGGCATACCAGGCTGCCAGTGCGCCGCAAAGCCACCCGACGCCGATGGGAAGTTCGAAGGAGAGCCCGCGCCAGGCGCTCAGCCCGACGCTGAGGAGCGTGACCGTGGCGCAGGCGATGTCCACCCAGTCCTCGGCCGGCAGGCTGCTGAAGTCCATGCTCATGGCCGGTCTCCTGCGCGCGGGTCTCAGCGCGGCAGCGTCCTGGCCCAGGCCTCATACCGGTCGCGATCCGGTCCCGGCGGTGCCAGGCGCACATATTGCTCTGCGTAGACGCGCGCCGCAGCCTTCTGCCCTTGGTACAGGCGTACGATGGCCATGGAGGCGTAGGCGGGCGCGAACGAGGGGGACGTGGCGATCACGCGGTCAAGCATGCGGCCGGCGGCAACGTAATCCTTGAGTGCGAGGGCGGTCTGGGCCGACTCGAGCAGGGTGGCCTGACGCAGCGGCTCCATGGCGGAGGCGCGCAGCAGCAACTTCAGCGCCTCGGACTGGTTGTTCTTGGCCTTGAGCAGCAGCGCGAGGTTGAATGCGGCGTCCTGGCAGAGCGGGTCGGCATTCAGAGCATCGCGGTAGGCCTTCTCCGCCTTGGCCGCCAGCTTGGCAATGCGCTGCTTGTCGCCTTCGGCCACAAGCTTGAGGGCTGCGGCGGGGTCGCGCTTGGCCACCTGCGGCGCCTGGCGGGCGAGCACCTGCTTGAGTTGCAGGATCTTTTCGCGGGCCACGGTGGCGTGCGGGTTGTGGGCGTCTGCAGTGCGGAGAAACGCCTCGAACAGCGCGATCGACTCAGCCGGCAGCAGGTAGACGTCGCGATAGAGGCAGGCGAGGTCATAGGCGGCCGGCGCACAGCTCGGGTCAATGCGCAGGGCGCGGATGAGGTAGATGCGTGCGGCGTCAGTGCGGCCGGCGCCCGCGGCGGCCTTGGCCAGCGACGTCAGCAGCGCGGCATTGGCCGGCATCCCTTGGCTGGCGGTCTCGTACAGGGCGGCGGCCTCGTCCCACTTCTGGCGCTTGAGGAGGATATCGCCGAGGCTGACCAGGGAGTCGAGGTCATCCTTCTTCAGGTTCAGGGCGGCCTGGAAGTTTTTCTGCGCGGCGTCGAGGTTGTCGAGCTGCAGGTAGCACTTGCCGAGGTTGTAGTAGAGGTCGGGCGAATCCACGATCGTGCGTGCCGCCCGCTCGAACTTCTCGGCGGCGACCTTGTAGTTGCCCTGCTTCATCGCGGCGGTGCCGCGCTCCAGGGCGCGCTTGGCCAGCCACCCCGAGCAGCCGCTGGTCAGCAGCAGACCCGCCAACAACACCACACCCGCCATCTGTGTCCGCTTCATGATGCTCTGTCCTCCCTCTGATCCGGTCGCGCCGGCTTCTGTGGCGCACGCCGAGATCGCTTCATAGAATACTCCCCGCAGAGTGGGAAGTCACTGGGAAACGAGAGATGCGGGGGTGGACAAAGAGGCCGCCGAACCGGGAGAAGAACACGGGGAGTCTTTCCGGGTTGGCCCTCTGTGTGCTCAATCTCCTCTGCGATCTCTGTGTCCACAACCCTTGTCATCGTCCCAAGCGCCAGCGCCGGGCGAGCAGCGTCCCAAGGAGCATGACCAGGAAGAGTCCGCCCACCAGCAGGTAGAACCCGGGAGACGGCTGGCGCATGAGCTTGCCGCAGCCGGCGTAGAAGAGGGTGGAGGGGATCATGCCAAGGAAGGTGGCGCCGAGGTAGACGCGGCCGCGCATGCCGAGCGCGCCGGCGAGAATGTTAGTGGCGGTGAAGTTTGAGAGCGGGAACGCGCGCAGGAGGAAGAGCGAGAGGAAGGCGGTGTGCGGGTCGGCCAGCGCCTGCCGCCAGCGAACGGCCACGGGGTGGCGCTGCCCGGCATGGCCGAGGGCGTGGCGTGCGAGCCGGAACTGCAGCCATGCGCCGAGCAGCGAGGCAATGTTGGCCAGCAGCGAGCCGAGTCCCACGCCGTAGAGCAGGCCGCAGAGGATGGCGATCGGCGCACGCGGGATGAAGGCCAGCGGCGAGACGGTTGCAAAGAGAGCGATCGCCAACGGCGCCCATGCGCCGAGGTCATGGGCGTACTGCCGAATGTCTTCGAGCTTCAGATGCTGCCGCACCGCCGGAACCGCGCCCAGCCCTGCGAAGAGCAGCGACAGCGCCAGAAATGGCGCCAGGCGCCGCCAGAGCGGCTTTTCGGGCAACGAGGCGTCGGTCGCCTGTGGGGCATCGGCCATGCAAGCAGGATAGCGCAGAGCAGGTGACTGGTGGAAGGTGGAAGAATACAGATGGAATGCGGACACAGAGGAAAGAGGAGGGCACAGAGAACTCTGTCGAAATCGGGACCGCTATCGGGATCGACGGTCTCGAACCGCAGAGTGTTGAGTTTTGAAGTAAATCAAACGCAACGGCGGCCCCGCCCTACCGGAACTCTTCGCGCCTTGGCGCCTCCGCGCGGGCCAAAATTCCTTCGCGCACCTTCGCGCTCTTCGCGGTGAGAAATCTTCTTACCCGCGGGTTACTTCCGTTACGGTGCAGCGCCGGGTGCGGCTCTTGAGCCAAACGACGCCGCGGAGGTCACGGATGGTCTTTTGCAGCCGCCGCCAGTTGGTGTATTTGCTGGTTCCGGCGGAGCGGGTGCGGTGGTTGACCGGGATCTGGACGATGCGGCCGCCCTGCATGGCCACGAAGCTGGTGAAGAACCGGTGCAGGCCGTCCCACGGCTGGAGCGTGCGCACGAACACGGCCTTGAATGCCTTGACCGAGCAGCCCGTGTCGATAATTTCCTCGCCGAGGGCGCGGTTGCGCACGGCGTTGGCCAGCCGGCTCCCCCAGCGCTTGCTGGCAATGTCCATGCGCTTGGCGCGATACCCGCAGCAGCAGTCCACGTCAGGGGAAATGCGCGCCACTACACTGGGGATGTCAGCGGGATCGTTCTGGCCGTCGGCGTCGAGGGTCACGACGATGTTGCCGCGCGCGGCGCGGAAACCGGCGCAGAACGCGGCGCTCTGGCCGGCGTTGGGCGTGAGGCGCAGCACGCGCAGGTTTCCGCGGCGCGCGGCTTGCCCGCGCAGGAGCGCGGGCGTGCGGTCCGTGGAGCCGTCGTCCACGGCGAGCACCTCGTAGGCGCGGCCGAGTCTGGCGTCAAGAACGCCCAAGAGCTCATCGAGCACGCTGTCGATGCAGGCTTCCTCGTTATAGACCGGCAGCACAACAGAGACTTCCGGCGCAACAGGGGATGAGGGGGCAGTGTTCATGGATGGGATGGGCCGGGGTTTTGGACACAGAGGGCACAGAGAAGAGATGAGGACACAGAGGGGAAAAGGCACCCGCGGCCAGCGGCCGCGGCTACAGCATCCTCTGTGCTCTCTGTGTCCGCACTTTCTTGTTCTTTGCCTGCGTCGGCTTGCGGGGCTTGATGTACGGCTGGGGTTCCTGGTTGTAGACCGTGGAGCGGGGGGGCACGGAGTGGATGAGCCAGACGTTGGCGCCGATGGTCGAATCGTGGCCGATAGTGGTTTCGCCGCCGAGGATGGTGGCGCCAGCGTAGATGACGACGTGGTCCTCCACGTTCGGGTGGCGCTTGACCCCCTTGATCAGGTGGCCCTTGGCATCCTTGGCAAAGCTCAGCGCGCTGAGAGTGACACCCTGGTAGAGTTTGACGCGGCGACCGATGATTGTGGTCTCGCCGATCACGACGCCGGTGCCGTGATCAATGAAGAACCCCGGTCCGATCTGCGCGCCGGGATGGATGTCGATGCCGGTGCGGGCATGGGCGTATTCGCTCAGAACGCGCGGGATCAGCGGCACCTGCTCACGGTAGAGCTCGTGCGCGATGCGGTGGACCGTGATGGCGTACACGCCGGGGTAGCTCATCACGATCTCCATGGTGGAGCGCGCGGCGGGATCGCCCTCGTACGCGGCCAGGATGTCCTCCTGCAGGACGGCGCGGATGGCGGGGAGACGGTCGAGCAGGGCGGTTACAGCCCGGGTGGCCCGCTTGCGGCAGTCGCCGCAGTTGCGGCAGCGGTCGAATTTGCACTGATAGGCAAAGGCGCGCTGCACCTGGTCGCGCAGGCGCACGGCGGTGTCAGCCAGCGTGCGGCGCATCAAGTCCTCGACGGTTTCCGCGGCGACCGGCGCGTGGCCGTGGCAGCCGGGGAAGATCATGGCCACGAGGTTTTCTAGCAGTTCCACCACGGCCTTCTGGCCGGGGAGGTTGAATGCCTTGGCCGTGTTCACCACCGGGCAGTTGCCGCAGGGGGAGAGGTTGCTTACGAGGCGGGGGAGATATTTTTTGATCCAGGTTTCCATGGTCTTTTTCCCCGTTCCTTGTTCCTCAGCGAGCGAGTGATCAGTGAACAGTCACCAGTGCTCAGTGTGCTTCGTTGGCATTTACAGAATAAAACAACGATTTGAACTGATTACTGATTACTGGTCACTACTGTTTCAGGGCTTAAGCCACTGACAGCGCCTCTTGCGATCCGTACAATGACCCGTTCCGCGCCCAGGTTGCGCAGGCCTAGCGCCAGCAGCGCGCGGCTGCACGGGCCGCCGGGGAGGGCGCGGACCTCCTGCACGGCAATGCCGTCCGCGCGGCAGAGCGCGAGGAAGTCATTGAGTGTGAAGAGGTGGATGTTGGGCGTGTCGTACCATTCGAACGGCAACTGGCCGCCCTTGGGCATGCGGCCGGAGAGGAGCAGTTGGGCGCGGACCAGCGCGTAGCCGAAGTTGGGGAAGGTGACGATGGCCTCGCGAGCCACGCGCAGGATCTGCTGCAGCACGAAGCGAGGCCGGCGCACGACCTGCAGGGTTTCGCTCAGCACCGCCACGTCAAAGGCATCGTCCGGGATCATGGCCAGGCCGTCGTCAATATCCTCCAGCAACACGTCGTGGCCGTTGTCCGTGGCGCGGATGACGCACTCGACATCGATTTCCACGCCGACGCCCTGGGTGCCGCGTTCCTGTTCCAGGCGCGACAGCAGCGCGCCGTCGCCGCAGCCGAGGTCGAGCACGCGGCTGCGTGGTGGAATCAGGTCGAGGACGGCGTCGTATTCCGCGGTGGCGCGCGACGGCGGCTTCTGTCGTCCGGACGGGGGGCGCGGGCCGACCCACGGCAGAAAGGCGTGGAGCACGTGCTGGAGCTTGTCGATGTGTGTCAGGAAGGCGTCGTGGCCGGCCGGGGCGTCGAGGTGGCAGTAGGTGACGCGCTTGCGGTCTTGAAGCAGCGCGCGGGCGAGATCTGCTGACTGTTCCGGCATGAAGAGCCAGTCGCCGCTGAGCGCCACGATCAACACGCGGGCTTGGACGTTCGCAAAGGCTTGCTTCAGCGAGCCGAAGCGCTCCTCGAGGTCGTACTCGTCCATGGCCTCGATGATATGCAGGTACGAATTGGCGTCGAAGCGCTCGATGAATTTTGCGGCCTGGTGCTCGAGGTAGCTCTCGACCTGAAAATAGGAGCGGAAAGTGCGGCGCGATTCGTCGTGGAAGGCAGCGTCGGCCTGGAGCCACTCGGGGCGCTTCTCGCGGCCGAACTTGTCCTTCATCGTCTGCTGCGAGAGATAGGTGATGTGCCCGAGCTTGCGGGCCTGCGCCAGGCCGCGCACCGGCGCACGGCCGGTGCCGTAATAATCGCCGTTCTGCCAGTCCGGATCCTGCACAACGGCCTGGCGGCCAAGGATGTCGAACGCCAGCGCCTGGGAATTAAGGCTGGAGGCGGAGGCGATGACTACGGCGCGGCCGATGGCCTCCGGGAATCGGATGGCCCATTCCATCGCTTGCATGCCGCCGAAGCTGCCGCCGATGACCGCCGCCACGCGCTCGATGCCGAGTTGCTGCAGCAGGAGGCGCTGCACGGTGACAATATCGCCCACGGTCAGGCGGGGGAACTGCGATCCGTAGGGCTTGCCCATGGCGGGGTTGATCGAGCCGGGACCGGTGGTCCCCTTGCAGCCGCCGAGCATGTTGGCGCAGACAACATGGTAGTGGTCGGTGTCGATGCCGCGGCCGGGGCCGACCATCTCCTCCCACCAGCCGCTGGGTTGGGTCTCACCCGGCCGACAGCCGGCCACGTGCGCGTCGCCGGTGAGAGCGTGGCAGATGTAGATGACGTTGCTCTTGTCCGGCGCGAGCCAGCCGCAGCGCTCGTAGGCCACCTCGATCTCAGGCAGCACACCGCCCTTCTCCAGCCGGAGGCTGCCTGCCGGGAGTTGGAGCCGCAGCGTCTGCGGCTCGACAACGCCCACGGAACGAACCGGGTCTGCTGCGTTCTTCGGCATGCCGGAGATTCTAGCTGGTTGCCCGCCTGGACAGCAAGGAGGGGCTTTCGAGTAAGGAATGCGGAGTGCGGAATGAGGTGTGCAGCGTGCGGTGTGCGGAGTGCGGGACACGAAGGAGAGGAAGAAGGCGGGGGAGAACACGAAGGGGATCGGCGATTCCGCGCGGCGCGCGGAAAACGCATCCTTCGCGCCACTTCGCGGCCCCTTCCTCTTCTTCGTGTCCCGCATTCCTGGTATCGCAGACTCACACGATTGAGATTGACGTTTTCCGTCCATTCTGGCACGCTTCTTTTCCATGCACGCGACGCAAAAGGTCATTGCCCGGCGCCTGGGCGTCTCGGCGTCGCTCGTGTCGCGCGCGCTGCGGGGGCAGGCCGAGCGTATCGGCGCGCACCCGGAGACGATCCGGCGGATCCGCGCGGAGGCCGCGCGCTGCGGCTATGCGCCCAACGTGGCGGCGTTGTCGCTGCGCGGCGGGGCCACGCGCATGCTGGGCGTGGTAGTGCGGGACTTCACGGATCCGTTCTTCGGCCCGATCGTCGGTGCGCTGCAGCGGCTGGCGACGACGGAGGATTATTCGCTGGTGATGACCGGCGGCGGATCGGAGGGGCGTGAGGCGGCGGATCTGCTTCCTCTCAACCGCTATCGGCTCGACGGGATCATTCTGGTCGGCAGCGATTTCCGGCCCATGGGGCTGGAGCAGGCCTTGCTGCGCGGCGTGCCTGTGGTGCGCCTGGGCGACGGCGTGGAGGGCGACGGCGTGGCGCAGGTGCGCGTCGAGCAGGTGGCGGGATTCAGCCAGTTGCTGGCCTACCTGCGGCAGCTGGGGCACCGGCGGATCGGTTATCTAGGCCTGGACTCGCCGGTCAACGCGCGACGCGAGGCCGCCCTGAAAGCCGCGCTGGCGTCTGCCGGCATTTTGGCGCGCCCCGCAGTGTTCGCGCGGGCGGCGGACACGTCGCCCGCGGCGCTGCTGGCAGCGCTGGGGCGAATCCGCGTCGGAACCCCGGCCACGCGGCCGACCGCGGTCGTGGCGGCTGACGATGCACTGGCGCTGGCGCTGCTGCGCGCCCTTCACGAAGGCGGCGTGGCTGTGCCGCGCGATCTGTCGCTGGCGGGTGTAGACGACATTCCCTTCGCGCACCTGGCCGTGCCGGCGCTGACCACGATTCGGCCGCCGATTGCCGACATGGCGGCGCGCGCGTTTCAACTGGCTGCCGGCTGGCTGCCGGCGGCGGAGAGGCAAAGCCTTGCAGTGAGACCGGAGCTCGTGGTGCGCGAATCGTGCGCGCCGCCGCCCGACGAACGCAAAAAAAGGAGATCGATGCCATGAGCGAGAACACACTGCTGGCGCATGCGATGGCCAACTACAACCGGACGGCAGCTCTGCTCAAGGGAGAATTCGCCGAGGATTTGCTGGACAAGATGCACCAGCCGCAGGAGCGCAGCGAGCTGATCCTTTCCCCGCAGCTCGCGGACGGCAAGTCGCGGGTCTTCCACGCCTTTATCGTCCACCACTCCAGCGCGCTGGGCCCCTGCAAGGGCGGCATTCGCATGACCGCCGGTGTGACGCTGGACGACGTGAATGCGCTGGCCATGGAGATGACCTGGAAGTGCGCGCTGATCGGCGTGCCGTTTGGCGGCGGCAAGAGCGGCATTGTGGCGGACGCCGAGAGCCTCTCGTCCTATGACAAGGAGACGCTCATCCGCAGCTTCACGCGCAACGCGCAGCGTCACATCCATCCGCTGATCTACGTGCCGGCGCCCGACATGGGCACGAACGAGCGCGACATGGGGCACATCAAGGACACCATCACCTATTCGCTAGGCCACGCCACCACGCAGGGGTGCTACGTGACGGGCAAACCGGTGATCCTGGGCGGCATCCCCGGCCGACGCGAGGCCACCGGGCGCGGCGTGGCCATCGCCACGGCGGCGGCCATGGTGGCGCTTGGTGGCAAGCTGGCCGGCGCCACGGCCATCGTGCAAGGGTTTGGCAACGTCGGTAGTGTGGCGGCCCTTCTGCTGGCCGAGCGCGGCGTGCGGGTAGTCGGCATTGCCGACGCGCGCGGCGGCCTGCACAATCCGGACGGCATCGATGTGGCGGCGCTGGCGGCCTACTTTGCCAAGCAGCGCAAGCTCGCCGGCTTCCCCGGTGCCAGGGCTGTCGATGGCCAGGAACTTTTGACCATGCCCTGCGACATCCTGGTGCCGGCTGCGGCCGGAAACCAGATCACCAAGGACAACGCCGCCCGGATCCAGGCGAAGCTGGTGGCGGAGGGTGCCAACGGCCCGACTACCCCCGAAGCCGATGCCATCCTGGAGAAGAAAGGCGTGCTGGTGATTCCGGACATCCTGTGCAACGCCGGCGGCGTGTTCGTCTCCTACCTTGAGTTTACGCAGGAGACGCAGCAGGAGCAGATGACGCTGGCCGATGTCAACACGCGCCTCGAGCAGCGCATGAAAGATCGCTTCGCTCAGGTGCACGAGCTGGCGCGGGAGCGCAAGCTCTCCCTGCGACAGGCTGCCATGCTGCTGGCCGTGCGGCGCGTGGCCCAGGCGCTGGAGGCGCGCGGGAATCTGCCGTAGGAGCGGTTGAACCACTAAAACCAACGCGCAAGAAAAGCAAACGGAAGAGCTTCAAATGAAACCACTCGATACCCTCATCATTGGGGGCGGCATGATCACCAACGATCTGCTGCTTCCCTCGGTCTACCAGCTCCAGCGCGGTGGACGCGCGGGCCGGATCGTGGTCTGCGCCCTCAACAGCGCACCGCTGCGCGCGCTGGCGGAAAGCCGGGAGCTGTGCGAGGCCTTTCCGGGGCAGACGTTCGAGGCGCTCCCCGCGCTGCACGAGGCGCCGGACAAAATGTTTCCTAACCTCTTCCAGGACGCGCTGGCGAAGCTCGCGCCGCGGCAGTCCGTGATCGTGGCCGTGCCGGACCAGTTCCACTACGACATCGTCAAAGCCTGTCTGCTGCGCGACCAGCACGTGCTCTGTGTGAAGCCGCTGGTGCTGACCTATGCGCATGCCGCCGAGATCGAGGAACTGGCGCGCGCGCGCGGACTCTACGTCGGCGTGGAATACCACAAGCGCTTCGACCGCCGCTCGCTGGTGGCCAAGCGCCAGTATGCAGCCGGCGCGTTCGGCGAGTTCCGGCTTGGTGAGGCCAAGCTGATCGAGCCGTACTACTACCGCCACTCGAATTTCCAGAACTGGTTTACGTGCGATAAGACCGACCCGTTCGTCTACGTCGGCTGCCACTACGTCGACCTGGTCTATTTCATCACCGGGCTCAAGCCCGTGGCGATCAGTGTCTCGGGCGTGAAGGGGAAGTTTCCGAACGGCAAGGAGGGATACCTCTGGGCCAGCGCGCGCATCCGTTACGAGAACGGCGCGCTGCTGACCGTCAACGACGGCCTCGGCTACCCGGACGACGCGGCCGGCAGCAACGACCAGGGGGTGGTCCTGTACTGCGAGGGGCAGACCGCTGGCGGCCTGATCGCCCACCAGGATCAGGACCGCGGCGTGCGCTACTGCTACCTGGAGAACATCGGCTGCGCCGGCTCGAAGTACAACTACGTCAGCCCGGACTTCTACCGGCTCGTGCCGCGTGAAGGCGGGGCCGGCGCCCAGATTGTGGGCTACGGCTTCGACTCCGTGGCCGCCAACATGGATGCCATGAACCGTATCGAGGCCGAGACCGCCGGCCTGACAGCCGACCAGGCGCTGGCGCGCCGCCGCGAGATGATCGAGGCGATCGACCGGCAGGGGATCCTTGCGACTCCCGCCAACAGCGCCATCAACGAGCTCGTCGTGGAGGCGGCCCGCCTCTCCATCCTTCAGGATGGCGCGTGGGCCGAGATCACCTACGGCAAAACGCCGGGAGCAAAGCTGCGCGCGTAGAAAGGGAAGTGAGCAGTGAGTACTGTTCACTGGTTACTGCTAACCGTTCACTGCTAACTGGAGAAGAACCATGGCCGAATATGACCTCACCCCTGTCGCCGTCCCGCCTGTCAAAACCAAGTACCGCACGATCTGCACGAAGATCCCCGTGCCCGAATCGCTGCCGATCTTCGAGGAGCTGCAGCGCTCCGAGCCGCGCTCCATGATGGGGCAGCCGCCGATCGTCTGGGACAAGGCCGAAGGGAGCGTCGTCAGCGACCGCTGGGGCAACCGTTGGGTCGACTGGTCCTCCGGCGTGCTGATCGCCAATGCCGGCCATGGCCGCCCGGAGATCGCCGCCGCGCTGAGGAAGATGGTCGACGGTCCGCTGCTCTCCACCTATGTGTTTGTGCACGAGGGGCGCGCCACGCTCACGCGCATGCTGTGCGAGATTTCTCCCGATCCGCAGCAGTATCAGGCTTTTCTGCTGAGCACCGGCAGCGAGGCCACCGAGAACTGCATCAAGCTGGCCAAGACCTATGCGCTCGAGAAGCATGGCTCGCAGAAACGGATCATCGTCTCGTTCGAGAACGCCTTCCATGGCCGCACGCTGGGCGCGCAGCTCGCCGGCGGCATCCCGCGCCTGAAGAAGTGGATCGGCTGCGAGTGCCCGAATTTCGTGCAGGTGCCGTTCCCGGACGGCTTCAAGAACCCGGACACCAGTTTCGACCTGTTCCTCTCGGCGCTGGTGCAGAAGGGTGTCCAGCCGGAGCAGATTGCGGGCGTGATCTCCGAGAGCTTCCAGGGAGTTGGCCCGGACTTCTTCCCCGTCGAATACGCTCGGAAGCTCGAGGCGTTCTGCCGCCAGTACGACATCGTGCTGATCATGGACGAGGTGCAGGCAGGCTTCTGCCGCTCCGGCAGGATGTTCTCGTTCCAGCACTACGGCATCCAGCCCGACCTGATCGCCTGCGGCAAGGGGATCAGCTCCTCGCTGCCGCTCTCGGCCGTGATCGGCCGCCGCGACATCATGGGGCTCTACGCGCCGGGCTCGATGACCTCCACGCACTCCGCCTCGCCGCTGGCCGTGGCCGCCGCCATCGCCAACCTGAAGATCCTCCGCGAGGAGAAGCTGGCGGAGCGTGCCGCGGCAATGGAGAAGATTCTCCTGCCGGCGCTGGAGAAGCTCCAGAAGCGCCACGCCAGGCACTTCGGCTGCCTGCACGGAAAGGGGCTCGTGGCCGGCATCCAGGTGGTCAAGCCCGGCACCCGCGAGCCGGATCCTGCCACCGCCACCCGGATCAACATCGCCTGCCTGCAGAAGGGGTTGCTGATGTTCGCGCCGGTTGGCATTGCCGGTGAGTGCCTCAAGATCTGCCCGCCGCTCACCATCCCCGAGGATGCCCTGCGCGAGTCGCTTGAGGTGTTTGCTGCGGCGTGCGATGAGATTCTAAAATAGGGTGATGTTCTCTGCGTCCGGATGGCTTGCGCGGTCCGCGGCGCGGGCAGGGGGCGGGCGCTGCAGCGCCCGCCTTTTCTGTCCGATGACGACCATTCGGCCGGGGATGGGTGGTGCAGGCAGACCTTATCTTTTTGGCATGCTTTTTTCCAAGAAGGCTGGTATAGAATACTATAACGATCTGTATGCACATCCTGCGGCGGCACAGGCAGCAGGTCCTCTGGCAATCGGCACTTGAAACATCGGATTGCAGGATACGAACAAATGCAAACGTCGCAAAAATGGAAGAAACAGCGCATTCCCATGCGGGTCGCCATGTGGACAACCCGGGAATGGCGCTCCCTCTTGTTCTCCCTGGGTATGGCGTTTGTGGCCGCCGCCGTGGGTGCCGCCATCAACTTCAATCAGCGGATTGCCGCGTTCTTCCGCCCGCATGCGAATCAGATGCTGGTGCATTTTCTGATCGAATTTCTTGCCGTCTGGCTCATCACGCTTCTGGTTATGGCCTATCTGCGCTGGCGGAAAGAAGCCCTGAAGACCGCCGAACTGGAGGACATTGTCGACAGCATCAGCCCCGACGTGCTGCTGGTGGTGGATCCGCAGCGCAACATCCTCGTGACGAGCATGTCGGTGCGCCGGATGTTCGGGTATGCCCCGGCGGATGTCATCAACCAGAAGACCGATCTGCTGTATGGCGACCGCCGGAGCATGCCGAGCTTCAAGCATGAGGTGTATGAGGCCCTGGAGCGGGAGGGTTTCCACATCGGGTGGGCAACGTGGAGGCGGAAAAACGGCCAGGTCTTCCCGCTGGAAATCATCTCCGGAGTCTTGCAGCGGCATGGCGGAAGCGTGCTGCTGCTCCGGGACGTCTCCGAGCGCAAAAATGCGGAGCATCTCCTGCGGCAACGGGAAACACAGTTGCAGCAGGCCCAGAAGATGGAGTCCGTGGGGCTGTTTGCGGGCGGCATTGCCCACAATTTCAACAACCTCCTCATGGGCATCATGGGCTATGCCGACTTGGGACAGGTCGCGCTGCCTCCGGAGCATCCCGCCCATCGCTACCTGGGCGAGATCATCGAAATTTCACAACGCTCGGCCGATCTCATCCAGCAGCTGCTGGCGTTTGCCCGCAAGCAGAAAAGCGCGCCCAGGGTCACGGACCTGGTTGAGACGCTGACGAACACGATCAAACTTCTCAAGCACCTGGTCGGCGAGGAGATCACCATCCAGTGGCGACCCGCCCCCGGCACCTGGCCTGTGAAGATCGACCCCTCCCAGCTAGATCAGATCCTGACCAATCTTGCGCTCAACGCCCGCGACGCGATCAGCGGCGTGGGCGAGATCGCCATCGAGATCTGCAACACCACCATCGAACGGTCCTACTGCATTCAACATCCGGACGCCACTCCCGGCGACTATGTGCTGCTCTCGTTCCGGGACAACGGCTGCGGCATGGAGCCGGCCACGGTCGAGCACATCTTCGAGCCGTTCTTCACCACCAAGTGCGTGGGGAAGGGCACGGGTCTTGGATTGGCTTCGGCGTATGGCATCGTGAAACAGCATGCCGGCTTAATCAACGTCTCCAGCCAGCCGGGGCACGGAACAACATTCAACATCTACCTGCCGCGTTGTGTCGAACAGACTGACGCGGCGCCAATCGCCGATCTGCGCTCGCCCCCCTTGCGCGGCACCGAAACCATTCTGCTCGTCGAGGACGAGAGTTCCGTTCGCGACGTTACGGGCATCTACCTCCACAACCTCGGCTATAACTTGCTGGTCGCGGCGTCTCCGGACGAAGCCCTGCGCCTGAGTGAACAGCATCCCGGCGAGATCCACCTGCTGGTGACCGATGTGATCATGCCGGGCATGAATGGCAGCGTCCTGGCCCAGCGGATGTCGGAGCGCTATCCGGCCATCAAACACCTGTTTATTTCCGGGTTCACCGCCGACGTTTTGACCCAGCGGGGCATCCTGCACGACAGCATGAATTTTCTGTCCAAGCCATTCGGGTCCACTGTGCTCGCAGGCAAGGTGCGCCAGATTCTGGGCTAGCAGGCTAACTGTGGGGGACAGGGCGTTCGGGTTGTCCCCATAAATGCTTTTCCCGTGCCTTCCCGCCCGCTATGCTCTTGCCTGTCTGCAACGGTGGGCCAGTAATCGCAGCTGAGTAGCGGCGGCTGTGTCAGCCACCGTCGGCGCGTGGTACACGCGCCGCTGCACATGCAGCGCAACCTGATCGCTGGTTACAACCAAGGACCCTCCCGCATGAATTCCATTGCCTGGCAGGCCGTTGAAGGGGAACTGAGCGCCACCCGCAACCTCCACCTGCGCGACCTCTTTGCGCAGGATCCGAAGCGCGCCGAAAAAATGACTGTCCGCGCCTGCGGCTGGACGCTCGATTACTCCAAGAACCGCGTCACCCCCGCGCTGCTGAAGCGTCTGGGCGAGCTGGCCGAGGCCGCGGACCTGCGCAAGTGGACCGAGGCCATGTTCACGGGTGAAGCCATCAACCGCACCGAGAACCGCGCCGTGCTCCACACCGCGCTGCGCTGCCCGCCCGGCGCGACGCCGGTGCTGGTCAACGGCCAGGACGTCCTCCCCGGGGTGCATGCCGTGCTCGACCGCATGTCCGCCTTTTCCGAGCAGGTCCGCAAGGGCACCTGGCGCGGCGCCACCGGCAAGCGCATCCGCCACGTGGTGAACATCGGCATCGGCGGCTCGGATCTCGGGCCTGCCATGGCCTGCGAGGCGCTGCAACCGTTCGCGAAGCGCACACTGCAGATGCACTTCGTCTCCAACGTGGATGGCACGCACCTGGCTGAGACGCTGCGGCAGGTGAAGCCGGACCAGACCCTCTTCCTCGTGGCCTCGAAGACCTTCACCACGCAGGAGACCATGACCAACGCCCGCTCCGCCCGCGCGTGGCTGGTGGCCAAGCTTGGCGAGGCGGCCGTGGCGCGCCATTTCGCCGCCATCTCCACCAACGCCGCCGAGGTGTCGAAGTTCGGCATCGATACTGCCAACATGTTCGGCTTTTGGGACTGGGTCGGCGGCCGCTACTCGCTGCCGTCTGCCATCGGCCTGCCGGTCATGATCGCCATCGGACCGAAGAATTTCCGCAAGATGCTCGCCGGCTACCACGCCATGGACGTGCATTTCCGCCAGACGCCCTATGAGCGCAACCTTCCGGTGCTGCTGGCGCTGCTCGGCATCCTCTACGCCGATGGCTACGGCGCGGAGAGCCTGGCCGTGCTGCCGTACGACCAGTACCTCGCGCGCCTCCCCGCCTATCTGCAGCAGCTCGACATGGAGAGCAACGGTAAGTCCGTGGACCGCCAGGGGTGTCCTGTGACCGCCGCCACTGGCCCGATCCTCTGGGGAGAGCCCGGCACCAACGGCCAGCACTCGTTCTACCAGCTCATCCACCAGGGGACGCACCTGATCCCGTGCGACTTCATCGGCTTCTGCCACTCGCACAACCCGATGGGCGACCACCACGACAAGCTCATGGCCAACTTCTTCGCGCAGACCGAGGCGCTCGCCTTCGGCAAGACTGCCGCGCAGTGCCGCGCCGAGAAAATGCCCGAGAACCTGGTCCCGTACCGCACGTTCGACGGCAACCGCCCGACCAACACCCTGCTGGCCGACGAGCTGACACCCGCCACCTTCGGCGCGCTGCTCGCGCTCTATGAGCACAAGGTTTTCACGCAGGGGATTATCTGGGAGATCTTCTCCTTCGACCAGTGGGGCGTGCAACTCGGCAAGCTGCTGGCCGGCAAAATCCTCCCCGAGCTTGCAGCCGCCACGCCGGATCTGCAGCACGACGGTTCTACCAACGCCCTCATCCGGCGCTATCGCAAGAGCAGGGGCATGGGTCAGTAGTCATTGGGGCTATGCGACCCGAAAATTGACGAATGTCCAACCGCCGCTAGAGCGAAGTCGAGTGTCAGACAGTTCGACTTGTCGGACTTGCGGTCTCGGGCGGCGGCGTCAGGCGGTAGCCAACGCCGGGTTCGGTCATCAGAAGCACGGGTCGGGAAGGCACGGGTTCGATTTTCTCGCGCAAGCGCGCGACATACACCCGCAGGTAATGCGTCTGCTCGCCGACATTCGGTCCCCACACTTCGCGGAGAATTAGGCGGTGGGTCAGAACCCGCCCCGCATGGCGCACCAGGAGTCGCAGGAGTGCGTATTCCGTGGAGGTCAGCCGGACCTCCAGCCCCTTCAGCGTGACGCGGCGGGCGGCGAGGTCGACTTCCAGTGCGCCGGCGCGGAACACTGTCTCTCCTTCGTCAGGCTGGACGTGCCGGCGCGCCACGCGCAGGCGTGCGAGAAGTTCCGGTGTGCTGAATGGCTTGGTGACATAATCGTCCGCACCTGCGTCCAAGGCTGCGACTTTGTCGTTGTCCCCTTCGCGCACTGAAAGGACCACCACCGGAACCTGGGTCCATTCGCGCAATCGCTGCAGAACGGCGAGACCATCCAAGTCCGGCAGTCCGAGGTCGAGAATGACGACATCGGGCCGGTGCATGGCGGCCTGCGCCAGAGCGTCGCGGCCGTTCGCCGCCTCGATCGTCTTGTAGCCGGAGGCTTCCAGGTTCAGCCGCAGCAGGCGCCGCATCTGCACCTCGTCATCGACGATCAGGGCCACGTCAGGATGCTTGCCTGGTGTGCTCACGATTTCTCCACGGCGGGGGGCGGTTCCGTCACGGGCAGCGTGATGGTGAAGGCTGCGCCGCCGCCGGGGCGGTTCTCCGCCTCGATGCGGCCGTTGTGCGCTTCCACGAATCCTTTGACGATGGAAAGTCCAAGTCCGGTCCCTCCGGTCGACGCGCCGGGCGCTCGGTAGAACTTGTCGAAAACACGCGGCAGAGCCTCGGCTGGCAACCCGGGGCCTCGGTCAGCGATGGCGATGGTCAGGTCGCCGTCGGCGATGCTGACGCGCACCTCCACGGGTGTTTTCGGAGGCGTATGGACCGCGGCATTGTGCAGCAGGTTCGTCAGCGCCTGTTCCATCAGCCGGAAGTCCAGCTTGACCAATTGCAGCGTCGGGGGGAGCCGCAGTTCCACAGGGCGGCCGGCCAGTTCCTTTTCCACGCGCAGGAGCGCCGCGCGCAGAATGTCGCCGACATCACACCAATCCAGCCGTAATTCCACGCGGCCGGATTCCAGGCGGGTCATGTCGAGCAGGTTGCCGACCAGGCGGTTGAGGCGTTCTCCGGCTTCGCGGATCTCGGCTACCAAGGCGGTTCGCACGCTCGGCTCGGTGGTGGTGTGGAGTTGGCCGGCCGCGCTCTGGATGGCGGCGATCGGTGTGCGGAGTTCGTGCGACACCGACCGCAGCAGCGCTTGGCTCAGCCGCTCCGATTCTGCGAGGATGCGGTTCCCGGTCTCCACGTCGTGCAACCGCTGGCGGTCCACCACCAGTGCGATATGGCGCTGGAAGGACTCCAGCAGGGTGCGCTGGTCGAGCGTCGGCGGAGTGGTCTGTCGCCAGCGCAGGCGCAGGACGGCCAGGATGCCGCCGGTGGTCCGCAACGGCAGGTACATGGCCCCGGACATGGGCAGTGTGTCCGTAAAACGGCCCGCGGGCCGGCCATGGTCGAATGCCCAGCAGGCTGCCCCGAATTCTTTTTCCAGCGGGTTGCCGGCCAGTTTGTTGTCCGGTCTGGGAAGCAGGAGTGCGCCTTCGGCCTGGAACACGCGTTCGACATGACTTTCCGTGACCCGCTCGATCTCGGACCAGGTGGAGGCATCGCCCAGTTCAAGCGTAAGCATGTACATGGCGGTCGCACGTTCCTCGCGCCGCCGGTCCATGCGCTCCCGGGCGCGGGCGCGGCCGATCAGGTGTCCCAGGCCGAGCGCGACCACGAAGTACATACCTAACAGGATCGCATCGTCCACGCTCTTGATCTGGAACGTAAAACACGGCGGAAGGAACAGGTAGTCCCACACCAGTGCGCTGACCGTGGCGGCAAGATAAATCGGCCCTCGTCCGAAAAACATGGCTAGGACGATGACGGCGATGAGAAAGACCATGCCTGCGCTGTGTGGGCCGACCCAGTTGGCCAGTACGAGGTTGAGAAGCGTCACGCTGCCAACAGTGGCCAGGGCCAGCAGATATTCCATCCATTCGCGCGCCGTCACATGCCGCCAGCGGGGAGCGCGCGCGGTCGGCGCCGGTTCGTCGCTGGCGCGAACGACATGCACATCGATGTTGCCGCTTTTGCGCACGAGCCGCTGCAGCAGCCAGAGGCGACGCCAAGCGCCCCAGGGTCCGGGCGCCAGAGGATTGCCGACCACGAATTGGGTCACGTTCTGGGCACGGGCGATGCGCAGGAGGCCGCGAACGATATCTTCGTCCGTCGTGGCGCGCACCTCGGCGCCCAGTTCGCGCGCCAGCGACAGATGCCGCGTGAGCCGTGTCTGCTGGTCCGCGTCCAGCGGCTGGGAAGTTTCCACATAGGCCGCGATCCAGGTGCAGCCGAGACTGTCAGCCAGTCTCCGCGTCCAGCGCACGAGCGATTCGGAATGCGGGCTGGAACTGATGGCCACCAGCAGTCGATGCCCGGTCTTCCAAGGGCCGGCGATCTGGCGGGACTGCATGAAGTCTCGCACGTCCTGGCCCACCCGTTCGGCCGCGAGCCGCAGCGCGATCTCGCGCAGGGCGGTCAGGTTCCCCTCGCGGAAGAAATGCTGCCGGGCGATGGCGGCGCGGTCCGACACGTAGACCTTGCCCTCGTTCAGTCGTTGCAGGAGATCCTCGGGCGACAAATCCACGAGTTCAATTTCCGCTTCATCCAGGATCGTGTCTGGCACGGTCTCCTGGATGGCGACGCCGGTAACATCGCGCACGGTCTCGCACCGGCTCTCGAGATGCTGCACGTTGAGCGTGGTGTAGACGTCGATGCCGGCCTGCAGGAGATCGGTCACATCCTGGTGCCGCTTGGGGTGGCGCGAACCGGGCGCGTTGGTATGGGCGAGTTCGTCCACCAGGACCAGTTGTGGCTTTCGCGCCAGCACGGCGTCGAGGTCCATCTCGGTGAGTGTTACGCCGCGGTAGACCGTGGCGGTGCGTGGCACGATGAAAAGCCCCTGCACGAGCGCGTCCGTTTCCGGCCGGCCGTGCGTCTCGACGTAGGCGATTACGACGTCGATCCCCTCCCGCCGGGCCTTCTGCCCCGCCTCAAGCATGGCATAGGTCTTGCCGACCCCGGCGCACATGCCGAGGAAGGCCTTGAGCGTTCCGTGCCGTTGCCGTTGCTCTTCCTTGTGCAGGTTCGCCAGCAGGGCGTCAGGATCGGGGCGGTTTTCAGTCTCGCTCACGTCCACACCTTACCCCTTTTGCATCTGAATACCAATCAGGGTGGCAATGGCTCCCATGGCATCGGCCGGCAGCGTTTGGCTTTTAATCGCCAGCACCGCCAGTCGTTTGGTTCCTTTGTTGATCGGCAGGTAACGCACGCCCAATAGATTTTCCTCTGCCAGTTCGATCAGATTTGTCGAATGATCCTGCAACTGCGCCCGCCGGATTTCAATCTCCGAAGAAATGTCGGCGGAAGCCCCCGTGAAATGCCGCCATTTTCCCTCGCCGTAGACATGGATCGCGCAGTATTCCAGCGAGAATATGCGCGCGGCCTCCTGTGAAATCCCCGAAAGAGTAAGTTGATGATCAGGCATGGACAAAAGCCAATCGCCGAATTCTTTCAACTGCGCCAGTGTCTTAGTAAGTACATGTGCGCGGGTCGCGTGTTCAGCCGCCGATGCCGTCAGACGGCTGATGATTACGGAAGCCAGCAGGAAGGTTGCCAGCGAAATCCAATCGGAAAAGGCGGAGATGTTAAGCGTTCCAACCGGCGGCAAATAGAAATAATCGAAACAAAGTGTCGCCACAAGAGAAGTACTGATGGCCACCAGCAAATCGCCGAAATATGCGGCGAGAAGAACAAGCATGAGAAAACTGAAGGCGGCGGTTGATGCGCTGGTGATCGCGCCGAATTCCAGCGTGAGTTTAGTCGTGCCCAGAACAGCGCCAGTAAACGCCAGGATCTTCCCAATTCGCAGGAGGGTGGCACGGTGTGTGACTGCAAACTTCATGGTGACTACCCTCCGAAAGCGCCGCCCCATATTTTTCCACACGGTCCACAATACGCCTCGTGCGCCCCCAGTCAACTGCTTTTCAGGGGATTCGAATGGAAGCCCCTGTTAGAAATTGATGTCCAACTGTGTCGTGATCGTATTTGCGCCGGCGACGGACTTCTTGTTCCAGATGTCGTAGCCGACGATCATGGAGATTTTCGAAGTAAAGGCCCAGGCCACGCCGAAACTCGTTGCGCCGTTGGCATTCTTGCCGCCCATGTAATCCACCGCGAACCAGAGTCGGTCGTCAATCTCACTCATGGTGCGGTCCCACGAGAGCAGGACACCCCGGTTATCGTCGGTCGAGCCACCGGGTCCGGTCAGCACCTTGTCGTTGCCGGTATAGTAGCCGGCGGAGAAGCGGCCGGCTGACGGCAACCCGCAGAAAGCGGGCAGCGTTTTGGCCGTCAATCCGTAGACAATATTCTGGTCGGTCCGCGAGGCGTCATGACTCTTGGTGCCAAAGTTGTAACCGCCGACTGCGAAGGCCGGTGCGTTTGTGCAGAGCACCCCTTCCGGCACGCCGATCTTGGCGTTGAAGTAGATCGGGTGGTCATCGTACTTGCTGCCGCTGAGCGTGGACATATCGTCGACGCCGACTTCCATCTGTACGCTGTCGAATGGCAGCACGCCAATGGTCAGTCCGGTGTCGTACATGTTCGGATCCCGCTTACCATCCTGAAAGTAGCCGTGCTCCCAGTCGCGGAAGTAACCGTCCAACCCGAAGTGCGGCACGCCGAACGCCTGAATGTCGGTTGACGGAATCCAGATTTGCGTGGATGGCGTAGCTAGAGCCGCCACGGTCGACATGGACAGCAGTCCAACCAGTACGAATGCAACCGGCTTATTCATATGCGTCTCACTTCCTGTGTGCCATCATGTGGTTCACGAGAACTTCCATGTGGGCGAATGTGTGCGTCTATCAGGGAATATGCGTGGCGTCCACGCCGTCGAGCGCGAGGTTGAGCAACAAGACGTTCACCCGCGGTTCGCCGAGGAACCCGCACTGAGGCGGTTCGATGGCGCGTTCGACCAGCACGGCGACATCTTCCCGCGGCATCTGGCGTGCGGTGGCCACGCGTGCGATTTGCAGCCGGGCGTTTTCCGGGGCGATGTGCGGGTCCAGTCCGCTGCCGGATGCAGTCACGGCGTCCGCCGGCACGGCCTCCGTTTCCTGCAATCCGTTCTTTTTGCGATACGCGACGATGCGTTCCTTGATCGTATCGCGCAGGGCTTGCGACGTCGGCCCTAGATTGCTGCCGCCGGAGTTGGCGGCGTCATATCCCGTGCCCGCGGCGGAAGGGCGCGCGTGGAAGTACTTCTCGTCGGCGAATGCCTGACCGAGCAGTCGTGAGCCGCGCACGGCGCCGTGTTGATCCACAATCAAACTGCCGTTGGCCTTCTGACGAAAGGCGAGTTGCCCGATGCCGAAAACCACGAGCGGATAAAGCCCGCAGCAGACCACGGCGAGTACGAGTGTGGCAAGCAGTGCGGAGCGGAATTCTGCAAGGAGTGTTCTCATAGCCTACACCAGTTTGAGTGCATTGATCGTGAGGTCAACAAGTTTGATACCGACAAACGGAACCACAACGCCGCCGCCCCCGTAGATGAGCAGGTTGCGCTGTAGCGTCCGTAACGCGCCGATGGGCGTGTACTTGACGCCGCGTAACGCCAGCGGAATCAACGCGACGATAATCAGTGCGTTGAAGATGATTGCGCTGAGGATGGCGCTGTGCGGCGTCGCCAGATTCATGATGTTCAATGGCGAAATCGCCGGGAAGGTGACCATCAGCATGGCCGGCACGATGGCGAAATACTTGGCCACATCGTTGGCCACGCTGAAGGTGGTCAGTGCGCCGCGTGTGATGAGCATCTGCTTGCCGATCTCGACGATGTCGATCAGTTTGGTCGGGTTGCTGTCCAGGTCCACCATGTTGCCGGCCTCGCGCGCGGCCTGTGTGCCGGTGTTCATCGCCACGCCCACATCGGCCTGCGCCAGGGCCGGTGCGTCGTTGGTGCCGTCTCCGGTCATGGCCACCAGGTGGCCGGCGGCCTGTTCCTCGCGGATGCGCTGGAGCTTCTGCTCCGGCGTCGCCTGCGCCATGTAGTCGTCCACACCCGCCTCGGCGGCGATGGCAGCTGCGGTCAGCGGGTTGTCGCCCGTGATCATGACCGTGCGGATTCCCATCTTGCGGAGATGGGCGAAGCGTTCGCGGATGCCCCCCTTGACGACGTCCTTGAGCTGTACCACGCCGAGCACGTCGCAGCCTTCGCTTACCACCAGCGGCGTGCCGCCAGCACGCGACACCGTATCCACGTCCTGGTCCACGGCGTGGGGGAAGGCGCCGCCTAAGGCGTCCACATGTCTGCGCACGGCGTCTGCAGCGCCCTTGCGGATGCAGCGGGCAGCGTGGCCTTCCACGTCTGGGAAATCCACGCCGCTCATGCGGGTTTGGGCGCTGAAGGGGACAAATGAGGCATGTTGTGTGGCCATCTCGCGTCCGCGCAGATTGAATTTCTGCTTCACCAGCACGACAATCGAACGTCCCTCGGGCGTTTCGTCCGCGAGTGAGGCCAGCTGGGCGGCGTCGGCCAGGCGTTCCGCCGGCACATGGGGCGCGGGCAGCAGTGCCGTGGCAACGCGGTTGCCGAGGGTGATCGTGCCGGTTTTGTCGAGCAGCAGCACATCCACGTCGCCGGCGGCTTCGACGGCGCGGCCGCTGGTTGCGATGACGTTGCGCTGGAGCACACGATCCATGCCGGCGATGCCGATGGCGCTCAACAGCCCGCCGATGGTGGTGGGAATCAGGCATACCAGCAGCGCGATCAGCACGGGCACGGAAAACGCCGCGGCCGAGTAGATGCCGAAGGGTTTCAATGTCACGCACACCAGCAGGAAGATAAAGGTCAGGGCCGCGAGCAGGATGGTCAGGGCGATTTCGTTCGGGGTCTTCTGGCGGTGTGCGCCCTCGACCAGGGCGATCATGCGGTCAAGAAATCCGTGCCCTTTTTCGACGGTGACGCGCAGCACGATGCGGTCGCTGAGCACGCGCGTGCCGCCCGTGACGGCGCTGCGGTCGCCCCCGCTCTCCCGGATCACGGGCGCTGATTCGCCGGTGACGGCCGACTCGTCCACGCTGGCGATCCCTTCGACCACGTCGCCGTCCGCGGGGATCATGTCGCCGGCCTCGCATACGACCAGGTCGCCGATCTGGAGGTCCGGCGCCGCCACCTTCTCCTCGCGGCCGTTGCGCAGGCGCCGCGCCATCGTGTCTTTGCGCGCCTTTCGCAGACTCTCGGCCTGGGCTTTGCCGCGTCCTTCCGCCACGGCTTCGGCGAAATTCGCGAAGAGCACCGTGAACCAGAGCCAGATCGCGAGTTGCGCCACGAAGCCGCGCTCCCCGGAAGCGGTGAAAATCCCTGCCGTGGTCAGCACCGCGCCGACCTGGGTCACAAACATCACCGGGTTCTTGATGGTCAGCCGGGGATCGAGTTTGCGGAAGGCGTTCACCATCGCCGGACCGGCGATGTTCCTATCAAAAAGGGATGGCGATTTTTGTGTCATGGATGCTCCCGTGTCAAAATAGTTTTCCCTGTCCCATGAGGAAGTGTTCCACAATGGGTCCCAGTGTCAGCGCCGGAAGAAAGTTCAGCGCGCCGATCAGCAGTACGGTGCCGATCAGGAGCGCAACGAACGTGCCACCCGACACAGGGAACGTGCCGGAACTCGGGGGCGCGACCTTCTTCCGCGCGAGCGAACCCGCCATCGCCAGAATCGGCACGATCATGAGAAAACGGCCGATCAGCATCGCCAGCCCCAGCGTGATGTTGTACCAGGGGGTGTTGGCATTGAGTCCGGCAAAGGCGCTGCCGTTGTTGGCGGTGCAGGAACTGTAGGCATAGAGGATTTCGCTCAACCCATGCGGTCCGGCATTGTTCAATCCCGCCAGCCCCCACTTGCTCACGACCGCCCACGCGGCAAATCCGAGGATGGAGACCGACAGCACCAACAAGGCCAGCATGGCCATCTTGACTTCGAACGCCTCGATCTTTTTGCCGAGATATTCCGGCGTGCGTCCGACCATCAACCCCGCGATGAAGACCGCGAGCACGACGAACACCAGCATGCCATAGAGCCCCGCGCCCACGCCGCCGAAGATAATCTCGCCAAGTTGCATGTTAAACAGGGGCACGAAGCCGCCCAGGGGGGTGAACGAGTCGTGCATGGCGTTGACCGCGCCGCAGGAGGCGTCGGTAGTGACCGTGGCAAACAACGCGGAATTAAAGATGCCGAAGCGCACCTCCTTCCCCTCCATGTTGCCGCCGGCAGCGACGCCGAGAAGGCGGTGAATGGGGTTGCCGGCGGCTTCCGCCTGCCAGCAGAGCAACAGACCGACGAGGAACAGGATCAGCATGGCGGTCCAGACGGCCCAGCCGTGCTTCTGGTTTTTCGTCATGCGCCCGAGATACCAGGTCAGGCCGCTGCCAATGCAGAAGATGGAAAGCATTTGGAGAAAATTGGAGAGCGGCGTCGGATTCTCGAACGGATGCGCCGCGTTCGCATTCACGAACCCGCCGCCATTGGTGCCGAGCATCTTGATGGCAACTTGCGATGCCATCGGCCCCTGGGCGATGGCCTGGTCTTCTACGAGCTGCTCTTCCATGACGGGTTTGCCATCTTTGTCGATCATCGGCTTGCTGTCGTGATCCACCTTGGCCACGGAAACCTTCATGGGCTCGATCAATTTCGCGTTGGTGTAGGGCTTGAAGTTCTGAATCATGCCCTGCGACACGAGGAACACTGCGAACACCAGACAGATCGGCAGCAGCAGGTAGTAGGTTGTGCGCACGAGGTCCACCCAGAAGCTGCCGAGCGTCTTGGCCGAGTGGCGCGCAATCCCGCGCACCAGGGCCGCGGCGACGGCGATGCCCGTGGCGGCGGACGTGAAATTATGCAACGCCAGCGCGACCATCTGCGAGAAATACGACATGGTGGACTCGCCGCCGTAGCTCTGCCAGTTCGTGTTGGTCGTGAAGCTCACGGCGGTGTTGAACGCGAGATCCGGGCTCAACGGGCCAAAACCCTGGGGATTCAGCGGGAGCAGGTGTTGCAGCCGCAGAATGGCATAGGTGAACAGGAAGCCAGCCAGGCTGAACAGCAGCATCGCCGCCGTGTATTGCTTCCAGTCCTGCTCCTGATTGGCGTCCACGCCCATCAGACGATACGTAGCCCGTTCCACTGGTTTCAGGACCGGGTCAAACCAGGTCTTGCCGTTCGCATCGAGCACCCGCATGAGGTATAGCCCCATCGGCTTGGTGATCGCCGCGAGGGCGAGGACGAAGACTGCGAGTTGGATCCATCCGGATGCGTGCATGACAGTGCCTCAGAATTTCTCGGGCCACAGCATGGCCGCAAGAAGGTAGATGAACAGCAACAGCGAAATGACACCCACAACGACCGAGTCCATGATCTCTCCCCACTGTCGGCCGCGCCAGACGGCCTATTGCGTCGTAACCAGTAAGAAGAATAAGACATGGGAATGATCGGGTCCCGACAATAGAAACCGGAAAGGCATCAACAAAATATCAATGCGGTTGCGGCCAGTCGCATTCGCTCCTGGCAGCCCGACAGCTCCATCAACGCCCTCTTCCGCCGCTATCGCGAGAGAAGGGGCATGGGTTCTAGTCATTGAGGCAATGCGAACCGCAAATTGACGAATACTCAACCGCAGAGTGTTGAAGACTTGGGGCGCAGCCCCAACTTCAAAATGCAACACTTTGCTGTTCTGCGGTTTTGCGGCTCACCGTCGCGCCGTCTTGGCGCGCGATTGACTCCGCAACGAGTGTCCCGGTCCATCTGCAATGCGGCGGCCAAGGCCGGCGATGCGACCGCGGACGCAACACGCGCAAGCCGCGCCATCCTCATCCACGCACGGCTTGTTGGGGTAGAGCTGGTACAGGCGCCGGTATTTTCCGGGCGTGACGTTGGGCATGAAGACGTTCGCGCCGCACTGCAGCACGCGGTTGCGTCCGTTGGGATCGAGTGCGTCGAACGCCGTGGTGGCCGGGATGTGCGCCCGCGGGTTGAGCAGGCGCAGGATGGCCATGGTCTTGAAGTAGATCTCGCGATCCTCCAGCTGCGGCTTGCCGCCCAGCGGCGTGTCAGGGTGGGCGAGGAACGGACCGCAGCCGATCATGTCGAGGTCCAGCCGCGAGGCGAAGAGGATGTCGCGCGCCAGCGTCGCCAGGGATGCGTCCGGCAGGCCGATCATAAAGCCGCTGCCGACTTGGATGCGTGCGGAGCGCAGGTCCTCCAGGCACTGCACGCGGCGAGCGAAGGTCTCGTCCGGATGGATTTGCCGGAAGAGCCGGCGGTTGGAAGTCTCGAAGCGCAGCAGGTAACGGTCGCACCCGGCGGCCGCAAACTGCCGCAACTCCGCCGCCGTTCGCACGCCGACCGAAAGCGTCACGGCCGGCACGCCTGCCAGCCGGATCGCGCGCACGATGGAGCAGAGGCGCTCGACGGTATACCACGGGTCTGCGCCGGACTGCAGCACGACCGTGTTGCACCCCCAGGTGCGGGCTTGGATCGCCTGTGTGACGATCTCATCCGGCGCCATGCGGTAGCGCGTCACCCCGCCGCTGCGCCGGATGCCGCAGTAGCCGCAGTCGTTGGCGCAGTAGTTCGAGAACTCGAGGATGCCGCGTACATGCACGGCGTCTCCGACCGTGCGCTGGCGCAACTTGTCCGCCGCAGCGTAAAGCTTGGCGCAGTCGTCGCCCTGGAGGCGCAGCAGCGCCAGCACCTCCGGGACAGAAGGAAGTTCTGTGCGCGGGGAGTGCTCGCGGAACTGCTGCAGGATGGAAAGAAGTGGCTGCATATGGATGTGAATGCTTGCGAACTGTAGCGGCAGCTGTGCCAGCCGCCGTCGATGCGTGACACACGCGCCGCTACAAAAACATTGCGCCCGCAGTTACTGTTCCCTTCGACATTCGGAATTCCTGGTTCGATATTCTGCGGTTCTTTCTTCAGCCTACAGCCTAACCCCCTACAGCCTTCTTCCCCAGCACCGCATTCATGCTGCCCATACGGTAGCCGTCGAGGTCGAGCGCGACGTAGGTGTACCCAGTGGCTCGGATCTTCGGCGCCAGCGTGGCCGCCAGGGCAGCCAGGCGCGGGATGTCTGCTAGCGGCACTTCGATGCGCGCGATCGGCCCATGGTGGCGCACGCGGAATCCATGGAACCCGGCCTCGCGGAGCACCTGCTCGGCCGCGGCGATCTGCGCCAGCACCTTGGCCGTGATGGACGTGCCATAGGGGATGCGCGAGGCGAGGCAGGCCTCGGCCGGGCGTTCCGCACCCTCGATCCCGAGCTGACGCGACAGCGCACGCACGTCCGCCTTGGTGAACCCGGCTTCGGCCAGCAGCGAGCGCACGCCGGCCTCACGCGCCGCGCGCCGGCCCGGGCGGATGTCACCGGCATCGTCAGCCTGGTTGCCGTCGGCCAGCAGCGGCACGAGGCCGAAGAAGCTCTCCGCCTCGTGGCGCAGCGCGCCGCAGAGCTCACGCTTGCAGTAGTAGCAGCGGTCCGGCGGGTTGCGGACAAAATCCTCGATCTCCATCTCCGCGGTGTGCGTCACGCGCACGGCCACGCCCCAGTCTTTGGCTGCGGCCACGGCCTGTTCGAGGCTCGATTGCGTGAGCGACTCCGATTCGCCGAGCACAGCCAGCACGTTCTGCGGTCCGAGCGTGTCGGCCGCAAATTTCACCAGCAGTGAGCTGTCCACGCCGCCGGAATAGGCAATGGCCACCTGCCGTGCTTCGCGCAGAAGCTTTTCGAGGGCTTGCGTCTTTTGTTCGAGAGTATTCATACAGTCTTCAACTTTCAGCCTGACTTCTTCCAATCCATCCGCCGCCCAGCACCTCGTCACCCGTGTAGAAAACTGCTGCCTGGCCGGGCGCCACGGCAAATTGCGGCTCCGCAAACGACACCTGCCACGCGCCGTCAAGAAGGGGCGTCAGCCGCGCCTCCACGCCGGGATGGTGGTAGCGCAGCAGGGCACGGCAGAAGGCGCCGGCAGCGGGTGGTGCGCCGCTAATCCAGTTTACGTCCTCGGCGCGGCAGCCGTTCTGGAAGACTTCCTCGCGCGTCCCCATCACCACGGTGTTGGTTTCCGGGCGCAGTTCCTTCACGTAGAGGCGTGCGCCCGTGGCGAGTCCGATCCCTTGGCGCTGGCCAACGGTGTAGTGGACAATGCCGCGGTGTTGGCCGAGTTCGCGGCCGGTGGTGTCGATGATCGGTCCGGGGCAATTGTCCGAGGCGTCGAAGAGCGGGGCATAGCTAGCGCTCTCGATGAAATCCTGGCTCTCCTCGCGGTCTGCCACCTCGCCGAAGCCGGCTTCGCGCGCCAGGCGCACGACCTCCTCCTTGCGCATGCCGCCCAGCGGGAAGAGGACCTGCCTGAGCTGCTCCTGCGTGAGGCGCGAAAGGAAGTAGGACTGGTCCTTGGTTGCATCCACGCCACGCAGAAGGCGGTACCGGCCAATGGCAGGGTCGCACTCCACCCGCGCATAGTGGCCGGTGGCAAAGCAATCGAAGGCGATCCCCTGGCGCCGGGCCTCGTCGAGCAGCAGGCCGAACTTCATGCGCTGGTTGCAGACCACGCAGGGGTTGGGCGTGCGGCCGGCGCGGTAGTCGGCGCGGAAGGGGTCAAGCACGCAGCGGTTGTAGGCCTCGGCCAGCGGCACGGTAACGTGGCGGATGCCGAGCTTTCCAGCTGCGGCGTGCGCTGCAGCGATGTCCTGCGCCTCGCCGGGGCCGTAGCAGCCGGAGCGCCCCTCATCCGGCAACGCGACAGAGCCGTCCCAGATCTGCATGGTGAGGCCAATTACCTCGTGCCCCTGCCGCTGCAGCAGCCAGGCGGTCACAGTGGAATCCACCCCTCCGCTCATGCCGACAGCCACTATCATGGCTCGTTCGCTCATTCCCAGCTACTATATCGCAAATGCTGCCGTGGCTGAAAGTATCCTGATCGTTTTGGCGCCTTTATGCCTTTTTTATCGGGGTCGGAATCGGTATCGGCATCAGGGTCGAACGATGCGATTAAATCTTGTCGATTCCGACTCCGACCGCGAAACAGCGGGAAACAGGAAGATGTATCGGCCTGCCCTGATCGGTGAAGAGGGGTGACAACCCGGCTGGCGGCGGGTATTCTTTACCGCATGGCTTCTTCGCGAACAGGGCGCATAAACGTGTCCCGCCATTGTCGACTCAATCGTCGCGCGGTGGAGGTCCTGTCGCCAGGGCAGTGGCCGGATGACAGCAACTGGTGGTCTACACGGACACCCGGCGAGCGATTGTCGTTCATGGAGCGATTGAGGCAGGTGAACTATGGCCGCAAACCGGTTGCCGCCCGACTTCAGAGAGTTCTTGAAGTTGTTGCATCGCGCCCGCGTTGAATACCTGCTGGTCGGCGGTTATGCCGTCGGGTACTACGGGTACCCGCGCGCGACCATGGACCTGGATGTCTGGATTGCCGTGCATCCGGACAATGCCGCCAAAGTGTCCAAGGTCATGCGGCGCTTTGGTTTTCCTGCGGACGTGGTTCCGCCGGATATTTTTTTGCGCAAGGGCGGGATGGTGCGGCTGGGTGTTGCGCCGGTGCGGCTGGAGATCCTTACGGAGCTTTCGGGCGTCGCGTTCCGGAACTGCTGGCGCCGCAGACGCCGGGTCCGTCTCGACGGTCTTGTCGTCAACCTGATCGGGCTGGCCGATCTGCGTCGGAACAAACGTGCCAGCGGTCGCCACAAAGACCTGGACGACCTGTCGCGTTTGCCGCGCCGTTGAACCGTAGAACTGTTTCACCCGCGGCGCGAGGCCGCAGGGGGCGCAGCCCCTCCGTAACTGACCCATTACGGTAGAAATCCCTTGGCGGGATTGATGTGGCGTGACTACACTGGCCGCAATGTTCGTTTCAGGGGTCGGCAGGATATGAAAGCCAGAATCGAACTGCGCCGGTTTCGGGAATCGGATCTGGCGCTCATCGCGGCATGGGCGCGGCAGAAGGAAGTCTGGCAGGCTGCCATGATCGGGAAATACGCGCCGATCCAGCCGAACGACCCCGCGGTGAGGAATTGGTTCGCGCAGCACCTGCGGGCCAACGAGCACGCCTTTGTGATCGAGCGGGCGAGCGACGCCGTGCCGATCGGCACCGTCGGCTTCAAGCGCTGTGCGGACGGCGAGGCGGAGATCGAGATCACGATTGGAGAGATTGCGGAGTGGGGAAAGGGCTACGGCAAGGAAGCCCTGCGAATGCTGTTGCGGCGCGGATTCGATGAAATGAAGCTGAATCGTATCTTTGGCACAGTGCTGCGAACCAACGAGCGGGCGCTGGCGTTTTATCGGGCGCTTGGCTTTTCCGAGAGCCCTGGCCCGGAGGCCATGATTACCGTGTCGATCAATCGGGTGGAATATCGCGCCAACCTGGCTGCTCCTGTTGATCGCGACAAATCCGCATGAAACTTCGCATTCCGAATGTATGGCTGCCGGGTCTTGTCTTCGCCTGGCTCCTCTTCTTTGCGGTGCAGGCGCTGCAGCGGCCGTTCGACGGCTTTCTGGCGGAGCATGTCAACGCGCCGGGCGCCGCGTGGCTCGCCGGGTCGCTGCTGGCGCAGGGGTTGACCGCGCTGCTGCCGCCGGAAGAGATCATGCCCGTGCTGCGCGACGTCTACCTCTTCCTGCTGCTGGCAGTGCCGATTTTTTCTATTGTGGTGATCGCGCGGCATCTGCGGCAGGGGGAAGGGCGGTTGGACGAATCGAGACGCGACTGGCTCCTGCTGGCATCAATCGCGCTGCTGGCGCTGGTGGCCTTCGGCTGCCTGACGTACTTCTCCAACGACATCTATCTTTTCCGCGTGCAGGGGCGGATGCTGAGCGTGGCAGGTGTCAACCCCTACGCCGCGTCGCCGGCGCAGGTGCTGCCGTCGGCGCAATTGCAGAATATTCCTTGGACGCTTCAGAAGTGCGCCTATGGTCCACTGGCCCTGCTTGGGTTCGAGGCAGTCACGGTCGGCAACCACGGCGTGGTGGCCGACTTCTGGCTGCTGAAGCTGCTGTTGGCAATCCCGTTTGTGTTTGTGCTTCTGCTGCTGGCACGGCATCCACGGCTGGACCGTCGCGCGCGCTGGGTCGGGTTCGCCTGGATCGGCCTGAACCCCCTGCTGCTGCTGGAGATCTTTCAGAACGTGCATCTGGAAGGGTGGCTCGGGCTGCTGCTGATCCTGCTGCTGCTGGCGTTGGACCGCGTGTCGACCGGCCGCGTAGCCGCGGCCGGCGTGTTGTTCGGGCTGGCTTGCGCCATCAAACTCTCTCTGCTGGCGCTTGCGCCGATCATTGTCGTCTGGCTCTGGATGGCTGACGAAGAACGCGCGTGGCAGGTGGCACTCGGCCGGATTGCGCTGCTGGCGCTGGTGTGCGTTGCCACGCTGGCAGCGCTCTACTGGCCTTTCTGGATCGGAGGCGCGACGTTCGACGGCCTGCAGCGCGAGGCCGGCAAGATCATCCGGTCGCTGCATGCACTGCTGGGTGCCTGGTTCGGTCTGTCGCCCGGCTGCCTGCGCGCGTGCGGTCTGGCCGGCAACCTGCTGGCTGCTGCTGCTGGCGCGTGGATCTGCTGGCGCCGGAAGAGTCTGGCGCAGGGTCTGCTGGTCGGTCTGCTGGCGCAGGTCGTGCTGGGTCGGACCTTTCTGCAGCCGTGGCATTTCTGTCCGGCGCTGCTGCTGGTGCCGTTTCTCGGGTTTGCCGCGCGGCCGCCGGCATCTGGCGGTTTGCGCTGGGCCGAGCTGCGCAGCCTGCTGGTCCTGAGCGTCAGCGCGCTGGCCGGCGGCTACGTGGCGCTGCTGTGGGTCCCAGGCAGCCGGGCCGACCTGTTGCAGACCATCTCCTTCCTGTGCATCGTGCTGCCGCCCGCGATCTGGTGGGGCATCGAGATCTGGAATCTGAAATCCAGGATCTGGAATCGGAAAGATTCCATCTATTGAGTCTTGCGAATATGAGGTAGGGACGCCTCTCCGAGGCGTCCGCGGACAGTTCGGAGAACCGTCCCTGTTCGAACAACTGGTTACCTGCTTGTGCAAGCCTCTGTAGAACTCGTCAAAGCAGGAAGACGACCGCAGATCGTCGTTGTCCGGCTTTCCATTCGCGCCTTGCTGCGGTATCCTATTGGGGAAGGGACGCAACCGGAGAACTGGTCATGTGGGATTATACCGACAAGGTGCTGGATCATTTCCGCAACCCCCGGAACGTCGGGCGCGTGGAAAAGCCCGATGGCACAGGTACGGTCGGCTCGCTGGCGTGCGGCGATGCGCTGACGCTGACGTTCAAGCTCGACGCTAAGGGGCGCATCGCGGAGGCGAAGTTCCAGACCTTCGGCTGTGCCAGCGCCATTGCCTCCTCGTCCGCCCTGACCGAGATGATCAAAGGGAAGACCCTGGCCGAGGCCGAGAAGATCACCAACAAGGAAATCGCCCAATTCCTCGGCGGCCTGCCGGACCAGAAAATGCACTGCTCTGTGATGGGGCGCGAAGCGCTGGAAGTGGCGATCCACAACTACCGCACCGGCGAGACCACGGTGAAGAACCTCGAGGAGAACATCGTCTGCACCTGCTTCGGCGTCTCGGAAAACGAGATCCTTCGGGTGGTGCGCGAGAACAGCCTCACCGAGGTGGACCAGGTCACAAACTTTTGCAAAGCCGGCGGCGGCTGCGGCGGCTGCCGCGACAAGATTCAGGAACTGGTGGACCGGGTCAAGGCCGAGCGCGAGACCGCCAAGGCCGCCGCGCCCGCGGCAGCGCCGCGCAAGCTCACCAACATCCAGAAGATGAAGCTGATCGAGGAGGTCGTGGACCGCGAGATCCGCCCCGCGCTGCAGCGCGACGGCGGCGATGTCGAGCTGGTGGATGTGGCCGGCGACCGCGTCACCATCGCCTTCCGCGGCATGTGCGCAGGATGCCAGACCTCGGAGCTGACGCGGCGCGACTTCATCCAGGCCCGGCTGTGCGAGTGCGTCGCGCCGGAGATCGTGGTCATTGAAGAAGGCAAGTAGGAGCCCTGTGGTGGCGGCGTACCGCCGGCAG
>CAIWXQ010000001.1 GCA_903916675.1 uncultured bacterium | reverse complement strand
GGATCGTGCCGACCTCCGGCACCTGGCCGCAGATCGTCGGGCTGGTCACCGGCGTGCTCGGAGCGATGGGTTACACCGTCAGCCGCACAGCCGTCAAGAATGCGTAGGTCGCCATGTGGCAAGCGCTCTTCACGGCGATCCTCGACTGGCTGACTGGGCTGGTTAAAACCCAGACCCAGACAGCCGGCGAGGATGTTGTCGCTAAGCCGGGGCTCAAGGATGGGCTCAATAAGCGGTTGGATGATTGGAAGTCCAGATCGGGGGCACCGTGAAACGATCGCGTTTGGCTCTTGCGGGCGTCCTGGCACTTTTCCTTCTCTCGGGCTGCTTCGGTCCGCGCGTCGTCTTCCTGCCGGCCGCGGACGCGCCGGTGCGCGCAGGGCCGGACATGAGCGGCCGGGTGTACGTGTGGACCGGATCGACCTGGGAACTCTCTCGGAACGACGTGATCATTCCCGAGGGGTTCTACATCTGGGACGCTGGCGACAAGCCCCCCACCAACACGGTCAAGGGGAAGTAACATGGACGCCGACCTGATTTCCCTGCGCGACGAAATCGACGCACGCCTCGTCGAAGTGGAACACTCCCGCGGCACCTGTAGCGGCCACCCGGCCCTCGCTCGCGCCATCGCCACCCTCCTACGGTGCCAGCGCGCACAGTTGAATCAGCGGGCCGCCAGCACGGTCGCTGCGGCCAAGGCCGGCGGTGTGGTCGGGGCGCTGGTGATTGGTGGGATCGAAGCGGCGAAACATCTGTTCGGGAAGTAGGATCGGTCGCCGCGAGCATTTAAGAACACTTCTCTCGGGCGCCAGCTGGTTACAATGTGGTTACAATTCAAACCTCGAAACGGGTATGTCGGTAAGGGGCCATAAGGGGTTGCAAGCGCGAACGGTTTTGCCTAAATGTGCGATATTCTTTGAAATATTGCGTATTTTGCGCTTCTAGAACTGGAGCCAGCATGCGGGTTCGAACCGCAGACCTGCTGATTACAAATCAGCTGCTCTACCAACTGAGCTATGCTGGCGCGCGGGGAGAATGGCACAGACCTGTTTTCGCGTAGTACGCCGTCATGCCACGCAACGGCGGGGCCACGGGCGACATAGTACCCAAACCGTCGCCCGGTGTCATCTGCCCGGAAATGAATTCGTGCTGCCGCAGGAGACGCACCTGTTTTCCCGGAACCGCTTCCACGGACTTGCGCACGAAGTTCCGGCTGGTCAACCCCCGCCCTGTCACCGCGCAACGGTCTTGTCTTCGATCCTCTCGAATAACTGCGCCGCGGCGCGGACTGCGGCCGCCTCGTCCAACTGCGCTGCGCCGGCGGCGCGCAGCTGCCCCAGCAGCAGCGCAGGGATGCGGTTGCGGCGCAGGAAGGGTTTCAGGGGCGCCGCCTGCTCCGGTGTGCAGTCCAGCAGCACGCCTTCGACCAGCCGGCGGGCCAGCAGGCGCGGCAAGAGCGCCTGGCAAGACGATGCCTCCCTCGCAGGAAGAACTGCATGCGCCAGATAGCCGCCGCGGCGGGCCACCTCGGCGGAGAGGGCCAGGAGCGCGGCGGGTGAAAGGCTGGAATCCTCCGGCCGCGCGCCGGCCAGCAGGGCGACGCAGCCGGTGCGGCCGGTGCGCATGGCTGCGGCCGCGGCGCTGGGGCGGTAGTTCATCCGGCGCGCGACATCCAGAACGCGCTGGCGCGTCTCCTGGCGCATGCGGCCGACATGGCGCAGCGCGCGTGACACGGTCATCACGTGCAGCCCGGTCTCTGCAGCAAGATCCTTGAGTCGGGTCGTGGCCATGGTTCCCGAACCTCTCCCGGTTGGCGCTAACTTACCCGCTGGGCAGAGGAGCGTCAACCGGGGAAGGCTGCAGGCTGCTCGGGGAGGAAGCCAGAGCCGGCTCGACAGGGCCAATCGGCCCACGGTTTGCAGGCCTCTGCCGATCCGTTGCTAAGGCGTGACTCCACCACGGGTTTCGCATATAGTTCCGCTACTTTGTTCGCCCCAAGAGCGGACAGGAGAAGGCATGCAACCGACGTTGTTGATTCTGGCAGCCGGCATGGGAAGCCGCTACGGGGGATTGAAACAGATCGATCCGGTGGGACCATCCGGCGAGACGCTGATGGATTACGCCGTGTATGACGCCCTGCGGGGCGGGTTCGATCGCGTGGTCTTCGTGATCCGCCACGACTTCGAGGCGGCCTTCCGGGAGAAGATCGGCAGCAAGTACGAGGGGCGCGTCCCGGTGGCATACGCCTTTCAGGAAGCCAATGACCTCCCCGCCGGGTTCTCCCTGCCGCCGGAGCGCACCAAGCCTTGGGGGACCGCACATGCCATCCGCGCCGCGCGCCACGTGCTGCAGGCGCCGTTTGCCATGATCAATGCCGACGATTTCTACGGCCGCGATGCCTTTGCCAGCCTGGGCGCGTTCCTGCGCGACAGCCGGCCGGCCGCCGGCGGCCGCCTGCACTTCGCCATGGTCGGCTACCGCCTGAACCAGACCCTCTCGGAACACGGCACGGTTGCGCGCGGCGTCTGCCAGGTCTCCCCGAGCGGTCTGCTGCAGAGCATCCTGGAGATGACCAAAATCGCGCCCGTGGCCAATGGCGCGGAGAACCGCGAAGCCGGGGCCGCGCCAGTGAAGCTGACCGGCAACGAAACCGTCTCGATGAACATCTGGGGGTTTACCCCCGAACTGCTGGCCCGGATGGAAGCGCAGTTCGTCCCCTGGCTGCGGGCAAACTTCGCCAATCTGAAGGCGGAATGGTACATCCCCTTTGTGGTCAACGAACTCGTGCAGAGCGGACGCGCCGACGTGCGCGTGCTGCCCACGGACAGCCAGTGGTTCGGCATCACCTACCGTGACGATCGCCCGCGCGTCGCCGCCGCGATCCAGCGGATGATCGACGCCGGCATCTATCCGGAAACCCTGTGGCCGTAAGACGCAGGTGGAGGTTGGAGAAGACATGAGCAGCATCGTTCACAAGCACGACCTGGCAACCATTTTCCGCCATTTCGACACCCGCGCAGACTACGTTTCGGGCGCGCCGTTCGGCACCGGACACATCAACGACACCTACCGCATCGTCGCCAGCCAGGGCGGCCACAAGGTGCTGTTCACGCTGCAGCACGTCAACACGCGCATCTTCAAGGACGGCCCGGCCCTGATGTCCAACATCACGCGCATTTCGCGGCACGCCGTGGCGCGCCTGCGCGCCGAGGGCGCCACCGACGCCAGCCGCCGCGCCCTGCAGGTGGTGCCGGCCATCGACGGCAAGCCGTACCACGTAGACGGCGCCGGCATGTTCTGGCGCATGTACGTCTTCGTGGATGGCGTGCGCACCTACGGCAAGGTCGAGCAGGTCCGCCACGCCTTCGAGGCCGCGCGCGCCTTCGGCCTGTTCCAGCGCCTGCTGGCAGACCTCCCCGGCGGCCGGCTGAACGAAACCATCGTCAACTTCCACCACACCCGCAGCCGCTTCGACACGTTCCAGCAGGCCGTCCGGCAGGATGTCTGCCAGCGCGCCGCCCAGGTGCGCCGCGAGATCGACTTCGTGCTGGCGCGCGAGAAGGTGTGCGACACCCTGGTTCGCCTGATGGCTTCCGGCGAGATTCCCGAGCGCGTCACGCACAACGACACCAAGGTCAACAACGTGCTGATGGACATCGAGAGCGACGAGGGGATGTGCGTGATCGACCTCGACACCTGCATGCCGGGGTGCGCACTGTACGACTTTGGCGACATGGTCCGATCCGCCACCAACAGCGCCACCGAGGATGAGCCCGACACCTCCAAGGTCCACTGCCAGCGCGAGATCTTCGAGGCGCTGGCGCGCGGCTACCTCGGTGCCGCCGACTTCCTCACGCCCGCGGAGCGCGCCAACCTCGTGCTCGGCGGCCGACTGATGACCCTCGAGTGCGGCATCCGGTTCCTCACCGACTACCTGCAGGGCGACACCTACTTCAAGATCCACCGCGAAGGGCAGAATCTCGATCGCTGCCGCACGCAGCTCGCGCTGGTTAAGTCCATCGAAGATCAGGCCGACGCGCTGCAGAAGTTCGTGGATTCCGTGAAAGCCTGACGCCGGGGTTCGCATCCCGCCCCCAGACAGCCGAACACGAAGGGGAAGGCTTGCGCGCGCCGCGCGCGACAGCAACACCTTCGTACTCTTCTTCTCCTCTTCCTTGTTCTTCGTGTCTGCATTTGCGTTGCGCAGACAATTGGCTTGCGCTCCGTGCGGAAGGATTCCATACTTATTTCCAGTTACAGGGGGGCGACCGGTTTCGACGGGATCGCTGAAACCCCAGTTGCGCGCCGAGGACTCCTGGTTGGCCTCGTAAAAAATCCGGGAAACGCATCAACAGCCAACAATGAACTGGCTCTCGCAGCCTAATTAAGCTGCGACGTTCCTCCGCTGACGTCTGCTAGGCGGGCAGGAATGTCAATAGCAGGTCCTGCGGGCGGCCGGGTAGCCGGGTCGTCCAGCTTGTATGCGCGTGGCTGCTGGGTCGTGCGACGCGTTTGTCCGCTGTCATGCCGCACGACGAGACTGAACAACGGGATACGCGCGTAGATGCTAGGGTGAATCGGTTTCGGACGGGGGTTCAACTCCCCCCGCCTCCACCATCTTGCAGTAGAACGAGTTACAATAAAATAAGCCTGCGGTTTACAACATAAACTACAACGCGTCCGACAATGGGGCGCGTTGTTTGTAGATGTTGGCCGTAGGTTTTTTCTGCGCACCAGATCTTTACTCGTTCAGCGCGGCGTCACTCGGCATCGCTTTGTAGTGGGCCGGACTCTCTCTCATGCAGACGTGTCGGATTGACCTCCACATACGTAACATACGCTTTTCCCCAGGTCCCTGTCGTATTGGAGCAACAACACTGGCCTCATCGTGCGCGCTAGGCGTCCTCAGATTCGCACAGGTTGAGAACCGCCACGGTGCCGGGCGGCGGCTCGCTTACTCTGCCGCCCATAAACAAGGTCGGCTCAACCTCCGAGTAATTGGCGCGGTGCGGCTCGATCTGCTGCGCCTGTAGCCTGGGCGGAAACAACAGCATCATGCCGTAGCTGACGGCGGCGACCGTCAGCAAGACGCGGAGGATGCGCGGGTAGTGGCGCGGTTTAAGCATCATGAGATCCATCTACACCATTATTTCGCCATGCCGGCGAACGACAGGTCTGATCTAGCCGCGACCAGCGGTCAAGTCGCAGCCCTGTTCGTACCTTACACCTAATCCAGCCCCGTCAACCAGTAGGCATGTGCCCCGATGGCGGCATAACCCAGAAACCAAAGAAGGAGCGAACGATGAATAGGGCCGCCTCTCCGAGACGTCCGCGGACGGTTCGGTAAACCGCTCCCACCCCAACAACCGGTTACCCACTTGTGCAAGCCCTCTGTAGGGCAGAACTGTGTCCGGCGACGAGAATAATTTGGCCGTGCCTGTCCGCTTGTTAGTGCGTCCTGTCGTGAGTCAATTCGCGGCGGCATTTTCTGCACGCAGTCCGCACGGAGAATCACCGGATAAAGAAATACATGGCGGGTGGAACGACGACCACAAGCGGATACGGGAGCGAGTTGGTCGATGCACCAGCAGGGCCCGCAACCGTCAACCGCGGCGCATAGACTCCCGGTGCGGCATACGTATGGTTCAGGGCGAGCGCCTGCGTGTTGCTGCTCTTGCCGTCGTCAAAGTTCCAGAAACGGTTGGTGATCGTCCCGCCGGAAAGGTCCGAAAACGTCACGATCAGCGGCGCCATGCCATTGGTCGGACTGGCCGTGAACAGGGCGGTCGGCGGAGCCCAGACGTCCAACACCGCGTTGGAACTGGTCACGCTGCCGTATGCGTTGCTCACGACAACACGGCAGTTTCCTGCCTGGTTGGTCGCGAGGCCAGACAGCAGAAGGGTCGCATGGGTCGCGTTCAGCAGGTTGGTTCCATTCATCTGCCACTGGTATTGCAGGGTTGGCGACCCCCAGGAGGCCACGGAAAAGATCACTGTTCCGCCGGCCAGGACTGTCTGATTGGTTGGTTGCTGCGCGATCACCGGGGGCGAGACCGGCACGACGCTTACGTCGTCGAACCCGAAATAGCGGCCGGAACTGCCACCATTGCCGCGGAACCCGAATTGCGCCGCGCTGCTGCTGCCGGTTGCCGTGACGAGAAACTGATAGTTGGTCCAGGCAGCAGCGGTCGCAATGTTGGTCGCATCCACCAGCACGCCCCCGTTCCAGGCGATCGAAAATTCATTTGGCGTACTGTTGGCACCGGGATTGTCCCGCCAGCAACTCAGCAAATACATTCCTCCGGCAACGGTGGCCAGCGTCTGGGAAAGATAGCCCATGGTCGTGGAAGGCCCCATGCGCGCGCCATAGGTTCCGGAATGGACATAGGACGAGGAACTGCTGACGCTGCTGCGTGCCGTATTGCCGGATTGCGTCCATCCTGTGAAGGAGTTCAGCTCGAATCCGCCGTTTTGGATCAATGTCTGTCCGGCCGCGAGGGTCACCGCGCAGTTTTGTCCTGCCATCGTGGTTTGGTTGGTGAACCAGACCGAATCCTGGTAGTTGCCAGCGGAAAGGGCCGCGGCGGCAAGCAGTGGTGTAACCGTCACCGTGGTCGCATTGCCACCGGGCAGCGTTCCATTGGTGGCAGAAATGGTCAGCCAGGAGGAGGTTGTGCCTGCCACCCAGTACAAGGTCGCCGCCCCTGTGTTCGTTAGCGTGAGCGTCGCGGGCGCCGGCAGGAATGGCCCGCCAACAGGCCCGGCAAATGCGACCGTGGAGGGCTGGATGACCAGCGGATCAGGCAGCGTTGCCAAGGCATTAATCAGACTGGTGCCGGTGGGCGTCCCCCACCCCGTACACAGGTCATACCCCGGCACGGCAATGAAGTTGGTCGGGCTCAGGCTCCATTCGTTGTTGCCGGTCGTGATGTCGTGGAAACAACTGGCAAAGTTCGTGCCCTTGCCCAACGCGTACAGTGCTGGATTGAGAAACCCGACCGGTGCCAGGCCGTACTGCGCGGCTTGTTGGTTGACCAGCGCAGTGAAGGCGGCCCAGAGCGGTGCCGCGCAACTGGTGCCGCCATACATGCCGTTGGCGGCGCCGTTGTTGGCAATCACCCAGATGCCATCCGCCGTCAATGCCACGTCGGGCACATTCCGCATGGTGGTGGATCCATGATTGGCCGTCATGGAGATGCCCTGCTGGTAGGAAGGCATTGCGTAGTAGCTGCTGACGCCGCCGCTGCTGCCCATGCCGTCGTAGGCAGATCCGAACTCGGTGTTCCAGTTCCAGACGGTTTCGCTGACATAGGCGTTGCCGCCGCTGGTCATGGTCAGCGTGGTCCCGCCGACCTGTGTGACATTCGTGCTGGTGGTTGGCGCGTAATTGTCGGCGGTCCCGGCGACAAACGCATTGGTGTCGCCTACCGCATTAAAGAACGACTGCCCCTGTGCGGCCATTTGTTGAAAGATTCCGTCAGCTGTCAAATCAGGCGATGGAGTCCACCCCCAGGAACAGCTGACCTGTTTAGCCAGATTGTCAGTGGCGATTTTGTTCAAAACGGTGTCGGGATTCGTCCCTTCATAGACGTACAGGTGCGCGATGCCGGGCGCCATGGAAACCACCATCTCGATGTCCAGCGAGACTTCGCCAATTCCGCCGTTGATCCCCGGCGTGACAGACCCGACATTGACAAGTGGCACGTTGGGAAGGCCTGCCTGCACTTCGTAATTTGTGATGTCTGCGGTGTAATATCCGTCAAGCTCAAACAAGGCCACGTTCTGTCCGGAGCCGGTCAACGCGGTCCCCGGAACGTACGCCCGGCGAAAATCGCCCCCCCAATACCAGCCACTGGGCCCTGAACCAGTGGCCGGCGGCCCGGCATGCGGGACCACGGACTGTCCGTCGGACCGCCGGATTGCTTTGGGAAACGGGCGGACATAGTTGTCGAGGCCGTTAATGTGCAGGATGGGCACAGCCAGATCAATGGATGGCTCGGTATCCAACGCGAAAAACGTTCGCTTTTCCCGCGGATGTGGATACTCGCGCAATGTGACGTGAAAAGCGTTCTCGATCGCCGGCACACGCCCCCGCAGGTCCAGAATCACCCGGTTGGGATGCGTCCCGACTACCAGCAGCCCGCGGGACTCGGCAAAGGCGATCAATGCCTGATAGTCGGCCTCGGACGGGCCAAACCTCTCGGCAAACTGCTCCGGTGTCAGATACTGCCGGTACTGCGGACTGGCCGGGTTAGCCAAGTCGCGCAACAACGCCTGCAGTTCCTCGTTGTTGCGTAGAGGAAGGCTGATCGATAAGTCCAAGTTGGTATCGCGGGCGAGCAGCCCTCGGGAGCGCAGTTGGTCCAGTCCACGTGGTACGTGGTCATGGAGCGTCTGCCGGCCCGGCGCCTGCGCCGATGCGGCGCAGGCCCATGCTCCAATCAGCAGCACGGCTAGAATAACTTTTGGGGATAAAGTCATAAGCACTAGCAATAGTATACCCGGACGCACGTCAGGGTCGCCAGTCCGCAAACCGCGAACGTGTTACCGAGGCTTTTCCATTCGGGCGCCATGATTGCGTCTTGCGAATGTGAGTAACACGATTCGATCAATAGGGACGCCTCTCCGAGGCGTCCGCGGACGGTTCGGCGAACCGTTCCCACCCCAACAACCGGTTACCCACTTGTGCAAGCCCTCTGTAGGGCAGAACTGTGTCCGGCGACGAGAATAATTTGGCCGTGCCTGTCCGCTTGTTAGTGCGTCCTGTCGTGAGTCAAAAAGCGACGGCATTTTCTGCACGCAGTCCGCCAATGGCAGCTTGCTGACAAAATGTATATCTCGCTGTCATTGCCCGGCTACCGATACACGCCGTATGTCCGCACCATTTCGTACATGGCCACGGCGTTAGCGGTGGGGGTATTGTCCTGAATCTGATGGGTCGGCGCAAAGCAGTAGCCGCCGCCCGGCATCATGATGTCGAGCGTGCGGCGGCAGCAAGCCACGGTCTCCTCCACGGTGCCGGTGGCGAGCGGCCCGGCGGTCGAGATGCAGCCATGGAAGGCAAGGCGTCCGCCAAAGGTGCGCTTGAGATATTCCGGCGACATGTTGGCGGCTTCGGGTTGGAGTGCTTCCACAGCCGAAACCCCCATCTCGATGAAGTCCTCGTATGCCCAACTGCTGCTACCGCAGGTGTGGACCATCGCCGGCAGATTGAAGGAGCGCGCCATGTCAATAATGCGCTGATGCAGCGGCCGGATGTGGCGACGGTAGGTGTCGAGGCTGATCATGGGCGCAATCTGCGTGCCGAGATCCTCGCCCATCCAGAGGAAATCGATTTCGCCCCTGGCGGCCTCAATCGTGCGGCGGAGCGTTTCAATCTGGACCTCGACGCGCCGATGCGCCAGCAGCAACCCGGCCGGGTCGTCGGCGACCAGATCAACCAGCGTCTGCTCCATGCCGCGCAGCATGCCGTTCATGTTGACGATGTCGCCAATGCCCGCGCCGCCGACATACAAGGCAAATTCCCGGCGCCGGGCACAGGCCTCCGCCACGCTGTTGTAATCGTAGTCATCAGGCGAAGGCATGGGCCACGAGGCCACCTGTTCCGCTGTGGCCTCGACAAGCGGGAAATCACAGAAATCCCAATAGCCGCCGGAGGGGTGTTCGATCCAGCGGCGGCGAATCCCCCACTCGTCCACCTTGATGCCGCGTTCGGGAATGTCGGCATGTCGCGAAGGTTTGACCCTGCGCGGCCGGATGCTTTGGATGTCCACGCCCAGCGCATGCCGCAGCCCGTCATCATCGTCGGCCGCGAGACAGAAGTGCGCCTTGAGCCGGCGATCAATGCCCGGGTTGCAATCGTAGTCCACCGGCACACGATCCGGTACGCCCTTGTTGAGCACGGCCAGCACTCGCTCGCGTGAGGTCATGGCCAAAGAATAGAATATGCGGCAGATGATGGGAAGAGCAACTGGCAGTATCTGCCTGCGCGGTGGAACACGCGAGGCACCACAGCTTCGCCACGCACCTGCTGGTCAACGGCGTGCACATCCGTGAGGTCCAGGAGCTCCTGGGTCGCGCCAATGTCGAGACCACCATGACCTACCTCCATGTCTCCCGCGGCCTCCGAACGCCACCGCGCAGCCCGCTGGGTCAGCTTAAGATATCGGAAATACCCTGCACTATCAGCCGCCTGTCGCTCTGGCGACAGCCAGCGCTGCCGTCACCTGTTTCCCACAGATGCCCTCCACGATCCGGTTGATTGACAAGACCCGCCAAGGGAACTACGGTGCTTGCGGACCTGCAGAAAAGGAAGTGTTCGATGAAGAGGATTTGCTGTTACGCCGCCGTGGCCCTGACTGTGTTGCTGGCCGGCTGCATCGTGGTTCCTCCCCAGCGGCAGGTGGTCGCACCGCCGCAAGTTCAACCAGGACCGCCACTCGGCGTTGAGGACATCCAGGCTCTGGCAAAGGCCGGCTTGAACGATGACCTGATCATCAGCCAGATCCGCAACTCCGGCACGGTCTATCGCCTCAGTGCGGCCGACATCATCCTGCTCAAGAACTCCGGGGTCAGCGAAAAGATCATCGACTTCATGATCAACACGCCGAACAACGCCATGCCGTTGCCGAACGCCAGCGTACAGCAAACCGTTGTGGTGGACCCTAGTCCGACCTACATGGTGGCACCAGCTGTTTATCCGTACCCGTATTGGGGCTGGGGCTGGTACGGCGGCGGCTACTGGGGGCACGGGCATGACCGGCGGTAAGATGGGCACATGGCAATGGGAGGAGACGCAATCTGATGCGCGGGGATTGGTGTCAGGCGCGGTTAGGCAGTAGAAGCACTTTTCCATTCGGGTTTAGCAGGGCTGCTGTGGTCCCGTTTGTCGGCCTCCCCAAGAGCCTCTGGGCACGTGAGCAATCGACCTGATCCCAGCGAGACAAAACATGCATGCGAGATATGACAGAGTCCTGGATACACGTCTGCTGCCTTCCCTCTTGCCAGGCGGAGTTTTTCATTTCCTGGTCAGCGAGTACCCGGAGGGCGATCCGTTCGCTCTGGATGTCCAGCTGCGAGCGCGCAATAAGATCATGTACTACCATGGGACGACGCGTGTCCTCACGGTTCAGCTCAGGATCGGCGTCACTGGCGTGGAGGCCAAAGCCCACGCCGCCGAGGCGTACGTCGAATATCCGGGGAGCCGACAGCAGTACTGTAAGTTAATGCGGTGGTGGGGCGTTGGTGATGCCCACGCGTTTCGCACAGCATTCCTGGCTTACCTGCCATGCGCCATCGCGTCATCCGACTCCAGGTATTATCGGAACCGGCAAGAAGGTTACTGGCAGAACCGGTTGTGCGTGCGTTACGGCCGGCGATGGACGCGTGCGGACGAATGGCTCGTCATGGATCGCGAATGCGTGGTCGGGTTCAACCACGCAAAGGAGCGGGAAACATTCTACAGTGGCATCAAAATGCCGTACCAGAGAGTAAAGGACCAGCTGCAAAAAGCTGACACAGCCCAATGGGGGCGGCCCGATGGCAAGGCCTTTGGCGATGAACTGGACCTGCTTGCGATCAACCGGAGTGGCGATCTTGTGGCCATTGAACTCAAACATGGTTCGAACAGCAGTGGTATCTATTGGGGGCCGTTACAAGTTGGCGTGTATCAAGATGCATTTTTCAAGGTGTTGGGATCCATACGGGGGCAGGTCCGGGGGCTTGTGGCGCAGAAAATCGCACTGGGACTCTTGCCTGCGGACGCGGGTAGTCTTCTTGAAGCCAGCCTGCTTACGCGTGTTGAGCCGATCCTGGCCGTGGCTGAGCCGAACGACAGGAGCAAGGCCTGGAATATGATGGCAGGTGTCCTGTCGGAGATGGGGCGGGCCAATACGCCGCAGCCTTCGTTGCCGCTGCGGCTCGCCAGGATCAGGGACGTAAACAATGACCCAAGTGTTGAGCTTTCGTCAACTCCCGCAGTAGCTGGAGCAGGGTGACAGCCGCTGAGATGATTAAGCCTTGCAAAAATGAGTCACGTTGTTTTTGTGGCTGTCGAAGACTGTCCGCATCGCGTCGGGGTCGGGGTCGCTATCGGCATCGGTATCGAAAAGCCGTTGTTTGTGCCACCGGATAAGCCAATTCAGCATCAGCGGATTCAACCGGTTGTTCCGGCCTGTTACCAGAGCGGACCTAGAATGTGTAGGTGCCTGTGGCAATGTAGATGTCGATGCCCTGATTGGGTTTGACAAGATTCGCGTTGGAGTAGTGCAGATACCCCACGTTCAGGTCCAACATTCGCCATTTAACCCCCACGCCGACCCGGTCCTCAAATTGGAAGAGGGACGACATGTCTCTGCCGGCAATCTTTGTCTTCGATATACACGCCGCGCCAATGCCGCCGTCAATATATGGACGCCACTCGCCAAGTCCCAGGTTGGGTTGAAAAACGAAGACCGGCGAGAGCGCCGCGCCGAAAACCTCATCCCCATGTTTATTCCAGTAATTCGCCGATGCCTCAAAAAAACCTGTCAGGCTGTCATAAATCCAGGACCGCCCAAAGTCCGAGCGCAGGCCCAGTCGATACATGCCAATGTTGTCCCGGCTTTCACCAAAGCCAATTGACACTGCGTCGAGTGTGGGAACACCTTCCGCACGACACACAATCGCGACTACGAGAAGCAACCAAGCCAATTTTTCATAGCAAGTACCGCTTCCTGCCAGGATTTTTTGACTACCAGTTTTCAATTTACCAAGCAGCGGAATTCGCAGTCAAAGCAAATACATCTTGAACATCCCCCACTCCTCGCGTCCGCAGCCTTCTGCATTACCCGGGCACTCGGGTCATTGGTTTTCATGCCCATGATCCCGGGTAAAATAGCCTGCGCGCATGGATGACTGAAACCTCTTAGTCTGTTACAACTTTACTGCCGCAACCGTGGTCTTGCGCAATCGTGTGGAGGTCCACTGGCCGGAGGTTGACCAACATCATCAACAGGCGCGGGCCATGGATGAAATCCTGAACACCCAACCTGGCACCAACGTACTTGACGAATCTGGCACTGGAGAAATGTGATGCCTCGAAGTTTGACTGTGATCGGGCTTATCGTATTGGCGACAGTTGCCTCTGCTATGGACTGGCCTCAGTTCCTCGGCCCCAACCGCAACGGGGCAACAACTGATGGCCATCTGGCACGCAGTTGGCCCCCGGAAGGCCCCAAGCTCCTCTGGGAATGCAAGCTGGGCGCCGGCTTTGCCTCCTGCGTAATCGATGGTGGCAAGGTCTACATCCTGGATCGCATCCACGAAAAGACCGCCACTGGAGAAGCCAAGCCAGCCCAGGACATTTTGCGCTGCATCGATCTGCAAACGGGCAAGGAAGCCTGGTCGCTGGCCTATGACGCACCTTACGAACCGCTATCGTATCCGGGTTCGCGGGGGACGCCCTGCGTGGATGCTCGATTCGTTTTTACCTTGGGTGGCGGGGGCCAGGTGCGGTGCGTTGACAAGACCACACACGCTCTGGTCTGGTCGCACTCTTTGTTAACCGACTTCTCGCGTGCCAAATCACGCGCACCACATTACGGCTATAGTCAGGCTCCCCTGCTCTACCAGCAGATGCTGATTGTGACGCCGCTGAACGATGACTCCGGCCTGGTGGCTTGCGATAAAACCACAGGCAAGGAACTCTGGCGCTCCGTACCGCTGGGGGGCAATACAGCCTCGTTTTCTTCTCCCCTGATTGCCCGGATTGGCGAGCGGGATCAAATCCTGTTCCTGGGCAATGACGGCAAACACAATTGCACCCTCTACGGATTGGACCCCGCGGATGGAAAGGTTCTTTGGAGTCAAGGCGGCTGGCGGTGCCAGGCGCCGGTTGTGGAACCGGTCCCGCTGGGCGATGGCCGCTTCTTTATCACCGGCGGCTACAAAGCGAACAGCGCCATGATCCAGGTCGAGGCGCAGGCTGGTGGCTTTGCCGCACGCATGCTCTTCAATGCTTCCGCAGATGGCAAGAGTCCGGAAACACCATCAACAGCCAGGCAAGCCGGCGCCGGTTTTTCCAGCCACATGCACACGCCCATCCTGTATCAGGGCTATCTGTACGGCAACGGCAGCAGTGTCCAGTCGCCTAAAAACGGCTTGGTCTGTCTCGATCTGGAAGGGCATACGCAGTGGCAGACCGGCAACCAGCCCTCTTTCGAGTTGGGCGGGTTCATTCTGGTTGATGACCTGCTGATCGGCCTGAACGGCGAGACCGGCATGCTGCGCCTGGCCGAGGCGAATCCGCGCGCGTACAAGCAGTTGGCCGAAGCCAAAGTCCTGGACCAGAAAGGCGGCGAAATCTGGGCCTGCATGGCTTTCGCCGACGGCAGGCTGATTGTCCGCGATCATGCGGTCATGAAGTGCCTGGATCTGCGTACGGCAAAATGAGGCGGGTAGGTTCTGCTTCGCTCCCTGCAATAACCAAAGGGCGGACGATCGCTCGTCCGCCCTTCATTGGCACGCGTTTGCCGGCGCGTTACTGCAGGAGCTTCTTGGCTAGGTCCGCGGCAGAGGCGGCATCCGGGGCGTAGCCGTCGGCGCCGATCTCGTCGCAGAACGCCTGGGTCACGGGCGCGCCGCCGATCATGACCTTGGCCGTCGTACCGGAGGCCTTCATGGCGTCCACCACCGGCTTCATGTTGACCATGGTGGTGGTGAGCAGCGCGGAGACGCCGACCACCTGCGCCTGGTTGTCCTTGGCTGCCTGCGCAAACTTCTCCGCCGAGACGTCGATGCCAATGTCCACAACCTTGAAGCCGGCGCCCTCGAGCATCATGCAAACGAGGTTCTTGCCGATGTCGTGCAGGTCGCCCTTGACCGTACCGACAATGGCGGTGGCCAGCGGCTGCACGCCAGCTGCCACGAGCCGGGGCTTCAGGACTTCCATGCCGGCCTTCATGGCGCGCGCGGCGATCAGCACCTCGGGGACGTAGACCTCGTTCTTCTTAAACTTGCCACCGATGATTCCCATGCCCTGCAGCAGGCCGTTGTTCAGGATCTCCGCGGGCGGAATCCCCTCGGCCAGTGCCTGCGACACCAGCTGCTTCACCTCGGCCGCGCGACCCTTCATCAGGGCCTGACAAATGCTCTCGTTCGTCTGCATGGTGCGATCCCCTTCTTCCTGGCAGGTCTTCAGCCGCCTGCGACGGCTTGGTTTGGCAGATAGTTGCTCATTCCGGTTTGTCTGCCAAGCCTTTTTTGGGCTTATTCCGGCTTATTCCGGCTGCGGCCGGCGAAAGTTGACGTTGGCAGGCATGGACAGGAGCGTGGCCACGAGCAGCTCGATGGCCTGCTCGACGTCGCCGAGACTGAGCACTTCCACAGGGCTGTGCATGTAGCGCAGCGGGATGCTCAGCAGCCCCACGGCCGCGCCGGAGCGCACCAGGCGCATGGGCCAGGCTGTCGTGCCTGCGCCGCGGGAGCGCACCTGGCGCTGCACGGGGATCGCCCGGCTCTTGGCTGCCTCGAGGATGAGCGCCTGCATCTTGGGGTGGTAGGTGGGGCCGCAGACGAGGATCGGCCCCTTGCCGAGCGCCACGTCGCCGACAAGCTTCTTCTCGTGCCGGGGGCAGTCCGAGGCAAAGCCGACATCCACGGAGATGCCGGCGTGCGGCTGGATGTCGTACGCCGCCGTGGTGGCGCCCACCAGGCCGAGTTCCTCCTGCACGCTCGCAACCGCGTGCAGCGCCACCTTGAGCGGCTTGCCGTGCAGGCGGCGCACAGCCTCCATCACGATGAACGCGCCGATGCGGTCGTCAAAGCCGCGGCAGGCCACGCGGTCGCCGGCCAGCGGCCGCCAGCCCGCATCGATCACGGCAGGCGCGCCCAGCTCGACAAGCTTCTCAGCCTCCTCGCGGCTCGAGGCGCCAATGTCCACGCTGGCGTCCGTGAGGTCCTGCGGCGCGACCTTCTTGACCTCGTCGGCCTTGAGCAGATGGGGCGGCGTGACGCCGAAGACGCCGTTCACCGGCCCCTGGCGACCCTGGATGATGATCCGCTCGCCGGCCAGCTGCTGGGTGGTGACCCCGCCAAGCGCGGTCAGGAAAAGAAACCCCTTCTCGTCGATGTACTGCACCATGAAGCCGATTTCGTCGCAGTGGCCGTCGATCATCACGCGCACCTTGGCGCGGGGGTTGACGCCCACGCGCAGGTTGCCGTGGGTGTCGATCGCGACCTGCCGGGCGTAGGGCTTCACGTAGCGCGCCAGCAGATTCATGCCGTCCGCCTCCCACCCGGACGGCGTGGGGATGGCGACCAGTTTCTTCAGGAGCTCCAGGGCGGTCGAATCCATGATGCGTACCCTCGCGTTGCGCGTTCCCGGGACAGGCGCGTTTCAGCTGCGTTCAGGGCAAAAATAGCAGAATGGGGGGGTAAAGAATAGGGCCAATCAGACCAATCGGGCCGATCAGGAGTATTCCCGGAAAAGCCCCTGCGTGCCGAGTTCCGCGCCGCCGGTTCCCGCGAGGCGGGCGTAGCGCGCGAGGGCGAGTTGCAGCGCCGGCAGGTCGAGACCGGCGCGCGCGGCCGCCTCCTGGGCCAGGGTCATGTCCTTGACGAAATGCTTCACGAAGAATCCGGGCGCAAAATCGTTGGCCAGCATCCGGGGGCCGCAGGTACGCAACTGCCAGCTCCCGGCCGCGCCGGAATCGATCGCCTCGAGCAGCGCCGCCGCGTCGAGCCCCATGCGCTGCGCGTAGGCCAGCGCCTCGCAAACGCCCTGGATCGCGCCGGCAATGGCGATCTGGTTGGCGAGCTTGGCATGTTGTCCGGCGCCGGCAGGGCCGAGGCGCACAATCTTCTTCCCCAGAAGCGTCAGCAGCGGCCGGACGCGCGCCACAGCCGCCTCCTCGCCGCCAACCAGGATGGTGAGCGTGGCCTCGCGCGCCCCCGTGTCCCCGCCCGTGACCGGCGCATCCAGCGCCTGCACGCCGCGGGCCGCAGCAGCGGTCGCGATCCGCTGCGCCAGTTCGGGGCTGGAGGTGGTCATGTCGACCAGCACCGCGCCGGGCCGGGTGTGCGCCACCAGGCCCTGCGTGCCGAGGTAGACCTCCTCCACGTCCTTTGGAAAGCCGACGATCGTGAAGACCACGTCGCACGCGGCAGCCACTGCGGCAGGGGTGTCGCACCAGACAGCGCCGCGCCGCAGGAGATCCTCCGCCTTGGCGCGGGTGCGGTTGAAGACGCGCAGGGCGCAGCCGGCCGACAGCAGGTGCCCGGCCATGGATCGCCCCATGACGCCGGTGCCGATGAAGCCGATCTTGCCGTAGAAAGAGCCAGGGTTCATAAAAGAGGCTGTTAGCGGGTTAGACTGTCAGGCTGTTGGGTAACGCCATCGTCAACACCTTGAACTCCACCGTTGGCCTAACAGTCTAACATCCTAAACTGCTACCCGCCTTCCCTGCTACCCCCGGAAGGGCGCATTGATGAGGCCGAGGAACTCGGCGCGGGTGGCGCTGTTGCGGCGGAAGCTGCCCAGCACGGAGGAGGTGGTCATCACGGAGTTCTGCTTTTCGACGCCGCGCATCATCATGCAGAGGTGGCGGCACTCCATGACCACGCCCACGCCCTCGGCATTTGCGGTCTCCATCACGGCGTCCGCGATCTGCGCGGTGAGGCGCTCCTGCACCTGCAGCCGGCGCGCGAAACAGTCCACCAGCCGCGCGATCTTGCTGACGCCCACAACCTTGTCCTGCGCCACGTAACCGACGTGGCAGCGGCCGTAGAACGGCAGCATGTGGTGCTCGCAAAGGGAATAGACCTCGATGTCGCGCACGATGATCATGTTGTTCGTGTGCGAGGCAAAGACCGCGCCGTTGATCACGCGGCGGGGCGTCTGGCGGTAGCCGCCGGTCAGGAACTCGTAGGACCGGGCCACGCGTGCGGGCGTGGCGCGCAGCCCTTCGCGCCGCGGATTCTCGCCGAGTTCGACCAGCAGTTGCCGGATGAGCTGCTCGATCCGTTTGGCGTTGGGCTTGCGCATGGCGGGCGGGGCGCGACAACCACGGGAAAAAATGGCGAGGACGACGGGGTTCGAACCCGCAACTTCCGGATCGACAGTCCGGTGCGCTAACCAATTGCGCCACGTCCCCGCAAAAAGCAGGTCCGGAGTATAGGCCGGCGGAAGCGCAAAAATCAAGGTGGAAGTTAACGGCGTTTGGGGTAGGATCCCCGGCCATGAATGAACCGACGGCAGAGCCCCGCGCGGGGCGCGCCCTGTGCCTGCTCTCCGGCGGCCTCGACAGCACGCTGGCGATCTGCGTGCTGCGCGCGCAGGGTGTGCACGTCGAAGCCGTGGTGTTCGAGAGCCCCTTCTTCAGCAGCCGCGCCGCGCGCAAAGCGGCGCAGGGGGTGGGCGTCCGCCTGCACGTGGTGGATTTCACGGACGACATCGTGCAGCTGGTGCAGCATCCGCCCCACGGCTACGGCGGGGCCATGAACCCGTGCATCGACTGTCATGCGCGCATGATCCGGCGCGCCGGCGCGCTGCTGCCTGAGCTGGGCTTCGACTTCCTGGCCACGGGCGAGGTGCTGAACCAGCGCCCCATGTCGCAGAACGGACGCTCGCTGCGGATCGTGGCAACGGATTGCGGCTGCGCAGACCTGCTGGTGCGGCCGCTCTGCGCGCAGCTCCTGCCGGCGACGGAGCCGGAACGCCGCGGGTGGGTGGACCGCGCGCGCCTGCTGGCGCTGCAAGGCCGCTCGCGCAAGGCGCAGATGGCGCTGGCGCGCCAGTACGGCATTCGCGAATACCCCCTCGCCGGCCGGCGGCTGCCAGCTGACCGAGCCCGGCTTCTGCCGCAAGCTCAGGGATCTGATGGACCATGAGGGGTTGGCTGGGCGGCGGCAGCTCCTGCTGCTGTGCACCGGCCGCCACCTGCGGCTGCCGGGTGGCGCCAAGTGCGTGGTCGGGCGCGACCAGGTGGATAACGAGACGCTGGCCGGGGCCGCGCTGCCGGACGACACGCGGATCTGGTCGCTGACCGTGCCAGGTCCCACGCTGCTGCTGCCGGGAAATCCGTCGCCTGCGGACGTGGCACTGGCCTGCGGCGTCTGCGCCGCCTATACCGACCACCACGAGGATGGCGCACCCATACGGGTCGGCGTGGCACGCGGAGGGACGACAGAGGAGCGGATGGTGGTTCCGCTGGCGCGGGAGAGCTTTCGCGGGTGGATGCAGTAGCCGGACGCTTTTGCGCAAGGCTCGACAGCTCACCGGGCAAACACGGTGTGGTAGAACCGCAGGCCGGCAAAGCCGATCAGGACCAGCAGCAGCAAGATCATCGCGATCCAGAACACCCGCAGATCGCGACGCTTCCGGAAGTCCGGTGGCAGGCGGACGGTTGCGCGCTTGCCCGTGGCGGATGACACCACGATCGGCGGACGGGCCACAGGCGCCGGCGCAGCAGCTGCCGGTGCAATAGCCGCTGGCGCGGCCGGAGACTTGGCCTGTTCCTGCCGGACGGGCGCGTCATCGCCCTCGAACACCGCCGGCAGATCGCCGAAGACAATCTGGTCGTTGCGGAACAGGAGCGTGTCCGTGATGCGGTGGTCGTTGACGCGCGTGCCGTTGGTGGAATCGAGGTCGCGCAGCCGGAACCCCTCGGCGGTCCGGGTGATCTCCGCGTGTCCGCTCGAGATCGAACCGTTGTCCAGCACGATGTGGTTCCCGGAAATCCGGCCGATGCGGGTGGCGCCATCAGCAAGGGCGAAGCGGCGACCTTTCAGGGGGCCTTCCATGATAACCAGGTAGGGCATCGGCGGCTCTCCTATCCTTCCCGCAAGGGAATTTGAGTAGTGTACGGCAGCCGCAAGACCCTGTCAACGTGACGCTGAACCGTTCTTTGCCATACCCTCTTCTGTGTGCTATTCTCTTTGTTCGCATTTGCCGGTGGTGCCTGATCGCGCCGGCTGCCCCTGGGAGAATACCTCATGCCCAATGACCCCGTCGATGCCCAGCAGGAGGCACAGCTGCTGGCGGCGCTGGAGATGCGGCCCATTCCCGTCGACACCCTGCTGTCGGACGTGCGCGTCCAGCAGGCCGCCGGCCAGACTGCTGCCGTGGCCAACACGCTGCAGTTGATGGAGGACGCACTGGTCGAAGCCTCGGACCGCGACGGGCTCCTGCGCCTGCTGCGTTTCCGCGCCGAGGGTCGCGCGCAGGACCGCGCCTTCGGCCTCTACTGCCGCGAGCTGCTGGCCGAAACCTGGAAGGAGCGCGACGCAGCCTCCTTCTTCGAGGCCGCCGGCTTTGGCGAGCACACGCCGGCCGAGGCGCTCCGCCGGCTCGAGCTGCTGCTCTCCTGCCAGCCCGGCGCCATGTTCCTCGACAAGACCTGGGGCTTCGGCGAGGTCAAGCGGGTCGACGCCTTCTACCGCAAGATCACGATCGACTTCGCGCGCAAGCCCGGCCACGCGGTCGCCTTCGCCCACGCGGCAGAAGCCCTCTCGCCGATCAGCCCCTCGCACCTGCTGGCGCTCTGCCACCGCGACCCGGCCGCTGTCGCGCGCCTCGTCGCCGAACAGCCCGAAGAGGTCGCCCGCATGGCCCTGCGCAGCTTTGGCGCGCTCTCCGCCGTGCGCATGGAGCAGCTCCTGACCGAGAACGGCATCCTCGCGCCAGCAGGCTGGAAGTCCTTCTGGGAGCGGGCGCGCAAGGGTCTCAAGGCCGACCCGCTGGTGGAGATGCCTGCCAAGCGCAGCGAGCCGATCATCCTGCACGCCCAGGCGCGCAGCTACGGGCCGTCCTGGGTGGCCAATTTCGCCCGCGAGCGCGACCCGGAGAAGATCCTTACCGGCGTGGAGGCGTTCTGCGAGGCGGCCGATGGCGCATTCGACGAGGCCGCGCGGCCGGCGCTGCTCGACCGCCTCGCGTTCGCGGCCAAGGGCGCCTACAACGCCGATCCAGCCCTCTACGCGCGCCTGGCGGCGCTGATGGAGCGCACGCGCCTCGAGGCCGTTCCGCCGGCCGAGCTGCGCGCGCACCTCTGGGAGCGGAACCGCTTCCTGCTGGCGGCGGAGCGCATGACCGGCCGCGACACGGAGCGCATGATCCGCCTGCTGCTGGCCGATGCCGAGGGCCCGACCCGCCTGCTCGCCGTGCTGCCCGAAATGACCTTTGCCCTGCTAAGCGAGACGCTGGAGGCGCTGCGCCAGGGACCCGCGCTCGCCGCGGCGCAGCAGCGCTGCCGCGAGCTGCTCCTCTCCCCCCAGGCGCCGCCCACCCTCGTGGTGTGGGTCTTCCGCCACCGCGACATCCTCGCCGACTGGCCGCTGCCGGGGCTGGCCGAGCTGCTGGCCCATGCGATCCTCCTGATCGAGACGCCGCTCTCCGGAGAGGAACTGCGCATGCAGAACCACATGCGCCAGCTCTTCGAGAACGCCAAGTGGTTCTCCGCCATCCAGGAGGAGCTCGATGCCAACGGCCGCAGCGCGCTCTTTGACCGCCTCCAGGCTTCCTCCGCCTGGGATCCAGTCACCCAGCGCTCGCTGATGGGGCGCATGGTCAAGTTCGACCCCTCCCTCGCCGAGCGGCGGCGCGCCACCGATGGCGCAGGCCCCGTGTCCGGGCCGACCCGGCGCCTGACCTCCTGGCGCAGCCTGCTGGAACGCCGCACGCATTACAAGCGCCTCGTCGAGATCGAGCTGCCCAAGTCCAGCCAGGACATTGCCGTGGCGCGCAGCTACGGCGACCTGCGGGAGAACTTCGAGTACCACGCGGCCAAGCACGCGCAGTCGCTCCTGCTGCAGCGCCAGTCCGAGATGGACCAGGAGCTCAAGCAGGTGCAGGGGACCGACTTTGCCGGCGCGCCTACGGAGGCCGTCGGCAGGGGCGTGTGCGTGCGCCTGGCCTACGCCGACGGCCGCACCGCCCAGTTCTCCATCCTCGGCGAGTGGGACCGCGACGAAGCGCTCAACATCATCTCCTGCAAGAGCCGCATGGCGCAGTGCCTGGAAGGGTGCCGCCCCGGCGCCTCTGCGCAGGTCCCCGGCGAGAAGGGCGACGAGACCGTCACCGTGACAGCCGTGGAGCCGCTCGACGAAGCTGTCCGCGCCTGGATCGGTCCGCCGGCCGGCTGATCGATTGACGAATGCCGCGGGAAGTGCCACTATGAAAGTCGGAAACACGAGTGCCGGGGAACCCGGCAAAAGCTGGAGTCTTCCATGAATTCCGCGATTATTGTGGCTGCCGGAAAAAGCGAGCGCATGGGGGTCGGAACGGACAAGGCCTTCCTCTCGCTGGGCGCGCGCCCGGTGCTGGCATGGTCGCTGCTGGCCTTTGAGCAATGCCACGAGATCGACCAGATCGTGCTGGTGGTCCGCAAGGAGAAACTGCTGGCCACGCGCGGCGCGACGCAGATGTTCGGCATCTCAAAACTGCGCGCGATCGTGGCCGGCGGCGCGCGGCGCCAGGATTCGGTGGCCAACGGCCTGGCCGCGATCGACCCTGACACGCGCATCGTCGCCGTCCATGACGGCGCGCGCCCCTGCGTCACGCCCGACCTGATCGCCGAGACGATCCGCTCCGCCAAGCGCACCGGCTCGGGCGTCGCCGCATCCCGCGTGATCGACACCATCAAGTTCGTCGCCCGCGGGGCCGTCGTGGACCACACCCTCGAGCGCGACAAGCTCTGGGCCGTGCAGACGCCGCAGACGTTTAAGGTTGAACTGCTGCGCAAGGCCTATGCCAAGATGGCCGAAAAGGACACGGCCGCGCCTGACGAGGCGGCGGCTGTCGAGGCGCTCGGCGAGCCGGTCCGCCTGGTCGAATGGCCCAGGGCCAACCCCAAGATCACCACCGCCGAGGATCTCACCGTGGCAGCCGCGCTGCTCAAGATCCAGGGCAGCTGATGCGGCAACCGCGTGCTGCCAGCCCCACGGCCGGCGGCACGCCACGAGCGCCATGAACCGACGCTACGCGATACTCGGCGATATCCACGCCAACCTCGAGGCCCTGCAGGCAGTGATCGGGGACGCCCGGAGCCTGTCGGTGACGGATTTCGTCTGCGTGGGCGACGTCGTGGGGTACAACGCCGATCCAGGCGCCTGCATTCGCATCGTGCGCGACGAGCTCGGCAGCCCCACTGTGCGCGGCAACCACGACCATTACTGCTCGCACAACGAGGAAAAACTGGTCGATTTCCAGCCGCTGGCAGCCAGCGCGATTGCCTGGACGCGCCAGCAGCTGGCCGCGGAGGACGCCGCCTGGCTGGCCGGCCTCCCCCTGACCAAGTCCATCGCCGGGTTTACGCTCGTCCACAGCACGCTCGACGCGCCCGAGCACTGGGGGTACGTGTTTGACCAGCTCGACGCGGAGTCGCACTTCACCTACCAGCGCACCACGCTCTGTTTTCACGGCCACACGCACATCCCGCTGGTCTTCGAGAAGCGGCACGAGGTGGTGCGGTGGCAGCCGGAGGAGATCCGCATCGCAACCGGTGTCAAATACTTCATCAACACCGGCAGCGTCGGACAGCCGCGCGACGGCGACCCGCGCAGCTCCTACGTCATCTACAGCACCGACACGCGGACCATCACCTTCCGCCGTGTGGAATACGACGTGGCCACCGCCATGGCAAAGAACCGCCAGGCCGGCCTCCCCGAGCGCCTCGCTGCACGCCTGGCTGCGGGAAGATAATGGTTGCCAGGCACGCGGGTGTGGCGAGGCACCTACCCACCCCGACCTGCGGCCACCCCTCCGCCGGGGGGGGGGGTCCTTCCTGGTTCTGCGGTTCGATATTCGATATTCTGCGGTTTGTGTGCCTCTCCAGCCCATCCACCGTTTGCCCTAAACCTTCCCCCGCTCCTCCTCCACCCACGCATCGATCAATTTCCGGCCGATGCTGACCGGCGGCGGAATGGGCGGCAGGTTCCCGGGCGTAAACCACCCGGCAATTGCGATCTCCTTGCCGTCTACGCAAATCTCGCCGCCGTCGTATTCGGCCGTGAAGGCCAGCATAAGGTTGTTTGGGTACGGCCACGGCTGGCTGCCGAAGTAGCGCAGGTTGCGCACGCGCAGGCCGACCTCCTCCGCGATCTCGCGCGCCGCAGCCGCCTCCAGCGTCTCGGCAGCTTCCACGAACCCGGCGATCACGCTGTAGAACGCCGTGGCGCCGTGTGCGCGCCGCGCCAGGAGGATCTCCCGCCCGCGCGTCACCCGCACGATCACCACCGGGTTGGTGCGCGGAAAGACCAGGTCGCGGCAGCCGGCGCAAGCCATGGCGCGCTCACTCGCGTGCCGCGCCAGGGGGCGGCCGCAATGGCCGCAGAAGCGGTGCGAGCGCCGCCAGTGCAGCAGCTCAAAGGCGCGGGCAGCCAGGGCGTAGTCTGCCAGCGTGGCCAGGTCGAAGAAATCGCGCAGCGTCACGCCTTCGATCCCGTCGGGCTCTGCCGTGCCCGCCACCAGATCCACGGCCTCCACGGCCGCGCCGTCCGCGGCCTCGAGCGGCTCAGTCCAGAGTGCCGCGCCGCGCCGTGTCTCCGCGTCCAGCCAGCAGACAGCCTGCGCGCCGTCCCGGCGGATCCAGAGCTGGCTGCCGGAAAAAATAACCGCCTTCATGGTGATCTCCGTATTCCGGGTTGGATTGTCACACATGATTGTTCGATCTACTGAGTCTTGCGAAAATGAGTCACACGGTCTTCTTGGCTTCCGACACTGTCTGCATCGCGTCGGGGTCGGGGTCGGTATCGAAAAGCGGTTGTCCGCGTCGCCAGATCAGCGAATTCCGCACAAGTTATCGACGCCGACCCCGATGCTGTAGTTGACGACAGATAATTACTTGATTTCGATTTCTTTCACAAGAACCGTGCTTCCATCGGGGTTTAGATATTCTACGCGATATCTTCCACTGGGAGGAATGCCAAGGTCAACGCCCTTCGTCATTGATTGGTGCCGTTTGTCCGTAAGACACGTAACGATTTGGATCCCGATTCGCCCCGTTTCAATCGTTACGTCAATACGCCTGACAACCGAGGCGGAATCGAGTTTCTTCGGCTGGACCGTAATTGCTTGCATGCCGCTTACATCGCAAATCACCGGCAGGAAAAGGGATCCTTCGCTTTGCCGAATCGGATTGTCAACGCGCAACCCGCCGCGCGATTGTATCGTTTGCCAGGATTCGCCGTGCGAGGTCATGATCGCCATGCAGGAAGCACACAGCGTCACAACTGTTCCCCATGCGAGTGCTTTCAATTTTGGCATCATCCGCTTTCACGCCGAAGGCGCCGGCAGATGCAGATGCTGCCGGATGCCGGCCGCGAGTTGGCGGGGATCAGCCGCGTCCAGCCGCTTGAGCACGTGGAACCAGCGGAAGGCCATGCTGCCGCCCGGATCCCACGGCCGGTGCTTGAAGAGCGAGTCGAAGGCGCGGCGGCGCTCGCGGTAGACTTCCTGCGTGCGATCGAAGCGCTGCACGAACGTCTCGAGATAGATCTCCGCAAACTCCGCGGCATTGGGCATCCGCGGCGCGCGCCGGTTCACCACCTCGGCATAGGTGGCCAGGTCCTGCGACAAATCGCCCTGGTAGTTCGTGAACGTGCCGGTGTGATCCGAGACCGCCAGCGTGGCAGGCAGCCCCCCGGCGTCGAGCAGGATGACCTCGTCGCCGTCGTCGAACAGCACGCTGGCATCGTCAAGCCGCATGCGCCCCACGATCAGGTTCACGGCGGCCGCCTCGCCCAGCAGGTGCGCGAGCCGGCGGTTAAACTCGGGGTTCTGGTAGGAGGCGTCGGGCAGTTTGTCGCTGGCGCGGCCGTCGACATAGTCGCGCTCGAGACAGGTCGTCCAGTAGGTCTGGCCGTAGTAACGCTCGTTCCGCCCCGTGTAGCGCTCGCTGATGCGCCGGGTCTGCACATGCGCGGGGAGGTGCATGCCGAGCTGGCGGCAGCCGAGGCGGCGGTCGAGGATGTAGTCGGCGTAGTCCTCGGCGCGCAGGATGGATGTCAGCAGGTCGACGCCGTCGTTGAGGTGCTCCGCGATCCCCCACTTGTGCAGGCGGATGATGCGCACCACGGGCACGGGGTTGCCGAGCTGCTTGACCTCCGCGATGTAGACCGTGGTGCGGCGCGTCTCCTCGCGGCGCAGCGACAGCGAGTGGCCGATCCGGCCGATGTTGACGTACTCGATGTCGCCGAATTCCCGCACGTAATTGAAGATGAACTCCCGGGCGCGGGGGTCGCACAGGGCCTGCAGTTCGGCGTCCTGCTGCAGGGCGTCGGCCTCCGCGAAGACCGGATCGAGCAGCAGTTCGCCCTCCTCGATGCGCGCGCCGGGGAGCCACTCGATCTGCAGAAAGAACTCCGGCGAGAGCCCCTGCACAATCTCCTTGGCGGCGGTCTCGTGCAGCCCGCTGATCAGCGCCGCAAACATCCGGTTGCGCCATTCGATCTCGGCGGGGTTGTCCTCGCACAGCGCCGCCGGAACCTCCCCGTGGAATGTCGCCGCCAGTTCGTCGTGCGCGCGCCGCAGCCCAACGCCGTCGAGCTCCACGAAGTCCACCGGTTCAAGGTTGCGGCGGCCAAAGGCCGGCGCAGCCAGGAAGAAATCGATCTCCGGGCTCCCCTGCCGATTGCGCCGCAGGCTGAAGGTGCGGATCTCGAGGAGCATCTTGCGCAGCACGTGGTCCGGCTGCTGCCGCAGCGCGTCGAACTCCTGCAGCGTCACGAACCGCGTGCCGGTGGACTGGTTGTAGTAGTAGATCGGCAGTCCGTCGATGGCGACGCGCGCGCCGCGGATGTGCGCGACGATCTGTTCCTGCAGCCGTGGCACGCTGCTCATGCGCCAGTATTCGCCGCGCGCCCGCAGGGCGCCGCGGACGCGGTCGTTGGCAATGTTGAGGAACCGGATCTGGCGCTTGGAGATCCGCAGTTGCTGCTGGAGCAGTTCGTCCGCCTGAAACGCGAGGTCCATGGCAGCAGGGTCCGGACGGATCAGCACATGGCCGTCGCTGAAGAGCAGGTCCACCGAGTGCGCCCACTCCTCCTCGGTCTCGGCCTCGCTCAGCGGCCCCTCGCCGGCAGCCACGCGCGCCTCGTTCAGCGCGTCGATCCACGCCAACCGCTGGGTCGCGTGCATGGACGTGCGCGTCACCAGGCCCGGCGTTCGAAGGAAGATCGTTCCCACCCGCGGCCGCGCATTTTCGGGCACCCCGGGATCGAGCGGGCGCTCGCCCAGGGCCAGGAATTCGCTTTGTTGCGCAGCCGACGACATGACGTTCTTTGTACCATCCCCCCTTGGGCGGCACAAGTCGCAAGGCTCTTCTGCCGACAGCAAGGAGAGGTGCCTATTTCACGATCGTAATAAGTGGCAAACGCATCAAGGTCGGCGTCGGTATCGGTATCGGGGTCGGATATTCAATCGCTACCGATTCCGATAGTGACCCCGACCCCGAAGAACTCCCCACAGCTCTTGAAAAAACCCGTCTGCCTTGTCACTCTTTCTGTGAACGAGCAAGAGTCCGCCGAGGGGTTGGTGACTGCAACTTCTTCAGGCGGTCAGGATCCGTCCTTCGCCTGCAACAATCCTCTGTGCGCTCATTCCCGCTCTGTGCCCTCTGTGTCCCCACCCCCCTGTCAAAGCCCGCGCTATCGCGCGGCGGCGATTGCGGGATGCAGGCCGATGATGCGCAGCAGCGTTGTCTCCAGCAGGATATCCGGCGGCGCCGAGGAGGAAACCAGGCGCTCGCGCAGCTCGATCAGCAGGTGGCGCGCGCGCCGCAACTCCTGCAGCGTGTAGCGCTTTGCCTGCGCTGAGGTCCGGCGCAGGATGAACGGCGCGGTCTTGCGCGGATCCTTGGGAAGTGACTGCAGCATGCGGTCGGCTTCTTCCGGCAGCGGATCGCCCCACTGGCAGAAGACGCCACGGTCCGAATCCCGCACCTGCAGCCAGCGCTGGTCGATCGCCTGCCGCAGGATGAGCATCTCGCGGATGCGCCGCTCGGCCATGGTGACCAGGCCGATGGCGTTCTCGTCCTGCGCCTCCAGCCGCCGCAGGGCCGCCACCAGCCGGGCCGGGTCGCGATCACCCAGGGCGTCCGTCAGATCCCACGCCATGGCCTCGCGTCCCACGGAAGCGATCGCGTCCACGTCCTCCGCCGTCACCGCCCCCGGCGCCTTCCCCCGGTACGTCCGCAGCTTCTCCAGCTCAACCGCCAGCAGGCGCGTCGAGGTTCCCACACGCTGCAGAAACCGGTCGCGCACCTCCTCCGGCATCTCCAGCCCGGCGTCCTGCAATAGACCGTCCAGCCGCTCCCGGGCCAGTTTCTCCTGATCCCACGGCTTCTCGCCGCTGCCGAAGTCGGAAACCTCGCCCGTTGCCTGACAGGCCTTGAAGAACGCGGTGTTGCGGGCAACCGAGACCGCCGTGATCAGCAGCCGCTGGCCGGCGGGCAGCCCGCCCTTGAGCAGGGTCACCAGTTCGGCCACGCGCGCCTTGACATCCTCGCTGTCGCCGGGACGGGACTGTGGATTGAGGAACGTGGCGTTGCGCAGCCATACCAGCTTGCCGCCACCAAAGAAACCGGCGGTCTGCACAGACTCCAGACATTGCCGGATGACGGCCACAGCGGCATCCTTCGTGTCGACCCGGCCGTCGAGGATCTCAAGCCCCAGCACGCGCTCCGCCGTTGGTACGGTCGCATCCACGATCGCACGCGCCTGCTGCTCGGCCAGGTAATCGTCCGAGCCGCAGACCAGGTGGAGATTGACAGGCATGCCAGTAAGAGTAGGCCGCCGCGCAGCACGTGGCAAGTGTCTTGTCAGGGAAGGCTGTTAGGCAAAGGTAAGCATGCAAATCATACCGGAGTCGGCGTCGGTAGTCGGTATCGGGGTCGACCGCTTGTGCTGAATCCGCTGATTCGACGGCCAGAACAGCCGCTTTTCGATACCGATAGCGACCCCAAATGCCTTCCGCGGCCACACCATCCCTGACAGCCTTCTGCCTAAACCGCGAACCGCCTCTCCCTCGACACCTGCCACGTCCAGCGGTTATCCTGTTGGGCATGCCTTCCTCGCCATCCAGCGCCCGCGCCCTCCTGCCGCAACTGGCAGCCTTCCTGCAGCAGCCCGGCTTGAAATTGATCGCCGGCCACATGCGTCCGGATGGCGACGCCTTCGGCGCCGCGCTCGGCCTGGCGCGCACGCTGACGCTCCAGGGGCAGCCGGCTGTTGTCGCGGCCGACCCTGCCGAGCTTGGGCTTGTCAATTTCCTTGAGGGGAGCGAGGCCGTCGTCACCCCGGCTGAAGCCGCCAAGCTCCCTGCCACAGCCATCGTCTGCCTCGACGCTGGCACGGCCGACCGCATCCCCGAACCACTGCAGCCGCTGCTCCAGCGCCTGCCTGTCGCCAACATCGACCACCATCGCACCAACCCGCGCTTCGGACAGATCAACTGGATCGAGCCCCGCATGGGCTCGACCTCCGAGATGATCTGGCGCCTGATCCGCCATGCCCGCTGGCCGCTCGACCGCGCCGCAGCCGAGGCGCTCTGGGTCGGCGTCATCACCGACACCGGCCGTTTTGCCTATGACCTGACCACCCCCCGCACGCTGCGCTGCGGCGCCGACCTTCTGCGGTACGGCGTGCGCACCGCCTGGATCAACGACCGCCTCTACGGCTCGTTCGAGCGCAAGGTCCTTGAGCTCAAGCGCCGCGCCTTCCAGAGCCTCGAAACCTGGGCCGACGACCGCATCGGCGTCATCACGCTGACCCGCGACGACTTCGCCGCCGCCGGATGCACCAAAACCGAAGCCGAGGACCTCATTGAAATCCCCCGTTCGCTGCGCAACAGCCTCCTGGCCCTCCTCTTCTACCAGGCCGGCGAGGAGGGCGTGACGCGCCTCAGCATCCGCACCCGCGAGCCGCTCGACGCCACCCGCCTCGCGCTCCGCTACCACGGCGGCGGGCACATTCGCGCAGCCGGCTGCACCATCCCCGCACCGCTCCTGGAAGCCAAGGCGCAGGTGCGAAAGATCGTCGAGGAATGGCTGAGAGAATCAGCGGCCAGTGGCCAGTCGCCAGTCACCAGTGGGGAGACAACGAGCCCGCAGAATATCGGGAAAGGAATCGAAAAGCTGAAAGGCGGGAAGAAAGCACCTGCCCTCCCTTCCTGATTCTGCGGTTCAATATTCGATATTCTGCGGTTCCCGTTTTCTCCCAATGATGAATGCCCTGCCCCTCATGAACAACAACCCCCTCTACCGTATCCCCTTTCATCCCGCGTTCGCTTGCATGCAGCCGGAACATGCGGAGCCTGCGCTGCGCGCCCTGCTGGCTGAGGCGACAGCCACGATCGACCGGCTGGAACATTCGTACCAGCCGACGTGGGAAGGGCTCATGGACCCGCTGGTTCGCGCCACTGAGCCGCTCAACGATGCCTGGAACGTGGTCAGTCACCTCCTGAGCGTCATGAACAGCGATGGCTGGCGCCAGGCGCATGATGCGCTGCAGCCGGAAATCGTGATGTTCGGCCTGCGCGTGGCGCAGAGTCCCGCCCTCTACAAGGGCTACCTGGCGCTGCGCGAGGCTGACCAGCGCGACAGACGGCTCTCCGGCTCGCGTCGCCGCATTCTGGAGACCGCCATCCGCAACACCGAACAGTCCGGCGTGGGACTCGCAGGTGCGGCCCGCGAACGCTTCAACGTCATCCAGCAGGAGCTGGCCAGGCTCAACACCGAGTTCGGCAACAACCTGCTCGACGCGATCAAGGCCTACTCGCTCTGGATGCGCGACCCGCGCGACGCCGAGGGATTGCCCGCCACGCTGCTGGCCTCGACCGCGCAGGCCGCGCGCGACGCCGGCGAGCCGCAGGCTACGGCCGAAGCCGGCCCCTGGCGCATCACGATCGACTTCGCCACCTACATTCCATTCCTCAAGCACGGCCGCAACCGCACTCTGCGCGAGGAGCTGTTCCGCGCCAACGCCACCCGGGCCTCTTCCGGAAAATTCGACAACACCGCCCTTGTCGAGCGCACTCTGGAACTGCGCCGCGAGATGGCGCAGATGCTCGGCTTCGCCACCTACGCCGACCTCAGCCTGTCGAACAAGATGGCGCCCTCCGTGGCGGCAGTGGACCAGTTCAGCGAGGAGCTTGCCGCTGCCGCGCGCGAACCCGGCCGCCGCGAGATGGCCGACCTGCAGGCATTCGCGCGCAGCCAGGGGTTTGCGGAGGAGTCGCTCGCGCCGTGGGACTTCCTTTTCTGGGCCGAACGCCTGCGCGAGGCGCGCTATGCCTACAGCGAAGACGAACTGCGCGCCTATTTCCAGTTCCCCCGCGTGCTGGAGGGGATGTTCGCGCTGGCCGGGCGCCTGTTCGGCATCCGCGTGGAGGCCGCCGACGGCGAGGCGCCGGTCTGGCACCCGGATGTGCGCTTCTTCCGCGTGTACGACGCCGCGGGTAAAGCGGATGAGCCCATCGCCTGCTTCTTCCTCGATCCCTACAGCCGCCCGGCCACCAAGCGCGGCGGCGCCTGGATGCACCACTTCCGCACCCGCGACCGGCGGCCGGACAACTCCCTGCAGATTCCCATGGCCGTGCTGGTCTGCAACCAGTCAGTCCCTGCCGGCGATTGCCCGACGCGGATGCGCTTCGAGGAGATCCGGATACTGTTCCATGAGTTCGGCCACGCGCTGCAGCACATGCTCACCACGATCGAGGAGCCGGCAGCTTCCGGCACCCTCAACATCGAATGGGATGCCATCGAGATCGCCAGCCAGTTCATGGAAAACTGGTGCTTCGAGCGCACGACCCTGAAGGGCATGAGCCGCCATGTCGAAACCGGCGTCGCACTGCCGGATGCGCTGTTTGAAAAGGTCCGCGCCGCGCGCAACTACCGGATCGCCACCATGACCCTGATGCAGCTCTGCTACGGCATCGTGGACATGGACCTGCATGCGCGCTATCCGCGCCCCGGGTGGCCGGATGCCAACGCGGTCAAAACCGCGGCAGCCAAGCGGCTGCTGCCATACCCCTTGCTGCCGGAAGACCGCATGCTCTGCGGCTTCGCGCATCTGTTTGCCGGCGAATATGCCGCCGGCTTCTACAGCTACAAGTGGTCGGAAGTGCTCTCCGCCGATGCCTTTGCCGCGTTCGAGGAAGCCGGGCTCGACAACGAGGCAGCCCTCCGCGCCACTGGCCGCCGCTACCGCGACACGATTCTGGCGCTCGGTGGCGGCCAGCATCCCATGGACGTCTTCCAATCCTTCCGCGGTCGTCCGCCCACTGTGGACGCGCTGCTGCGGCACGCAGGGCTCCAACAACCGGCCGGGCAGGTAAACAGGTAGGGCGAGGCCGCCGGACCCGCCGCAACACGAGTAGGCCGGCGCGTCCCCGCGCCGAGCCCAAGAGAAGGAAGTAAGAGACGAGCGCTGCGATTTTCGGGCGGCAGCGAGGACGCCGCGCCCTACTTTCTTGGCCACGCAAATAACGAAGCGCACGAGCATGATTCGACCCCGATACCGATACCGACGCCGACCCCGATGCGATATTCGCGTTTGTTCTGGTCTCAACCGCTGAACCGTGAACCCTAAAACCGTGAACTCCTACCTCGCCGACCTGCACGTGCATTCGCGCTTCTCCCGCGCCACCAGCCGCGCCTGCACGCTTGAGGGCTTGCACCACTGGGCGCAGCGCAAAGGGGTGCGCGTGGTCGCCACCGGCGATTTCACGCATCCCGGCTGGTTCGCCGAGTTGTCCGCCCGGCTCATCCCTGCCGAGCCCGGCCTCTTCCGGCTGCGCCCCGCCTGCGCAGCCGCGGCAGACCGCGACCTGCCAGCCACCTGCCGCGCCCCTGTGCGGTTCCTGCTCTCAACGGAGATCAGCAGCATCTACAAGCGCAACGGCCGCGTGCGCAAGATCCACAGCCTCGTGTTCGCGCCGGACCTGGAGACCGTCGCGAAGATCAACGCCCGCCTCGATGCCATCGGCAACATCCGCTCCGACGGCCGGCCGATCCTGGGCCTCGACCCGCGCCAGCTGCTGGAAATCATCCTGGAGGCCAACCCCGCCTGCGCGCTGGTTCCGGCGCACATCTGGACGCCGTGGTTTGCCATGCTCGGCTCGCGCTCCGGTTTCGACTCGCTGGCAGAATGCTTCGGCGAGCTGGCACCGCACATCTTCGCCGTGGAAACCGGCCTCTCGTCCGACCCGCCCATGAACTGGCGCGTCTCCTCGCTCGACCACGTGGCGCTGGTCTCCAACTCCGACCTGCATTCGCCGGCCAACCTGGGCCGCAATGCCAATGTCTTCTTCGGCGAGCCGGATTACTTTGTCCTGCTCGACGGCCTGCGGCAACGCGATCCCGCCATCTGCGGCGGCACGATCGACCTCTTTCCCGAGGAGGGCAAATATCACCTCGATGGACATCGCGCCTGCAAGTTCTCCTGCGCGCCGGAGGAAAGCCGGCGGCTGAAGAACCGCTGCCCGCACTGCGGCGAACCGCTGACGCTGGGCGTGCTGCACCGCGTGCTGGCGCTGGCAGACCGCCCGGAGGGCGCCCGGCCGGCCGGCGCACTCCCCTGCCAACACATCATTCCACTCGCGGAACTGCTGGGCGAACTGTTGGACGTCGGCTGCACCAGCAAGAAGGTGAAAGCAGCCTATGACAAACTGTTGGCCGCCTGCGGGCCGGAACTGCCGATCCTGCTCGATGCGCCGGTGGAAACGCTCGCGCCGCACGCCCCGCCGCGCTTCGAAGAGGCGATCCGCCGCCTGCGCGCCGGAAAAGTCTTCCGCCGCGGCGGCTTTGACGGCGAATTTGGCGTGGTGACCGTCTTCGAGCCGAAGCCGTAGCGTTCGGCCAGCACCTACGTCAGGGGTCTGCCTCTCCGTTTTGCTCCAGACCGTCTACAGGCCCACAGCCGGCGCAGGCAGCAGCCGTTTGTTGGGCCTATTTCAAGTCTTCGAGAGGCAACACCTGTTTGGTATGCCGGACGGTGAGAATGGCAACCTGATCCGGTCGGACGCGATAGATGATGCGGTAGTTTCCCCAGATCAACTCGCGAAGATCCCGCCGGGTAGTCTCCGGAAGGTGGCGTCCGCTGTGCGGGAAAAGAGCCAGTTGTCCTGTACGCGCAAAGACGTCGCGGACCCATTTCTCCGCCGCCACGGGATTGTCTTCCGCGATGTAAACAGCTATCTCTGCGACCCGATCAATGGCCAGCGGCGCCCAGATCAGGTTCATTTCGCCACCTTGGCGAGTACACGCTTGAGCGCCTGCGCATGCCCCGCGCCTTTGTTTTGTTCAAGCTGTGATTCGGCCAGCCGGATGTCTTCCAGAACCTCCATCTTCTGCATCAACCCCTCATATTCCAAAACACCAAGAAGCACGGCGGCGGATTTGCCGTGTTGCGTAATCACCAGTGGGCGCCTTGTTCTGCGGGTTTGAAGAATGCAGGCAGTAACATTCGAGCGGAAGTCGGACAGGGGTTTGACGTCCTCGTCGAGATTGAGTCGTGTCATGGAAGGGTCTCCTCTTGTTCTTAATAGCGTACAATATTCAGTACGTTTGTCAAGGCCAAGGCGGGAGAACCAATTAGTGTCGTTCTTTCGACAGCGGTGGATTCACATTCGCGATGTGTTTCCTCTGGCAGGCGCCAAACGCACGAAAGTTCTCGCGTGCTTGGGTCAGGCTCAGCGTGTAATCCGATCCGCCGCGGACGTCAGCGATCACCAGCAGCCGCCTATCCAAGGACTCCTACCTTCCAGCGACCGACTGCTGGCGCATCGCTTGGTTAGCCTCGCCTTTCTGTCCCCTAACATCCGCTCCCAAGGCACTCTACTTGACGCATGCGCCTAACCTTTATCGTTTCCTCTACGTTGATGGGTGCGTTTCTTCCTTCGCGGTCAATGTAGCGGCCTTTCATATGGAGATGGTATGGACGTCGATTGGGAGCAAGATCTACCTTGAGTTCGACCTCAGCATAGTCCCGTTGAACGTCGCGTCCGTCCTTGGGTGCTTGCGCGTCAAAGAGAGGAAAGGACTTCTCCACGAAGGTCAATTCCGTGGGACTCAGCAACAATGAAACAGGCATCTTCTCCTTGCCTGGAGCACTTAGAGTGATCGTGTCGATAACGACGCGCTGCATTGTACCCGTCAACTGGATAAAGCCGACTGTGAGTATGCTGTCGCGTCCTTCGTATCTTTCGCCTCTGTAGATTCCGAGGTCGGTAACTTCAATAACGGTAGCCTTCCACCAGATGTTGATTGGCTTATGGGCACCGGCATTCGTGTATCCGCATTTGTCGAACTCGACATCCAACTGGCTGATATTCTCCATGCATCCGCCCATAAACAGACAGCCGGTAATGACTAGTGCGCAAGTTGTTCGTATTATTTTCATCTATTCATCTAGCTAACGTCAGGCCTGTGCTGCCGATGCGTAGTTGCCTGCAACTCCGACCGACCCAGCGCTGGCAGCGGTCAGCACCAGGCCTTGGTTCTGACTCTCTCAGATTCGATTTTTTCCGGTTGCTGTGGGTTTGATTCTAAGGGTATCCCGGTTGATATTCGCGAACAGGGAAAGGGCCGAACCTCTTGACCAGGTTTCTCGCCGGATCGTATTCGATGTTTCTGGTTCCGTCGGGGTTGATGTAGTACCGAAACTCCACATGGGGTATGTCAGCACCACGGTACGAGAACCTAATGCCACCTCGAACAAACCCGAAACAGGAACTCCCGTCGGCACGCGACCTGACTTTCAGAAAATAGTGAAGTCCTTCTTCCCAGTTCCTGGGATAATCTTCAAGTTGGTAATCATTTGTCCAATACCAGACGTTGGTTCGTGAAAAGTCGGTCAATCTCTGATATCCAGCTGCGCGATAACGATTTTGTCTATCAGTATTGGTTTCTTTCAACGTTGAGTAGTAACCATCTAGTGGCGCCTCGAACGGCAGTGCGTATGCTGAAGTCGGGCGCACGCGGTTTGGAACGAAAAAGTCTTGAATGCCGTCGCCTTTGTTGGGAAAGGAAACATCGCCATGCAACTGATAATACACCCTACCTCGCCAGTTGGTTGAAGTTGTTTCGACGTGCAGGACGAGATCAGTTGTCAAACCAACTCCGAATGGGGCCACCAAGTCTCCCTGAAACATGTCGTAACCAAATGCGCCGTCTCCTTTTGGGAGGTCAAAGTGCGCGTCCTTCGCATACATCGGAACCGGGTGTTGTTTCGCTCTGATACGGACTATTGCCGGATCGTTTGTAACACTCCCCCAAGATGTTTTGTAGTAGCCCTCTTTGAGTGCCGACAGACCAAGACGACCCCTTGTCACTGCGATGAAGGTGTGGTTGCCGTTTGTGTCGGTGGTTGCTTCAGTACTTCGGTATGTCGGGCCTTGCACCCAAGGCGAGCCGGCGTACCAGTACCAACCAAGCACGACAGTAGCGTCGGGTACTGGATCGCCTTCTGTGTTGGTTACCTTCACTGTCAACATCGTGAGGTGATGCGCGCATCCACCAAGAAGCGAGGCGGCGCTCAAGACAATGGCGATTCTTTTTTCATTATGAAGTCAGAACGTGATATGAGTCGCCCACTCCTTTTGTCCTGCTTGCTGTTCGCATGGGCCGGCAGCAACGTCATGGTTGGCAGTATGGCAATTGGCGATGGGTTGTCAATTCCCTTTCGGAACCTGCTGGCGCATGAATAGTTAGATTGGTTAGGTTGATTTGCAGGGTGCCGGTTCCGGGGCGTAACCGTCAGTCACGGTGCGGTAATTGCCCTCCCCTGCCATACTCGGCCGCAGCGGGCGATTGTGTTCGATACACGCAGGGGTCCGCGTCAAAGTCGCGAACCTACCGGATGCTCGGTACGTCCGGGACTCCGGCCCGGACGCCGGCAGGCGTTAAGCCGGACTTGCGGCCAGGCGCGGGGCCGGATTACGCGGGGCCGTGGCGCTTGTGCGCCTGATATTTTTTCCGCGGGGCGCCACGGGCTCCGCCCGCATTCGCGGCGTCGCGCACGCGCACCGGGCGACCGTCGAACAACGCGATTTGCAGCCCCGCGAGCACCTGCGCGCAGACCGCTTCCTGCACTTCAAAGCTGGTGGCATTGTGATCCATGGTGATCCGGCCGATCATGGCGGACGGGATGTCGGCGCTTTCGCAGACCAGGCGCACGATGGCGCCGGCGTTGGCGCGGTCGCGTTGCCCGATGTCGACTTCCAGGCGGTGCATGGGGCCGTCATCGAACGGACGCGCGGCCGAGGCGTGCGGACGGCGTACGGACGGGTGCTGCTGCGCGGCATGGGCGTTGACGTCGGTGCTGGTGCCGTGCGTCGCGTGGTAGCGCTTGACCTCGGCCGCCACCAGGCGCGCCACCAGATCGTCCTTGCTCAGGGATTCGAACGCCGCCGTGACCGGCGGCAGGAAGTCGGCCAGCGCAGCCGGATGCACCTCGGTCGCCGCAATCCGGGCAGCCATGTCCAGGATTTTCCGGCGGCAAGCTTCCCGGCCGTCGGGAACTTTCCCCACCGTAAATTCGATCTTCAGGTTCCGCTCCAGCAGCCCCAGGCGGTAGCGTTCGGCCGGGCTGGCGAAAACCCACGACACGCCCGATTTGCCGGCGCGCGCCGTGCGCCCGCTGCGGTGGGTGTAGACATCAAGATCCGCAGGCAGATCGTAGTGGATGACGTGCGTGATGTCCTCCACGTCCAGGCCGCGCGCCGCCACGTCGGTCGCGACGAGCAGGCTCATCTGCTTGCGCCGGAAATTGCGCATGACGCTGTCCCGCTGTGCCTGCGACAGGTCGCCGTGGAGCGATTCGGCGGGGTAGCCGTCGCGCGTGAGCGCCTCGGCCAGTTCCTGCGTCTCGTGGCGGGTGCGCCGGAAAATAAGGCCAAACATGGCTGCCTCGGAATCCAGCAGCCGCTTGAGTGCCACGTAGCGGTGTGCGTGCTGGAGCAGGTAGACCACATGGACCAGATTGGCGGCAGCCTCGTTCCGCTTGCCAATGGTGATCTCGACCGGCTGGCTCAGGTACTTGCGGGCGATCGTGGCCACGCCCTGCGGCATGGTGGCGGAGAACAGCCAGGTGCGGGCCGCATCCGGCAGGGCGTCGAGAATCAGGTCCAGGTCCTCCTGGAACCCCATGTTCAGCATCTCGTCGGCCTCGTCCAGCACAGCCACGGTCACGCCGGTGAAATCAAGAGCCTTGCGGCGCATCAGGTCGCACAAGCGTCCCGGCGTGGCCACCACCACCTGCACGCCATGCCGGATCTCGGACATCTGGGCTGTAATGCTGGCGCCGCCATAGACAGCCACCACGCGAAATCCGGCCAGATGGCGGCCGAACTGGCGCAATTCATTGGTGATCTGGAGGCACAGTTCGCGCGTCGGACAGAGGAGCAGCACCTGCGGCTTGCGGCGCGCGGGATCGAGGCGCTGCAGCAGCGACAGCCCGTAGGCGCCCGTCTTGCCGGTGCCGGTCTGGGCCAGGCCGATAAAATCGGTTTCGCCGGCCAGCAGCACGGGGATGGCCTGCTCCTGAATGGGCATCGGCGTCTCGAAGCCCATTTCGGTCACAGCCCGGATCAATTCGGGCTTCAGGCCCAGTGACTGGAAATTCAAGCAATGCTCCCGGCGCGATTGCGCCAACGTGTGGAATAGGTGTCTGCTGAATAGGGTAGGCGCTTTGCATGAGAAAGGCAAGGCTCACAACCAGTTCGCTCAGCGCCGCAGCCGTAATTTGTTGCAGGGGTGACGGATAGGAATGAAGCGGCGCCGATCGCTTTCGCAAGCTTCATTAAGCGAACCGCAACGTGCCGATTCTTGAAGTGGGCGCACGCAGCCAAGTAGGGCGCGGCGTCCTCGCCGCAGCCCCAACTTCCACCGCTCGTGTCTTCCTTCTCCCGGGCTCGGCGCGAGGACGCGCCGGCCTACTTCGCCCTATGGCAGCCGATGCCGGCCGCCCTCCCACAACCCTTCGTGCTCTTCAGCAGCCTTTCTCTTTTTCGTGCCCGCATTTCAAAACAATGCGTGTTAAGCAAAACGGGCGGGCGCGGAGAAATCCGCGACCGCCCGCTCCTCTCAGAAGAACGTTACTGGATGTAGATGATCAGTCCCGTGGGCGGCCCGGCGCCAAACTCATACGCGCCGATATCAGTCTGGCTTCCCACCACCCGGTTATAGCCGGATCCGCGCTGGTCGGAGAGGAGGTTGCCCGGGTTGGCGCCGTGGTCGATGGCCAGGCTGCCACCCTGCAGGGCCATGGTCGGCGTGGGGCCGCCGTTGTAGGCCAGCGACGAGAGCTGCGGGTTGACTGTGCCGACCGCGGCGCCGCTGTTGCCAATGTAACTGTTGTTCGCATTGAGGGTCTGCCCCGCCGCGATGAAGACGTTGGAACTCGCGATGGCCAGCGCGGAATTCGTGCAGTCGCCAATCAGGTTGTAGCTCTCCACGCACTGCGGATAGGTAAAATTGGGGTTCAGCTGTTTGATGTCCGGCGCGCCGCCGCCGGTCGCCGTGTTCTGCGCAACGATCGTGCTCACCAGGAAGAGCGCCTGCGAGAGAACGCCGTGACTATAGCCAAGGCCGCCGACCAGCCCCGCAGGCGCGGAGTTGTCGGCAATCGTGCAGTTGCGGACAGTCCAGTTGGTCTGCCCCTGGTTGCCGGCGACTTGAGTAAGATGGTTAATGAGAAACAGCGCGCCACCCGTATTCGCGGTTGTGCCTTGCGAACTGTTGCCTGCGAACGTGCAGTTCTGGACCAGAGCGGTGGATGCCGCGATGTAAGCGCCCCCCACGTAGCCGGTAACAACATTCCCGATGATGGACGAATTGTACAGATACACACACACCGAAGGCCCGTTTGCGGCAACGGTATGGAGGCCGCCAGCATAACCCGCCGAACCTGTGACCATGTTGCTCGCGATGATGGAGTCGTAGATGTACAGATTGGAATTCTTGGCCTGCTGGGTTGAAACCGGGTAGAAAGAAATCCCGCCGGCGTAGTTGGTCGACTGGCAGTTGTAGATGTAGCAGTTCGAGATGATCAGCGTGTACTGGTATTTGGACATGATGGCACCACCGCCGCTGTCGGATCTATTTCCAGCAGAATCGTCGCACCCGTTGCGGAGCGTCAGGTTGCGGAACGACATATAGGGGCTGCCGGAGAGATAGAACAGGCGGTTGGTGGCCACACCTGGCAGGGCCGCGGCCTGTACGATGGAGATGCCGTGCGTTATCATCGTGTCCTCGCCCACGAACTGGAGCGACTTGGTCACCTGGATGCCGCAAAGAGCGCCTAGGCCACCCACGCCCGGACCATTTTGCTCGGTGATAACGCCCGGCAGGATGTGGATGATGTCGTAGGCCGTCGCCTTCGCGATCGCGTTCAAAATCGTGGCGAACGGGCTACTGGAGGATGTCCCAGAGTTGGTGTCGCTGCCAACCACCGGGGTCGCGTTCGTGGCAGCCACGTACCAGGTCTTGGTCGGATCGTAGAACGTGACCGCCCAGTTGGTCGGGTTGTAATTGGCCACATTCGCGGCGCCGCCCTGCGTGAATGCCGCGTTTTGGAACGTCAACCCCAGGTTGTTGGTGCTTTGGGCTGCCGCGTGCGCAGCCGCATTGCCGCTCAGCGTGATCTTCACGGTCGTGGGGCTGGTGGTCGCCACGTTTATGGTCAGCCCGCCCGGCACGTTGGCCGGCGTGAACGAAGAGCCTGCGCTGGCGGTGAATGTGTCGCCGGTCAGCGTGCCAATCACGTAGGTGATCGGATCAATCGCGCCGTTGTTATCCGGCATCAGTTCCGTGAAGCCCGTCGCATTGGTGACCCAGGCAATGGTCGGGTTCAGGAACGAGAGGCTCACGGTCTGGTTGCTGTTCGCCACCGACACGCTGGGGTCCACATTATAGAAGGCGTTGGTCGTGAATTGGACCTGGAATGTGCCATTGTTGATGGCGTTGTGGCTCACTGCCGCGCCGGTCAGCGCGATCGTGATGTTCGTGGCGTTGTTATAGGTCACCTGGCCGACCAGATTGGCCGGCAGCCCCGGAAACGACACGTAGGAGGCGACCCCCGAAACGAACAGGTTGCTGACCAGCGTGACCGTGAGCGAGCCGGCCATGGTGCCGTTATTGGCTGCGCTCTCGCTGAAGGACGCGCCGCTCCAGTTGAGCGTCACCTGCGTGGCGGGGTCGTAGAACGTGACCGCGTTGGTGGAGATGTAGTTGGTGGGCGCAAACGTGGAACCCATCGCGGTATTGCTGATGACCAGCAGGAGGTTGCCGATGCTGCTGGCCGCCGCGTGACTTGTCGCCTGGCCTGTGAGGATAAAGTTGGCGGTCGTGTTGTTGACCACCAGCAGTTGGGCTGTCAGCCCTCCGGGCACGTTGGAGACCGTCACATAGTGCCCGGCGATCAGATCATGGCCGGGAACGCTATCTGCCCATTGATCATTGCCCAGGATCAGGATCTGGTTGGTTGTCGCGATGCTGCCGTCGTTCCAGGTGCTGTTTTCATAGAAGTTCGTGCCGGCATATGACATGCTGAAAGCTTGACTTACCGCGTCGCGGAGCGTCACGGCGATGTTGGTAACCGTCGCGTTTGCGACCTGCACCGCGTGCCCGTTGGCGTCGCCGTTGAAGTTGAAGGCGCCATCCTGGAAACTGAACTGGATGTTGTTGACACTCTGGGCAAGGCCATGCGGACCGCTGATTGTTCCGGTCATCCAGATCGTCAGTCCCATGCCGCCATTGGTGGGCGCCGCATGAAGCGTCAAGCCGGCCGGAATATTCGCATTGGTCAGCGCCGTGACCGAATTGTAGGACAATTTGTTGTTGCCGTCGTTGCTCCACTCGGTGCCATCTGTTCCCTGGAACAAGACCGGCGCGCCGTTGGTGATCAGGACGGTCATCATGTAGCCGGTGTTGAGGCTGGTGTTGGTTGCATTGATGAAGAGGACGCCGGAGCCGGGTGCGTTGTCCTGCCAGCCGTACGAGTTGTACAGCAGGTTGGTCGAACCAGCGCCATATTCGTAGGCGCCAATGTCCGTGCCCGCGCCATAGGTGCGCTCATAGGGCGCCGCGCCGCGCTGGTCGTAGGCCAAATTGGCGGTGTTGGTGCCGTGGTTGATGGCCGGCGTGTTTCCCGTTGCCAGCAGCGCCATGGTATAGGTCTTGCCGTTGTTGTTGATCTGCAACGGCCCCAGGTTCAGGTCAACCTTATAGCTGCTGTTGGATCCTACATAGCTGCTGTGAATGTTCGTCGTGTTGTTGGCCATTGCCCCCGACGCATTCGTGAAAGCCAGCCAGCCAGCCACGCCACCGTTGGTGGCGCCGTTGCCGATCAGGTTATACTGTTCTTGCAGAACGCCAGCGGTGCCATTGTAATAAACATCACACGCCGTTTGGACTATGCCCGTGTTGTTGGCAGGGGTGATATTGTTGGCAATGATGCAACTTTCGATCAATAGGTTCGTTCCTGTCCCCGGCAGGGCTCCCGTGATGGCCACACCACCGCCGTTGGTTGCCATGTTCCCGACAATCGTGCAATTCCGGATCACGCCGCCACCGCCGGGCTGACCAAATTTTGGCATGTTAGCAGCCGTAAGATCCCAGCGGATGCCGCCGCCGTATAATACAGCTGTCGGCCCGTTGGTGTTGCCAACGGTCTGCGCGCCATTGCTGGCGATCGTGCACTGGATAATCGAGCCGGTATAACAACCAAACGCAACGATTCCGCCGCCACTGTAAGTTACGTTGTTGTTGCCAACAGCTCCTATCGTATTGTATGCAACGGTGCAATTCCGGATCGTGAAGTTGGAACACGACAGATAGATGCCGGCGGCGCTGCGTGTAGCAGGTGAACTGTTCGAAAGGATCATGGAATCCACAACGGTAACGGTGCCGCTTCCAGGACTATTACCGGTGTTTCCGGCTACGCCCAAAGCGATACCACCACCCGCACCATTAATGTTCGCCATGATATTATTACGAATGACGCAATTTGTGATCGTCGCATTAAAGCTACCGAAGAGGCCCCCTTGGTTGCCAGAGACGGCAATACCACCACCGTAGAGGGCGCCCTTGCCGTTTTGAATGGTCAAGCCGTCAAGGGTGACCACGTTGGTGTAACCTAATTGAAACGTGGCGACGGTAGCGGTAGTGGGGCCGAAGGACTCCGTCGAAATCCAGGGTTGCGGCCACGGTGTGCCGGGCTTCTCATGGATCTCGCCGGTCAAGGTGACAGCCGAAACGTAGGCGTGCTGCTTGACCTCTTTCCACATGGCAGCCTCCTGCGGTCCATCCAGGTTGAACTGCAGGCGCTCTACGAGCTGGTTCTCCAGTTCCAGTGCCGAGTCTCCATCCAGACTGCTGCCATCCGGCCAGAAATCCTTGAGAATCTGGTCGAACGCGGCCCGGATGCCGGGCGTACCGTCGAAGGCGATCATGAATGTGTGCTTCTCCTGATCGGCCGCCTTGGTCATTCCCAGGACATGGGCGCTGGCGAGCAGATTGCCGACAAGAGTGACCTTGCCGGAGGGCATGGGATACATCGTGATTTGAACGCCGGAGGCGTTGTCCTTCACGAGAGAACGCGCCTGCATCAGACCGGCCTTGGTGCCGGTCAACAGCACAGAACTGGCCATGATCTTCTCCATCACAACCGAGGGGAAGTCCGGCCTGGGGCTTTTGTACGGCGTGTATTCTCCGGAGAGCTTGAAAGAGCCATCCGCGCCGGTAACCGCTGTCGCGCCGGAGTTGGTGCGGATGCCGATGGCCACGCCCGCAACGGGCTTACCGTCCGCATCCTTCACCGTGCCGGAAATGGAAACACTGGCGCCAAATGCCGGTGCCTCACAAAGCATCGTCGAGACCAATCCCATCATCGCCAGGCGCATTGTCAATCGTATCATCTCTGCATCCTTTCGCATACCGACACATGGGTATGTAATGGCAACCGTTATGGTTTGGCCGGGGTCGCAGGCGCGACGGCCACTTCTTTGTCTGAGCCGGACTTCGGCGCTTCGGCGGTCATGGTGCCGGAGCGGTTGAGGGTGCCGCCGACTTCCTTGTAGCTGCACTGCGCGATGTTGTCTTTTCCGTATGTGCCGGAGAACTCAAAGGAGCCGTTGGCATTCTTGCCGGCGCCCGTGATCTTCGTCTTGCCGTCCGTCTCAATGGTTCCGGTGTAACTCAGAGGTTTGCCGCCCCATGTGGAGATGTAGACCGCCTCATAGGTGTCTTTGCCCTTTGGCGTCAGTGTGGCTGACCAGGAACTCGCCTTGCCTCTAAACGTATCCGTCCCCTTGATCGTGAGGGTCTGATTGGTTGTTCCGGATGCCGTGTCCGGGGCGCTGAACGCCCGCCTGGCGCCGAGCGTCGAGAGCAGCATGGCCGCTGTCAGCAATGACCGTGAAAGACGGCCCGTGTACGGTTTGTAATCGGTTACGCTTTTCGTTGTTGGCATGGATGTCTCGCTATAGTACGTGTGCGGTTTCATCGACTGAAAATCACTTTCTGGAGTTGAACTGCGTCAACTGCTCGATCAGCGCTTACCCATTGCCGGGCGGTTGGAGAGGATAGTTTCCGAATTGTTCAAGCGTCTGCTGGTAGGCCTGATAATGCTCTACCGGCCAGGGCATCCTCTGATCCTGCCGGCAGAAGTAACCGCCGTTGCGTCCCAACTGCCAGAGACGGGTTCGCGTTTCACGCCGGATCGCGTCAATCGGCCCACTGGCGATCACCGCCGAATTCACTCCGCCCATCAACGCCATGCGGCCTTGCGTGACACGGCGCAGTTCATCGACATCATTGGCAGTCGTCTGGATGGGGTTGAGAACATCGACGCCGAGGTCCGCGAAAATGTCGATGATGGGCAGAATATGGCCGCAGGAGTGGAAATTGATGAGCACCCCGTGCGCCTGGTAGAACTGGAACAGCCGGCGATACTCGGGCACAAGAAAGCCGGCGATGATTTCCGGCGAAAGAAGCAATGCGTTCTGCGTGCCGAGATCGTCGCCAAGATTGGCGAACTCGACGCCGGCCTTGACATAGTGGCGCGCCATCCCCAGCTGGAAGTCCATGATGTGGTGCAGCAATTCACGCATGGCATTCGGTTCGGTGTGAAACAGGCACATCGCCTCTTCCATGCCGCAGAGCATGTACGTGCGCTCCCACAACGTATCGCGGTTCGCCCCGGATAGAAACATTGTTTCCTTGTCCCACGTCCCGGCTTTTTCATCAATCACGTGGCAGAGGCGTTCGTCGTCGGGATCCGGCCATGAATAGGTCTTCATGTCGTCGACGAGATTCGCAAGCGGATTGCCGCGCGGGAACCCCATGACGCCTTCGTGCTCGCGATGCCAGACGGTGCCCCAAATGTCGGACCACTTCGAACCCATCGGAAGGTGGTGACCTCCGCCGTCAAAACCGTCGTGATGGCAGCCGAAGTAGTCCACGGCATGCATCGGAATGCCCGCCATGACTTTGGCGGGCTTTCCAAACCGGATGATCTCCAGGACGTTCTCGCGTTCGGTCATGTTCTTTCGTCCCCTTCAGGCAGCCTCCGGTCGTTCCTTATCGAACTTTCGTAATAAAGGTGACAATTGCATCGGTATCGGCGTCGGGGTCGGTATCGAGGTCGGATATACAATCGATACCGATTCCGATAGCGATCCCGACCCCGAAAAACTCCCCACGGTTCTGGGAGAAACCCGTCTGCCTTGTCACTCTTTCTGTGAACAATCAATAAGTCCCATCAGGGCTTGCTCCCCGCCGCGTGGTGCGTGGCAATGGCGTACACCATGGCGTCGGTCATGATAAATAGCGTCCGGTTCGCGATCACCGGCGTCCCCGCCATGGGCGCGCGCAATGATGTTTGGAAGATGGGCGGCTGCAGGGTACGGCCGTGCCTCAAGATATAGAACTCTCCCGTGCTCGTGCCGAAGAACACCTTGCCGTCGGCAACCACGGGCGATTGCAGGATCTTCCCCTTGGCCGGAAACACCCAGCAGGGCTTGCCGGTCTCGGCATCCAGACAGTGCAACTTCCCGGCGAAGTCGCCGAAATAGAGCAGTCCGTCCCGGATGGCGACCGTGGAGACGCTTCCCTGGTGAATGTACTTCCACAGAAGTCCGTCTTGCGTGACGTCGCCTTGCCGGGTCCCGTCCACGCAGAACAATTCGTGGTCGTACAACGGGTGATTCCAGTCGCCGCCGGTATTGAAATACACCCGATTGTTCACGCAAACGGGCGCGGCGATGATCTCGGGGCGACAAAACTTCTTCCCGTTATGCTTCCAGTACGCCGCGTCGTGATACGGATCGAACCACCAGATCTTCTTCAGCAAACCCATTTTTTCGCCGTCCTTTCGTTCCGGTTCCGGTTCGAAGGCGTAACCCACGGAGTCCGGAGTCGCGAAGAGAATCTGCGGTTTGCCGTTGATCATTCCGATGGACGGCGTGCACCAGTCGCCGTGAAACACGAATTGCGTTTCCCGGTTATCGGTCGCGACGAGTTGCCCCGTGATCTTGTCCACCACCATGAGGGCCGGTTGCCCCCCCTTCCCTTCGTTTAGCCGATTGAGTGGTTTGCCGGGCCCGGTCCAGCTGTATCCCGTGGAGCAATAGACGTACTTGCCGAAGACCAGCGGGGAATTGGCATAGGCATCGGCCCAGCCAAAGCCAAATACCTCGCCGGGATTCAGTTTCCAGAGGATATCGCCGTCCTGTTTCGTCAGCGGACCGTTGGATTTGCCGCCGGATTGGAATTCCATTTCCACGACAAAAGAGCCGCGGTTGCCGCCAGTCTGGCCGTGAACGTCCATGCACAACAGATCGTAACTGTTGGCCAGAAGATAGACCCGATCCCCGTCCACCGTCGCCGTCGAGGTGAGACCAAATGGCCGGTTTCCCGCTCCGTTGGGAATGCTCAACGACCACAAGCGTTCGCCGGACTCTTCGTCGAGACAGAGAAAGATCCCTTCGGCTTTAAAACGCGGATCCAGTCCTTTCGAGAACTTCGTTCCGAGGAACACCCGGCCGTTGGCCACGACCGGGTTGCTGAAAGACGGCCCTCTTCCGCGCAGATCGAATGTCCATCGAACATTCTGGTTCGACGCGATATCGAAGAAATCCGGCAATCCCGTTTCCTCCGAGATCATGTTCCGTTCCGCGGTCCGGCCCCACGTCGGCCAGTCTTGCCCCGAGCCTGTCGAAGGGTCGGCAGCCTTTGACAGTGTGGCGGAATCGGCGGCCATCACGCCGCTTGTCAGAACGAGAATCGCTCCGATCACCACTTTCATCTTCTACCTCCCGAAACTTGTTGCCGCAATAGGGCCTCGCAACGATGCCCCTGCACGTGGGAGTCGAGATGGAGCACGTGCCTGTCGTCCTCGATTCTTTTCAACTTCTATTGCCGGGCGGCCGCCCCAGATTATGCGTCATAAACCCGGCGCGCCTGCTTCTCAAAACGCCGCAGCAGGTCGTCGATTGCGAACTTTTTCCGTTTGATCAGGTAGGAATACACCGTGTTGTTGAACTTCCGGGTCCAGTGTTTCGGAATGCCTTTCTGGCCAACCACGGCGCCGACCATGCTCCCGGCCGTGGCGGCGGTGCAGTCGTTGTCGAGCCCCATGGCAACCGTCTCGGATATGACTTTGGTGAAGTCGGTTCCGCCAATGGTGAGCCCCCAGATTGTGAGGCAGGCATTGTTGATGGTGTGGACACCGGACATGCCCTGGAAGCGTTTGTCCACGGCTTCACGCGCCTGCCGGTAGTTCTTGATTTTCGGCGCGACTTTCAGCGCCCAGCGTACGTTTTGGGCCAGGGCACACTCCTTCGGAATCTCGGTGAGCCCGATCTGGATCGCCTCGATCGGATCTTTCACGGCAAATGCCGCGGAGATGGCCGCGGAGAAGAACATCTCGCCGTAGATTCCCTGTCGGCGATGGCTGAGATAGGCATCGCGATACGCCATGCCGGCGGCGCGCTCCGGCCATGCCGGCGCCAGGTACGCCCACGGATCGGAGCGAATATCGGCGCCAATCCATTCGCAATAGGGATTGTCAATCGCGCCCACCCGTTTTGCGGCTATGCCTTTCTTCAAATTTTTCAGCGCAATATCTTCGGCCGTGCAGGCATACGGCAGATACTTGACCCATGCCTTGCCGTTCTCTTCGATCGTAAAGTCGGGCCCATAGTCCTCAACCACCAGCAGCCCGAGCAGCGTGTAGGCAATGTCGTCATCCACCGGCACGCCATCCATTTTGGCGCGCGTGTAGGCATCGCACCGACTGGCGCGATAACGCAGCCGGTTCCGGTCTGGAATCTCACGCCAATAGTCCGTGGGCGGAAACACGTCGCCGATTTCCTTTGCCCAATCCTGCATCTTCTTGATTTCCCAGAATTCGACCGGCGCGCCCAGCGTGCAGCCGGCAAACCGGCCCAGCATCGCGCCGGCCAGCTTTTCGCGATACTCGGGCGCCTCAAAATCCATCCACATTTTCCGGGGTCCCCTGGGACGAAGCGCGCGAATGGCCCGGAGGCTGTCCGGTTCCTTCGCGGCCATCTTCCGGTCGGGTGGACATTGCCGAAGCTGGCGCAAGGCCGTCTGCAACGCGCGTTCGGAACGTCTCACGACCGGTTCAATGCCCTTCGCGCCTCTTTCGTGCTGCAGCTGGGCATAGAAGGTAATCTGGTTGGCTAGCTCCTTGAAGTCGGGCAGTACCGGATAGGTCATGATGAATTCCTTTCTTTCCCTTTAACCTGGGAACAGGATAGCGTATCTTTAAACATCTATCTACGCCGAAAGGAACAAGTTCTGTGCAAAAACAACCATGCGCCACCTATCGGCTGCAATATGCTCCCATCCAGTTGCCTGCTGATTTTCCCATCACGGGCGGCAAGCCCTATGCCCAGAAGGATCGCCCCATCACGTTTTTGCACCTGCACGATCATCTGGAACTGGGCTACTGTTTTGAGGGCTCAGGCGTGTTCGTGGTGGAAGGCAAGGTGCTGCCGTTCACGGCCGGCGATGTATCGGTCATCAACCGCACGGAGATGCATCTGGCGCGCAGCGCGGCGGGGACAATCAGTCAATGGAGTTTCCTGATTCTTGACCCCGCCCGGCTGGTTCCCGCGCCGCTCGAAGAACAGGAATACCTGCGCACGGATCCGTTTGCCGGCCGCTCCTTCCGCAACATTTTGCGGCCCGCCGGGCATCCGGGCATGGGCGAACGGGTGCGGAGCATCATCCTCGAATTGCGGGCGCGCAAACCCGGCTACCGGTCGGCCGTGCGTGCCAGGGTTTGGGAGGTCATGGTTCGGTTGCATCGTGAGGCAAAACCGCGACGGACCATCCCCGTCGCAGGGTCCCGGCGAACGGCCATGGAGCGCGTCGCGCCCGCACTGGAACATGTTGCGGCGCATTACGACGCGCCCATGCGCATGCAGCAGCTGGCGCAACTGTGCCACACCAGCCTGACGCATTTCCGGCGGTTGATGGAATCGGCCGCAGGCATGTCACCGCTGGAATATGTGACACACTTGCGCCTGCAAATGGCGACCACGCTGCTCACCGAAACCAACGACCGGGCGCTGGACATTGCCACGAACACCGGATTTACAACCTTGTCGAGTTTCAACCGGCATTTTAAAAAACAGCTGGGCATGTCGCCGCGCGAATGGCGCAAGCGAGGTGCGCGAATCGATAGGCGCTTGGCAAAAGGAATGGCAAGCTGAGCCTGCATTGGCCCCAGGATGGAAACAACGGAAAACAGGACCAGATAGCAACGTGGGTTTTGTTTGGGAAGAGCCCGTTACTTGCATTTTTTGGTAGGATGCCTCCCGCGTATTGCGCGCGCTGTTATGAAAACATGCAAAGCGATGCTGCTCACACTCTCGGCGACGCTCGGTTTCCTGGGTTGCCACGCGGCCCCTGCGCAGCACAGTGCAGATTTCGCTGCGACGCCGTCTGCTGCAGGGGTTGCCACAAGCACAAAGACCTCCTTGCCGGTTGCGACAGCGGGCCCGGCTTTCGCGGTTTACCCGGGGCCAGCGGAGAGCTACCGCTCAGACCGCTATGCGGCCAAGGTGGTTCACAATGGCGAAACGTACGATGCCTTTGTGCTGATGAGCCGTAATGCCTGGAAGGACTACCCGGACAAGAATGGTCATAATTTCGAACTTGAATCCATGTCCCGGGAAAATCACTGGTTGACCTGTACGTCGGCTGATCCGGTCAAACTGCTGATCCGCCTCGTGACCGCCAGAGACAGCCAGGCGACTCCGGTGACCAGCGTCCAGGTGCTTCCCGGGGCGGGTGCCACGGCGCGGATTACCGAAGATGGTTGCGTGGAACTCTCCATCACCCCCGCCCCGCCGGCCACCAGTTACTACTGGGTCTGCATCAACCATGCGGATGGAGAGCAATATCCCCTTTTTGTGCTGGTTGATCCGCCGGAAACGGATATTCCAGATCCGCACGCTCCGGCGGTCCGCTATTTTGGCCCTGGCGTGCATGAGATCGGTCCGCACTTCCATGTGGGCGCCGGTCAGATCGTCTATCTCGCCGGGGGCGCGCTGGTTCGCGGCACGATTGACGGCGACGGGCCCGGCATACGGATTCTGGGCCGGGGAATCCTCAGCGGAGAAGCTCTGCAGGGCGACTGGCTCCGATTCTTCTGCGCGGGCGGCCAGGAAGGTAACGCCGCCAAGCCCAAGGGCTGGCAGGCCCCCAATGGATGGACGCCCATGGTCTGGATGCCCGATGGGTGCGTCGTGGACGGGCCAACCATCATCGATGCTCCACATTGGAACCTGCAACTGGGAAAAGGCGCCGACTCGGTCGTGAAGCATGTGAAAATTCTCAGTTGGAACTACAGCACCGACGGCGTAAACCCCGGCAGGCGCGGACGGGTTGAGGAGTGCTTCTTCAAGGTCAATGATGACGTGCTCCTCGCCTACCAGTCTGACATCGCCATGCGCAATGCCGTCATCTGGAAGCAGATGAACGCCAGCGTCGTGCAACTTGGCTATGGCTACGACGGCGCGCGCCGCAACATCGCCCTGCGGGACATCCAGATCATCCGCGACGAGACGCAGTGGCAGGTGGCCGCCCGCGGCATCGTCACCATGGCGGCCTCCAAGGGCAACACCTTCGCCAACCTGTGTCTGGAGAACATCACACTGCATGGCGACACGCTCAACCTCCTGGCCATCGACAACTTGAACCGGGACACCCCGTGGTCGGTCAAGAAAGCGGACGTGACGTTGGGGATGGTGGATCTGACCTTGAAAAACGTGATCGTGACCGGGGTCGAGCGGGGTCAATACGGCGGCCGAACGGCCGATCATCAAGGGCAGACCATGCGCTCGCGCCTGCGGACAGAAGGGAGCGGCAGCATCCGCGTGTTTTTTGACAATGTCAGCATGCACGGCCGAAAACTTACCCGCGCCGCCGATTTCCCCAACGGCCTGGAAACCGCCGGTGATGTCAAACTGGACTTCCGGTAGACGCGCCAATGGAAATATGATTGTCCCCGCGAGTGCTAAAAACACATGTAATAAATATATCGATCTCGGCCGGCACCGGCCCGCATAGGCCGGTTTAACGTACGGCGGTGGCGCTGACGCGGAAGCCCAGGGCGGAGATGCGGGCGTCGGGGTTATTGAAGTCGCGGAAGCCCGCGCGGCATATTCGGCGTCAGTTTTTCCGCCGGTTCGCGCATCTTTACCTTGGGGACCGTACCTTTGTCGGTCGGGGGCGGAAGCGCCGGTTTTGCCTGATCGGTGATGTCTGGAAGTGCGGCGACGGCAGCGGTGGCGGCAGCTTCACCGGTGTGGGTGTAACGCAACGGCGCCCATCCAATCCGGCCCGTCGAGCCGCGTCTCGATTGCGGCAGCCATTTCGACGCTGGTCCACTCGACCAGTCCAAGCCTGGCGCACTTAAGTTGCGCCTCCCGCATTGTCCATGCCGCTGCAAAGACGCGCTCGGGATCTTGTGATTGTGCCATAGCGGCGACTACCGAAGGGCCCAGATATGCTTGGGCTACGGCCCAGGCTTCGGCAAACGGCTCGACACGCATCACATCCACGCCGATGCGTCCGCCGCAAGCCAGACCGATCCACGCTTCACCGGCACCATACGCGAGACTAATGTCAAAGGCCGTTCCGGAAAGTTTGTTTGAACACGCAGGACCTTTGCCTGTTTCATTTAATAAGATTTGCGACAATGATAGATTGCACCATCCCGCCAGGACGGTTCGCAAAACATCCCGCGCCTTTCCGCGCGCATCCGAGCGTGTGCAGCCAGGCACCGAAACACGAATCAGAACGGATTCGCCCAACGGCGGCAAAACCGGCTCAAGCGGCCAGCAGCAGATTTGCACCGGTTATGCCCTCCGCCCGGGCGCTGCGGGGGCACCCTCCCAACGTGTGTCCGCTGGCAGACGCTCACCTTTCGCAACCAGGGTCAGCGGCCCGAGGTGAACCCCGTCACCAATCCGGGTGTCGTAGAGAATCGTGGAACAGGCACCGATACTTACACGCGCGCCGATTTCCACCATCCCGATTTTCATCACCCGGTCCTCAAACAAATGCGTCTGCGGACCGCACCACGCGTTCAATTCCGCTTCATCCCCGATTTGAACACAGTCAAATTCAGTGACATCCGTCGTGTTCAGATACACGCCCCGGCCGATACGAGCGCCCAACAGTCGAAGCGCATATGGCAGTATCGGCGTACCGCATAGAAAATCGAGCACGTTTGGCACGGCAACCGATTCATAGAGATTGGTAACCGCTTCGCTCAGCCAGACAAATGGGGTCCAAATCGGCGCGGCGCGAGGGCGATAACGGCCAACCAGCAACCACTTGAGCGCTAGCACAAAACAAAACGACGAAACCCCATATAAACAACCGGCAAGGGCCAGACTCAGAAACGTTCCCAGCCATTTTTCGTCGCCGGCCAGCGGCATGACCATCTGCACAATCAGATAGCCGGAGGCAATTGCGAATGCGAGCGGAAAGACGGTCCGCAGTCCTTCCACCACGGCCCTCCCGAGCCAGCGGAGCCTCGACGGATAAAGCGTGAGGCGCTCATCAAACCCACCGATGCATTCACGCGCCGGCAGGAGGATTGGCGGCGATCCCATCCAAGTCTGGCCGGAACAAAGCATGGTGTTTTCAGGCGTCCGCGTCTGCACGCCGATCAGAACATCGTCCGGAACCATTGCGCCGTCGGCCACGTATGCGCCGTTGCCCACGAACGAACGGCTGCCGATGTTTGTCTGGCGCAACGCCTTCCAGCCGCCACGTTGCTCTTCGTCGCCCAACATCACGCCATCGGCGATAAAGCAGTGATCGCCGAGCCGGAGCAGATCCGGCACGATTCCCGTCGCCGTGGACACCTCAGAACCGTGGCCGACCCTTGCACCCATCAACCGCAGCCACGTCGGGACAAAAACCGACGCGTACAAGCCATGCAGCACGCCAAGACTGCCGTCGAGAATGCGCGCCACCAGCCAGGTTCGGCAATACGTGACACCATACACGGAAAATATACCTGAGGCCTGTCTCGGGAGAAGCAAACGTTTAAAACCGGACGCAAGCAGGATCGTTATCGTCACAAGCAGGGCGCCAGCGGGAATCGCCAGCAGGAAGAAAACGACAAAAGCAATCAGCGGCTGTGCTTCGTTCTCATACAAGTTCCACAGGCGCACGTCCATCCAGTCGATCAGCATGAAGCAGGGAAACAATGGCATGAAGAAAAGGACGGCAACCGACAAACTGGCGATCACAAAGAACGCCACCTGGATTGCACGCTGCACGAATCCGACCTTTGGCCGGGGCGGCATTGCTTCGCGGCGGGCGTCAATCAGTTGCGCGGGCGAACCCTCCCACATTTCATTGTCAGGGATCCGCCGCCCCGCAGCCAATGCCGACAGCCCACTCAGGCGGGAGCCTGCACCGACACAGGTGTCGTTTTCCAACACGGCATACGAATCCGCAACAGAATCGCGTTCAAAATGCACAGAGCCGAGTATCAGCAGGCAGTCTTCGACCCGCGCATTTTCGATGTGAACCGCCGTACCGATGCTGACGCCGTCCTCAATGGTTAGCAGGTCCGGTGCGCCAAGACTGACCGAGTCAATCAGCACATCCCGCCCAATACGAGCACCCAGCGCCCGCAGGTGCCAGTTCAACAGGGGCGTGCCGGTGAGCAATCCCACCGGCGCGAGACGGCAGAGACGGTCAGCCAGCCACCACCGGAAATAAGTGGTCCCCCACAACGGGTAGCGACCAGTCTTGAGTCGGCCCGCAACCAGCCATTTGCCGGCAATGGCCAGGGGAAAGGACGCGATCTCCAGCAACAGAAAGGTTCCCACCGAGTACAGCGCGGCCAACAAAATGCTATCGCCCTCATCGCCGGTAAAGTAATGATAAACGAAAAACGGCGCCAACCAGGTACTGATGTTCAGCAGCGCAAGCACCGGTATCACGACAGCCTGTGCGAACCCGCACAAAATGCGCCGCCGGCGCGGCACAGGCTCGCGCGGCGATACAGCCGCCGCCCGACGGACCGCACGCAGCGAGCCCATGATGGATGCAATTGCATCCAGACGTCGCGCGCGATAAATATCGCCCACGCTCAGAGCCGCATATCGCGCGTCGGCACGAATAATCGAAGCCAGTCGCGCCACCAGAAGGGAATGTCCGCCCAGATCGTTGAAAAAGTCTGCGTCACGAAACAGGATCAAACCAGGAAATAGTTTGCGAACGGCAGCCCAGAGGACGACCTCATCATCGGTTTCCGGCGTACCTGTATCATCGCTGTGCGCGGTTGTGGCGGCGCGCAAGGGGATGTTTATCAACGCGGAACGATCCAACTTGCCTGACGCAAGCCGGGGAAGCTGCGCCGCAACTTCAAAACAAATCGGTACCATATAAGGCGGCAGCCGTTCGGCCAGGCTGTGGCGCAATAATGCAGTGTCGATTACATGGCCGTTTCGAGGGATCACAAATCCAACCAACTGTTCGATTCCGCCCACCGATCGCAGCACGACGGCAGGCGTGGCGACATCGGGATGAGCCGCGAGTGCCGCTTCAATCTCGCCCAGTTCAACCCGAAAACCGCGAACCTTCACCTGATCGTCCGCACGCCCGAGGCAGAAGACAGGCCCCTGCGCACTTTCGATTCGCGCAAGGTCGCCGGTCCGGTATAAACGGGCTTCATCCGCATTTTCCGACACCGGATTGGCAATAAAACGGTCTGCTGTCAACTCGGACTGGCCAAGATATCCGACTGCCAGTCCAGGGCCAAAAACGCATAATTCCCCAACGCTTCCCGCGGGCAATACCTGTCGATGCTCATCCAGAACGAGCAATCCAACATTCGGCAGCGGCATGCCGATGGAAACCGGCTGTCCCGGCTCCAGCGCAGCGATGCTGGCTGAAACAGATGCCTCGGTTGGCCCATACGTGTTGAAAATCTGGCGGCCTGACCGCGCGAGATGTCCGACCAGTGCAGACGGACAGGCCTCACCGCCGAGGTTGATCAACCGTACGGTCGGCAGTGGGTGGTGGATTAACCCCATTAACGTCGGGACAGCGTGCATCACGGTAATGCCGCAGCGAGTCACGGTATCTGCCACGCGCTCCGGATCGCCCACCAGATCTGCCGGGGCGATCCAAACGGTTGCGCCGACAAGGTAAGATATCCAGATTTCTTCAAACGACATGTCGAAGGCAACAGAGAAACCCTGATAGACGATGTCTCGCTCGCGTACACCCAGGATCTCATTCTCGCTGCGCAGGAAATGGCAAATGCTGCGGTGGCTGACAACAATACCTTTGGGTTTTCCCGTCGAACCAGATGTATAGATCACATAGGCCGGGTCGGTTGGCTGCACGGTGCCGATTAACGGATCCGCGTTCTCAGCAAGCAGATCCTCCACGGCCCAAATGGGAACGGGCCAGCCGGAGAACCGGGGCAGGAGGTCACGACAGGTGACCAGCCCGACTGCCGGCGCGGAGACTAGACAAGCGTGGACGCGCTCAACAGGTGTGGCGGCGTCGAAGGGCAGCCATGCCGCCCCACTCCTCGTAATGCCGGCCTGAGCCATCAGCAAATCGGCGCCGCGCGGCAGGAGGAGGCCAATCATCCGCCCTGCGGCCGCACCGCGCCGGACCAATGCGCTCCCGATCACGTCACTCGCCGCATGCAATGCGGCGTATGTGATAACTTTCGCGCCGTCGATCAACGCCGGATGCTGCGGCCGACGATGCGCGGTAGCCGCCAAAATGTCGGCAAGACACTCCGTACGCAGAAGATCAGGCCGGCATGGCCCGCGCAAAACAGAAGGTTGGATTTTACTCGTTGTCGAAACCACGCAAGTTCCAGCCTTACTTCTTGCCCAAGGCGGGCGACAGCACGCAACCAGACAATGGCACAAGTCAACGACACAAATAACACGGGGGAGCTAGAGACCACAAAAGTTTTCTTGTTTACGGCTGACGCCATGGGCATGGCACCCAGAACCAATTGTTTTGCTCTCAGAGCTTTTCAGGAACCGCTGCGGCCTTCCACCCGGGCGATCAAAGATGTGACGAAGAGCCTCGTGAACCTCAAATGGATTGATAAGAAACCGCTTTCCCGTCGGCATCGGCCCGCATAGCCCGAAAGCATGCCGGAACCGGCAAAAGGCTGCGAAGGATCATCCGTTCGCCGAGCGGGTCAAGACCGGATGTGCCCCGGACGCCTTGCTGCCACAGGCCCCGGCAGAGGCAGGCGCCCCGCAAGGCGGCCCCAATCCGTCGGAACCCCGCGTGTCAGCCGCCGGCATCCATCAGCACCGGCGGTTGCAGCAAGCCGAATGGAATCAGGTAATAGTCGTCGCGCCAGACCTTGGCCTTGCCGGTCAGGCGCGCGTCGTACCAGTTGGTTTCGCCCGCCTCGCGATTGGGCCAGTTCGCATTGGCGCGGAAGGTTGCCGGGCCGACAGCCGTGTGCTCGCCGCCCTTGTGGTGATGCGGTCCGAGCAGATTGCGCAGGCTGTTGGTGAGCGTGATGCGGACCGTATTGGCGCCGGCGTGCAGCGCGGCGGAAACGTCGGCTTCCCACGGGCTGGCGAACAGGGGCGCGCAGGGCTGGCCGTTGATTGTCACGTTGACCACCACAGCCTCAAAAGCCGGGAGGGCCAGCAGGTAGCGCTGTCCCGGCTTCAGCGCGCCGCAGGTCAGGCTGGTCTCAAGCTGAAACTCGCCCGCATAGAACGGGTACCCCTGCTGTGCGAGATCGCCGGAGAAGGCCTCCTGTTCGCGCCCGATGACGAACCGCTGGAAACTGTTGACCGGTTTCGGCGTCAGCGAGCCGCCCTCGTTGCGGTACGTGGTGGCGAGCGGGTGCTCGGCCGCCACGGCCCGGACCGCGAAATCGCCGATCAGGTAAATGCTCTCGATTTCCGAACCGTAGCGGGCATGGGCGTCGAGACTGGCCGGTAGGGCCGAAACATGGTTGAGGGCGAGGATGATCGCGTTGCGGCCGGTCTGGAGCAGGCTGCTGACGTCCTGGGCGCGGAAGGTGAAGCAGGTGTAGAACGCGTCACCGTTGAACGCCACGGGGGTGCCGTTCACGGTGATTGCCGTGTACATCTCGGGCTGCTCGACAACCAGCTGGCAGGACGCGGGCACATCAGCGATCTCGGCCTCGTACTTCAGTTGCAGCGGGCCGTTGTAGGGGGCACTCAGGGCGAACCGGTCGTAAATGGCGAGCGCGGGTTCGGGTTCGCTCCACGTGCGGCCGCCATCCTTCGAATAGCGGGCGTAGTCGAGGGTCAGCGCATTCGGATCAAGGCGCCGGCCCTGCCACGCGCCGGTCAGTTTCATGACCTCCTGGCGCGCCCCGGGCACGGCGTAGTCCGCGTCAAAGGCCGCGTCTGCCGCGGTCTGGCCGAAACTCACGAGCCACGTCTGCGCCGGGGCGAACGCCAGGGCGTACGAGCCGTCGTTTGCGGGTGTCAGGCGCAGGCACTGCCCGTTCACCGGGTTCCACAGCGCGACAGCGGCCGCGCGGTCGGCCAGGCGCAGCGCGACGAGCTGGTCTGTCAGCCGGGACGTGTTGGAGAGCTGGAGCGTGTGGCCGTCCTGAACCTCGCGCAGGTGCGTCCAGATCTGCTCCGCGCGCGCGCCGCGCAGGGTGAACACGGGCGGGGCTTTCGTGTTCAGCACCTCCAGCCAGGCCGCGTCATCCGGCACCCGCGTGGCGATCTGCCGCAGCGTGGCCAGGCCGGCGGCATGCTCGGCGCCATCGATCAGGCTGGGCTCAGCCTGCGCCACCAGCACGGCGCCGCCCTGCGCGGCGAAGCGTTCGAGCAGCGCGACGGTGGAGGCGCGGATGGTCAGCATCGGCGGCACCACCACCACGCAATAGGCCATGGCGCCAACGAGGCAGCGCCCGTTTTCAATCCTGCCGATTTCGGCGAGGATCTGCTCGTCGCCGAGATCGAAGTTGCGGTGCGTCTGCATCAGGCTGTTGAGCAGGCGTTCAAAGGCGGCGTCCCGCTTGCCTGCCAGCCCCTCGGCGTGTTCGATGTAATCCGATTCGATCGGATGGATCACGCAGATCTCGGCCGCGGTCCTGCCGATTGTGGCGAAGGCGCACAGGCGCGCGGAGAAATCCTCGAAGAGTTTGTTGTAGCGCCAATAGGGCTGCTGGTAGCTGATGGTGGGGGGATAGTCCCGTTTGCGATCGCCCTTCATGCTGTAGAGCGAGAGGTGGGGGCACATGAAGTTGACGCCCATGAGGGTGTGCCAGGCCGTGATCCACATGCGGTCTTCAAAGGTCAGGTTATGGCCGCTGATGCCGAAGAGCTCGCTCAGCCGGCGCGGCCGGCCATACTGGTTGGCGACCGAGGTCATGACCTTGCCGCTATGCACGGAATTGTAGTGCAGGCCGAGGGCGTCGATGCCCGGCATCTGCATGTGCCGCAGCTGCTGCATCAGCGCGCCCGTGTTCAGCATGTTGGAGCTGGGCGTTTCTTCGCCGTTGTAGTGTCCGGTCCAGATCAGGCCGTGCGCCCCGCAATAGTCGCCGATCTGCTGACTGAAGGCCTTCTCGAAGCAGGCTGCGATGGTCCGGTAGTAATCCAGCCGGACACGGCGCCAGTCGCCGACTGGCTCGAAGAGCGACGGCAGCAGCGGTGGCAGCTCCCTGCCGGTGCGCGCCCGGAAGGCGTCGAGCACCACCGGCGAGAAGCTGATCGCGCCCAGGTGGGGCTGGCCGCCCCGGGGGCTGATCTGGGGTTCGTCGGTGAAGATGCCGCACACGTGGGGCTGGCCCGCGTAGCGCTGCGCATAGGGCGCGTAACTGCAGTCGATGAAGGCCTTGACCATGGCGGGATTCATCAGATCCACCCACGAGGTGCCGTTGAACCAGGCGTTGCCCAGTGGGTCCACGCGGCATAGGTACGTGTGGGAGGCGTCCGCAAAGAGCACGGTGTCCGGCGCGCGGACCGGCTGGTCCTTCCGCACCCGCAGGAGGGAACGAGCCCGGAAGCTTTCATTCTGCAGCGGCACGATCCCGCCGGCGAATCCGCTGGGCCACTTGTCTTCGTCGTAGAACCAGGCATCGATGCCGATCTCCTGCGATGTGTTCACGCCCGCTGCCATGATGTCGAACCACGCGTCGCCCAGATACGGGGTCAGCAGCCCGATGCGGCTGTGCAGGAAACTTCCGCCGAAACCGCCGTCCTGGAAAATGCGGAGCTGGCGGTCCAGTTCAACCGCGTCGAGCTCGTCATTCAGCGAGTAGAACGGCACCGAGCGGTAGGTCATCGCAGGTGCCTGGAATGCCGCCTGGGTCCAGCGGTTCGCGCGGTCCTGTGCCTGCTGGCCGGCGCGACCGGTTGGCGCAGCAGTGCGTGCGGCAGGCTTGCAGTTCTGTTTCGTCGGCTTTTTTGTGGTCATGCTTTGATAAGAAATCGCTTTTCAGTCGGTGCCGGCCCGCATAGGCCAAAATCATGCAGGAACCGGAAAAAGCCACGCCGTCATGGTGGGTAGCCTGTCAGAAGCGTAGATACACGTCAAGATCACCACAAACCTGCGGCTTGGGGCGGACGGGGCGTGAGAGAAGGCTGTAAGCTGTTAGGAAAATGAAAAGACATGCCGCGAGCGGATAGGCTCCAGCGCCGGGGCAGCATGGCACTCTTCCTCCGCTGGCAACCTGTCGGAATAATTGCTCGTAGGGTTCTCCCGCGCGCAGGACGCGGTCCACGCGCAGAACGAATCCTATGGCCTGGACCAGTTCGAACAGGGGATGGTCTTCACCAGCCTCATGCTCGATACGCTGACCAACGGGTAGCGACAACCGGCTGGAGGGCGCGCGGCCTCGCGTGCCGGAGTTTCCGGACCGGTCCCAGGTTCACTCGCGACCGGCGGATCGCTGACGGACCGTGTTGGTGCCCGTATACAGCGCGTACAGGTCTTGGGCCTTCAGGGCATAGTTGTAGATGCGCACGTCGTCCAGCAGCCCCCGGTACACGCCGTAATTGGCATGGTTCCCCACGTACAGTTCGCTGTACGACGTATCGATGCCGCCCGGCGGCACGGTCTTGGCCGCACACTTGGCGCCGTTGATGTAAAAGAGCAGCTGCCCCGCGGTCGGATCGCAGGTGACGGCCAGGTGCTGCCAGGCGTTGACCGCCAGCGGACGCCCGCTGCTCACCGAATAATTCATGCCGCCCAGGCAGACCTCCCCGCCGGCGCAACGGTTGCCGGGGCCGGTTGCGTACAAGCTAAAGGCGTCCTTCTCCCAAACCGCGCAATACACGCCGTTCGTGTCCGGTATCTTCACCCAGGCGCAAAGGGTCAGCCCCTTCCGGATCTCGGAGGAGATGGAATTGTACACCACCGCTTGGCCGCCGTTGAACGCGTAGGCCTGGCTCCCAACCATGCAGTCGGCGGAAGAGGCAATGCTGCCGAAGAGCGTGCCGTTGTGGGCGTTGGTGGTGGCGTCGTGAAGCTCCGTCTGGCTCACGTTGTCCTCCAGCGGATACCAGGCCACGAGCGCCGGCCGGTTCGGCAGCGTGACCGCGCTCATCGGGGCCGTGGTGATGACACCGCTCACGGGCGCGGCCGAAACCTGGGGAACGGGCGTCCAGCCGGTCAGCCGGGCAGCCAGCCACCACCAGGTCGTCGCCAGCCGGACCGGACCGGCGTTCACCGCGGGGTGTTCCCCGTCATCGCCGCACCAGTCGTAACACATGGACTCATAGCCGTTCTTATCGACGATCCGGTTGCCTGCGCCGTCATGGCTCAGGATGTCCGCAAAATCGTATAACACCCGGTTGTTCGCCTTGCAGAACGCGCGCACGTTGGCGTTGAACCATTCGCCGTTTTTGAAGTCGGAGCCCGCATGGTAATACCATTTGTATTGCGCACAGAACGGGGGGATCGTCGACCAGACAAAGACATTGTTCGGGTACGCCTGTTCCAGTCGGACCATGGCGTTCGAGTAATACGCCCAGTCGCGCCGGGAACCGGCAAAGGGCGCGGTGTCGTCAGCCGGGAACGGGATCTGGTTGGTCCAACGTTCGCCGAAGTAGACATAAATGCAATAGGCGTTATAGGCATTTTTGCAATGCGCGATATACCCGCCGGGGGCGTTGGTCTTGAGATCCTGCACGCCCAAGTCGTCGCAAATCTTCTCGGCGCCCGGATGACCGCGGTACCGCAGGATAAAACTCTTGCCGGTCCAGTTATATTTGGGGTTTTGCGCCTTCAATTGCGTGAAACCGGAACCGAACGCGTTGAGCAGGGAATCGCCGCACAGAACGGTCTTATAATTCGCCGCGCGGGCAATGGCGTCGTCCGGAATGAGGGAAATGTTGGTGCAGGTGTGCTCCACGACAAACCCCTGCGCGGCCTGCGCACTGTCCCACGAACAGACCGCCTGGATCATTCCGGCGACAAAAAACCGTCCGGCCAACGAGCACATCCGAACCGTTCGCATGGAGCCCTTCCCTTCTTTACCGTATTTGTGCATGCGGTTCGGCTTCCACGCAAACGCCGGACACTTCTCGAACTTGTGCCCGGGCGCATGACCTCCGCTTGCAAGTGTTACGGCCGCCTCGCCTTCGCCCGGCCACCGGCGATGAGTTCCTGGGTGCGGCGCAGGCTGAGGGCGGCGGTGCGGTCGAGGTTGGCTTCGCTGCCGCCGCCGCGCAGGGGCAAGCACATCTCGTAGACGACGTCGCCGTCGAAACCGATTGATAAGAAATCGCTTTTCATTCGGCACCAGCCCGCATAGGCCTCAAGCATGCCGGAACCGGCAAGAAGCCGCGATGTCATGGTGGGCAGCGTGCCAGAAGCGTAGATACACGTCAAGATCACCACCTGTTGCGGACAGCTGCAGGCTGAAGGCTGTTGGGCTGTTAGGGAGATGTAAAAACATGCCGCGCGCGGTTAGCTGCGACAGCAGCCGGTGGTTCGATGTCATCTTCCCAGTTCCTGCATGCGCTTGGGTCGCCGTACAAGAAGATAGATCAACGCGCCAATCCAGTGGGTCAGGACGATGATCAGGATCCAGATCAGCTTCTCGTTTCCTTCGGACTTCTCCTGGGTCGCGCAGTCCACAATCATCCAGATCCAGAGGACGGTCCCGCCAATGCCAAACACCAGGCAAAGCAACGGCAGAAGCAATACAATGGCGCTCATCCCTCGATTCCCCTTCCCTCATCTTCATCGAACGTCAGGCCTGTGCTGCCGCTGCGTATATGCCTGCAACTCCGAGCGGTCCAATGCTGGCAGCGGTCAGCACCAGGCCGTAGTGGGGCGTTATTCTTGCGATCATGTATTCACCTGAATGAACACGAGCAGATTTTGGCTTGGCGCAAACAGCCACAGTGCCGCGTCGGTGACTCGCTTCAAATCGGTATCGCGTTGCAGTGTATCGTATGCAACATACAAATCATCGCTGGATAGCATCTGCCGCATGAATGGGGCGACTTTCGTGGTGGTTGTCCACTTCGACAAGAACTCCAGAGCTTCCATTGTCTTCTCGTCGAATGGGCGTGCAACCCAAATCCGACTGTGCCGGATTCGGTTGTTGGCGAGCAGTGCATTGACGCCATGAGTAACGGACACCCTGTAGACTTTGAGAGTTGTCCCGTCTCCATGGAACTCATCATGATCAGACGTATCGAGCAACACTTCCCTAATGACGACTCCGTCGATTGGATAGAATGGGTTATCTGGCGGCCAGTGCTTCGCCTCCGCTTTTGTCATCCCCGTCTGGCCCAGTCCTTCCGGATGCGCCGGCGTAACCGGTCTGGAGCAACCGGCGAACGCGAAAGCCATCGCAAAGATGATCATCTTCATTGCATGATCTCGGCCCAACGTGATCTCGACCGCCACTCAGACTTTCCGGGTTTCCGATTCGCAAGCACACAGGATCACATTTCGTGACAACGGTACGTTCCTGCGTGGCGTGTGTCAAGGATGCGGCAGGGGCGGGACGCCCGCGCCCCCGGGTGGGGATACCATCGGGGAGATTGGACAAGCAGCGCGGTGGCAGCCGGCAAATGAAGAAGAACTCGCTATCTGGCTGACACGGGCACACCCGCAGAAACCGGTTGGCAGTCGTAATACTCGGTGAAAAGTCTGCCAGCAGCGGGGAAAGCTGTCCTGTTCACAGCAACTCGCCCCTGCAGGCCGGACAAGGTGGGCAGGATGGCTGTCAGGGCGCTTGCTTACCGACCCTGCCCGCATGAATTTCTAACTTGAGAAAGAGGCTTCAGCACCCCCCCCCCATATGATAGTATTATGCGTAATTATGGGCAATGGGACTGAGTGGCATGCGCGGGACAAGGGGGCGGCGGGCATGAGAACAATGACGCGGGGTGTGCGCAGGGTCAATCTGGTTGTCGCGGTGTCGCTCCTTCTGGTGGGGCGCGTCGCGGCAGAGGCGGGCACGGGATTGACAGGATGCGGCGATGGCGGCGTTTCCCATGCCATCCCCCTGAGCCAACTCGGGGATGCGGCCGGAAAGCAATACCATGGCGACGGGTTGGCCGTGCAGGCCACGGTTGACGGCGCGTGGCTGCGCTGCGCATTCCAGAACCTCGACGGGCAGGCCACGCCAAAAGGGCTGTGGCTGACCTCCACAGTCTCGAATCAGCCGTCGGCCCGATTCTGTCTGCGCGCGGAAGCCGTGGGAAGGGAGCGTGGCGACCCCGCCGCACTGGCAGCCAGGGGCGACGTGCGGACAACGGAGAATTTGGCGCGCTGGGTGCGTCCCGGCCTGACCGAAGAGTACTCGGTGAGCGTGGGCGGCGTGCGACAGGATTTCGTGGTGCCGGACCGTCCTGCTGGTGCCGGCGCGCTGCGCGTGGACTTGGCGCTGGCCGGCGCCCGGGCAGAAGCAGCCGGCGACGGTGTGCAACTCGTGCTCGACGGTTCCGAACGCAAACTGGCCTACACCCGCCTGCAGGCCGTGGACGCGCAGAACCGCGCACTCGCCGCCCATTTCACGGTGTCGGCATCCAATCGACTGGCCATCGTGGTGGATGATGCACTGGCCGTGTATCCCGTGCGGATCGACCCCACGTACAGCGACGCGAACTGGACTAGCCTGGGCGGAATTAACGGCGTCAATGGCGGGATCAGTGCCGTCGTCGTGGATGGTGCGGGCAGCGTCTATGCCGGTGGCACCTTTACGGTGGCCGGGAGCGTGGCAGCCAACAACGTGGCCAAGTGGGACGGCAGCAACTGGTCGCCGCTGGGGCCGGGCGTGAACAATGCTGTCAATGCGTTGGCGCTGGACGGGGCCGGCAATCTCTATGCGGGTGGCACATTCACCATAGCCGGCGGCGTGGCCGCCAGTTACATCGCCCGGTGGAACGGGACGGTGTGGTCGGCGGTGGGATCGGGAATGGACAATGTGGTCTACGCGCTGGCGGTTGACGGAACCAGCCTCTACGCCGGCGGCTACTTCAACAAGGCCGGCGGGAATGCAGCCAGCGGTGTGGCCAAATGGGACGGCAGCAACTGGTCGCCGCTGGGGGCGTGGGTTGGCGGCATCTATGCGTTGGCAGTGGACGGTGCGGGCGGCCTGTATGCGGGTGGCTACTTCAACACCTATATAGGCACAAATCTCTGCTACAACCTGGCCAAGTGGGACGGTGCAGCCTGGTCGGCGCTGGGCGGAGGGGGGGCCGTACGACAAGGTCCACGCCCTGGCCGTCAGCGGGACAAACCTGTATGTCGGCGGGGAGTTCACCCAGATCTACACCTCGTCCGGCTTTCAGTATGGTTTCAACCACGTGGCCAGATGGAACGGCAGGGCATGGTCGACCGTGGGGGCCGGCGTGAATAACTGGGTGTATTCACTGACGGCGGATGGATCGGGCAGCCTCTATGCGGGCGGCGTGTTCACCAGCGCGGGCGGAGTGCCGGCGAACTATGTGGCCAAGTGGGACGGCACGGCTTGGTCGGCTTTTGGGTCGGGCGTGGATGGTGGCGTCTATGCGCTGGCAATCAATGGCGCCAATCTCTACGCGGGTGGAAGCTTCTACATGGCAGGCGGGCAGCCGGCCGGTAACTTTGCCCGGTGGTATGGCAGCGCGTGGGCGCCCACGAAGGTCGAACTGAACGGCACCGTCGATGCCATGGTGTTCGACGGGGCGGGCAACCTCTATGCAGGCGGGTCTTTCACCAGCGCAGGCGGGAGCATCGTGAATCGCGTGGCCCGGTGGAACGGCAGCGGGTGGTCGCCTCTGGGGTCGGGCATGAACGACACCGTCAATGCGTTGGCATGGGACGGATCAGGCAGCCTCTACGCCGGCGGCGCCTTCACCAACGCAGGCGGAAGCGCTGCCAGTCGCGTGGCCAGGTGGGATGGCAGCGCGTGGACAGCCCTGGGTTCCGGAGTGGGGGGCACCGTCAATGCGCTCGCGTACGACGGGTCTGGAAACCTCTATGTCGGCGGATCCTTCTCCACGGCGGGCGGCAGCGCCGCAACCAACATGGCCCGGTGGAACGGCAGCACATGGTCAGGTCTGGGCGCTGGCGTGCTCGGCACCGTCTATGCGTTGGCAAGCAGCGGAACCAATCTCTACGCCGGCGGCTTTTTCACCAAGGCCGGCGGAAACGCAGCCAATAACGTGGCTAAGTGGGATGGCAGCGCGTGGTCCTCCCTGGGATCAGGGGGCGCCAACGGCGTGAACTACTTCGTCTTTGCGTTGGCGGTCAGCGGCACCAATCTGTATGTGGGGGGCAGTTTCTACACGGCCGGCGGCGCCTCAATCAGGAAGATCGCCAAATGGGATGGAAGCAGTTGGTCGGCCCTGGGTGCGGGCTTGAGTTTGGTGTTCAGGTCATATGACGGCGTCCGTGCGCTGGCGGTCAGTGGCAACGATCTCTATGTGGGCGGCATATTTACCATAGCAGACGGCGAAGTGGCCAACTACCTGGCGAAGTGGGACGGCAGCGTATGGTCGTCAATCGCGTCGAGTGTGGATGGCGGAGTCTTGGCGCTCGCGATGGACCCTTCAACCAACCTCTTTGTCGGCGGAGGTTTCACGTTCGCAGGCGGCAAGGTGTCGCCCTTCGCGGCCTGCCTCCGGGCGACCACTGTGCCCGTCGACACGGCCTTGACGGTCAGCGCCTACCCGAATGCATCACCCTACGGGCAACCCGTCAACGTCGTGGCTATGGTGACGAACATCGGCAATTCGGCGACGCCCTGGGGCAACGTGGTCTTCCTGGACGCAGGCACGCCCCTGAGCACCAACGCCCTCTTCGGGAGCGGGCCCAGCGCCACGGCGCTCTTCTGTGCCACCACCCTTCCTTTCGGCAGTCACACGCTCACAGCCGCATTTACCGGTAACGGCAATTTCAACGGCAGCACCAGCACATGTGCGGTGGCCATCAGTCAGGGCTATCAGACGATTACGTTCAGTTCCATTGCCGAACAAGTGATCACCAATCACCTGGTCCTGCAGGCCACGGTCAGTTCCGGCCTGCCGGTCTCCTTTGCCGTGTCTTCGGGTCCTGCGACGATCAGCAACGGCACCAATGTATCCTTCACGGCGGGCGGGATGGTTACCATCGTGGCGTCGCAGGCCGGGGACCTCAACCACTATCCGGCGCTGTCGGTGACGAACACGTTCAATGTCCGCTCAATCCTGACCCTGACTATTGGCAGCGATCACGGCACAGCCACACCGGCTCCCGGCGTCTACACGAACCTGTCGGCAACCCTCCTGACCAACAGCGTGACTTCGTCGGTGATGCTCGGCGGAACCCAGTACGTCTGCGCCGGCTGGACGCTGGCCGGCAACGACCCGGTGGCGGGAACGACCAATCGCCTGGTGATGACGCAGACCAACAATGCCGTGCTGACCTGGCTCTGGATCACCAACCTGCCGCCGGCGCTCTCGGTCACGCCTGCCAGCCTGGATTATGGCACGGTCGTTGTCGGGCAGGCGACGTCGATGGCGTTCTCGGTTGTTAACACGGGAGGGCAGACGCTGACAGGTACCGCTGGCACTGGCTAGCCGTACGCCATCGTCCCGGGAAGCGAAACCTACAGTGTGCCGGCTGGGCATACCGGCACGGTTTGGGCCACCTTCACGCCGCCGTGGGCTGGGCCGTTCTCGCAGAGCATCACGTTCACCAGCAACGGCGGCACCACCAACTGCGCGGTCAGCGGAAATGCGATCTGGCCGGGCTGGCTGCGGGTCAACGCCAACGATGTGCAGAGCATCGACTTTGGCACTGTCGCAACCGGCACCACAGTCCAGTCCAGTTTCTCCCTCATCAACTGGGGCGACGTGCCGATTCACGTGACAATCGCCCAGCCTGCCGCGCCATTCGCTATCCTTTCGGATACAACGTTCGATCTCGCAGGCTGGGTCACGACCAATGTGGTCGTCGGCTTCACGCCACCCGACACGAATAGCTACAGCGCCAACATCGCCTTTGCCAGCGACGGTGGCAACGCCACGAACGCCGTCACCGGCAGCGGCGGATACACGTTGGTCATTCAATCGCCGCACGGGAATTGCACGCCGCCTCCCGGCAACTACACCTACGCGCCAGGAACAGTGATTACCAATACGGCGATCGCCTTCGACATCGACGGCAACAACCATTACGTCTGCACAGGCTGGTCGATGGCAGGCAACGAGCCAGTCAGCGGCGTCAACACAAGCATGGTGATGACAGTGACCAACAGCGCCGTGCTCACCTGGAACTGGGGCACCAATTTGTGGAACGGCGAGGATCACGTCTGGAACGGCGCCAGCACAACTTCGGATTCCATCGACGATCCGGACAACTGGGACAATGGAATTCCGAATCCGGGGGACAATGTTCGGCTGGACAACACCTGTGTTCGCCAGCGGCCGCTCACGGCGCGCGGCGTAGACTCCTATTTCGGCGAGATCACGCTGGGGTTCTGGATTGGAAACGGGATGACCTGGTGCGGCGACAAGACCCGTCTGCTGAAGTTCGAGAACGGCAACGGGTGGAATGGGAATACGCTGACATCCGAGGCTGACCTGGCCAACCGCATCTGGCCGTCTAGTGATCTGCAAATCAACCCGCGCGGCGGCGGGATTGTGGTCAGCAATGTGGACATGCAGGATGGCATGCAGTTGCAGGTCTACGGCGGCAACACGCTGACCGTGAGTGGCGCTCTCACGCAGAGCGGCACGGGTGACGCCACGCTGGCCATTCTCGAAGGCGGCACCGTCATTCTCAACGGCCCGAATACGCTGGCCGGTGGTATTTCAATCGGCAGCGGCACGCTCAAGGTCGGCACAGGCGGTGCCGCGGGCGAATTGGGGTCCGGCAGCGTGACGAACGATGGGGCGCTCGTCTACAACCGCATCGACGCGCAAACCTGGGCAAACGTCATTTCAGGCCTGGGTGGTGTGACCAAGCGCGGCGCAGGCGCGCTGACGCTGTCAGGAGAAAACTCCTACGCGGGCGGCCTGCAGATCGAAGCCGGCCTGCTGCGTCTGGCCAATGCGGCCGCGCTGCCGGATCATTCCGCGTTGACCATGGCGGGCGGCGCTCTGGACCTGAACGGCCTGCCGCTGACGGTCAGTTCGCTTGCCGGCAACGGCGGCGCCATCACCAACAGCGGCGCCGGACTGACCGTGGATCAGGCAATCAACACGACGTATGGCGGCCCCATCGTTGGGACTGGCAGCCTGACCAAGACCGGCGCCGGCACGTGGACGCTCGGCGGATCGAACACCTACTCCGGCGCAACGCGCGTCGCGGGCGGCACGTTGAAAGTGGCGGACAGCGTGACAGCACATCTGCGTCACCGCTGGAGCTTCAACAACAATGATCTCAGCGACTCGGTCGGCGGACAGACTGCCACGGTCGTCGCGGGATCGGACAGTCACGTCACGTGGGACAATCATCAAATCACCATGCCGGGCGGAGACTGGGGTTTGGCCGACTACATCTCGCTGGGCGCGAACATCCTGCCGAACGCGGCAGATGCGCCTGCAACGATCGAACTGTGGGCCACGCAGCGGTCCGTGCAGCGGTGGAGCCGCATCTTCGATTTCGGCGACAGTACGGACAACTTCATATTCATGTCCTGGACGCAGGACGTCACGTATGACCAGGATCGGGTGAGCGTGAATAGGGGCAGTGGCGAGCAGGTGGCGGACAACACGATGGCGCCGTATGAATTGGACACCGAGTACCACATCGCCCTGGTAATCACCCCCGGCGCCGGGGACGGCGGACAGACGCTGCTGCAGTGGTACAGGCAGGATGCCAGCGGGGCGACGCGCAAGGCAGGATCCATGAGCGTGGACTGGGATCTGTCGCAGTTGATCCAGAACAACATGTGGCTGGGTACGTCCAAATGGGTGCCGTCCGGGGACCAGTTCGCCAATGCCAGCTACAACGAAGTGCGCATCTGGGACACCGCGCTGACAGAGGCGCAACTAGCAGCCAACGCCGTCTATGGCCCGGATGCGATTCCCCAATCGGTGCTTCCCGCCGCCACCACCGTCACGATTTCGAACAGCAGCGTGCTGGATCTGAGCGGCGCATCCGACCAGACCGTCGCCTCGCTTGCCTCAACCGATGGGCTTGGCAGCCAGATCATTCTCGGGGCCGCATCCCTGGCGGTCGGGGATGCTGGCAGCACGACGTTTGACGGCAGTATCTCCGGCCCCGGCACCCTGATCAAGCGGGGGGCCGGAACCTTCACCCTTTCGGGCGCCAACACCTGCGGCGCCACGATCGTCAGCAACGGCGTGCTGGTTGTCAGCGGCGCCATCGGTCCGGGCGCCGTGACGGTCGCCAACAGCGCCGGTCTCGGCGGTACCGGCATCATCAGCGGCGCGGTTGTTTCCGACGGAATCGTGACGCTGGGCGACAATGCCACCTTCTGGCTGTTGTCGCTGCCAAGCTATGCGCAGCACGCCAGCGCCGCGCTGAACGTCAAGGTCGGCGGAACCACTTCACCCGGCACGGATTACGACCAGCTCAGCGTGTCCGGTACGACCACGCTCGGCGGCACGCTGCATGTGATGCTCGCCAACAGCTACACCCCTTCTCTTGGCGACGCGGTCGTCGTCGTGCAGGCGGCAGCAGGCGTCAGCGGCAGTTTCTCCGCCGTTGACGGACCGGCTCTCGCCGGCGGGCTTTCGTGGTACGTGACCTACGAAAGCAACACGGCCACCCTGCGCGTCGTCCACCGCGACAACCAGACCATCGCCTTCGATCCCATCGCCGATCAGGATTGGAGCAGCCCGCTCACGCTGCAGGCCACAGCCAGTTCCGGGCTGCCGGTACTCTTCACCGTGCTCTCCGGCCCGGCGACCATTGCGGACGGAAGCAACGTGACCTTCACCGCGGCGGGGACGATCACGATCGTGGCGACTCAGCCCGGCAACATCGGCTATTGGCCGGCGCCGCCGATGACCAACACGTTCTACGCCTACGGGTATTTCACGCTGACTGTCGTCAGCGAGCACGGTACAGCGTCACCGGCGCCCGGCGACTATACCGGTGTCTTCTCGGAAGCGGTGCTGACGAATCAAGTGACGCCGCTGGAGATCGCCGGCAATACCCACTACTACTGCCGCGGCTGGACGCTGGCGGGCGCCATTCCGGCCAGCGGCACCGACTCGAGCATGGTGATGTCCATGGCGAGTGACTGCGTGCTCACCTGGCTGTGGGCCACGAATTACTGGAACGGTACGGTTCAGTACTGGACCGGCGCAGGGACAGCGGCGGACACGATCGACCAAAGCGATAACTGGTCCAGTTGGTCGCCGCCAAGTCCGGGTGATAACCTGAACTTCAGCAACACGACCGGCAGCCGCCACAATCCGACGTCGAACTATGGCGCGGCTTCCTATTTTGGCAATCTCATCAGTTACGACGGCGCCGGCGGAATTACCTGGTCTGGCGACAAGACCTGGCTGCTGAGCTTCGAGAACAATAGCGACGCCAACCCCCTCGCAGCTCGGGCGGATCTTTCCAACCGCACAGGGCCGGACACCGACTTGGCGATCAACCCGCTCGGCAGCGGCGGCGTCGTGGTCAGCAACGTCGACATCCAGAACGGCATGACGCTGCAGGTCAACGGTGCCAACACGCTGACCGTGAACGGCGCGCTCACCCAGAGCGGCCCCGGCAACGCCTCGCTGGCCATGCATGGCAATGGCACGGTCATTCTGAACGGGTCGAATGCCTTTGCAGGCGGCACGTGGATCGACACCGGGACACTGCAGATCGGGACCGGCGGAACCTCCGGCGAACTGGGCTTGGGGCCCGTCACGAACAACGGCGCGCTGCTCTACGCCCGCAGCGACGCGCAGACCTGGGCCAACAGCATCTCGGGCACGGGTTGGCTGGAGAAGCTTGGCAATGGAACGCTCACGCTCAGCGGCGAGAACACCTATGCCGGCGAAACGCGCATCGCGGGCGGCACGCTGCACCTGATGCCCGGCGTGGGCACAGATCTGGTCACGATCGTGGCGCCGCTGCCTGCAGCCACCACGGTCATTCTCTCCAACAGCGGCGTGCTGGACGTGGGCGACGTGACGAATCAGACCGTCGTGTCCATCGCGACTGACGATCCCGGCAGCCAACTCCGGCTGGGGACGACAGGCCTCGACCTGACCGGAGACGCGGACACCCTCTTCAGGGGCGTCATCTCCGGCATCGGTGGCCTGACTAAGCATGGCGCCGGCATGCTCACCCTCGCAGGCGACAACACGTACGGCGGCGTTACCCGCATCCTGGAGGGCACGCTGCAAATCGGCGACAACGGCGCGGCGGGCATCCTGAGCCAAGGGAGTGTCCTCGACAACGGCACGCTCATCTTCAACCGCAGCGGCACGCAGACCTGGCACAATGTCATCTCCGGCACGGGCGATCTGACGAAACTAGGCGCCGGCACGCTGACGCTTGATGGCGCGAGCACCTATGGTGGCGCGACCCGCGTGGCAGGCGGCACGCTGCAACTCCTGCCCGCCGCGTCCCCGCACCTGGTTCACCGCTGGAGCTTTAACGGGGACCTGCGCGATTCCGTGGGAGGACAGGATGCCACCATCGTTGCGGGAACAGACTTCCACGCCACAACCAACGCCAATCAAGTGACGCTGCCGGGCGGAAATGGGGATGCGGCGGACTATATCTCACTGGGTGCGAACATTCTCCCCGACACCTACGCAGGGGTGACGATCGAATTGTGGGCTTCCCAGTTGTCGGTGCAGACATGGAGCCGCATCTTCGATTTCGGGAATGATCCGTGGAACCGTGTGATGATGTCCTGGACGCTGGACAGCAACCCCAATGCAGATCGCGTGGAAGTGAGCGGGGCGGGCGGCAATACGACCGACAACACGATGAGTCCCTACGAGTTGGGCATCGAATACCATATCGCCATGGTGCTGACACCGGGTGCGGGAACTGCCCGTCATCAGACCTTGCTGCAGTGGTACAAGATGGACGCCAGCGGGAACACGCTCAACTCGGGGTCGATGCTCCTGGACTGGTCGTTGGCGAACCTGAATCAGAACAACATGTGGCTGGGCGCCCCCAAGCCATATCCGTGGCCGTCGGGCGAGCAGAACGCGAATGCCAGCTACAATGAAGTCCGCATCTGGGACACGGCCTTGACAGCGTCGCAGCTCGCGACCAATTCCGTGCTGGGTCCGGATGCGTTGCCTGACCCGATCACGCTTCCTCCCGGCGCGCCGCTGCCGGCTGGCACCGCCATCACCTTCTCGAACGGCGGCGCCCTGGAACTCAGCAATGGCGTGGTGCAGACCGTCGCGTCGATCGCCTCGACGGATGGCCTTGGCAGCCGGATCCGGCTGGACGACTCGCTGCTTGCCGTCGGCAATGGAAGCGATGCGACCTTCGATGGCGTCATCTCGGGTGACGGCTCCCTGATCAAACGTGGCGACGCCACGCTCACCCTGACCGGTGCCAACACACTGGCCGGCGATTTGGTCATCCTGCGCGGTGCCGTGCAAATCGGCGACAGCGGCACGTCAGGCACGCTGGGTCTTGGGCATGTCTTGGATGACAGCACGCTCATCTATAACCGTCAGGATGCGCAGACGTGGAGTAATGTCATTGTCGGCGTGGGCAGTGTCGAGAAGCGCGGGGCTGGCACGTTGACCCTCGCCGGCGCCAACACCTATGCTGGCGAAACGCGCATCGCCGGCGGCACGCTGCAACTTGCGCCCGCTCTGTCTGCGCACCTGCTGCACCGCTGGAGTTTCAATGGCGACCTCGGCGATTCCGTGGGGGGGCAGCCCGCCGCCATCGTCCGCGGAACAACGGCGCATGCCGCGACGAACGCCGCGCAGGTCACGCTGCCCGGCGGAAACTGGGGCGAGGCAGACTACATCTCCCTGGGCGCAAACATTCTGCCGCACACGGCCGATTCGGCAACCACGATCGAGTTGTGGGCCACGCAGCACTCGGTGCAAAACTGGAGCCGGATTCTCGACTTCGGGAGCGCGTCGTGGGACTGCCTGTTTATGTCCTGGACACAGGGAACCGATTACAACTCGGACGATGTGTGGTTCGATTGGTATTCCGCCGGCAACACCATGGCGCCCTATACGACGAACGTGGAATACCACATCGCCTTGGTCATAACCCCGGGTGCCGGCGACAGCGGCCAGACATTGCTGCAGTGGTACAAAATGGATGCCGCCGGCACTACCCTGGGAACCGGCTCCATGAGCGTGATGCGGACTCTGGATCAACTGGGCCAGAACAATATGTGGCTGGGTGCGTCCGAATCAGGACCGACCGGCGACCAGACCGCGAACGCCAGTTATAACGAGGTTCGCATCTGGGACCTGGCGCTGACCGAGGCGCAGCTTGCGGCCAATTCCGTCCTGGGACCGGATGCCCTGCCCGCCCCGGCTGCGCTCCCGCTCGTCTCGCCGCTCCCCGCGACCACAGTCGTAACACTTTCCAACGGCGGCGCGCTGAACCTGGGCAATATCGCGACACAGGCGGTGGCTCGCGTCTCCACGACAGACGGTTCGGGCAGCCGGATCGCGATTGGCGGCAGTACGCTGATGGCGGGCGACTGGTGGGATACGACCTTCGACGGGGTGTTCGATGGTACCGGCAACTTCGTCAAGCGCGGCTTCGGCACGCTGACGCTCAGCGGCACCAATCCCTTTGGCGGCCATCTGACTGTCGACACCGGTACGCTGCAGGTCAATGGAGCGCAAGGCGCCAGCGCCGTGTCCGTCACCGCCGGCGCCACGCTGTCCGGCAGCGGCGCAATCGGTGGCGCCGTGACCTGCGACGGCACGGTCGCGCCCGGTAGCCGCGACACCATCGGCACGCTGGCGGTGACGAACTGCACGCTGAACAACAGCGGCGCGCTGCACATTCGCGTGGGTGGCGCCGAAACCGCGGGCGTGGATTACGATCGGCTTCGGGTTTCCGGGAGTGCCCAACTCGACGGTACGCTCTACATGGAGATCGTCAATGGCTACACACTCCGGAGCAACAACGTCTTTACGGTGCTACAGGCTGATGGCGGCGTCAGCGGCAGGTTCTACGCCGTAGTGCCTGCGCCGGACGATCCCACGCTCTCGTGGCATGTGCACTATGGCCCGACATCCGTGCAGCTGAGTCTCGTGACGAATTATGTGCTTCAGGTCGTCAGCGACGCGGGCGACGCAGCGCCAGCCCCGGGCCTGCACGGCTACCTCCCGGGGACTGTGCTGACAAACATCGCGATTACGCCGTACACACAGGGGAACACGCAGTACGTGTGCAGGGGCTGGACACTGTCCGGCGGCACGACGGCCGCTGGCGCCGGCGCCAGCATGGTCATGACGGTAACCGGCGATGCCACGCTGACCTGGCTGTGGCAAACAAACTATTGGCTGGCGACAGCCGCCGGATTGAACGGCTCTGTCAGTGTGGCGTCCGGTTGGCAGACGATGGGTGTTACGACAGCCGTCACTGCCACGGCAGCGCAGTACTATCACTTCACCAATTGGACCGGCAGCGCCTCGGCTAATGCCAATCCGCTGTTTCTGGTGATGAATGTGCCGCAATCGGTGGCGGCAAACTTTGCCCCCGACATGACATCCTCTGCGCCGGTTCCTGTGCCGCACTGGTGGTTGGCGCAATATGGCTGCACCAGCAACTTTGAGGTAGTGGTCACAAATGCGGCAAATGCCAATAAGATGCCATGGTGGGCCGCGTATGTGGCTGGGACCAACCCCACCAATCCGGCATCCGTGTTGGCCATCACCAATCTGGTAATCGTGCCCGGCATTCGCAACACGCTGACTTGGCCGAGCGTGGCGGGCCGAATGTACGGCCTCGATTCCACGACCAACCTGCTGAAGGGCTTTACGCCCCTTTCGAACGCCACCAACCTGCCTGCTACGCCGCCGGTGAATGTGTACACCAACACGTCAGGATCATTGCCGGCAAAATTGTTCTATCGGTTGCGTGTCTGGATGGCACCCTGACATTGCTGCAGGCGACGTATTCATGGCCGCCTGTGCGCTCACGGAAACTAGAACCAAGGACTAAAAAACCCGGCGCCAGTGGGCGCCGGGTCTTAAAGCAAAGGGTCGCCGTCGGGCCTGTGCTGCCGCTGCCTTCTTGGTCTGCAACTCCGGACCGGTCCAGCGCGGGCAGCGGTCAGGCACCAGGCCGTGGTTCGACCTCAGGTCTCTTCTTGACGGTGTTGACTCTCTAGGTTGCCGGTGGGTATCTCTTCGTGCGGGAGAACCTCTTGCTCAATTCCCTTAGGCCAGTTAGCCGGAAATGCTAGACCCATGAGCCACCTTGTTCGACAGATCAGCACCAAACCGATGGCCAAATCCGAAAGTCCATAGACCCAAGCACTCCCAACGGTCCAGTAAGATGCGGAACGTTCTGGCAACATCGCATGGTTCAACATGAACACATTCATGAAGGAACCTATAGCTGACAAGATATGATAGAGGCCAACACCTTTTAGCGCTATCCAGACAAGTTGTTTCAGAATCCCAGCGGTTCGTTCTTCAATCGTCATGGTCTATCCTTCTTTCTTTGGGCCGAATCGTCACGGCTCTGCCTCGCCGCTACTGGTCCATCAACTTTCTACTTGTCCATGATCGGCGAGGCAGCAGCCGTTGGTTGGGCCCTTGTCTTTGCATTGTCTCTTGGGTTCATCATACTGATATGTAGAATCCCAGACGCTAATGCACAGACCGTTACGGATCCCGGATGACGCATATCGAGGAGCGTGGTCCGCGCCTCGATCGCCGGTTCGTCGGCTGGCCTGGCAACCCCTGGACGCCGGAACAGATGGCAAAGGCGATCCGCCAGCACCCGCAACAGCGGGTCTTCTTGCGGTCGCTGTTGGAGACAGCCCGCGAGATCCCCCGCGTTGGGGAGGGCGGCGCGCCGTCGCCGCCGCATTCCCCGGTTCCTCTTTGCGATCGATCCTCTGTGCCCTCTGCGTCCTCTGTGGTTCATGCACTCGCACCTCCCTGCGAGTTCACACGTGCGCAGTTGCAGGCCATGAGCGTGGTGCTGGATTACACGCCGCATGCCGCGCAGATGCAGATCCACCGGGCGCGGGACAAGCGGTTCCGGATGGTCTGCACCGGCCGGCGATTCGGCAAGACGCTTTGCCTGGCAGCCGAACTGCTCGACCGCGGCGGGTGTGAAAAGGGCGGCGACTACGGCTGGGTGGCGCCAACCTACAGCGTGGCCGAACGCGGGATCGAGGCGTTCCGCAAGTTCGGCTTCGGGTTTGTGCAGGAAAGCGGCCGGGCGCCGTGCCGGGTGGAGTTCCAGGGACGCGACGGCTTCCCGCGCACGCGGATCTGGTTCCTGTCCGCGGACAACCCGGACAACATGCGCGGATTCGGATTCCAGGGGGTGGTGATCGACGAGGCGGCCACCATTCCACATGACGTGTGGCAGTACGTGCTGCGGCCGACGATCTCGCAGACGCTCGGGTGGGCCATGCTCGTGAGCACGCCCATGGGCAGGAACTGGTTCTATGACCTGTTCACGCGCGGAATGGACCCGCTGGAGACGAATTACGCCAGTTTTACGTTCCCGAGCAACGCCTCGCCGTATTTCCCGCCCCAGGAGTGGGAGGAAGCGCGGCGCGTTTATGGGGAGCATGCCTTCCGGCAGGAGTACATGGCGGAGTTCATGGAGGACTGCGCCGGCGTCTTCAAGGGCATCGATGCATGCCTCTTCAACCCCGGCATGGAGGTCAGAGGTCAGAATTCAGAGATCAGCGGGGAATACTACAGAAACGTGGTGATCGGGTGTGATGTGGCGAAACACAAGGACTGGACCGTGCTGATCGCCATGGACGCCGAAACCGGGCGCTGTTTTGCGATGGAGCGGTTTAACCAGCTGGACTGGACGATCCAGAAGGAGCGGATCGTGGGGTTCGCACGGAAATGGGGCGGGCGGGTGATCATGGACGCGACCGGGATCGGGGACCCGATCTATGACGATCTGAAACGGGTGCTGCCGGACATCGAGCCGTGCCTGTTGACGATGGGTAAAAAGATGGAGTTGATCGAACGGCTGCGCATGGCGGTGGAGCAGCGGAAGGTGTCGTGGCCTGCGGCCAGCAGTTGGTCGGACAGTCTGGCTGTTGGACAGTCTGACTGCCGGACTGCCGGACCGTCTGACTGGGGTATTTTGACAAACGAGATGAAGCGGTATGAGTTTGAATTTGGGGAGACTGGCAGGATTTCGTACGGGGCGCCGTCGGGATACCACGACGATTGCGTGATCGCACTGGCGCTGGCGAATCACAGGAAATGGGAGGGGGAGCAGTGCGGGCACATGTTCCGGATCGAGTCGAAATTATTTTCGGGCCGGTCGCGCAGATTGCGAGGGGAAGGGTGGGACTCGTGCTGATGAGGGGGGTGCGATCGCGCGTGTCATTCCCCGCGATACGTCATTCGCCTTGCGACAACCACCGGTCTCCCTTCGCGTACCTTCGCGTCCTTCGCGGTGGAAGTTGTTTGTGCGGCCACACGATTTCATACGTTGCGCTAGCTGCGGCTTGCGCGGATGGCGTGGATTGGGGTCGGAAACACACAACAGGAGAAAAGGGATGAAAGCGCAGAAAAGACGGGTGAGGAAGATGAAAAAACGGCGACAATGGAACGGACGTTTTATGGGTGGCCGATGAATCCGTGGACGCCGGAACAGGCGGCAAAGGCGATCCGGCGGCACCCGGAGCAGATGGTCTTCTGGCGCAGCTGCTATGAGCTGCGGGTGGACACAGCGGCGAAGATGAAGTATCCGGAGGAGGATATGTCCGGCGTATTCGCCGCAGATTGGCGCGTGTGGGAGGGGTTGGTCAACAGGGGGTGTTGGGAGGACTTTCTCGCCAAGGAGGTGCAGAGAACGCGGAAGGGGCGTTCCCGGCTGGTATTCCTGATGGTGGTCAGGCGCAATGGCGAGGGGGATGGCCAGCGCCTGGATGGGCGTCGGCGTCTCGAAGGGGCTTCAGACCCAGTGACTAAAATTCAAGATGCGTGCTCCGGGCGCCCGCGCGCCGCAGTTGTAGAAAGGAGTGCCTTGCAAGCAAGTAGGCGCTTGCGTAAAGAAGCACAATGTTAATCTCGTGGTGCAGGCGGAACGCCTGCCCCGCGCAAGTTCAAACTGCAAATGCAGGAGTTCCGATCTCCCTCAGAAATTCATTGTGGCCGATAGCTTGATCGTGCGTGGATCTCCGAGGTAGGCCGTGCCGCTGGCGGCGGAAGCGCCTGTCCATCCGCCGCCGGTGTAGACGGATGCCCAGTAGTGGGCATCGGTCAGGTTGGCGACCATCAGCCGGGCAATAACCGGGTTGTCGAACAGGTGAAAGCTGTAGCGCGCGCCAGTATCCAGCGTGGTAAATCCGTCCGCCCAGGCCGTGTTGATGGCATTGGCAGCACGTTTCTCGACGTGATGGAGATTGGCCTCCAGAACGGCGTTCGGTAGAAACGGGATCTGATATTCAACCAGCAGATTGGCCTGCAGACGGGGCACGCCAACGACCCGTTTGTCTTCTGTTGCCGGATTGCCTGTCTCCTTCATGCGCGGGTCGAGCCAGGTCAGACAGCCAAACACGGTAAACCCCTCCCCCACAGACCCGCGTCCGGTGAGCTCCACGCCATGATTGACCTGGTTGCCGGCAGGCTTGAAGACATTGTCGGCAGGGTCCGTGTAGGCAAACGGCCGCCGAATCTGGAACAACGCGGCGGTCCAGTCAACCCGTGCGATTCTTTCTTTGACGCCGAGTTCCCATTCCTGACTGCGGTAAGGCGCCAGTGCCTGATAGGCGTTGTTGGCTGTTTGCGGGGCTGTATCGCCGGGCTGAATGCTGTCGGCATAGGTGAGATAGATCGTGGTTTCTTTCCATGGTTTGTAGAGCAGGCTGCCGGAATAGCTCAGGACGCTGTCTTCGTCATAAATGCTGGTGGTCGCACCGCTGGCGTTCCAGTTTACGGTCCGGCACCAGGAGTCATTGACGGCAGCCAGGAATGACCACTGTTCGCCGAATCTCAAGGTGTCGCTGAGGATCAGCGATTGGATTTCCGTACAGGAGGTTTCGTATTTCGGGCCAAGGCCGCCCCAGCCGGGGTCCGCGTATGTGACCGGATGATCGAGGCTGGCGGAGCCCAGAGTGAGCGCCGGTCCAGTGCGCAAGCCGGGAATGGAATAGGCGGCGGCACGGTAGCCCACGCTGCCGAGGGCAATTTCGTGACTGACAAATCCCGTGTCGGCCTTGCCGTTCAAATACAGGCTGTAGCTGAGGACGTCGGCTTCGCTGCCGGACTGCCGATAGGTTGTCGTGTAGTTCCCATTGGGGGAGGTAAATGTATTCTTGATCGTGTTGTCGAAATCCCGCCGGGCGATCTGGTCGAGCAGTGCCGCGTTCAGGGTCCAATCAGGATCGAGTTCCTGAACAAATCGGACCTCGCCGATGTCGGTATCGGCTCGGACGCCACCGAAGGTCTGGCCATAGCCGCTTCGGGTCGGGTCAGGCGCCTTCGGCAATCCGGTGGCATCAGTGTAACTGAAGCCGCCGGGGTATCCCATCTGATCGAACTCGTAATGGCTGGCCAGCACCTCGATCAGCGAAGTGTCCGTCAGCCGATAATTGAAGGCCACCCCCACCAGGTTTCGCCTGAGATTGCTGCCCGAAACATAGCCCTCGCCATCGGCGCACAGCAGATTGATGCGGTACCCGAAGTCTCCCAGCGTGTCACTGATGTCCGCGCGGCCCTGTATGTTGCCGCGGCTCTCGATCCCGGTTCCAACCTCGCGTAACGTGGTGGTGGTGGGGCGCTTCAACACGGAATTGATCATGCCAGCGGCTGGCGAAGGACCGTACAGGCTGGCGGCTGGGCCATACAGAATCTCCAGTTTTTCGTACAGCTCCACCGGCAGGGCGGTGTCTGCGCGCACGTTCAGGCCGTCGATGCGCACGCTCTGTGCGTTATCGTCGCCGAGCAGACCGCGGATTACCGGCGGCCCAAATTCCAAGCCGAAATGCCCCTCGGTATAGGTCGATGGCAGGCATTTCGCCGCTTCGCTGAAGGTCTTGGCATCAAAATTATGCAGCAATTCGGACGAGACGGCGTGGACCGAAAAGGGCGTATCGAGTAGCGGTCGGTCACCCAAGGGGCCGAGATTGGCGGTCGTATAGCGATAGCCGTTTTCCGCGCTGCCCTCTTTGAAATCGTTCGTGTGTGTGGCTGTCACGAGTATTTCCGGTAGTGCCTGCACGACCGGTGCATTCGTGGCTGTCGCGTTCCGGCTGGTTGCCTGCCGGGTCGATGGTGCGGCTGGTGCGGGAAGGGTCTCTGCCGCAAGTAAGGCGGCAGCAGCAAGGGGCGGCAGGGCCTGCACGCTGGCGTTCGTTTCGGCCGCGCCCCCGACCACTGCCGGCAGCACGCCGACCGCTAGACAACAAAATCTCATAGCCGCCGCTTTGATCGCGCGGTTATTCATCGACCCTTCCTTCTTCTCCACGATCCCTTCCCGACCTTCATGATCGCTTCATCTGCGGCTACACGATTTCTTACGTTGCGTTAGGCTAGTCGGCCGGCGCGCATGGAAAGCGTGCGCGAGGCAATACGGCCGGCGCGCGGATCGTGCGTGACCATCAGGACGGCACCGCCGGCGCGGGCGTAGTCCGCCAGCGCCGTGAGGACGACGTCGCCGCTGGCTTCGTCGAGGTTGCCGGTGGGTTCGTCGGCCAGCACCAGGCCGGGCTGGTTGAGCAGCGCGCGGGCCAGCGCCACGCGCTGCCGCTCGCCCATGCTCAATTCCGACGGCAAATGCTGGATGCGGCCGGCCAGGCCGAAGCGCCCAATCAGCTCCTCCGCGCGCGTCGCCGGCAACGGCGCGCCCGTGGCCAGCGCGCCGGCCAGAACGTTGTCGCGGACGTTCAGGTACGGGATCAGGTGAAACTGCTGGAAGACGAAGCCGATGTGCTGCGCGCGGAAGCGCGCCCGGGCGTCGGCCGGCAGCGCGTAGAGGTCGGTCCCCTCCACCGTGGCTGTGCCGCTATCCGGCGCCAGCAGCGCGCCGCAAATCAGCAGCAAGGTGGTCTTGCCGCAGCCGCTCGGACCCTGCACGGCAACGAACTCGCCGCCATTGACCGCGAGGGAGACGTCACGCACAGCAACAACCTCATCGGCTGAACCGCGGTAGCTCTGGGCAATGTTTGTGATCTTCAGCATCGTTCCGTCACCCTTCCTGATTCGAAATTCGTTATTCGATATTCTGCGGTTTTCCCCTTTGTCACCCTTCCCGCAGCACATGCGCAGGATCCTGCTGCGCGGCCAGCATGGCCGGGATCCAGCTGGCCAGCATGGTCAGCAGCGGGGTCAGGACAAGTGTCTGCGCCAGCGCCGGCCAGCCGATCAGCTGCAGGGCCGCGGCCGCATGCGTATGCGCCAGCGCGGCTGCGGCCGGAATCGCCACCGCCGCGCCCAGGACAGCGCCCGTAAGCCCCAGCAGCGCCGCCTTGCCCAGGAACACGACCGCGACGTGTGTCTGCCGCAGCCCCAGCGCGCGCAGGATGCCGATTTCCACGCGCCGCTCGCGCAGGTTCATCCAGGCCAGCAGCCCCACCCAGAGCGAGCAGGCAGCCAGCACCAGCGGCACGAGCACGGCCGCAAACGCCTCGCGCTGCCGGCGCTGCTCGGCGCGTCCGCGGCGCTCGCGGTCAATGGCCTCCTGCGCGTTCTGGCCGGCCTCGCGACGCGCCTCGGCGCGGGCCAGCGCCTTGCCTGCCAGTTCCAGCACCTGCGTGTCAGGCAGAATGGCCTGGATATCCTGGCGCACCAGCGGCAGATTTCCCCAGCCGCATTCGCACTCCAGCGCCACGATGCAGCTGATCTGGTTCGTGCGCCCCAGCAGCGCCTGCGCCAGGGGCAGATCGACCCACAGGGTGATGTCGTCGATGGTCCCCCGCTCCGGATGCACGGCCGAGACCTTGAGCCTGCGCCCCATGAAGACGATCTCGGACTGGTTGGTCAGCCCCAGGCTGTGGTGCAGCTCGTACCCCAGCGCGGCCGTGCCGGGCGGCACGGGCTTCACCAGCGGCTCCTCGCCGCCAGCCTTCAGGGCATACGTCATGCGCCCCTGCACGCCGATGAGCAGCACCTTGCGCCGCTGCTCCGGCCACTCCAGCTTCTGCTGCAGCATGGGGAGCACGTGCCGGATGCTGGCCACGTTGGTGGCGGCGGCCAGCCGCTGCGCGTACTCCGCGGGCATCAGCTTGTCGGCGAAATTCTCGGAATAGAAGTCCGTGAGGTTCTGGTCGCGCGGCAGGACCAGGATGTTGAACCCCATGTTCTTGGTGATCTTCCGGTAGTTGTCCTCCATCCGAGCCATCTGCTCGTGCAGGGCGGCCTCGCGGGCGGCAAGCTCTGTCTCGGCGCGGCGGTCGTACGTCCGCAGCGTGACCAGCGCGCCGAGCAGGCAGGCCACGGCTGCCGCGATGGAGACCAGGCTCAGCAGCGCGTTCCACCGGCGAAAAAGAAGTTCCCGAACGATCAGACGCGGAATGTTCATGTTGGCTCCGCGATTTCCGCGCGGCATCAGTTCCGTCCCTGCCTGCGCAGCACCACGAACGTACTGGCTGCCACGCCCAGCAGGCCCGCACCCAGCAGCACCCACAGCGTGCGCGAAAGTTCCGTCCGCGGCGGCGCCGTCTGCTTGCCGGCGGCGGCCGGTACCCGGTTCGTGACCGCAACCGGCGAACGAACCGTGGCCACGGTAGCCGTTTTCGGCGCTAAGGCAACCGGCGTTGCCACCATCGGGGCAGGTAGCGGGGCGGGAGCGACAGCCACGACCGGTGGCTCTGCGCCCGGAACCGTCAGCGGCGGCAGCGCCTCAGGCGCGGGCGCCCCTTGGGTAATGAACTTTTCCCAGTCGATCGGCAGGAAGAGGCTGACGCCGGGGCGATTGGCTTTGACGGTGCACGAGCAGTCGCCGCACAGGAATTCGCAGGCCGCGCGTACCTGGTCCGCATCGATCGTCTCGCCGGAAATTGCGTCCAGCGCCAGCCCGCGGCCAAAGACCGGAATGATGACCGGAGCCGTAGTGATGGATGCGTTCGCCGAGATCGTCCGCAGCACGCTGCGGAACAGGGTCGCCTCCAGACCTGTGCCAGGAACCTCCAGCACGGAGAAACGCAGCCGCAGTGGCACGCTGGCGCTCAACTTGGAGTCATAGACGGTGTCGTTCGGATCCCGCTCGCCCGGCAGCTTGATGGTTTTCTCCGCTTCCCGCAGCGCACTGTCGAGCAGGGCCCGCACCATCCGGTCCTGGTCAACGTTGGGGGACTTCAACAGGACCCAGACCGCACTGTCGCCGGCCAGCAGCCGGCGCGCCACCTCACGGTGAAACGGCAACTGCGTCAGCTTCTCCACGATCGCCCGGTCGAACGGCAGCCCCAGAACCGCCTGTGGATCGTACATCCGGCCGCCCCAGCAGCTGAACGCGAGGACCGGCGGCGGATGCGGTGGCAGGTCCTTCCAAAGCTTGATCTGCTCGGGATTGAGCCCGCCGGGACGGTTCGGCGGCAGGGAAAAGCTGCAGGGCTCCACGTTGCCCATCTTCTCCTGCGCCATCGTGTTCAGCAGCTCGCGCTGCTCCGGCGTCAACACACCGGCGTAAAACACGGTGGTGCGGCAGGGGACCGCGGGCCAGTGTTCCAGCGCATACCGGAACACCGGAACCGCGCAGGCCTGCGCCGACTGGCCCGCGCAAGCCAGAAAGAGGGCTGTCAGCGCGCCCGCGAGTCTCGCCCGGCTCCTGACACCCGGGCGATCGAACTGTTTCTTCCGGTCCACCGCTTCTCCCTGCTCTGACAACTACTTTGCCACTTCTTTAATTTTCGCAGACTTTGTTGGCGCTGTCGAGGGTCCCGACGTCAGTTACCAGTGGCAGCGCCTCAGAAACTGCGGCTCGCGAGGACGCTCGCCCTCCCGTTTCTGGCAGACCGTTGCTGGGCGCAGGCAATGGCCGCACGTGGACATCCCCATCTCCACGGCTTGCCCCCCGGCGGCGCGCGCGCTATTCTCATGGGCATGGCAGCTTCGATGGAAATCCGTTGCACGGCCTGCCGCCGTGTGGCCTTGGCGCGCGCGGAGCCGGTGTACGAAAATTTCCGGAAGGTTTCGGAGACATTCGTCTGCACGGCCTGCGGCCATTGCTACCCTTCGCGCGAGGCCACGCCGTTCGTGGACACCTCCGGGCGACCACAGGTCTTCTCCGAGGCAGACAAGCCATCTGCCGTGAAGGTCTTTCAGGCCAGCGAGCGCCGGCGCAGTTGCGCCTGGTGCCGGCATTTCATCGTCAACCCCTTCCGCCAACGCTGCGGCCTCAACAACCGCGAGGTCGAGGCCACGGACCTCTGCGCGCGCTTTTCTGCCAAGCCGGATGAGCCTGCGGCCGATGCACCGAAGAGCCCCTCTTCCGACGCCGGCAGCCGGTTTGACGCTCTTTTCGCAAAGGAGGCGCCACCCTCCCCGGCAGCACCGGCGTCACCCGCCCCGGCCGAGCCGGTGCCGGCTAAACCAGCAGCCTCAAAAAAAGCCTCTTCCGCCGCCGGAAAAACAGCCTCCCGGACGCGAAAAAAGACAGTCTAGGAGCAGGTTCGCGGCTTGTGCCAGCCCCTCGTTTGCGCTATAAGTAAACATAGTTGCGCAAACGCGAGAATAAGCATGCTTGAAGACCCTGACCGAACCCAAAATCCAGCCCCTGTAACTGACGGAACCGGCAACTATAACGCCGAAAGTATCACAGTTTTGGAAGGTCTGGATGCTGTGCGCAAGCGCCCGGCCATGTACATTGGCGACACGGGCGTGCGCGGCTACCATCACCTGGTCTACGAGGTGGTGGACAACTCCATCGACGAAGCTCTGGCCGGCCACTGCACGCACATCGAGGTGACGATCAACCCCGATGGCTCCATCGCCATCACGGACGACGGCCGCGGCATCCCCGTGGGCATGCACCCCACCGAGGGGAAGCCAGCCGTAGAGGTCGTGCTGACCAAGCTCCACGCGGGCGGCAAGTTCGACGGCTCCAGCTACAAGGTCTCCGGTGGCCTGCATGGCGTAGGCGTCACGTGCGTCAACGCGCTCAGCGAGTGGCTCGAGGTCGAAGTCCGTCAGGGCGGCAAGATCCACCGCCAGCGCTACCAGCGCGGCCAGCCTGTCACCCGTCTCGAGGTCGTAGGCGAGACCAAGGGGACCGGCACGCGGATCACCTTCCTGCCGGACCACACGATCTTCACCTGCCGCGGGTTCGAGTGGGACATCCTCGCCACCCGCCTGCGCGAACTGGCCTTCCTGAACCGCGGCGTAGCCATCAAATTCTCCGACACCGAGAAGGGGCGCGAGGAAACTTTCCTGTTCAGCGGCGGCATCGTTGAGTTCGTCGCCTACCTCAACCGCAACAAGACGGCCGTCCATCCCAACGTCATCTTCCTTACCGGGCGGCGCGACAACATCGAGTGCGAGATCGCGCTGCAGTATGCCGACTCCTACAACGAGAACGAACACAGCTACTGCAACAACATCAACACCGTCGAGGGCGGCACACACCTCAGCGGCTTCCGCTCCGCCCTCACCCGCACGGTCAACAAGTACGCCACGGACAACAAGCTCCTGAAGACCGGCGACGAAGCCATGAGCGGCGAAGACATCCGCGAAGGGCTCACCGCCATCGTCAGCGTCAAGGTTCCCCAGCCGCAGTTCGAGGGGCAGACCAAAACCAAGCTCGGCAACGGCGATGTCGAGGGGATCGTCTCTGCCATCGTCAACGAGCAGCTCGGCTCGTTCTTCGAGGAGAACCCCGCAGTCGCCCGCCGGATCGTCGAGAAGACCGTGCTGGCCGCCCGTGCCCGCGCCGCCGCGCGCAAGGCGCGGGACCTCACCCGCCGCAAGGGGGCTCTCGACTCCGCCGCACTCCCCGGCAAGCTGGCGGACTGCTCCGAACGCGACCCCGCCAAGTGCGAGCTCTACCTCGTGGAGGGCGACTCCGCCGGCGGCTCCGCCAAGCAGGGGCGCAACCGCGAGACTCAGGCCGTGCTCCCGCTGCGCGGCAAGGTACTCAACGTCGAAAAGGCCCGCCTCGACAAGATCCTGAACAACAACGAAATCCGCACGCTCGTCACCGCCATCGGCGCGGGCATCGGCTCGGACGACTTCGACCCCGCCAAGGTGCGCTACCACAAGATCATCATCATGACCGATGCCGACGTGGACGGCGCGCACATCCGCACCCTGCTGCTGACCTTCTTCTACCGGCAGATGCCGCAGCTGATCGAACGCGGCCACGTCTTCCTGGCCCAGCCGCCGCTCTACAAGGTCACGCGCAAGCAGCGCGAGGAGTATGTGGACAGCGACGCCGCCCTCACCCGCAAGCTCCTGGAGCTCGGCTGCGACGACATCGTCGTACGCCGCGCCGACGGGCGCGAGCTGCCCCCCGCCGAGCTGCGCGGCCTGCTCGACGTGCTGGTGCGGATCGAGGAGACCTCCGCCAGCATTTCCCGGCGCGGCGTGAACGTACCCAAGCTCCTGCGCCTCCGCCACGCCGAGACCGGAGACCTGCCGCGCTTCATGGCTGTCATCGCCTCCGGCGACGAGACCGATTTCCGCTTCGCCCGCAACGACGCCGAACTGGCCGCCATCCGCACGGAAGCCGAACGCCAGCTGCGGATCGAGATCGACCTGGCCGCCACGCTGGTGCCGGCCTTCCACCGCAAGGCCCCCGCGCCGTTCTGCTGGCTGGAGATCTTCCGCGCCACCTCGCTGCGCAAGGAACTGGACCAACTGGCCCCCTACGGCTTCGGCGCCGAGCAGGTGGCTGGCACGGCCGAGCCATTCGCATGCATCCGCGACGGCGAGACGTCCGAAACGCCCCTGCGCGCCTTGGCCGAACTGCTCGGGGCGGTCCGGCAGCGCGGTCGCAAAGGGCTCGCCATCCAGCGCTACAAGGGTCTCGGCGAAATGAACCCAGACCAGCTCTTCAAGACCACCATGGACCCGGCCAACCGCCAGCTCCTGCGCGTCATGCTCGAGGACGCCGTCAAAGCGGACGCGATCTTCACGCTCCTCATGGGCGACGAGGTCGAACCCCGCCGCCGCTTCATTGAGGAGAACGCCCTCAACGTCCGCAACCTAGACGTGTAAGGCAGATGCGGACACAGAATGGCGTTGTGCGGCGCGAGCCGATCACCGCAGCATCCAGCGCAGCCACCAGACCGCCATCCCGAAGACGAAGAGCGCAGCCACCAGCATCGCCCCATCACGCTCGCGCGGCGTCAGACCGAATCCAGCGTCCAGCAACTTCCGCCCCTCCCCGGCCACTGCGCGCAGACGGGCGGGAATGGACGGGGTTAGGGACACAGCGGGCACAGAGTCCGGATGAGAACACGGAGGGTTCTGGTCGCGTCTTAAAAAAGATTTGGAAAACTTACGCATGGCAAGACATCGCTGATCGTGGCTATTGGCCGGCCGATGAGGTGGCGTGATCCGATGCGAACCCGATGCGCGATCGGGGCGGATCGTCGTGCGGCGTCATGAGCTGGCGCAACGCCTCGAACACGACGCGGAACTGGCCGTCGTATTTCTTTTCCAGTTCGTCCAGCTTGCGCGCCAAATCCGCATGCGAGGCCAGAATCTGCCGCAACCGCACAAACGCCCGCATGATCGCGACGTTCACCTGAATCGCGCGCGAACTATTCAGCACGCTCGATAACATGGCCACACCCTGCTCGGTGAAGGCCATGGGAGCGTGACGTGTTCCGCCCCACGATGAACTTGATATGCCAATTTGGCATATCAAGTTTGTAACCTCTTGCGAATCAAGCACAAACATAAAGTCTTCCGGAAATCTTTCCGCGTTCCGCAGGACCGCCCGCTTGAGATTCCCGGTCGGCACGCCATACAGTACCGCCAAATCACGGTCCAAAATCACCTTCTGCCCGCGCAGCAGGAGAATCTTCGTCTCGATGCGTTCGGCAGGTGTCAGTTCTGTGCTCATTGAAACGCATCCGAGAATCAGGCCACTATTCCAGTTTTCCCTGGTTTTACCCGGTAAACCGCGCCCCGATCCCGCACGCCAAAGCCAATCTGCTTGCGGGGCGGTTCTGGCGGATCGATCAACTGGCGCAACGCCTCGAACACGACGCGGAACTGGGCATCATAGTTCTTTTCCAATTCCTCCAGTTTCCGCGCCAGATCGGCGTGCGTGGCCAGCAGCGCCCGCAGTTGCGCAAAAGCCCGCATGATCGAGATATTCACCTGGATGGCGCGCTCGCTGTTCAACACGCTTGAAAGCATGGCGATCCCGTGTTCGGTGAAGGCCATGGGAGCATAACGCAACCCCATGCGATCGGAATTGGAGGTGCCAAATTGGCACCTCCAATTCTCGAATTCTCCGCCATCGAGCATAAACATGAAATCATCTGGGAAGCGGGTAATATTTCTTCTTACCGCTCGTTTCAATGCCTTGGTCGGCACGCCATATAATTCGGCCAAGTCTCGATCCAGCAGCACCTTCTGACCGCGCAGCAGAAGAATCTTCGTCTCGATGCGCTCGGCAGGTGTCAATTCCGTGCTCATGTCATGCCTGTTTTTGGCATGACCCCGCTCTACGACACGTAAGAGCGCCCATGCCCTTCTACCTGTACTATGCAGAAGCGGGGGCGATTCTTACAGCAGGACGACGGAAAAATGTTTGCCTGCACGGCGGGGCGAATGCATGGATTGCCCTTGCCTGTGCCGCTCGATCTTCGAGGCCCGTGCGGGCGAGACGCCCGCGCTCCCAGGCTTGGCGTCGCGCGTCCACGAAATCATGAAGCCGCCACGTTCACCAATTTTCCCGGCACCACGATGATCTTCTTTACCGTGAGGCCGGCGAGGTGTTTCTGGACCTGGGGGTTGGCGAGGGCGGATTTTTCCATTTCCTCGCGGCTGGCGCCGGCGGGCAGCTCGATCTTGCCGCGCATCTTGCCGTTGATCTGGAGCACGACCTCAACCGTGTCGGCCGCGAGCGCGGCTTCCTCGCACTCCGGCCACGGCGCGTGCATCACGCCGGGCGGATGGCCGAGCTCGACCCACAGTTCCTCCGCGATGTGCGGCACGAGCGGCGAGAGGAGCAGGATCATCTTCTCCATGGCGGCGCGGTAGACGGCCTTGGCCTGGGCGGAACTTTCGGATGCGATCTTGAGGTCGTCGATCGCATTCATCAGCTCCATTGTGTGCGCGATGGCGGTGTTGAAGCGGAAGCCGTTCTCGATGGAGTCGGTCACCGCGCGGATGGTCTGCTGCAGCTTACGATAGAGGTCGCGCTCCGGGCGCGCCATCTGCGCCAGCACCGGCCGGGCTGCCGCGGCTTCACGCAGCAGGTCGCGCGTCTCCCAGACGCGGCGCCAGAGGCGGCCGAGGAAGCGGTAGGGCCCCTGAATGCCGGCATCCTGCCATTCGGCATCCATCTCCGGCGGGCCGATGAAGAGCGTATAGAGGCGCAGCGTGTCCGCGCCGTAGCTGGCGATCAGCTCGTCCGGGCTGACGATGTTCCCCTTGGACTTGGACATCTTGTAGAGCTTGCCGTCGTCGGCGCGCTTGCAGATCATCCCCTGCGTGAAGAGCGCCTGGAACGGCTCGGGGAAGCTGCACCAGCCGGCGTCGTGCAGCACCTTCACCACAAAGCGCGAATAGAGCAGGTGGAGCACGGCGTGCTCCACGCCGCCGATGTACTGGTCCACCGGCAGCCACCTGGCGACGTCGGCCTTGTCGAACGGCTGTCGGGTGTCGCGCGGGTTGACGTAGCGCAGGAAGTACCAGCAGGAGCAGATCCACTGCGCCAGTGTGTCGGTCTCGCGCTCGGCCTTGTTGCCGCACTTCGGGCAGGTGGTATTGACAAAGCCTGCATGGTTGGCGAGCGGGTTACCGCGCTCGGACTGAAACTCCACGTCATCCGGCAGCAGTACGGGGAGCTGATCCTCCGGCACGGGAACGATGCCGCATTTCGGGCAGTGCACCACCGGGATGGGCGCGCCCCAGTAGCGCTGGCGGCTGATGAGCCAGTCGCGGATGCGGTAGTTGGTGGTGAAATCGGCGAAGTTGCGGTCCTTGCCGTGCTGGATGATGGCGCGCAGCGCCTCGCGGTTCGGTTTTCCGTCAAACGGCGCGGAGGCGGTCATGACGCCGTCGTCCTCATACGCGGCGGTCATACGATCCGCGGCCAGCGGCTCTTTCGGGTTCTGGATCACGACGCGCATTGGCAGGCGGTACTTGGCAGCAAAGGCGAAGTCGCGCTGGTCATGCGCGGGAACGGCCATGACCGCGCCGGTGCCATAGTCCATGAGCACATAATTGGTGACCCAGAGCGGAACCTTGTCGCCGTTGTACGGATTGGTGACGTGGAATCCGCTGAAAATCCCTTCCTTGGCCGTGGCATCTGCGGCGCGCTCGGCAGCCGGGATGAGCGCCTGACGCGCGATAAAGGCGCGGACTTCCTTTTCGCTCTTCGTCCCGGGGAGGAGCTTCTGAAGCAGCGGGTGCTCCGGCGCGATGGCCATGAAGGTGACGCCGTAGATCGTGTCCGATCGCGTGGTGAAGACCGGGCACGGGTCTCCGGTCTCGCTCACGACAAACTGAACGCGCGCGCCCTCGGAGCGGCCAATCCAGTTGGCCTGCATCTGGCGGACCTTATCCGGCCAGGCTTCGAGCAGGCTGAGATCGTCGAGCAGGCGCGGCGCGTAGGCGGTGATCTTGAAAAACCACTGCTGGAGGTTGCGCTTGGTGACGGGGCGGCCGCAGCGGTCGCACGTGCCGTCCGCGGCGACCTCCTCGTTGGCGAGCGTGGTGCAGAGTTCACACCAGTTGACCGGCGCCTCGCGGCGGTAGGCGAGCCCCATCTCGAGGAACTTCAGGAAGACCCACTGGGTCCAGCGGTAGTAGTCCGGGTGGCAGGTGGCGACTTCGCGCCGCCAGTCGTAGCCCACGCCCCACGAGCGGATCTGGGCCTTCATGCGGGCGATATTGCCGTAGGTGTAGGTCTTGGGGTGCGTGCCATTCTTCTTGGCGGCATTCTCGGCGGGGAGGCCGAAGGCGTCCCATCCCATGGGGGCCATGACGTTGAAGCCGCACATCTTTTTGTAGCGCGCCAGCACGTCGCCCATGATGTAGTTGCGGCCGTGGCCGACGTGCATGTTGCCCGAGGGGTACGGGAACATGGTCAGGCAGTAGAACTTCTTGCGGGTATCGGCCGTGTCGCACGCAAAGGCGCGCTGCTCGTCCCAGAAGGCCTGCCACCTGGGTTCGATCTCGTGAAACGGATACTTTTCCTGCATGGAGACACCTGCTATCGCGGCGCCATGGCGCCGCGATTCTGTTGGCGAAAAGTCAACATGGTACGGTGCAGGGTGCGGGAATGCAATCTCAAGGCGCGGCTGCTGGCGTGGTTGTGCCTATTTGTGCTGGCGCAGCCACTCGCGGACGGGCTGGTTTTCGATGAAGAGTTCCTCCAGGGCGGCCTGCGGGCCATTAACCCGGACCGTGACATGGCAAGTGTGGTTGGTTGCCCGGGAATGCTCCCGGTAGGCGCGTTCTGCGGCCGGAGCCTTCTCCTCGGCCATGTAATAGCGGTCCAGTCCGGACCACTGGATGTGCATTTTTCCTTTGTACGCCCAACCGGTCTCCACTGCAACGGCAGGCTCATCCGCCGGCATGGCATGCTCAAGGCGCTTCACGATGGCGAACCCATTGGTGTCGATGTCCAGCACGGCAAAGGCTTTCTGGCCGCCGTGCCAGACATAAGAATCTGCCACCTTGATTTCATTGGGCTCCAGGTTCAGCCAGACGTAATGGCCGCGAAACGCATCCACCGGGTCAATGGGGCGGGTGCGGAACTTGAACACCTTTCCGGCATGCAGGGTTCGTTCGCGCGAGAAGATCATCCAGGCCGGTGCGGCCAGTTGCGCCGCGGCGATGAGCACAAAAGCCGCCAGGAGCCAGTTACGCCTGCTCATGATTTGCCCCCTTTCGGCGCAGCATGACGAGATTCGCGACAAGGAACGCGATCCCGAGCGCAATGAAGAGAAGGCCGCGCAGCAGGAAGGAGAGATCGCAATCGAAAAACCGCGCGACGAGCAACGCCATGAGCGCCAGCAGCCCGACGTTCATCTGTCCCTGGCGGCCGCTGCGGATGCCGGTGACCAGCAGCCAGATACTGGTGACCAGGAGGTAGATGTCGAAAATCCAGGCCGCAACAAACGAGAACTCAAAGGTGGCGAGGCTGAAGCCAAGGGCGGCCAGGATCGGGGCAATTCCCAGTAGCAGGCCAAGCGATGCGCGGCGGCGGACCGTTGTGACCAGCAAGACAATGGCCGCGATGGGAACCATGCTACCCAGAACGGCATCCGGCATCACCCGCCACCACTCCCCGTGGAAGCGTTCCCAGTGCCAACAGTACCAGCCGATCTCCTTCCAGGGCCATTCGAAGGTGAGCAGAAAGGTGAGGACCAGTCCGCCGCCGGCGCCGAAGTGACGCAACGGGCGGTTCCAGAATCCGTCGGCCTCGCGGAACCAGAACTCGCCAGCCAGGAACAGCAGCGCAAATAGGCCGGAATAGAGGATAATCCAGAGCCCGGGCAGGACGCGCTCAATGGTTGTGCCAGCCGCAACGGTCAGGCTGACGCAAAGGAACCAGAAAAGCAGTGTCGGGCGCACCTGATAGCGGCCGGCACGCAGCCAGCGGGCCAGCAGAGGGAGCAGCAACAGCGCCAGCAGCCAGTAGCCGGCATTGCAGTCGTCCGTAATGCGCAGGTGGCAAGCCCATTCGGTGATCCCCCAGAGGTAGAGCAGCGCAGGAACCACAGCATCGAGAAGGTAGGCCAGCGGCAGGCCGAGTATCGCCCACGTCAGCAGGAAACGCGGCAGGTCACCGGAGATGTTATAGGTCTGGGCGACCAGCGAAATGCCGGCGCCGATCATCAGGAACTGCAGGGCAGCAGCACCCTCGCGCCACGCCAAGCTCTGCTGCCGGCGTATCAGGACCCATCCGGACAGACCCTGCGCCAGCAGGAGTGGCAGGAATGAAAGCACGGCACGCGTCGGACGCGTCAGAAGATCCCAGTTGTGTCCGAGTAGCAAGATGATGCCGGCACCGATCAGCAGGGCGCCGAGCACACCGAAAATAACCACCGCCAGCCATCGCGGTCGTGCCGCTTCGGCGGGGCCATAGTACGCCTGGAGCCGAGCGACCGTCCCGGAGGTGAGAACACCCTGTGCCTCCAGTTGCGGCAACTCCCGATAGAGCCACTGGACCTCTTTTCGCATCATACCCCCTCCCATTTATTTACGGACAGCGTACGGTGGCACCGAAAGAGCGTCAACGGTTTTCGGGCTTCGCAGTAATGGGGGCGGCGACCCCCGCAGTCTCTCCCTGCGTGTGAGAGTGTGCGGGAGAAAAGGCGGACCCCATACCTTTTCCCCGAACTTTCGGTCCGGCGGGACAAGCCCGCCGGGGCTGTTCCCGTTACAGAGGGAATGCGTGCTGCGGCAACAACCGACTGGCGGCCGGGCCTGGCTGCGATTATACTCGCGCTATGCATGCTGCATTCTGCCGTTCGCTGCTGCTGGCCGGCGTGCTGCTATTCGGGCTGCGTCTGGACTGCCTGGGGCAACTGCTGGTCACGCCATACACGACCGCAGACCTCAGCAACTCCGTGGAAACCGCCATCCGCGACGGCTCCTGGGCGCGCCATCTCGACTATGTCGAAACCGGGCTGACCAACACGGCAGCAGCCCAGAATGCCCCCACCCTGCGCGCCCGCTGGAATCAGATGCTGGGCGACGAGCGGATGAACCTGGCCCTGGCGCAGGCCGTTTTCCTCCAACGCGTCGGGCCCACCACGGTGACCTCCTTTCAGAACCAAGCCACCACCAATGCCGCGCCTTTCCTGCGCTGGCTGCTGCGAAATGAGGAAGCCCTGCGGTCTTGCCTGACGACCATCCGACCGCAAAACAAGGGATCGCGCGTGCTGACCAACTGGTCACGCCTGCGGGCCTGCGAAACCAACACGTGGGACAAATACTGGAGCCTGGGGCTGGCCTGCGCCCTGGTCTTCGACAAACCGATGGCGTTCGACAGCCACATCAGCCCGACTGGCACAGTGGATCTCGTGGCCCGCTATCTGTTCTTCCGCAACTCGGCCGCGCGCAACCGCCTGAAAATCGACCTGACGCACCTGCCAACGTGGGAACTGGTGTGGGTGGTGGACGCGCCGGTGCCGGACACGGATCTCGCCTGGGCGCAGGAGCACGTGCGTCTGGCGCGCAGCGAATGGCAGAAGGCGTACGAAATGGTCTCCTACCGGATGGACCAGGCGCTGAAGGGTGCGCAGATTCACCCCACCTACACGCTGGAGGAACTGCAGCGCGTCGGCGGCGTGTGTCTGGAGCGCGCACACTTCGCGGCCATGAGCGCCAAGGCCAACGGCATTCCCGCCATGCCACTCGTCGGCGAGGGGGAGCGAGGCGGGCATGCCTGGTTCGGCTATCTGACGGCCCCCTTCGAGTGGAACATGTCCGCCGGACGCTTCGAAGACGACCGCTATGTGACGGGGTACACCTGCGAGCCGCTCTCGCGGCGCTACATTACGGAACAGTCGCTGAGTCTGCTGGTCGACACCCAGCAGCTCTCGTCACAATATCTACTGGCCACGCGCCTGCACTGGATGGGACAGATCTTTCAGGATCGAAGGGACCGCCGACAAGCGCTGGTTCTGTTCCGGACAGCAGTGGAACTGGCACCCTGTCGCCCGGACGTCTGGAATTCCCTGTTGGATTCCCTGAAAGCCGCACCAACCACCAAGGGTGAATGGCGGAGTGTGTTGCAGACTTTCCGCAGCGCGTTCAAGAATTATCCCGACTTCCAGGCGCAGGCAGACTCGATCGAGGCGGATGTCCTGCTCGACGAGGCGGGCGTAGATGAGATTCTCCAATCCTTGCGCAGTGAAATCAGCCGCATGAAGGCAAGCGACCGGAGCGACCTGGTGCTGAAGACCATCGACCGCCACGTGGGCCTGCTCCAGCACGCGGGCAAGACCAACGCGGTGTTGAGCGTGTACAAGAAGGCGCTGCAGGATTTCGGCGACCAGCTGCCAGTCCTCGAGAAGCTAGCCATGCGCGCATTCGCGGCCGCCCAGCAGGCGCATGGTGAAGCCGACATGCTGAGCTGCATTGACGCGATCTGCAACGCCCAGTTGTCGAACGGCATGCAGGACGATCCGTTCCGCAAGAAGGCGCTGTGCTCCCTGGCGAATATGCTGGCCGAGTTCTACACTGCGGCGAAACAACCGGAGAAGGCGCTGAAATACAACCAATTGGCTGGCAGACTAGGTCGGAGTGGTGGCGGTTGAGCCGTGGGCCGGCTTGTCAGAGCGTGAACCCGCCGGTGTTGCTGAACCGCACGACCATTGCGGTCACCAGGGAGGCGATGTCGACCAGGCGCCCGGGATCCTCGCCCGCGCGCGCGCGCAGCCCGAGGGCCCGCGCACGATCCTCGAGCTTCACCAGCACCATCGTGATCTCCTCCGGCTCCATGCCGGACCAGCGTGCGATGCGCTGGGTCAGCGTGCGCCGGCTGCGACGCAGGAGCGTATGGGCGGGAAGGGTCGGCGTGCCGGCGCGCGGAGCAGGGAAGACGATGCGCAGCTTGTCATCCACAAACCCCTGCGCCTGCGCGCGGAACCTCTCGGCACGCTGACCGTAGTGCTCCGCCAGCGTCAGGGTCAGGGACGCAACCGGCTGAACCAGTGGCCCGCTTGTGCGCAGCGGCTGCTTGCGGCGGAGGCGTCGCATGAGCCGCTCGACGTAGAGCAGCTTCTTCATGGCCGGCCAGTTCTCGTAGCGCTTGCGCCAGCCGGAACGCGGCGTCAGCCAGATGGCGAACGTTTCGGCGAAATCCTCGTCCGGGTGCTTCTGCGCGTAGGTCAGGCGATGCAGGCGGCCGTGCGCGATGTGGCGGACGAAATTGCGGCTGAAGGGGTCGGGATCGAACGCATCGCGGTAAACCTTGTGAAAGCGCCCGAAGGTCGTCGTCCACTCCGGATCCTCCCAGAGACGGTAGGCGTAATTGATGGCGTGCCCGCCCTCATGGCGCATGTACTTCATGAGGTCGGCAGCGTCCTCCGTCTCTCCGGTCTGCTCCTGCTCGATGCGCATGAGACGCCGGTCGGCCAGGTAAAACGGAATCCCGATGATCGGCACCTGGTCCGGACACCCCCAACTGTCCGACAGGTAGAAGCGCGGCTGGAAGACAAACCGCTGCGCCTTACACTCCGCCTCGAGCTGGCGCAGACAGGGCTCGATCGGCGATCCCTTCAGGCGAAGCCCCAGATCGCAGACGCGCGTGTTGAGCAGTTCGTAACGGACTGTCTCCCACGCATTGATAACTGATCGCAGACGGGCGGCCGACATATAAACTCTCGCCCGTAGGGAAAGCCCCGTGCAGAGCTGGAACGGGTCGAAAGGACCATTAGGTTATCCCCCGGGGGAGAGCAAAGTCAATGCAGACGGAATATGAGTTATCAACACCGTTTAACATATTGCTGCACAGGTAATTATAAGTTGTCTAGTTAGGAGATGGTTTTTTAGCAGATCCTGTTTGTTTTTCCTCCGCGGATGGTGGATGAATTCGTCTCCTGACAGATCGAAATGCTCTTTTCGCGCAGTTGCGCACCACAAGCCTCCTGCGTTATTGTCCGCGACATGAATGACGCCCGCCGCCCCATCCGGTTCTGTTACTTGGGCATGCTGGTCATCGCCTTGGTGGCCAATCTGATGCCGCTGCTGTTTATCCCGCTGCGCACGGCCTTCGGTTTCAGCTTCGAGCAACTCGGGCGCCTGACGCTGATCAACTTCTGCATGCAACTGGTCTGCATCCTGCTTGGCGGTCCGCTGGTAGACCGCTTCGGCGCGCGCCGGTTCGCCGTGCTGGGAAATGCCTTTGCCGTGGTCGGTCTCTGGCTCTTCGCCGGCGCGGACCGGCTGCTCTTCCCGGGAAATCCCTACGCCGGGATGGCGTTGGGCGCTTTCGTCTTCTCCATCGGCGCGGCGCTGCTCGAACTGGTGCTGAGTCCAATCGTCAACGCCATCCCCTCGGAGCGCAAAGCGGCGGACATGAGCCTCCTGCACGGCTTCTATGCCGTTGGACAGATTGTCACCGTGCTGCTGACTTCGCTGGCGATCTGGCTGCATGCGCCGTGGCGGGTGGCGGTTCTCTGCTGGAGCCTGCTGCCGCTGATTACAGCCGCCGGGTTTCTGCGCACCCGCATCCCGCCGCTGGTAACGAGCGGTCCACGCCAGCGCGTGCGTGGCCTGCTGCGCAACCGGATCTACCTCGCGCTGCTGGCCGGCATCTTCCTGGCCGGCGCCATTGAAATGGCGGTCTCGCAATGGATCTCCGCCTTTGCCGAGAAGGGGCTGGGGCTGCCGAAGCTGCTCGGCGACCTGGGCGGCTGCTGCCTGTTCGGCGCCATGCTCGGCGCCGGCCGCATCTGGATGGGGCTGCGGCCTTCGACCAGCTTGGCGCGTGCGCTGCCAACTTGTTGCAGCATTGCCCTCGCCTCCTACTTCGTGGCAGGCGCAGCGCCTTGGCCATGGGTTTCGCTGGCCGCCTGCGCCGTTGCCGGGCTGGGCGTCAGCCTCCTCTGGCCGGGGATGCTCTCGCTCGCGGCCCGGCATTTTCCGCGCGGTGGCGCCTCGATGTTCGCCGCACTCTCTGCGGCCGGCACGCTCGGCTGCGCCGTGGCGCCGTGGCTGTTGGGGGTGCTGGCCGACGCCATCCGCACAAACGCCGCCACGCCGGGCGTCCTGATCCGCATCGGGCTGCACATGGAGCCTGAACCATTCGGGCTGCGCGCAGGACTGCTGGCCGCCACCCTCTTCCCTGTGGCGCTGCTGGCCCTGCTGCGCTGGATCAACCGCCAGCCGCCGAACCCGGAGGCTGGCGACGCCCGCAGGACCGTCGTGTCCGCGGCACAATCTTGATCCGTATGCCGCCTCACATCAGGGGCTACAAAACAATTGCCGGCGGCAAGTCTGCCGCCGGCAATTGCGTCCACGCCGGGACATTAACTATGGCTCAAGGCGTGGCAGTTGGTCGCGTATAGGTCGCGCCGCCAAATCCCAGGATCGGCCAGAAAATGAACGGCAACAAGATCAGGCCGACGACAAAACCGCCGCCCTTGCCAAACGCTTTGGCCACCGCCAGCAGGACGTAGATGTTATAGAATGGGACGAGGCAGGCCCAACCGGGCTGTCCCGCCTTGGCAAACGCCTTCCACATGGCGACGACCGACAACAGGACGATGGCGAAGTAAATCAAGCCCAACAGCATAATCCCCCCTTTTTTTGAGAACATTTCGCGTGAAACAACCAGCAACATTTTTTAATTATTGTGGATCGTGGTGCGTTTCGTCAATCAAAACCGGTATTCCGCATTGACTCCGACCGGTGGATGGCGTTTGATTCCGGTATGCGCTGGAACCTCAACCTATCCTGCCTGTCATGCGCGCTCCTGACGGGTATCGTCCACGCGGACACCATCCGCCTGCACAACGGCAGCACAATCGAGGGAGTCATCACGCAGGAATCGCCCGATCAGATCACGCTGGCCATCGGCGCCGGCAGCACCACGCTTCCGCGCGCCTCGATCGTTGCGATCGAACCTGCCTCCGCCGAGGAGAACGCCCGCCTGCAGGCCGGGTGGAAGCAGAAGTACTTTCTTCATCGGGAATACGTGCCAACCGGGCTGGAGGGGCTGGCAGCCGATTTCACCAAGCTGGGCGCGCTGCGCGCAGAGGCTGCCAACGCCCGCCGGACTCTGGCCGACCTGGCCGTTGCCGAACGCGAACGGCAGGCGGACCAGGAGAGCCTCCGCACGCAGATCGTGCAGCTCAGCCAGCAGTTGCAGCGGTCGGCGCCGGCCCGGAACAACGTGGAGGCCTACAACCGGCTGGCGGCATCCAACAATGCCCTGCAAGCCCGACTGGCGCTGACGGACAGCGAGCGCGCGGCAGGCGACCGGAAGCAGGCCGACGCGCAGGCGCGGATCGCCGCCTATCAGGAAGCCCTGCCAATGTTTGCCGTGCGCTTCGACAAGGAGCAGAACCAGACGGCCAACACGGAGCAGCCGGCGGAGCGGCGGGCGTTTTTCGACCGCGTGGCCGGCGCGCTGGCCGATTATGGGAGGGAATTTGCCGCCGCGACCATCCCCTTTTCGCCCTCGCGAGAAGGACTGCTGGTCGCTGTCACAATCGATGATCGGACACAGGGGCGGTTCGTGGTAGACACCGGCGCGGCACGCATGTCGATTACCGAGTCGTTCGCCCGGCGGCTGCAGATCGATCCGGCGGCGCTGCCGGAGGTGGAGTGCGCCATGGCCGACGGACGCCGGGTCAAGGGGCGCGCCCTGGTGTTCCGCTGCGTAGCGGTCGGCGACGCGCGCGCCGAGAACGTCGAGGCTATCATCCTTCCCGGCAAACCGGACGCACAGGCGGACGGGCTGCTCGGCATGAGCTTCCTGAAGCACTTTTCCGTCAACCTGGATGGCGGCAGCGGCAGGCTGATCCTGCGGCGGTTCGAGCCGAAGCCCTGAGACGGGCCACTAGACCAGCGGACGGATCAGGCGATCCACATCCGCCTCGCTCCGGCAGCGCGGAATGTTGCGGAACAGTTTCCAGGTCTCGCGGTGCGAGACTGTCCCGCCTGGCTGCAGGGTCGTCAGCGGTCCCAGCGTCTCCATCTCCAGGATCTGCTCGTTGGCGAACGTCTCGTAGTTGCAGTCGCCATCCGGATAGGAGGCGCCCTCCTGCCACTCGAAATATTTCACAAACAGGAAATCCTCCCGCTGGTACGCGGCCCATTTCTCGCGATGCGCCAGCCCCAGCTTGCTGGGACCGCGCTCGGGATCCTGGCGGAAGAACAGATAGCGCGAGCCGATGGTCCACCGCGGGTCGGTTAGGTCGGTGTATCCCCACAGACTCCAGTTCTGGTTCGGCAGGAGCCGGTCGGTGTGGGAGATGCGTGTTGGCAGCGGCAGGATCGATTGCCCGCTCAGCCCCATCACGCTCAGCGCCCACGGCGCGCAGACGACCGGCGCCGCGCCCCGGTTGATCAGCGTGTGCGTCACATCGACGCGATTGCCAGCAGGATCGAGCGTGATCTCCATCTGCTTGGCCATGCGCGTGACCGGCCCCGCCTTCTGCCGCACGCGTACGCCATGGGGGATCGCCTCCATTGTCTCGCACGGCTCGTTGTCCGGCTCGTAGCTCCCCGCCTTCGACTCCGGAGCAATCCAGAACCGGTGGCCGCCGCGCAGCTTCCACTCCGCCTCTCCTTGCCCGCCCTGCTCGCCCGGAATCTCGGCAAAGAGGTTACTGGCGCCCAGAAAGCCGCAGCGGATAATGCGCGGGCCGACGTCGCGCGTGATGATGAGCTCCATCTCCCGGTTCGCCAGCCACACGCAATTCCAGCCGTTGAAAAGGATGTTTTCCATGACGCTGTCTCCGCAAAGGTGCGTGTTTTTCCGTGATCGGCCGCAGGATCCGTGGTGGGGCGCACGCCAAGACGGAAGGATGCCACCAAACGAACCGCCAAATGACGAACGCCCTGCCCTTCCTAAGTCCGGCCCCAGTTCTTCACCCGCTCGACCACCTGTTGCACGGCCTCGGCCTGCGGAATGGTGGCGACCCGGAGGCCGCGCTCGTACAGCACGAACGCCTCGCGACCGCCAGCCAGCGCAATGTCCGCCTCGCGCGCCTCGCCAGGTCCGTTCACCGCGCAACCCATCACCGCCACGTGCGGCCGCGGCGCACCCGGGTTGGCGCGGTAATGCGCCTCGAGCTGCCGCTCGATCTCCTGCGCCACGCCCGCCACGTCCACCTGCGTCCGGCCGCAGGTCGGGCAGGAAGTGACCGCCGCGCCCGGCGCGCGTAGGCCGAAGGCGCGCAGCAGTTCGACGCCGACACGCACTTCCTCACGCGGGTCGGCGGTGAGTGAAACACGAATCGTGTCGCCGATTCCCTCCGCCAGCAGCGCGCCCATGGCCGCGCAGGAGCGGATCGTCCCGGCCAGGAACGTGCCCGCCTCGGTCACGCCCAGATGCAGCGGATAGTCGGTCTGTTCCGCCAGCAGACGGTACGCCGCAATGGTGCGCGGCGCGTCGGAGGCTTTTACCGAAATCTTGATCTCGCGGTAGTCTTCCGCCTCCAGCAGCGCCACGTGGCGCAACGCGCTCGCGACCAGCGCCTCCGGCGTGGCGGAGCCGTAACGCGCCAGGAGGTCCTTCTCCAGCGAGCCGGCGTTGACGCCGATGCGGATCGGAAGCTTGCGCGACCGCGCCGCCGCGACCACGGCGCGCACGTGTTCCGCGCCGCCGATGTTGCCGGGGTTGATGCGCAGGCCGTCCACGCCTGCCTCAACGGCGGCCAGCGCCAAGCGGTGGTCAAAATGGATGTCCGCCACTAGCGGCAGGCAGACCTGGCGGCGGATCTCCGCCAGCGCGGCGGCGGCGGCGGCGTCCGGCACGGCCAGCCGCACGATGCCGCACCCCAACTCCGCGACCGCACGGATCTGCGCCACGGTGGCGGCCACGTCGCGTGTGTCGGTCTTGGTCATGGTCTGGACCGAGACCGGCGCGCCGTTGCCGATGGGCTGACTGCCGAGTTGGATGGCGCGGGTTGGACGGCGCGCGGTCGTCATGGAGGTGTTCCTTCCGGCGGCGCGTTGGTGGCTGCCGCGGCAGAGGCAGCGACGTGGCGCGCCCAGAACCTGTCCGTCAGGGGGCGGATCACCGGATCGCGCACGATCAGCAGCAGCATCAGCCCGATGATCAGCACCGCAAAGAAGTTGGTGACAACTGCCAGGACCCTGGGGTTCGGCTTGCGGCGGGTGATCCCCTCGATGACCGCCACCAGCACATGCCCGCCGTCGAGCACCGGAATCGGGAGCAGGTTAATGATGGCCAGGTTGATACCAATCATGCGCAGCAGTCCCAGGCAGCTCAGCAGGCCGCTCTGGATGGCGCCCCAGAGCACGACCACGATGGTCGGCATGCCGCCCACGGAGTTAGCCGCGCGACCCGCCTCGCCCTTGTGCTGCGGGAAGATCAGCGCGCGCAGCAGGCGAAAGACCTGCGAGGCATCGCTGGAAATCTGCCGCCAGGGCTTGCTGTATTGCATCCAGGGCGGCACGTCGAGAAATGCATCGCTCACGTGCACGCCCAGCAACGCCTTCCCGGCTGCCGGGTCCATCTGTGGCATCAGCACAAGTGATTTTTTCGCGATGCCGCGCATCAGGTCGACACGCACGCTATTGGTACCGTTGGCAGCCATGTCGCCCACAAACTCCTGCGCACCAGCGATCGGCCTGCCATTCAGGGCCAGAAAGATGTCTCCGCCCTTGACCCCGCCCGTTGCCGCCGCGCTGTTGGACACGACATCTTCCACATGGCAAAGGACCTTGGGCAGCAGGCCGTCAATGGCTCCCAACCGGATCCCGGCGTTGGTCTTTGTCGCCAGGGGCACACGCAGGTCGCGTATCGCACCGTTGTCGTTCACGTGCAGCGCCACGCCCTGCGCCGGATCGCCTGCCAGGTGGCATTCGATCATGAAATCGTACCATGTCGAGACGCGCTCGCCGTTGACCCGCTCGATCACCTGTCCCGGCCGCAGGCCCGCAAACCAGGCCGGGCTGTTGGTTTCCACGAGTCCGATCTGTGTGCTGGCTGCGCCGGTGCCTGCCTGCGGCGACAGATAGATCCACCATGCCAGCACCAGGGAGAGCAGCACATTTCCCAAGGGTCCGGCAATGGAGACGACGATCCGCTTCCAGGGCGCGATGGGCGGCAGCTCGCGTGGCGGCTCGGCGTCCTTCTTTTCGTCCTCCGGCTTGTTATTGCCCTGTATCTTCTCCATACCCGCCGGATCGAGCTGCGGGATGGCGACATAGCCGCCCAGCGGGATGATGCTGATCCGGTACTCGACGCCGTTGATCTTGCGCTTCCAGAGCGCGGGGCCGAACCCCAGCGAAAAGGTGTCCACCACCAGCCCCAGCCGCCGAGCTGCCAGGAAATGCCCCAACTCGTGGACGAAGATCACCAGTCCGACCAGCAGGATCACCAGCACGACGCGGAAGGCAATCGAAAGTATGTGCATCCAATCCATGTGTTTCTCAAGCCTCTACTTGCGGTTGAACACAGAGGCCACAGAGGGGGAGAGAGATCACAGAGGACGATCCTTTTATGGCCGGCGGCTGCCGGCCGAAGCTCATTTCCCTCTGTGTCCTCATTCTTCCTCTGTGCCCTCGGTGTCCTTTTCGTTTATGCAGTGCAGCACTGCGCGGCCGCCTCGCGCGCCCAGCGGTCAGCGGCCAAGATCTCATCCAGCCCGCCGGCGGCCTGACGCGTATGCCGGCCCAGCACCTGTTCGACCGTCCGCCAGATGCCGGAAAAGTTCATCCGCCCAGCAAGGAATGCCTCCACAGCGACTTCGTTGGCCGCATTCAGCACGGCCGGACAGGTGCCGCCGGCGGCGGCCGCCTGCCGCGCGAGGCGCAGGCAAGGAAAGCGCCGCTCGTCCGGCGCCGCGAAGTGCAGGCACGCCAGACGCGCGAGCTCCAGCGGTGGCATGTCCGCGGCGACGCGGTCCGGCCAAGTCAGCGCGTACTGGATCGCGAAGCGCATGTCCGGCGGCGAAAGCTGCGCCAACCACGAGCCGTCCACAAATGCGACGAGGGAGTGTACCACGCTCTCGGGATGCACCACCACGTCGATGCGCTCCAGCGGCACCTGGAAGAGCCAGCGGGCCTCGAGGATCTCCAGCCCCTTGTTCATCATGGTGGCAGAGTCAATCGTCACCTTGCGCCCCATGGCCCAGCGCGGGTGCGCCAGCGCCTGCTGGATGGTGACGCAGTCAAAATCGATCTCCGGCCGGCCGGCAAACGGACCGCCTGAGGCGGTCAGCAGCAGTTGCCGCACGCGCGTCTCGGCGGCCTGTGCGGCGGGCGCGGCGGGCGGACGGACGCAGTACGGCGCCGTAACCGGCGACTGCAGACATTGGAAGATCGCACAGTGCTCGCTGTCCACCGGAAGGATGCGCACGTTGCGGCGTGCGCGGGCGGCCATGACCGGCTCGCCGGCTGCCACGAGCACCTCCTTGGTGGCGAGCGCCACGTCGTGGCCGGCCTCAATCGCGGCCAGCACCGGCCGAAGCCCGGCCATACCTACCAGTGCGCAGAGCACGATGTCCGCGCCTTCGGCCGCGGCCAGCTCGACGACCCCCTCCTCGCCTGCCAGCACGCGCACGCCGGGCGGCGCGAGGCGGCGCGCCTCCGCGGCAGCGGCCGGATCGCCGACCGCCACCAGCGGCACGCCAAACTGCACGGCCTGCTCCAGCACACGCGTCACGTTTGTGCGGGTTGCCAGTCCCGTGATGCGCAGGCGATCCGGCAGCGCGGCGACCACGCGCAGGGCGCTTTCGCCGATGGAGCCGGTGGAGCCGAGGATGATGATGGAACGCATGGGGGGCCAACGATGCAGGTTTCGGGATGCAGGATAAAGGATGCAGGATTCGGGATACAGGATCAACTGCGGACTGTCGACAGCCTTCCTGTGTTTCCCTAATTTTCTCTGAATCCTGAATCCCAGCTATTGTTCTGTTCGTGATCGTTAAAGTAAGGGCAACAGCAAATACAGCATGGCCGGAGCAAAAAGTAGGCTGTCGAAGATGTCCAGCAAGCCGCCCAGCCCCGGCATGACGCCGCTGGAATCTTTTGCCTGAACGGAGCGCTTGAACATCGATTCGATCAGGTCGCCCAGCACGCCGAGCGCGCCCAGCAGCAATCCGAGCCCGGCAGCCGCGGGCAGCCCTAGATACGTCAGCGGCGTGACGGGAACCACTGACCAGGAGCGGGCGACCAGAACCGTTCCCACGCTGAACAAAACCCCCAGCGCCAGGCCACCCGCAAGGCCTTCCCACGACTTGGCCGGCGAGATGCGGGGGAACATCTTGTGCCGGCCGAAGGCCATGCCCGCCGCGTAGGCGCCGGCGTCGGTGAACTTGACCACCAGCGAGGCATAGAACGCCAGGAAAATGCCGCCGCGGCTCAGCAGAAAGGGCTCGGTCACGCCCCACTGCGCCAGGCGGATGTAGAATCCCAGCAGGAACGGCACATAGAAAAATCCCAACCAGGTGACCGACGCTGTTTCCAGGTGGCGTTCAACTCGCGCGTCGAACAGCAGTTGCGCCAGCAGCAGGAATCCGCCGCCAGCCAGCGCCAGCAGTTCCCATCGGGGGGCCACATCGCCGGGCAGCGTCGCGAAGAGCACCGTCAGCCAGAGAAGGCCCAGCATCACTCCGACGCGCCGGCTGGGCGCCAGCCCGCCGCGTTCCGCCAGCCGGTAGAACTCCCACTGGCAGAGCGAGGAGCAGACCAGCAGGATCGCGAACAACGCACCGGCCGGCAGGTAGCGCAGCACCACGGCCCAGAACACGCCGACGCCGACGCCGACCATGGTTCGTTTGAGGATGGGGTTCATTGCGCCGCCTCCACGCGCCCATAGCGCCGTTGTCTTTGCCGATAGGCGTCCAGCGCGGCGCGGAAATCGGCCTCCCGAAAATCTGGCCACAGTACCGGCGTGACGTACAGTTCGCTGTACGCACACTGCCAGAGCAGGAAGTTGCTGATGCGCAGCTCGCCGCTCGTGCGCACGATGAGATCCGGATCCGGCACGTCAGGCGCGTAGAGATGCGCCGCGATTGTGGCCTCGTCGATGGCCTCGGGGCGGAGCGCGCCGCGCTTCACTTCCTCCGCGATTGCGCGCGTGGCCTGAACGAGCTCGCTGCGGCCGCTGTAGCTGAGCGCCAAGATGAGCTGTCCGCCGGTGTAGGCGGCGGTGGCGCGCTCGACGCGCTCAAGTTCGCGCACGATGGAGGATTCGAGATCGCCGCGCCTGCCGATGATGCGCAGGCGCACCCGATGCTCGTGCAGTTCCGGTTCGTTGTCGCGGAGGAAATTCTTCAGGAGCGACATGAGCCCTAGCACCTCGGCCGGCGGCCGCGCCCAGTTCTCGGTGCTGAAGGCGTAGAGGGTGAGAACCTTGATGCCGGCATCGCGGCAGTAGCGGATCACGCAGCGCACTGTCTCCGCGCCTGCCTCGTGCCCCTTGAGCCGCGGCAGACCGTGCTGCCGGGCCCAGCGACCGTTGCCATCCATGATGATGGCCATGTGCGCGGGGATGGCGTTGTCGGCGGTGGTTGGCATGCGGAAAGAAGGCTGTAGGGGTTAAGACTGCAGGCTGTCAGGTTGAAAAAATAAGCCATACAGAAGCGTTTATTTCGCGTGGTCGCTATCGCTATCGGGACCGCTATCGAACGACGATCATCGACTCCGATCCCGATTTCGATCCCGACAGTTTTGCCGGCCGCCCATAGCCTCAAGCTGCAGTCTACAGACCCAGCCGCAGCGTCGTCTCCCGTCCCGGTCCGACGGAGAGCACACCCAGCTTCCCGCCGATGAGCTGCACCAAGCGCTCGATATAGGCGCGCGCCTGCAGGGGAAGGTCTTCGTAGCGGGTGATGCGGCTCGTAGCCTGGAGCCAGCCGGGCATCTCCTCGTAGACGGGCCTGCAGCGCTGGAAGGCCGCCAGGCTGGCGGGCATGGTCGTGATGTTCCTGCCGTCGAGCTCGTAGGCCGTGCAGATCCGGATGACGGGGAGCGTGTCGAGCACATCGAGCTTGGTAAAGGCCCAGAGATCGACACCGTTGACCATCTGCGCGTACCGGCCGACCACGGCATCGAACCAGCCGCAGCGCCGGGGACGGCCGGTGGTGGCGCCAAACTCACCGCCGCGCTGCCGGAGATCCTCGCCGAGGGCGTCGGTCAGCTCGGTCGGAAACGGCCCTTCGCCCACGCGGGTGGTATAGCACTTGATCACACCGACCACGCGCTGGATCCGGTTGGGAGCGATGCCCGTGCCAATGCAGGCACCGCCGGAGGTCGGGCTGGAGGAAGTCACGAACGGATAGGTGCCAAAATCCACGTCGAGCATGGTTCCCTGCGCACCCTCAAACAGGATGCTGCTGCCGGCGCGGTCGGCGGCGTGGACGATCTCGATCGTGTCAGCGATGTACGGCGCGAGAACCTGCGCCGCCTCGGCGTAGGTCTTCTGCAATCCGGCAGCGTCCAGCGGCACGGCGCCCAGGGCTGTCAGCGCCCGGTTGGCGTCAACAACATTGGCGGCCAGCCGTTCGGGAAAGTCGCGCTCGAGCAGATCGCCCATGCGTAGGCCGCAGCGGCAGACCTTGTCGCGGTAGGCCGGGCCGATGCCGCGGCCGGTGGTGCCGATGCGCTTGCTGTCGCCACGTGCAGCTTCATCGGCTGTGTCGAGCGCATTGTGGTAACGAAGCACCAAATGGGCGCGATCGCTGACCGTGAGGCGTCCGCGAACCGTGACGCCCTCCTGCTCCAGCATGCGGATTTCCGCGATCAGCGCGAGCGGATCCACGACCACGCCATTGCCGATCACGCAGGTCTTGCCGGGGTGCAGGATGCCGGAAGGGACGAGGTGCAGGACGAACTTGCGGCCGGCGACGACCACAGTATGGCCCGCGTTGCTGCCGCCCTGATAGCGCACGACCATGTCGGCCTGCGCGGTCAGCACGTCGATGATCTTCCCCTTGCCCTCGTCGCCCCACTGGGCGCCGATCAGAACGGTGTTCGGCATGATGGTCTCGCTGCGCACACGCACCGGATCGGCCGGCGCCACCGCCCGGAAGCCCTCCGGGGAGGTATTACTATAGGCGAAAGGCGACCGCATGGCCAGCGCGCCATTTGAGCCCGCCGGACCTGACCCGCCGGAGGTGGCTGACGCGCGTGCGGCGCGAATCGGGGCGCGGAGATCAGGCGTGATAGCGGCCCATCCGCGGCGTTACGCCGGGCGGCCGGGATACGTATCCACGTCCGCCCGTCAAGCCTTGCGGCTGGGCCACTCTGACGCCTTCCCCCGCGCCGGGGACGCCGATCCGCGCCACGCGGGGCCCCTTCTGCGTTGGAAAACAGAAGGTTTCCGAGGGCGATGAGTCGTGGAATTGAGAAGGGAATCGCAGGTGCGCGGGCGGCGAAATGCGCCCCGCGGGGTCCCTTCTGCGCTGGGAATGAAGATGGTTTGGGCTCGGCGCAAGGCCGCGGGGTCGCGGCCACAACAGTAGGGCGCGGCGTCCTCGCCGCAGCCCCAACTTCCACCGTTCGTTTCTTCCTTCTCTCGGGCTCGACGCTTTCTACAAGCGCCGCTGGCCCAAGCGATCAAGGGCCGCCTTGAGATCCGCCAGATCGCGGCGTTCGGAAATGGAGAGTGTCGTCTTCGAGTCGATAGCCCCCAGCGCTTTCCTGGCTGCGCCGAGGTCGCCGCGCTGCACGGCCAACTGGGCATCCACCAGGAAAAGCCGGGAGTCGGCATTGTTCATCTGGTGCGCCTTAGCCAGCGCCTCCTCGGCGGCTTCGAAGTTTCCGGCCAGGATCAGCACAGATGCCAGCGTGGACCAGCTCTCGTAGCGCCCGGGGGCGATTTCCGTGGCCCGCCGCGCCACGAGCGTGGCCTCGTCGAGCTTGCGGTTGTGGCACAGGACCTGCGCAAAGTTGTTCAACGCATCTACCGTGGGCGCCGGCGCACCGGCGCTGCAGCGCAGATACGGCTCGGCATCCTCGTACCGCGCCTGTTCCAGGCGGATGGAGCCGACGATGAAGTTGGCCAGCGCATGTCCCGGCTGCTGCCGGAGAAGCAGCAGCGCGTGGGCCTCGGCGGCCGTCTGATTCTCCATGGCAGCATCAAGCATCAGGATCACCTCCTGCAGCGCCTGCACGTCCGGCCGGATGGCGGCGGCGCGCTGAAAATAGATGAGCGCGTTCTTGAATCCGGACTTGCCTTTGCTCTGCCAGATGCGCCCCTGGATCACGAGCGGAAAATAGCGGTCGTCCTTGGAATCGTTGGTCTTCTGGAGCAGCTTGGGCAGGACCGTCGACTCCACGATGCTGCCCTCGTTCTGTTCGATCATGACCATGGCCAGCATGGCCAGGCACATGGGGGTGACGGCGGGGTCATCCGCCAGGTCCTGCAGGACGATACGCGCCCGCGGCAGGTCGCCCGACACAAGATAGAGCGCGGCCCAGTCCTGCCGGAGCAGGCGCTTGGAGGCGCCTGCGCCTTCGCCGGTCTCCAGGATCCGGCGGGCTTCGTCCACGACATTCCGCCGGAGCGTCAGGCGGACCAGTCCGGAGATCGCCGTCGCGTTCCGGGGATCGGCCTGCAAGACCTTCTGGTATTCGTCGGCACTCTGGGCGAGATCTCCGCGCATCTCGTGCAGCGCCGCCAGCATGGCCATCACGCCCATGCGGTGCGACTCGTCCGGTTGCATGGCATAGACGCTGCGCAGGCCGGCCAGCACGGAGCCGGGATTGCTCGACAGAGCCCACGACCATCCCATCTGCACGAACATCTCGCTGTTCCGGACATATCCGTAATAGCGGCTCAAAGACCAGAGGGAATAACGCCGCGTGGGGTCATCGACCCGGCTGCGCAGCTCGGAGTTGATCTGGTTTTTTGCCTCCGGGTGCATGCCGCGGGAGACCATCTCGAAGAGGTTCAGCAGCGCGCTGATGTTTTCGGGGTTGATGCTGTGCGCCTTCTGATAGGCAAGATAGGCCTCCTCGTGCCTGCCGAGATCATCCAGGATCACACCGAGATTGTTGGCCATGAAAGCCAGGTGGCGCAGCATGGTCTGCCGGCAGCGATACGAAACCTGCTGCGGGGAGCCTGGGCCGTCCTTCAGGAACGACGACCACTGTTTCCAGAATGTCTGAAACGCGGCCAGCAGGTTGCGGTCCTGCAGTTCCGAAAGATCGCGGACGCCGCCGCAGAACAGGACCTCGGGAACAGGGATCCAGCGCGACCCATACCACATATCGGGGAGTCCCATCGCGATGGCCTTTGCGCCCACACGGGAATCCGTCGCAAACATGTCATCGAGGAACACGAGGAAGTTGTAGGCCATCAGACTTTCCGCACGCAACCTGGCATTGGCAGAGAGCGTGGGGTCGGCGCGCACGGCGCGCAGGATGGAGGCCACGTAGTGCCGTTCATTGGCCTGCAGGGGCGCCAGCAGGTGGATGGTCAGGCCGCGTTCGTGCGCCCGGATCAGCAGGTTGTTGTCGATGATGCCGTTGCCGACCACCCAGGTGCGGCCGTGCAGGCCGTCCAGCACCGCATCCGCCATGCGGTCGGCGAACCGGCCATTATCCTTGAGGTGCTCAATGGCGTTCACGACCCCACAGACGCCGATGGCGAGCGCCAGCACCGGCGCCAGCAGAAAGCCTGCCATGCGCGTGGCGGCATAATGCCTCGGCGCTCTGGCACCCTTTTCGTGAAGCGCCTGGTTCTCCTCCACCGGGTCGCCCATAAGCGCCAGCGCGCGCCATGACGTGGCCAGCAGGCTGATGCCCAGACCCGCCAGCACGTAGGTGGCGACCGGCAGCACGTCACGCGCCACCTGGATGCTCCACGGTGCAAACGGCGCATTGCCCAGCAGCAGCACAGCGGAGACGGATAGGCCGACGTTCAGCAGGAGCAGGCTCCACGAACGACGGTTGTCCAACGCATAACTTGCCGCCAGAAACGACAGCGCCGTGGCCACCAGCCCCATCAGCACAACCGGCAGCCACAATTGGGCGGGCAGCATCTGCGAGATGGCGCTGAACTGCACACGCAGCATCTGGGGGAACATGCCGAAGATCATCTGCGCGTTTGTGGCCCGGTCGTACATCTTGGCAAAAGCCCAGGCGCTCAGGTAATACGTCCCGGCGAACGCCAGCAGCGCCAGTTCCGCAGAGGCGATCAAACGCTTCATCTGGCACCAGGTCAGCCGCCATTCCACGAGCACCGCAACCGCCGCCATCAGCGGGATCATCGCCATGAACAGCGGCGATTCCGCAATCCCCATGCCGTACAGCACGCCAAACAGCAGCAGCCAGACCACGCGTTCCGTGCGGGCATAGACGATCAGCAGGTGCGCGCATCCCATCAGCAGGGCCACATCGAAGATCTCCGGCCGGAAGTTGGTGGCGGCGTGCCAGAACGGCCGGCTGAGGCCAACCGTGAGAACCGCCAGAAAGCCGGCGAAGCGTGCCAGGCGTGAAGCCTTGGTGATGGCAGACTGTTCGCGCATGGTGTCGAAGACGAAGAACCAAGCCAGCCGGTAGATCCAGCCAAGGGTCATGGCGCCTGCCAGTGCGGCCAGTGCATTGAGACGGAAGGCCAGCGAGAAGACCGGCAGCGAGGCGACAACCCGACCCAGTGCGGACAGAAGCGGATGGGAAACCAGTTCGCGCGTATTGATGCCGGTGACCCAGACGGTCCATCGGGCGGATTCGCCGGGAAAAACCGAGGCGTCCAGTGTCAACAGGTAGAAGACCAGCGCAACGGCAAAGACCCCGAACGATGTCTGGCGGGCTCGACGAAGGCGACCCAGCGTAATAGGACGGAACGGAAGCAAGTGGAGCACGCGACATCTCCTTCCAATAAAAAAGCGGCACCCCAAGGCGCCGCCGTTTCATTGCAATGAGGTTTGCAGCTATTACGACTTCGGTTTCTTTTGGCGGCGCCGAATAGCCAGAACCACAGCGCCGACGCCCAGCAGCGACAGGGAACCGGGCTCCGGGATCGGCGTGAAGCTGGAGGGATCCCACACGCCCGTGATCGGGGCCATCTCGTTCGGCGTGATGTAGGTCGTATCGTTGTAGGCAAGACCACCCGTGGAATACGCGAACAACGTGCGGTTGTTATTCAGTACGCTGTTGTAGGTGAACAGAACCACAAAATAAGCGCCCCCGCTGCGGGTCACGCTGTCCACCGTATCCTGCTCGCCAATGCCTGCCGGCGTGATCGCAAGGCCAGACACCTGGGAGCCGACCACCGTTGCGTTGGCCAGAGTCGTCCACCCCGCCGAGCCGGAGGCATCTATCGGCACGCCCGACGAAACATACACCAGCTCGGCTGCGGTGGTCCCGGACATCACCGAACTGACAGCCCAGCTGACGATGACCGCCTGGGACGCAGAGACGACCCCGATGGCGGCAAAAAGCGATACCAGCGCCTTTTTCATGACATGACCTTTCGTCCTCTTACAGACCCGGCTGGAAAGTGAAGCTGCTGCTCCCACGACGCACATACCAGAACCCATGCCCGGCGGAGATGCTGACGTTTGTGGCGACCACATAACCCTGATTGATCCATTTGCCGTCCAACGCTGCATACGCGGACCACGTGACGCCGGTCGGGCACGTGAAGTAGAAATAGGGGGCAAGCAATCCATTGGTTCCGACAATCATGATCTTGTCGGACGTCGTGGTCAGCCCGTTGGTGCTGTAGGCGCCAACCCAGGAAACTCCGGAGTCATTCAAGGTCACATTCGTGGGCGAGGCAAAGCCGACCAGATTCAGGCCCGGCATGATCACCGTAGACTGCGCAATATCCGAGACCTGCCCCTTGAGCATCACGGTGGAATCAGAAGCGGACGCATAACGCTTCAGCCAGAAGCCCAGCCCGCGCGAAATCTGGAAGGTGTCGGCAGCTGGCGGCGTGACGATGGCGTTGGTGCCGCCCGGCATCAGCACGGTCGTGTCGATTGCAGTCCACCCGGTTCCGGCATGCAGCCAGTAATAGTAGTAGATCAGGCCCGTGGCGTTGGTTGTCAACACCACCAACTGGTCCGCGTGCGCGGCATCACCGGCAGCAACCAACCCGTTCGTGGAAACCAAGTCCGCCACCACGCCTGCGGCGCCATTGCTCAGGCAGGCTTCAAACGGCACGGTGATGATGGAATTGGCCTGGTTGGCGATGTTGGTGACCAGGACAAAACCAACCGTGTTGGAGCTGTTCAGCGGCGCAATCTGCGCCTGCGCCAGCATCGCTGCCACAACGAACGCGAGAAGAATCAACGTTTTCTTCATGGTTTAGCCCCTTGCGAGAATTGCGTTGCGATCGATCGTCCCTACGGGAGCGGCGTCACGATCCGGAAGAAGCGGGTGGTCTGCCCCGGAACAGCCGGGACCTCAACCGAGATCGCGGCGGCTGAATCAAAGCATGGAATGGGGTTCACAATTGCCGTGGCCGTCCAGCTGTTGCCGACAGTGGTGACCTCCTGCAGGTAGTAATTGTTGCCGTTGGCCAGGTTGTTGAAGCTCACGGTGGTGGCGCCGTCCTTCTGGGTAATGGACGTGATGATTGGCGCCGGCGTGCCCGGCAGCGGCGGCGCGATCACGGTGGAGGCGAGTGTGGCGCCGGCACCCGTCATGGTCGCCGCATAATCTGTGATTGACGGCGCTGTGGCCGAGGGACTGGACGCAGGCTGGCTCGCGCCATTGCCCACCACGAGTCCGCCAACCGTGCCGTCTGCCGTGCGGGTATCGAGCAGATCGATCACCCACTTACCCGTGGACGGATAGAGATTGGTCGAAAACTGAATTGGCTGGAAAGCGCAGGCGCCGTTCTTCGCCTGGCCGACAGCCGCGATGACGTTGTTCGCAGGGTCCACCAGTGTGCGGTTCATCAGCACACCGCGGAACAGCGCGTTGGTCTTGAGATAAACCAGCAGGTAGGTCTCGCCATCCTGCACCTTGGTGCCGTCCTTGTAATAGTCCGGGCCCGGCGTGGAAATCGTCATCGTGAGATGCGCAAGACCGTCATCACCGAACGCCAGACCGGCCGCAATTGCGAGGCCGAGAACCATGGAGAACAGTTTTTTCATTGCCCTAATCCTTTCCGCCGTCCCAGCGGTCCAAACCAGTCCTCTTGCTTCGCGTTACGGATACGTGACCTGCGCCCGGTAGAAGTTGGCAGCCGGCACGGTGAACGCCAGCACACACTTGCCGTTGACATCAAATTGCGCGTTCAGCAACGCAGCCGCACCGACCTCAGTATAGGTGCCGTTCGGCGCATCCGACGCGTAGACGCGCAGCGTGCCGTTGATCTTCACGTCGGCCGGCGCGCCGTTGTTCTGCAGCAGCACCGTGACGTTCAGCGTTGAGCCGGTCATGTCGAGGCTGGCGATGCCCAGCGTCGGCGACAGCGTCGCCGGATTCAGGTTCAGCATGTACCCCTCTTGCACAAGGGTCGGATGTGCCGTGGCATAAGCCACTGTCAGGCCCATGGTCAGCGCCCAGCTGCTGGGCACCGAATCCACCACCGCGCCAGTGTAGTTCGTGATGAACGTGACGTTATTGCTGATATCCAGACTGATGCCGGTCAGTGTCTGGGTATAGATCGTGGCACCCGCGGCAGCAGCCACGGTCACGCCATTGGAGGTCAGCGCGGAGATTTGATACCAACCGTTCGCGGTGTAAACAATGGTGGTGCTGCTGGCGGAGGCGACGGTGATCTGCGTAAGCGGGTCTGTGTTGTTCGACTTGGTGAAGTCTGTTTTGCCGTTGCCGTTGTTCGCCACGATCAGCAGGAAGGTCGAGCCGCCTGATTGATAGGTGGGGGGTGTGTTTGCGACAACCAGATCATCAACATAGCCGCTCCCCTGAAAGGCCACGGCGTTGAGGTTCGTGGCATAGAGAGCGGGCCCTGCGGCAGAGCGGAACCAAATGCCTGCTGGCGAGGTAGTGGGCGGCCAGCTCGTCTGCCAGCCGTCAGCGTAGGCGTGTGAACTCTGCACAGCCACGCCGTTGGTCAGAACCTTGAACATCTGCGTTTGACTGGTTGCGCTATAGGCAATCGTGAGACGATACCAATTTGTCGGGGTGACCAGAGCGGAAAGGATCTCGTTGGTGTTCTGCCCCGCGAGATAATTCCCGCCGGCATCCATGGTGCCGTGGTACACAACCAGCAGATTCGAGGAGGCACTGTCGACATACACCGCACCCTTGACCCCTGTGTCATTGGTTGTGCAAGTCACGAAAGCGCCCTGCGAATTCGTCATGAATTGGACCATCATGTCGATGTACAGAGGCACGTTCTGCATGTTGTATCCGGTAGCCGGGCTGCCGGGCGTAGCATCAAAATTGTTGGTCAAGATCGCCAAGTTGTTGAGTTTGACCCGCAACACATTATTGGAAGTGGCGCTTGAGAGCGGATAGGTGCAGTTCGTGAATGAATAGCTGAGGTTGGTAATAACGGAAAAATCATCCGGAGTCGAATACCAGCCGTTCGTAGTGCTGACCGCCAATGGAGTGGAGGATCCCCATCCCGTCAGAGTCTCAAACGACTCCGAGTAGTTCGGCAGACGGCTATAGTTGTTGTCCGTCCGCTGGGCAAGGGCAGGTGTGACCAAAAGGATGGCCAACACCATCAGCCACGCGCAATGCGCCTGGACAACAGAAAAATGCTGCGGCCGGGTGGTGGTAGACATGGCGGTGTTTTCCATCACTTTCTTTACGAAATCGTGACGCAAGACGAAACCGTGACGCAAGACGAAACCGTGACGCAAGGACATACCCCCTCTATTCGTTTATCAAAATACCAAGATTTCACTGATTGCTGCAACCTTTTTTTTGACCGGCTTTCGTCTAGCTTTGGGAAGATATCCGCTATTCGCAGCAGGATGGATTGGTCGATCCGGTCCCTATGTGGGACAGAGTCGTTTATCGACCACCTAGATAGAGACAGATTGACTCTTTGTTGCATGGATAACGTCTTCTTTCCCAAAAGGACTAAAAATGTGCAATATGTTATAATACAGAGTGTTACAATACATCAGATTGGTTTTCTAATTCACATGGCATAATCGTTGCTTATAGTCTGGTGCCCGCTTTGTTTGGTTGTGGTCTTTCGCGGGCGAGGAGAGCCGACATGGCAAAGGTACTGGGAATTGATCTGGGCACGACGAATTCGTGCATGGCATTGATGGAGGGTGGCGAACCGACCGTGATTTCCAACGCGGAAGGGATGCGCACAACCCCCTCGATCGTGGCATTTACCAAGACCGGCGAGCGTCTAGTCGGTCAGGCGGCCAAGCGCCAGGCTGTGACCAACGCCAAGAATACGGTCTATTCGATCAAGCGTTTCATGGGGCGCAAGTACGAGGAAGTCGCCCATGAAATTGCGTTAGTTCCGTATGAGGTTGTCCGCGCGGCCAATGGCGATGCCCACGTGAAGATCGGCGACAAGCTCTACTCGCCCCCTGAAATCTCCGCCATGATCCTCCAGAAGCTGAAGGCGGACGCCGAAGCCTTTCTGGGCGAGCCGATCACCCAGGCGGTCATCACAGTCCCCGCCTACTTCAATGACAGCCAGCGGCAAGCCACCAAGGACGCCGGCCGCATCGCCGGGCTGGAGGTACTGCGCATCATCAACGAACCCACGGCTGCGTCGCTGGCCTACGGCTTGGACAAGAAGCGGGACGAGAAGATCGCGGTGTTCGATTACGGCGGAGGCACGTTCGACATCTCGGTGCTGGACATCGGCGACGGCGTTTTCGAGGTCAAGGCCACCAACGGCGACACCCACCTGGGTGGCGACGACCTGGATCAGGCCATCATGCAGTGGCTGATTGCCGACTTCAAGAAAGAGCACGGCATCGACCTCTCCAAGGACATCAGCTCTGTGCAGCGCCTCAAGGAAGCATCTGAAAAGGCCAAGTGCGAGCTCTCCTCCGCACAGACCTCGGAGATCAACCTGCCGTTCATCACGGCGGACGCCTCAGGCCCGAAGCACCTGACCGTCTCGCTCTCGCGCGCCAAGCTCGAGCAGCTTGTGGACCCCCTGATCGAGCGCACCGTGGCCCCCTGCCGCAACTGCATGCGCGACGCCGGACTCAAGGCCATTGACGAAGTCGTGCTCGTGGGCGGCCAGACCCGCATGCCCAAGCTGCAGCAGAAGGCCAAGGAACTCTTCGGCAAGGAACCCCACAAGGGCGTCAACCCGGACGAGGTCGTGGCTGTAGGCGCCGCCATTCAGGGCGGCATCCTCAAGGGCGAGGTCAAGGACGTGCTGCTGCTGGACGTGACCCCACTCACGCTCGGCATCGAGACGCTCGGCGGGATCATGACCCCCTTGATCGAGCGCAACACCACGATCCCCACCAAGAAGAGCGAGATCTTCTCCACGGCCGCGGAAAATCAGCCGTCGGTTGAGATCAAGGTGTTGCAGGGCGAGCGCAAGATGGCCGGCGACAACAAGCGCATCGGCGTGTTTCATCTCGACGGCATCCCGGCAGCCCCACGCGGCGTGCCCCAGATCGAGGTCACCTTTGATCTCGACGCCAACGGCATCCTGCACGTCACTGCCAAGGATCTCGGCACGGGCAAGGAGCAGAAGATCGTCATTACCGCCTCCAGCGGCCTCTCCAAAGATGAGATCGAGAAGATGCGACGCGACGCCGAGGAACATGCCTCCGAAGATGCCAAGCGGCGCGAGGAGGTCGAAACGCATAATCAGGCAGAAAATCTGGTCTACCAGACCGAGAAACTGCTGAAGGAAAGCGGCGACAAGATCCCCGCAACCCACAAGGCCCCGGTCGAGAAGGGCATCCAGGATCTCAAAGAGGCTCTCAAGGGGACGGACAACGAGCGCATCCAGACCTGCCAGAAGGCCCTGCTCGACCTGGTGCAGGCCGCCTCGCAGGAGATGTATGCACATGCCGGCAAGAACGCGGCGCCGCAGCCGGAAGCCCCGACCGACAACGCCCCGCAACCCGACCCCGCGGCCGGCAAGAGCGCAGACGGCGTGATCGATGCCGATTTCACGATGGTCGACGACGAGAAGAAGGGAAAGAAGTAATCCGCTTCGGGGTCAACGCCCCATGAAACGAGGCGAGAGCCTGTACTGCAACAAAGCAACCAAGGAGGAAGAACACACCATGGCCAAGATGATCAAACCGTTGGGAGCACGCGTGCTGGTCGAGCCCAAGGATGGAAGCAAGGAAGAGAAAAAGGGCGGGATCATCATTCCCGACTCTGCCAAGGAAAAGCCCATGGAGGGCACGATTCGCGCCATCGGCAAGAAGCGCGACGAGGACGGCAAAGAGATCCCCTTCGACGTCAAGGTCGGCGACAAGGTCCTGCTGCCCAAGTACGGCGGCACGGAAGTGAAGATCGACGAGAAGGAGTTCCAGCTCGTCCGCGAAGAGGATCTGCTGGGCGTGATCGTGGAATAATGATGGCGGCCCGCATCTGCGGAGCCTGCAATGCAAACTGAATCCGAAGGAGGAGAGAGACCATGGCAGCGAAGCAACTGAAGTATGATTCCGAGGCGCGCCAGGCCGTGTTGGCTGGCGTGCAGAAACTGAGCCGCGCAGTGGTGACCACCCTGGGTCCCTGCGGCCGCAACGTGATTCTCGACAAGAAATTCGGCTCGCCGACCATCACCAAGGATGGCGTGACGGTCGCCAAGGAGATTGAGCTCCAGGACCCGTTCGAGAACATGGGCGCCCAGATGGTCCGTGAGGTGGCCAGCAAGACCAGCGACGTCGCGGGCGACGGCACCACCACGGCCACGCTGCTGGCGGAGTCGATCTATCGCGAAGGCCTGAAGAACGTCACGGCCGGCGCCAACCCGATGAGCCTGAAGCGCGGCATCGACAAGGCCACTGCGGCCGTGTGCGAGGCGATCGCCAAGCAGGCCAAGAAGGTCAAGGAGCACACCGAGATCGCTCAGGTCGCGACCATCTCCGCTAACGGGGAAGTCGAGATCGGCACGATCATTGCCGAAGCCATGGACAAGGTCGGCAAGGACGGCACCATCACGGTTGAGGAAGCCAAGACCATCGAGACCACGCTGGATGTCGTCGAAGGCATGCAGTTTGACAAGGGGTACCTCTCCCCGTACTTCGTCACGAATGCGGAAGAGATGCTGGCCGTGCTGGACGACCCGTACATCCTGATCTATGAGAAGAAGGTTTCCAGCCTGAACGACCTGCTGCCGCTGCTGCAGAACGTCGCCAAGGCCGGCAAGCCGCTGCTGATCATTGCCGAGGATGTCGAGGGCGAGGCCCTGGCCACACTTGTCGTGAACAAGCTGCGCGGCACGCTGCAGATCTGCGCGGTCAAGGCGCCGGGCTTCGGCGACCGCCGCAAGTCCATGCTGGAGGACATTGCGGTCCTGACCGGCGGCAAGATGCTGAGCGAGGACCTCGGCATCAAGCTCGAGAACGTCAAGATCGAGGACCTGGGCAAGGCCAAGCGCGTCACGGTGGACAAGGAGAACACCACCATCGTCGAGGGCGCCGGCAAGACCAGCGACATTCAGGGTCGCGTCTCCCAGATCAAGCGTCAGATCGAGGACACCACCTCCGACTACGATCGCGAAAAACTCCAGGAGCGTCTCGCGAAGCTGGCCGGCGGCGTGGCGGTGATCAAGGTCGGCGCGGCGACCGAGGCTGAGATGAAGGAGAAGAAGGCCCGCGTCGAGGATGCCCTGCACGCCACGCGTGCGGCAGTCGAAGAGGGCGTGGTGGCCGGTGGCGGCGTCGCGCTGCTGCGCTGCCAGAAGTGCCTGGACGATCTGAAGCTCGAGGGCGATGAGAAGATCGGCGCAGACATTGTGCGCCGCTCGCTCGAAGCCCCGCTGCGCCAGCTCGTGCTCAACGCCGGCATCGAAGCGGCGATGATAGTCGACCAGGTCAAGAATGGCAAGGGGGCCTACGGGTACAACGTCGCCACGCGCGAATACACCGACCTGATCAAGGCCGGCGTGCTCGATCCGGCGAAGGTGACCCGCTCCGCGCTGCAGAACGCGGCCTCCATCTCCGGCCTGCTGCTCACCACCGAGTGCATGGTCACGGAGATTCCGGAGAAGAAGGAATCCCCGATGCCCGGCGGCCATGGCGGCGGCATGGGCGACATGGGCATGTAATCGGATTGCTTCGCAATTCGATCCGGCCGGCGCGCTCCTCACGGGGCGCGCCGGTTTTTGTTTAAGCCTAGAAAGAGCCGTTGAGCATGCAGTTTGTGAATCTGGAACTCCGGAAATCAGGAAAAATAGAATTTCATCACCAACGGCCGCGCCTACAGCATCGGGAAGCGGCTCGCGAGGACGCTCGCCCTCCCGTTCGATTGCGAACGGGTTGCTCAAAACAGCCGCTTTCTTTTCGTAATGAATACACTGCCCACTGCTGCCCCTTGTGCCCAATCGTGTTATCCTGCCTGCATGTCCCTACCCCTCCACCTTGTGCTGCTGCGCCCCGAGATCCCGCACAACACCGGCGCCATTGGCCGGCTCTGCGTGGACCTCGACTGCCCGCTGCATCTGGTCCGGCCGCTCGGCTTTGCCCTGACCTCTGCCTGGGTCCGGCGCGCCGGCCTGGATTACTGGACGCACCTCGACCTTCGCCTGCACGACAACTGGGACGACTTCCTCGTTGCCACGCGCCCCGGCCGCCTCTTTTTTGCCAGCACGCGCGGCCAGCGCTCGCTCTACGACTGTCAATTCGTTGCCAACGACGCCCTGGTCTTCGGCAACGAAAGCGCCGGCCTGCCGGACGAGTTCTACGCGCGGTATGGCGACGAGCTCTTCCGCATCCCCATGCCCGGTCCGCACGCCCGCAGCCTCAACCTCGCCAATGCCGCAGCTGTCGCAGCCTATGAAGCGCTGCGGCAGCTCTCCATTGCCAAAGAGCAATAGGAGTCTTGCGAATCGGAGGTTGGGACGACTCTTCGAGGGGCCGTGGACAGTTCGGAGAACTGTCCCTGCCCCAACAACCGGCTACCCACTTGTACAAGCTGCTTTAGAAACCGGAAGCCGCGCAAAAGAAGCTCGACGATCCCTCTCGATTTTGCTAGAAATATGTTCGTTTTACGCCCCGAGTGGACCTGCTTGTTGGGCGGATTCGCCGAGAGGGACCGCTATCATGGATACCCGATTTACCGCCCCTGTTCGCGTGGGGATCGTCGGCCTGGGGCGGGCCGGCTGGGGCATGCATTGTCCGGAACTCGAGAAAATCCCTGCACTGTTCAAGATCGTGGCGGTCTGCGACCCCATCAAGGAGCGCCGCGACCTGGCTGTGGCCAAATACAACTGCAGCGCCTACCGCCGCTACGAGGACCTGCTCGCTGATCACGAGGTCGAACTCGTCGACATCGCCACCCCCTCGGATCTGCACGTCGAGCATGCGCTCGCGGCCCTGGCCACCGGGCGCTGGACGCACCTCGAAAAGCCGATGTGCCGCACATCCGACGAGGCGCTGGTGCTGCGCGCCGCCGCCATCAAGGCGCGCAACCGGCTGACCATCCGCCACAACTGCCGTTTCGATCCCGCCTTTCTGCAGGTGCGCGAGATCATCGCCTCCGGCCTGCTGGGCGAAGTCTACGACATCAAGCTCCGCCGCGGCGGCTTCGCGCGGCGCGACGACTGGCAGACCGTCAAGCGCTGCGGCGGCGGCCAGCTCCTCAACACCGGACCCCACATCATTGACCACGCCCTGCAGTTCCTGGGCGCGCCGCCGGTCAAGATCTGGTCTGACCTCAAGCGCGTGGCTGCCGTGGGCGACGCCGAGGACTACGTGCACATCCTCCTGCGCAACGCCGAGGGGCTCACGGTCGACCTCGAGATCTCCGGTGGCCGCATCCTCCACGAACCCCAGTACACCGTCACCGGCTCACGCGGCGCCCTGACCCTCTCTGCCGGCGAGGAAGTCCGGCTGCGCTATCTCGACCCGAAGCAGAAGCTGCCGCGCCGTCGATCCAGCGTGCGCACGCCACCGCTGGGCTCGTTCGGCACGCCCGAAACCCTGAAATGGATCGAGGAGTCCCGACCTGTCAACCCGAAGGCCTTGTCCGGTCTGGACCGCACCTGGGAATGCCTCTTTGCCGCCATCCGGCAGAACCGCCCCTTTCCCGTGACGCTCGATCAGGCCATCGAGGTGATACGCGTCATCACCGCCGCCCGCAAGGAAACGGCGTTCAACTGATCGCGCCGCCTGGCGGGCGAGGGACGGGATGCAGGATGCAGGATGCAAGATAGCACTTCCATTTTTTCCCTGTTACTGGCCCTTCCGCTCCCTGCCAAAAATCTGTAATCCTGCACTCCGCATCCTGAATCCTGAATCTCGCATCCTGCATCCTGAACCCTGAATCCTTCCCCCATGTTCCTCCTCCCCAAAGCCCATCCGCTGCGCGAACTCGAACGACGCCTCGGTTACCGCTTCCGCGACCGCGCGCTGCTGCAGGCGGCCCTGACTCATCCGTCGTATTGCTTCGAGCATGCCGACAAGACGGCCGATAACCAGCGTCTGGAATACCTGGGCGATGCTGTGCTGGGCCTCCTGGCCGCGCAGTACGCCTTCGAGCGACACGCCGACGCCGACGAAGGGCGTCTCACCATTCTGCGCAGCCAGGTAGCCAGCGGCAAGTCGCTCGCCGAACTGGCGCGCGCCATCGACCTCGGCCCCCACCTGCGCATGGGCAAGGGCGAGGAGCGCAGCGGCGGCCGTGGCCGCGCCGGCATGCTGGCCGACAGCATGGAAGCGATCTTCGGTGCCGCCTGGATCGACGGCGGTCTGCGCGCCGGTAATAAACTCTTCCTGCGCCTGATCGCCCCGCGCCTGAACGCCATCCCCGTTGCCGGCGAAAGCGGCAACCCCAAGGGCGACCTCCAGGAACTGGCCCAGCGGGAGTTCCGGTGCGCGCCCGCCTACGAACGCCTCGCCGTGCGCGGCCCTGCCCACGCCCCCAGCTACCGGGTGCGCGTCTGCGTCGTTGACCACGAGGCAACTGGCGAAGGCGCCACCCGACGCACCGCCGAAGCCGACGCCGCCACACAACTCCTCCGCCACCTCCGCGCGTGACGCCCTTGGGAACGCGGTCGTCTCGCCCGCAGATTGACCGATCTTGCGTGCTTCCGAACGCCTGCGACGTTGAAATTCCCCGCGCGCTCCGCTACGATGATGGCATTGCGTTGAACCTTTGACTTGGGGAGAACCACCATGGCCGGCATCTTCAAGGCGTACGACATCCGCGGCATCTACGGCACAGAGCTGACCGAAGACGTCGCCTACCGCATCGGCCGGGCGTTTGTCACGTTCCTCGGCGGCTGCGGCAAGGTGGTGGTGGGCCGCGACATGCGGCCGCACTCCATCCCGCTGTTTCAGTCGCTCGCCCGCGGCCTCACAGAGCAGGGCGCGAACGTCATCGACCTCGGCCTCTGCTCCACGCCCATGTGCTATCACGCCAACGGCTGGCTGCGCGCAGATGCCGGCATCATGATCACCGCCTCGCACAACCCCGGCGAATGGAACGGCTTCAAGCTCTGCCGCAGCCAGGCTGTCCCGATCAGCGGCGCCAACGGCATCGCCGAGATCGAGAAGATTGCCGCCTCCGGTGCCTTCGCCCGCCCCACCGGCCGCATTGGGGAGATCTCCTCCTACGACATCCTGCGCGAGTACACGGCCCACGTGCGCCGATTCAGCCACCTGCAGGGTCCGGTGCGCATCGCGGTCGACTACGCCAACGCCATGGGAATCCTCGAAGCCAAGGCGCTCCCCTCGCAGATCGAGATCGAACCGCTGTTCGACACGCTCGACGGCTCCTTCCCCAACCACGAGGCCAATCCGCTGAAGATCGAGACCTTCGCGGCCCTCCAGGCCCGCGTGCGCCAGGGCGGCTACGCCTTTGGCGTGGCGTTCGACGGCGACGCCGACCGCGCCGGCTTTGTCGATGAGACCGGCGAGATCATCCCCATGGACCTGATCACCGCGCTGATCGCGCAGGACATCCTCTCGCAGCGCAAGGGCGTGATCTACTACGACCTGCGCAGCAGCTGGGTCGTCAAGGAGATCATCGAGGCCATGGGCGGCACGCCCATGATGTCGCGCGTCGGCCACGCCTTCATCAAGCAGCAGATGCGTGAACACGACGCGATCTTTGCCGGCGAGCTCAGCGGACACTACTACTTTCGCGACAACTACACCACCGAGAGCTCGGCCATGGCGGTTCTCAGCATTGCCAACATCGTCAGCCAGGCTGGCCGGCCGCTCTCCACGCTGATCGCCCCGCTGCGCAAGTACCACGCCAGTGGCGAAATCAACACCCACGTGAAGGGCGACCCCAAGAAGATCCTCAAGAAGATCAAGGTTGCCTACAAAGACGGCAAAGTACTGGAGCTCGACGGCGTCAGCGTCGAATACAAGGACTGGTGGTTCAACGTCCGCTGCTCCAACACCGAGCCGCTCGTGCGCCTCAATGTCGAGGCGAAGACGAAGAAAAAGATGCTGGAGAAGCGCGACGAGCTGCTGGCGCTGATCCGGGAATGAGCCGCCGCGGCAGCGTATTCCTTACGTAAAGAAAACGGCTCGCGAGGACGCTCGCCCTCCTCCAGTTTTGATCAAACCGTTCGCAATCGAACGGAAGGGTGAGCATCCCCGCGAGCCGTTTCCCAACAAATCGATACATAACCACCGCCACCCGGCACCGCCTGCCCCGCCGTCAGGGTGGCGACCGGATGAACGCCTTGGCCGTGCCGAAGCCAACCCCCACGCCAACCGAAATCCCGTCCCCCAAGTATTTCTTCCAGCCGACATCCAAGCTCTGATAGCACCCTTCCAGAGTGATCCTCCTGCCGGTAGGGACGTCCGTTCGGCGCTCGCAGAAGAAGCCCGTCTCAAGGAGCGCCGTCGCCTGCCACGTGGCGCCGGTACGCACAAGATCCGCGCCGGTCCAGTTCGTGCCCGATACCGGCGAAATCGCACGATCCAGCACGACATTTGTCGGAACGTCGAGCCAAAGCGCCAGAACATTGGTGATCGCCTGCCTGGCAGGACTGCTGTTAGTGACAGACACACTCGCCCCGTCTCCCGCGCGCACTACGCCGGTAGCCGCCAGGAACAGCCCCAACGCCAGCCGTCGAAATACAGCCTGCCGGTTGTATTGCCCGCATCTCTGCCCGTTGCCGATCATGAACGATTGCACCTTTGCCAACAGGATACAAAAAGAAATCCGCCAAAACCAGAGCAAGAAGGCGGGCTGCCCCGCCGCGCGCCAAGGAGCATGGCGCGTGGCGCTGTGAATAAATGTTATTGGAGGCAGGGCGCCGAGAGAGTCCCTTTAGGGGCAGGCGGGAATGGGCGCGGCGCGGGGACAGGCGTTGCGGACACAGATTTTGCAGAGGAGATTGGGCACACAGAAGGGCCAACCCGGAAAGACACTGGGTGTGCTCAACCCGGCTCAATAGCCTCTGTATCCGCCCCCTGCGTGGCGCGCTGAATTGATTTCTGTCGTAGAATCACCGGTGGCATCTGCGCTAGAATCTCCCGCACATCGACCTTCTCGCTCAATCCTGGAGACGAACATGCTGCGCATCAATCACGACAACCTTGTGGCCATGGCCGTAGAGGGCAAGCCCAAGCCGCCGATTGCCCGCAACTGGATCGTGAACCTGGACGGCTCCTCGAACCCCGGCATCGGCTGCGCCGGCATCCACTACAACGTGAAGATCGGCGACGCCGTGCGGCAGTTCGTGGGCGACCATGTGGAGCCGGGTGTGACGCTTTTCGCCGGCGAGGCGATGACCCCCTCCAACCTCGCGCTCTATACCTTCAGCTGCGTCGGCAACGAGGCGCGCATCCTGTCCGGCGAAGCCAAGGGCGCGCGTGGCGTGGTCACCGGCCACCACGACGGCGGCAACCACACAATGGTCGACTTCCCGCAGGACGCGCTCGAAAGGCTCTCCTACGAGGACCGCATCCAGATCCGCGGTTATGGCCAGGGCCTCCAACTCCTCGACTGGCCTGATGTGTCCGTGTATGCGATCGATCCGGGCTTGCTGCAGAAGCTCGGCATCTGCGAAACGAAGAAGGCGCTTGAGGTGCCGGTCGCAGCCTGCATCCCGGCCTGCGTGATGGGAGCCGGCCTCGGGCATATCGACTGCTTCCGCGGCGACTACGACATCCAGACCAGCGACCCGCAGGCCAACCGCCGGTACGGCCTCGACAAGCTGCTCATGGGCGATATCGTGGCGCTGCTCGACCAGGACGGCACCCGCGGCTATTGCTACCGCGAGGGCGCCATCACCATCGGCGTGGTTGTCCACGCCGACTCCCCGGTCGCGGGCCACGGGCCCGGCGTGCAGATCCTGCTCACCACCCCGCAACAGGGGCTGATCCGCCCCGTGCCGGCCCCGCGCGCCAACATTGGGCGCTATCTGAAGATCGGTCGCTGGCGCAAAACCCGCGCGTAAGCGCAACCATCCGGCTGACAACACCCCCCGCGCTCTCCATCCAATCGACAGTGAATTCCACGAAAGGTCCACGACGGATGAGAAACCTCCGCATTCTGCTGGTGCTGACGTTCACAATTGCCGCAGCGCACCTGATGGCGGACGACTGGCCGCAATGGCGCGGAATCAACCGCGACGGCAAGTCGGCCGAAACCGGCTTGCTCAAGAGCTGGCCGACGGAAGGCCCCAAGCTGCTGCGCACGATCCCCGACATCGGCATCGGCTGGTCGTCGCCGTCCGTGGTCGGCGGCAAGATCTACATCACCGGCATGATCAACAGCAACTTGCTGGTCTTCTGCTTCGGCGAGGATGGCAAGAAACTGTGGGAAAAGGATGTCGGCCGGGAGTTCACGGCGAACTTCCCTGGCGCGCGCGCGACGCCAACCGTGGACAAGGGAAGGGTCTTCGTGCTTTCCGGCGTGGGCCGGCTGACCGCGCTGGACGCCGCCACCGGCAACGAGGCCTGGAAGGTGGAGTTCTCAGAACGGTTCAAGGCGACGTCGGCCAAACACGGCTATGCCGAGGCCGTGCTCGTCGACAGCGACCGGGTGATCTGCACGCCGGGCGGCGCGGACGGGGCGTTCGCCGCGCTGAACCGGCAGACCGGCGAGACGGTCTGGATCAGCAAAGGGCTAAAAGCTGGGGCCGCCTACTGCTCACCCATTGTCTTTGAAGTCGGCGGCGTCCGCCAGTATGCGAACACCATCGGCGGCATGCTGGCAGGAGTGCGGGCAGACACCGGCGCGCCGCTCTGGTCGTACAAGCGGCCGGCGAGCTACCGTTCGACCGCTACAGCCGTTTTCTCCAACGGCTGCGTCTTTGCGGCCAACGGCACAGGCACCGGCGGCGGCGCGGCGAGAATCGAGATTTCCAACGGCGTGGCCAAGGCGACGCAACTGTGGGAGACCAAAGCCATGGACTGCGAAGTCGGCGGCTATATCCTGGTCAACGGCTATCTCTACGGCAACAACGGCAACGGCTGGGCTTGCCTCGATTTCGTCACAGGAAACGCGAAGTGGAAGACCAAACCCAAGGAACCGCCACCCGGCGTGGGCAAGGGGTCCATTATCTACGCCGACGGCATGCTCTATACGTTCTGCCAGGACGGCATCATGGGGCTCGCGGAAGCGACTCCGACCGATTACAAGCCGATCTGCTCGTTCCGGCTCCCCGCCACAGCGGCACCATCAGCCACCGCCACACCCCCAGCCACCCCAGTGGCGGCCCCGACACCCAAACCCGGCGCAGCGGCAGCTCCAACTTCCAAGCCCGGCGCGGCAAAGGATGCGGCCAAACCCGGCCCGGCGAAGGAGAAAGATGCGGCAGGCGGTGCGCCGAAGGACTTCGAAGCCATTGCCATGGCTGAAAGCACTGGGCACGACACCTGGGCCATTCCGGTCATCTCCGGCGGCAAGCTGTTCGTACGCAAGGGCGACCGGCTGTTCGTATACGCGATCAAGTAAGTTCCGCCGCGAGCGGCGAAGAGCGGGAATCATGCGCGCGGCTGGAACGACCTAAGAAGCGTGTAGCCGCAGATGAATCGGTCACGAAGGTCGAGAAGGGATCATTGGTCGAATTTCATGGTTCTCGACCCCGATACCGATAGCGACCCCGACCCCGATGATTGCGCATTGAACTTCTTCACCCGAGGAGCAAGGCCGCGGGGGTCGCTGCCCCTGTAACCCAGAGGACACGAAAAATTCCTGCCCGCGAAACACGCGAATCACGCGAAAGGGCAGCCGCCTATGAAGCGCTGCGGCATCTCTCCATTGCCAGAGAGAGCGGAACGACGCAATAGGAGTCTTGCGAATAGGAGGCAGGGACGCCTCTCCGAGGCGTCCCTGCCTCAACAAACGATTACCCGCTTGCGCAAGCCACTGCTATGCCACCGCAGGCGTTATTTTTTCCCCTCGGGAACGCCGATCACCTGGGTCAGCACATCCGCATACGACAGCAGCACGAGATACGTCCGCAGGTTATAGCCGCTGGTCTTCAGCGCCTCCTCGGAGTAGTCGTTGGCAAAGGCCTTTGGCCGCGAGGGGTGCTCGCCGTCGCCGCTGATGAGCGTGCGCACCTCGAATTTGTCGGTCATCCCCTCCTGAAATTGCGGCAGCCTACCGTTCCAGTCCTCCGGCCGCCGCTGGAGACACTCGCGGTAGAAATCGCAGACTGGCAGGTGGAAGGTCTCGGCAATATTGCGGGCGCGGGCGTTGTACTCTTCGCTTGTGCGCTTGTTCCGGGGCGGTATGGTGCCCATGATCACAATGGTCCCGTTGGAAAGGCACTTCTGCACGATCTCGGTCATGGCCTGCTCGAAATCAGCCAGCGATTGCTCGGGCGTGACCTTGCGGTCGATGTCGTTACTGCCAAACTGCAGCACCACGACCTCCGGGTTCAGATTAGTCAGCCACTGGCTGATATTGTCCCGGCCCCAGAGCGAGGTCATTCCCCCCTCGTTGCCGTATTTCTTCCCCTTCCATTTCCAGCACTCGGGCTTGAGGCACCCTCTGGCCACGTCATAGGCCTTCTGCATCCGATGGTTCATGTTATTCCCGCCCGCGGCAAGCGGCGACCAGAAGCCCTGGTCCGAGGTGATGGAATCGCCAAAGCAGGCGATGGTGCCGGGCGTGCCGTGAAATCTGGCATGCACCGCCTTCATGGCCGGCACGTACGCGGGCTGGTCTTCCGCCGCCGCCTGCAGCGTGCACAACGCCGCAACTGTCAGGCAAACCGTCAACCTGCGCATGTTCCGCTCCCTTTTTCCTGCTATTTCTTATTGCCCTTGGCAACGTCATTGCTGGCGGGGGTGGAAGGTTTGTCCCCCTTGTCGCAGACTGCCAATAAACGATTACCATAAACCATGTAGAGCGTGCCATTGGCAACGCACGGTGTGCTGCAACTGGTGGTAGTCGAGCTTTCAATGGTGCCGAGCACTTTCAGCGTCCTGCCTGCCGCCAGGATGCTCTTGCCGACAAACACCTTCCCGTCTGCGGCAAAAAGCGGCGGCGCCATCAGACCGCCACCTTTGTACGTATAGGTCCAGCACAGCTGCCCGGTATCCGCATCCAGGCAGTGAACCACGCTGGCTTCGTCCATGACGAACAACAGGCCATCGACAATCCCCACGGTGGTCAGTGTCGCGTTCAGCTTGTCATAGCTCCAGATCAGGCCGCTGCTGGTGACGTCGCCGGTCTTGCTCGCATCAATGCAGACCAGGCGGCCCCGGCTTCGTCTGCTGCCATGCGCCGGGTCCCCGCCAATCGCCACATAAACCCGGTTGCGATAAAAGACCGGCGTGGCGATGATGTCGCAGGGGTGGATCTTGCCGTCGCCATTGTTACCTGTGGAATAAAAAGGCGCATTGCGGTACTCCGGCGGCAGGCAATCAAACCACCAGATCTTCTTCAAAATGGGCACATCCGGCACCTTAGCGCTTGGAACAGAACCCATCGGCGTGGTTGTCGGCATTTTGATCGAATAGCGGAACTCCAGCGGCAGAGCAGGTTTGGCCTCGGCCGGGGGCAGGTGGTTCGCCTCGGCGTATTGCGCCGGCGTAAGGCCGGCAATGTCCTTGCCCTCGACGTCGATGAAATAGACGATTGGCCCGCGCAGCGATTCCGTGATCCATTTGTCCGGGGCAACCGGCGCGGCCGGGTCAACCGATTCAAAGCCGTAGCAGAGCCCGTTGCCTGTGGCGAAAAAAACCTGCGCCTTGCCGTTGACCATCCCCAGCGACGGCGACGACCACTGCCCGCGCCAAAGTTGTTCCCCGATCTGCTCATCGTCGCGCGCCACAAGCTGGCCGGTCTGCTTGTGGAATGCGATGAGGCTCGGGGTCAGCGGATACAGCGGACGGGTCTTATCCTTAAAGCGCCCGTTTCCGGTGCACACATAGACGAAATCGCCAAACACCAGGGGGCCGCAACTGGCCGTATGGTGCTGCTCTACACGCAGTTTCTCGGCCATGTCGTATTTCCACACGATGTGCCGGTCAGAATCGTCGGCGCCGGGGGCAGCCTGCGACGCCAGCCACGACTTCACATTGATGCACATGGCCTCGGCATAGGGTGACACGACATACAGACGGTCGCCTTCGACCGTGGGCGTCGAACACGCGCCATATTCGCCGCTATGTTCGCCGCGCGTGCGTGGCTTCCGAAAGATGAATTGCCCCAGTTCCCGACCTGTCGGTTCGTCAAAACAGAGCAGGACGCCGATGTCGTTCGACCCGCCTTTCGTGCCGATAAAGACCCTGCCCTGGCTGACAACCGGGCTGCCGCAGGTGACGGCGCCGAGTTTGGCAGCCCACTTAATGTTCTTCATCTCGGCCGGATTGGTGGTGGCGGCGCCCTGGGGCGCATACCACGCCGGCAGCCCCTTCTCCGTTTCGGAAGCCATGTTGCGGGACAGCTGCCCGCCCCACGACGGCCAATCCGATGCCGACAGGCTTGTACCCATGAGAACGACGAACGGCAACACGCGGCCATACACGGTTGGATCATGCAGGGCGAAACTCGCGCGAAGACATTTCATTCGGATTGCCCCGGTTCGCAATCAAAGATTATTTGACGTTTGCCTACCGGTTTGCGGATTTGGGTAGAAACGGTATTTTGGTGCTCGGGGCGGGACTCGAACCCGCACACCTTTCGGCACATGCCCCTCAAACATGCGTGTCTGCCATTCCACCACCCGAGCACGGGAAAGAGGGGAGAAAGATATACCACGGGCAGGAGTCCGCGCAAGCAAATCAGGGACGACGAGGGACACGAAGGGATACGAAGTCGAGGGGAAGATCACGAAGGCTGGTTTGGCGCGCAAGACGCGCAGGCCCACTCCTTCGTGATCTTCGGCGGCCTTCCGCGCCTTCGTGTCCGTCTATTGCAGCGGGCCGAAAGCGGCGGCCAGCGCGGGCGCGGCGACAGCCGGTGGCGCGGGGGGAGTGGTGCGCAGGAGCGGATCGAGGCTGTGTTCCGGACGGAAGCGCTGCCACTTGTGCGCGCTGCCGACCGGCACCTGCCGTGCGATCTCGCCGCAGTCCTCGGCGGAGAGCAGCGGCTCCACGCGCGTGGTGCGGAACTCGTGCGGCACGCCGCTGGCGGCGATCAGGCGCATGCTGCGCCGCAGCGCGATGGTGTCGCACGACTGGCCGACGAGGCGGTCGTATTTGTCCCACGGCGCCTTGATATCCATGGCAATGTAGTTTACCAGACCGTCGGCGATCAGCCCCAGCAGCACATCCGGCCGCGAGCCGTTGGTATCGAGCTTCACGTCCAGGCCGAGGAGGCGCAGGCGGTGCAGGAAGAGCGGCAGATCGCCCTGCAGCGTGGGTTCGCCGCCGGAGACCACCACGCCGCCCAGGCGGTTGCGGCGCTCGGCGATCTGCGCAAACAAAGCCTCCTCGTCCAGCGGCGCGAGGCCATGCCGATCGAGCAGGTGTCCGTTGTGGCAGAACGGACAGCGGAAGTTGCACCCCTGCGTGAAGACTACAGCCGCCACCCGGCACGGATAGTCGCAGAGGCTGACAGGTACGAAGCCTCCGATTCTCACCGCGCGGGGACTCCTTCGACGTGGAATTTGCTGCGGATCTCGAACTCGGCCTGCTTCCCCTCGTTCCACTGCTGCACGGGGCGCAGATAACCGACCACGCGGGAATAGACTTCCGTCTCGCTGCAGCAGTCCGGGCAACACCGTACCTCGCCGCGCAGGTAGCCGTGCGTCGGGCAGACGCTGAAGGTCGGCGTCACGGTGAAGTACGGCAGGTGATAGTTCTGGCAGATCGTGCGCACGAAGCTCTTCACGGCGAGCGGATCGCTGATCGCCTCGCCGATGAAAATGTGCTGCACGGTGCCGCCGGTGTAGCGCTTCTGGAGATCGTCCTGCAGGTCGAGCACGCGGAAGATGTCGTCGCTGTAGTTCACCGGCAACTGCGTGGAGTTCGAGTAGAACGGCTTGGCGTTGCGGCCGCCGGCGGTGGCGATGTCCGGGTAGAGCTTGCGGTCGAGCGACGCCAGGCGGAAACTCGTCCCCTCCGCCGGCGTAGCCTCGAGGTTGTAGAAGTTGCCGGTCTCCTCCTGGTAGTCAGCGAGGCGCCCGCGCATGAAGTCCAGTACGCGCCCGGCAAAGGCCTTCCCCTCGGGCGTGCCAACGTCCTTGCCGACCAGTTCCACGGCGGCCTCGTTGACCCCCAGCAGCCCGATGGTCGAGAAGTGATTATGCCAGTAGTTGTGGAAGCGCTCGGAAACGTTGCGCAGGTAGTATTTGGTGTAGGGGTAGAGGTTCTGCTCGGTGAACTGCTCGAGCACCTTGCGCTTGATCTCGAGGCTGTTGCGGGCGATGGCCATGAGCCGGTCGAGCCGCGCAAAGAAGTCCGCCTCGTCCCGGGCCAGGTGGCCGATGCGCGGCATGTTGATCGTCACCACGCCGATCGAACCGGTCTGCGGATTGGCGCCGAAGAGCCCGCCGCCGCGCTTCTCCAGCTCGCGCTTGTCCAGCCGCAGGCGGCAGCACATCGAGCGGGCGTCGTCGGCCTTCATGTCGGAGTTGATGAAGTTCGCGAAGTACGGGATGCCGTACTTGGCAGTAACCTCCCAGAGCCGATCGAGGCCGGGCGCATCCCAGTCGAAATCCGACGAGACGTTGTAGGTGGGGATCGGGAAGGTGAAGACGCGCCCCTTGGCATCTCCCTCGCTCATCACCTCGAGGAAGGCGGTGTTGAGGATGTTCATCTCGGCCTGGAACTCGCCGTACGTCTCGGGCCGCTCCTGACCGCCGACGATGACGTGCTCGCTGGCCAGCGTGGCCGGCGGCTTGAGATCCATGGTCAGGTTCGTGAACGGCGTCTGGAAGCCGACACGCGTGGGGACGTTCACGTTGAAAACAAACTCCTGCATCGCCTGACGCACATCCGCGGGCGCGAGGCCGTCGTAGCGGATGAACGGCGCCAGCAGCGTGTCGAAGTTCGAGAACGCCTGCGCGCCGGCCGCCTCGCCCTGCAGCGTATAGAAAAAGTTGACGATCTGCCCGAGCGCGGTGCGGAAGTGCCTGGCCGGCCGGCTTTCGGCCTTGCCGGCGCAGCCACGGAACCCCACGCGCAGCAGGTCCTGCAAATCCCACCCCACGCAGTAGACGCTCAGCAGCCCCAGATCGTGAATGTGGATGGCGCCGTTGTCGTGCGCCTCGCGGATCTCGGCTGGGTAAACCTTGTTCAGCCAGTAGATCTTGCTGACTTCGCTGGAGATGTAGTTGTTCAGGCCCTGCAGCGAATAGGCCATGTTGCTGTTTTCTTTGACCCGCCAGTCCAGCTTCTCGAGATAGCTGTCGATCAGGTCCATGTCCGCCTTCTGCACCATCTCGCGGATGCGGGCGTGCTGCTCGCGGTAGATGATGTAGCCCTTGGCCGTGCGGCGGTAGGGCGAGTTGAGCAGCACCTCCTCCACCACGTCCTGCACGTTCTCAACGGTGAGGGGGAGCGATTCCTTAAGCGCCTGCAGCAGGCTGAGCACACGGATCGTCAGGTGCCGCGCCTCCGCCAGGTCGAACTCGCCGGTCGCCTGCCCTGCCTTCTGAATCGCTTGCGTGATCTTCGCGGCATCGAACGGCTCGTCGCGTCCATCGCGTTTGCGGATTCCGGCAAGCCTCACGGGCGTGTCGGACACTTGTTTGTTCATTGCCAAGCTCCTTCAATCAGTGAAAAGGCGCGCAAAAAGAGGCGACGATCCCCAGAAAATTTCGGTTGGAGCCAACCCTGCCGATGATTTCTTTGCCAACCAGAATAAAAATCAAATCCCAGTGCAAGTTGAAGAGAAATATCTATATCTAGTGGCTAAAAATAAGGCAACCACAAAATGTTGTGTTTTTGTTCTGCCACCACAAGACTCTTGGCAGGAAGAAGTTATGCGATGAGTTCGGCGGCAGATGCAAGTGGGTCGCGCCACGCGGTTCAGTTGCGATAGAAAATCATGGTGCCGCTGGCGAGCTGGTTGGCGCTGATTTCGTTGCCGGCCTTGAGCATGCCGCCGGGGAGCAGGTAGAACGTGTCGGGCAGATGCCAGCGTGCGCCGCACACGTCGGAGGCGCGGCGTGTCGCACAGAGCGGCCCGCAGACCGCAAACCCCACGAGCATGCGCGTACCGGGCGGCAGTTTGTTGCGGACTTTCTGCGGCACCTGCGAGCCGCGCAGGAAGTGGCCATCACGGAAAATGTAGAGCGTGCTGGCGCGCCAGGCCTCTTCGCCCGCAATGTCCCCGGCGCTGGCGCCGTCCGCGCCGATGGTCTGCACGCGCTCCCTGGTCGTCGGCACGGCAGGGGCAGCGGCCGGCGGGGCGCCCCGGCCGTAGAGCACATTGGCGAGATAAGGATCGCCATTGATCAACCGTCCCGCGCGCACGTCCGGATCGTACCGCGGCTGCGCCAGCAGGTGGAGCTTCTGGCGCACACGCGGCAGCGCAAAGAGCATGCCGCAGCGCTTGCGCCCGCGGTGGTTGCGCGGGATCCACTTGTTCGGCGCCCCGTAGGCCACCATCGAGTGCGTCAGCACGCGCTCGTCCGACACGTGGTAGAGGAACTTCAGCTCCGCCACCAGCGCGCCCAGTGCCTGATATTGGGCAGGCGTGATGTCGCGGTCGTGATACCCGACCACCTCGATGCCGACAGAGCATTCGTCAAGGTTGACGCGGCCGTCCCACATGCTGCGGCCGCAGTGGTATGCGGTGCGGCGGTGGTCGACGATGCGGAAGACACGGCCGTCGGTGTCCACGCAGAAGTTGGCCTCACCCAGGTCGCGCAGCGTCATCAGCGCGCTGCTGCCGGGCGCCTCGGTGGTGTGTAGGATGATGTAGCGCGTGCTCACGCGCACCTCGCGCTCGGGGTTGCGCGGACTGTAATAGGCGTTGGAGAACTGGAAACCGCAGGAAAACGCAAGGCCGGCAAGGAGAATGGCCGTGCGCAATGCTGAGGCAAGGTCGAACATGCGCGCAGTGTAACACGCCGTCGGCGCCGGCGACAATTGGGCAAGCGGACGCCAGACGCCAGGCGACAAACCGCAGCGCAGAATGCGAGACGCGCGGAGCTCAGGCCTTCTTCGCCCAATCCGGTTTTCCGACGATCAGGTTATCCGCTGTCATATCCTGCGGCACCGTCAGGCCGAGGAGGCCTAGCACCGTCGGCGCAATGTCCGCCAGCTTGCCATGCGGTAGCAGCTTCACGCCGGGGCCGTCCTTGGCGACGTAGAGACACTCCACCTCGCAAAGCGTGTGGCTGGTCTTCACCATGCCAGTGACGTAGTCGATCATCTGCTCGGAGTTGCCGTGGTCAGCCGTGATCAGGACATGCGCGTCGAGCGCCAGCAGCCGCTCCACCAGGCGGCCGACACAGGCGTCGACGACCTCGATGGCCTGGCGCGCAGCGTCGAACACGCCCGTGTGCCCGACCATGTCGCCGTTGGCGTAGTTCACCACGACAAACGCGTAGGGGTTGTCCTCGAGGCGCTTGAGCAGCTCGTCGGTAACGTTATACGCCTCCATCTCCGGATGGTCGGCAAAGGTTGCGGGATCGAAGCGGCTCGGCACATCCACCTGGTCCTCGCCCGCGTAGGGCTGGGTAGATTTGCCGTTAAAGAAGCTCGTGACATGCCGGAACTTCTGCGTCTCCGCGATGCGCAGCTGCCGCAGGCCGGCCTTGCTGATCACCTCGCCCAACAGGTGGTTCATGCCGCCGCCTTCGCCCATGGCGCCGAGCAGATAATCGGTGAACTCGTTCCAGTAGCGGGTGAAGCCGAGGAAGACGACCTTTGGCCGCGCCCGGCGCGCGCCGGGATAGTCGTCCGACACGAATGCCTGCGCCAGCTGGATCGCGCGGTCCTGGCGGTAGTTGGTGTGCATTACGCAGTCGTTGTCGCGGATGCCGGCGAAACCGTTGATGGCGTAGCATGGAATGTACTCGTCGTACATGGCCTGCCCGTCCGGCGTGCGGTCGCTCGCATACGAGGCCTTCACCGCCTCCACGGCTGAGGCGGCCTTGCGCCCTTCGCCCAGCACAAGACAATGATAGGCCATGTCCGTCAGGTTCCAGTTCCGGGAGCGGTCCATGCCGAAGTAGCGCCCCATGATCGTGCCGATGACGCAGTGGCCGACAGCCTTCATCTCCACCTCGAGCCGGCCGAGGTACTCGAGCGTGCTGCGCGGCGCCGTGTCGCGACCGTCAAGGAACGGGTGGATCACGATCTCGCCCGCGGGGAATTCCTCGCGCGCCCGGCGCATGATCTTGAAGAGGTGCTCCTGGTGGGCGTGCACGCCCTCGTCCTGCAGCAGTCCCAGCAGATGCAGGCGGCCGCGGCTCTTCTTCCAAGCCGCCACCAGCGCCTTCCATTTGGCCGCCTTGAACAGCTCGCCCGTGCGCAGGCCGTCGTCGATGCGCTTGAGCTCCTGCGTCACGATGCGGCCGGCACCCATGTTCAGATGGCCGACCTCGCTCGAGCCCTGGTAGCCGTCCGGCAGGCCCACGGCCTCTCCGCAGCAGGCCAGATGCGTCCACGGATAGCGCGCCTTGTAGCGGTCAATGTTTGGTGTGCGCGCCGCAAAAACGGCATTGCCATCTGGCCGCTCGTTCAGCCCCCAGCCGTCACGGATGATCACCGCCACCGGTCGGATATTCTTCATCAATCGGCTTCCTTTTCCTCGTACATCTACAGAGATAAATAGTGTATTGCCTGTTGTCCGATTGCGAAAGCACGAAAAGCCAGGCATGCACAGGCGGAATGGACACAGAGACCACAGAGCGTGACAGAGCGCACAGAGAAAATTCTTTTCGCGCCTATGCCACTCTGTGTGCTCCGCCTCCCTCTGTGCCCTCTGTGTCCTTGGCGTGTCGCGAATCCATCGTTCCTGCTCGCCTTTGCTGCATGCATGCGGCAAAATACGTAACCGTTTCAGGCAAACCCGACATGAGGCTTCCCATGACCCCGACCGCTGTCACCCGCGAAGACGTGCTTCAGTTCCACCTCGGCGGAAAAGTAGGCCTGGCGCTCCCCCGCCCGGTCAAGACCCCGCGCGACCTCTGCCTGGCCTACACCCCCGGCGTAGCCATGGCCGTGAAGGAACTGGCCGCCCATCCGGAGCGCTCGTTTGAGATCACCGCCCGCTCGAACCTCGTGGCCGTGGTCTCCGACGGCACCGCCATCCTTGGCTTGGGCGATCTCGGTGCGCTGGCGAGCGTCCCGGTGATGGAAGGCAAGGCCGTGCTCTTCAAGTCGTTCGGCGACGTCGACGGCTGGCCCGTGCCGCTGGCCCGATGCCGCAAGGGTGGCCAGGACATTGGCCCCACGGATCCGCAGCGCGTGATCGACTGCGTTGCCGCGCTGGCGCCCATGTACGGCGGCATCAATCTCGAGGACATCGCCGCGCCTGCCTGCTTCGAGATCGAGGACCGCCTCGACGCCATGCTCGACATCCCCGTGTTCCACGACGACCAGTGGGGCACGGCCGTGATCACGCTCGCAGGGCTGATGAACTACGCCCGCCTGGCGGACCGCCGGCTCGTTGACCTGCGCGTGGTGATCAACGGTGCCGGCGCCGCCGGCATCCGCATCGCCGACATGTGCAAGGCCGCGGGTGTGCGCGACCTCGTGATCTGCGACACCAAGGGGACTGTGCGCAGCGACCGCACGGACCTCAACGACCATAAGCGCCGCCACGCTGCCGCCACACGCGCCCGCACCCTTGCCGAGGCGCTTGCCGGCGCGCATGTCTTCATCGGCGTTTCAGCTGCCAACTGCCTCTCCAGCGATGACGTCAAGTCCATGGGCAGCTTCCCCGCGATCTTCGCCATGGCCAACCCCGACCCCGAGATCCGCCCCGAGGCCGTCGCTGTCGCGCTGGCCGGCAAGCCCTACGTCATGGCCACGGGCCGCTCCGACTTCGCCAACCAGATCAACAACGTCCTCGGCTTCCCCTTCCTCTTCCGCGGCGCGCTCGACGTCCGCGCCCGCACCATCAACACCGCCATGAAGGTCGCGGCTGCCGAGGCGCTCGCGAACCTCGCGCGCCAGCCGGTTCCAGCAGACGTGCAGGCGCTCTACCCCCACGAGCAACTCGCCTTCGGGACGGGGTACATCATCCCCAAGCCGTTCGACCGCCGGCTCTTCGTGGAGATCTCCTTTGCCGTGGCCCAGGCTGCGGTGAAGTCCGGCGCCGCGCCAGCTGCTGACCTCGCTGCGGTGCGCGCCCGCCTCGAGCGCCGCAATACCGAGCGGCGGTAAGCCTGGAAAGAGCAGTTAAGCCTGCAGTTTGTGAATCTGGAACTCAGGAAGAATAACCATCTGATTCCTGAGTTCTTGATTCGCAATTGGCGCGCCGGGCATAATCCTAACCGGATCAGAACTTGACGATCCGGACGCGCCCTTATAGATTCAGACCGTATCGCGACTCGCTGCACGGACCCGTTCTGTCGCGATCTGTTTCTCTACACAAAAGGAGCTTTCCATGGCCTTCCCCAAGAAGAGCGTCAAACCTCGCGCCAAGCGCGTCACCTTTCAGGTCTGCGCCAACCCCGGCAGCAAGGTGTGCATTGCCGGAAGCTTCAACGACTGGAATCCGGAGGCCCACCCGCTGATTGATCCAACAGGCACGGGCGAGTTCGCCGCGACCCTGTCGCTACAGCCCGGCACGTACGAATACAAGTTCGTGATCGACGGCACGTGGTGCGTCGACCCCGCCTGCATGGAGTGGACCCAGAACAACCTCGGTACGCTCAACAGCATCCGCAAGGTCTAGATGGCGCACGCCCCCCCACGAATCGGCATCACGCTGGGCGATCCTGCAGGCGTCGGCCCGGAACTGGTCCTGCGCCTGCTCTCCGCTGCCGAAGCCCGCAGCCACGCGCGGCTGGTGATCTACGGCAATGCGGCGCTCCTGCGACGCGTGGCAGAGGCCATCCATGCGCCGTGGCCAACTGATCTGCAGGTTGCGCCGTTGCAGGCCCTCGGTCTCATCCCCTCCGGCACCACCGCGCCTGTGCTGCTTGATTTTCCTTTTCCAGAAGCTGCAGTGATCGCCCCCGGTCGCGTGCAGGCGGCCTGCGGACGCATGGCTGCCACATGGATCGAGGCTGCCGCCCGTGACGCCCTCGCTGGACGGATCGACGGCATCGTCACCGCCCCGATCCACAAGCACGCGCTCCGCCTCGCAGGAGTCTCGCACCCCGGTCACACCGAACTGCTCGCCACGCTCACCGGCGTGCCGCGTGCCACCATGCTCTTCTGGAGCCCGCGGCTGATCGTCAGCCTCGCCACCATCCACCTGCCGCTGGTTGCCGTACCCGCGGCGCTGACCGTAGAACGCCTGCTCGACACCATCCGGCTCACGGCCGCGGCCTGCTCGCGGTTCGAGCGCGCACGGCTTCCCATCGGAGTGCTCGCGCTGAACCCGCACGCCGGTGAGAACGGATTGTTTGGCGACGAGGAGACTCGCATCATCCGTCCTGCCATCGAGGCAGCCGTGGCCGAGGGGATCCCGGCCGTCGGGCCGCTCGTGCCGGACACGGCCTTTCGCAAGGAAGCACTCGCCGCGCACGCGGCCTATGTCGCCATGTACCACGACCAGGGCTTGATCCCGTTCAAGATGCTGGCATTCGCGGAGGGCGTGAACGTCACGCTCGGCCTGCCCATCGTGCGCACCTCGCCCGATCATGGCACAGCCTTTGACATCGCGTGGCAGGGAACAGCCGATCCCTCCAGCCTCTTTGCCGCGCTTCACTGCGCCGTCCGGCTGGCTGGCGGGTGATCTAACCGGCTGCGTTCAGCCGAACTGGAGGGCGGCACACCTTTGCCGCCCATTCCCGAATGCGGTTGCGCGGCCGCGACAGCGCGCGGCCCTCCAGAATGTCCGCAACCACACGGGGGAGTTCGTTTTGTAAAAACGCCTTTTCAGCCGCCGCAGGAGGGTGGCGATCCATCTGTAAACAACCGCACGCTACGGTGACGAGGCGGATTCGAGCTCCTGCAATTTTGGTCCCATTACTGAGCCGATCTGCAGTCCGGTCGTGTACACGACGAAGCCGAATATTGCCAACAGCAGTGCCAGCGCCAGAAATGCGTGGAGATGATGCACTTCGTGCATGGCACCTCCCCGGTGCGCAGGCTATCGGACAATCGCAGGTGCATCCGACGCCAGCAGCGCCCGCCACTCCGCGATCTGCCGGCGTCGTGCGGCGGCCCAGGCCTCGACATCCGTCCGCACATCCGCCGGCAGCGGCACGAAAGGCGTTCCGCATGCCCCGCAGCAGGCGCCCCCGCCTGCCGGCGTGCCACACTTGACGCAGACGCTCGCCAATACCTCGCCGCAACAGGCGCAGTGCCGCCCGCCTGCCATTGGCTGCGGCCGCGGCCAGAAGAGCAGTTCATTGCCCACCACAAACGGAACATTCGCCGGACATTCCGGATCCGTGCAGAACGCATGGCCCGCGAGGGGCGTTGAAATCATTGGTGCTGATGTCGCGCCCTCCAGCGCCACCCCCAGCTCGGAGGCAATCTTCTCCAGCGTCTCACGCGCCAAGGCCGACATGCGGCCGGATTCCATCATGCTGATGGCTGATTGCTGACACCCCACCCGCTGCGCCAGCTCCGCTTGCGTCAGCCCCTTTTCCCGCCGGGCCAGACGCAATTGCCGGCAACTCTCTGTAGTAAATCCACTCATGGGAACCGTGTCAGTATGGCTTGTTTCCAGATTTGATTACAAGATGAAATATTACAAGGTTATTGATATTATAACTACTTCTTCATAAGTGACTTATGTAATTATCAACAGACTTATAATCAGGTGTTGATAAATGCATGGCGTGGCTGGATGCCAAGCCATGCATTTATGTCGCCAGCATCAGCGCTGCCAGCAGGAGGAAGAAGCATCCGGCCAGGATTTTACTGAGCAAGGCGTTGCGCTTGCTGAAGGTCAGCAGCGCTTCGGTCCGGATGCCGATGTAGCCCAGGATCAGGACCACAACCTGCGGGATATCGGAGGCGATGTTATAGGCCAGCAGGTAGCGCATGGCCTGCCCGCTGTGCTCCTGCGTCCGCGCGATCATGGCCAGCGTCGGCACGTACACCTGCCCCGTGCAGATTCCCTCCAGCAGCGTTACAGCCACACCTGCCACGAGCCCACCGACCACCAGGCTGCCGCCATGGATGCCGCGGCGCATCACGGCGTGCATGGCCTTCTTGATTGGCAACGGCAGTTGCATCGTGATCTCCCGGGCGTCGCCGCTGCGCCAATAGCGCCAGGCATCCCGGAACGAATACCACGCGAACGTGAGCGCCGCGCCCGCCACCGCGACATTCAGCAAGGTTCGCAGCGTCCGGAAACCGGCCAGCCGGTGCATCCCCTCAAGCAGCCCCAGGCCGACCAGAAAATATGTCAGGAACGAAGCCAGGAAGAACGAGATGCCAAGGCGCAGGTATTCGCTGCCGCGCACGCGGGAAACCGACAGCAGGCTCACGAGGAAGATCACTGTGGCAATAGCGCAGTGGTTGATACCGTCGAGAAACCCAGCTGCCACGACCAGCGGCAGCGTGAACTGCGCAAAGCGGTCGTGCACTGCCTGATTGTCGCCCGCCGCCGGCTGTACCGCGGCATTCATCCCTTCCGCCGCGAGCTGCTCCTGCACAACCTGCGCCAGTCCGCGCCGGATCTCCTCCACGCCACCCAGGTAGCGGCAGCCGTCCACCACCATTGAAACCGGATCATTGCGTTGGCCGATCGGGACCCCCAGTCGTTTCTGGTAGCTTGCCAGCGCGACGAAGTTGGTGGTTTCGTACACGTCGCGATCGATGACCGTCACGCGCCCCTTGAACTGCCGTTGCACACCCGGCAACACCTCCTGCCGCACCGTGGCGCACGCCTCGCAGTCCAACTGTCCGAACAGCTCCACCACGACCCGGCGACTGGCCACCGGCGGCGCCGCAACAGCCGGCGCAGGGGCGACGGCAGCCGCCACGTTCGTCCCCGCGACCGTCCCCTGAAACGAGAGCCGCAGGACGTCGGGCTCCTCGTTGCGTCCGCGGATGTGATAACAGACGTGCGCCGCTAGCTTCTGTTCGCCGTTGCGAAGGCGCAGGTCGAGCGTCACGGGGAGTCGCACGCTCGCGCCGGCGGCCAGCCGGTTGGTCGGCTGGCGGATCTCGATGCAGCCGCAGGGTGCAGCCACCTCGTCGATGACCAGTTCCTCCGCCCCCGCGTTGCGCAGCACAAAGGCATGGCTCACGATGCCCGTGGCGGCCTGCACCACGCCGAAGCGAAACTCCGGCGCCTCGCAAACCAGCGAAGCCGCGGCCGGCCCGGCTGCGAACAGCGCGGCCAGTCGCAAAAACAGAAAACGTTTGCGGGGTAATCCAATCACGCAAGCAGACTGGCAAAATCCCGACCCGCTGTCGATAGCGCGTGCAGCGGACTGCGCCGGCTGGCCATTCGATGCGTTTGCCAATCAGCTTCTTTTCTGCGCGTCTTCTGTTTTCCATTATGGTTTAATCCTTTCCCGAAGAAAGACATCCATGCGCACATTCGCCGCAAGCATCCTATTCCTGGCGACCATTTCCATTGCCGGCGCACAGCCGTTGCCCTCGCCGCACTTCTACACTACCCAGAACAGCGACGACTGGGTCAGCCACAGCATCCAGTTGCAAACCCGGTACACCCGTGTGCTGCTAGTGACAACCGGCAGCGCCTTGACTGCCATCGACGTTGTCCCGATGGACTTGAACAACCCCAAGGCCACCGGCACGCCCACGCGCTATCCGGTGGACAAGGTATTTTCCACACTGCAGGCCGCGGCCGACGCAGCGGAAGGCGGCGACCTGGTGGCCATTCTGCCCGGCACGTACAACGGCATGTTCGTGCGAGAGAAGGTCAGCTGCGGCGACGGGAAGTACATCCATTTCAAGGCCATGGGCGCCCCGGGCAGCGTCATCGTCACCAACTGCGCGGCAGATGCCGCCGGCGCACCCCTGTCGCACCATATGATTCATCTGTTCGCCGCCCACCACATCGTGCTGGACGGCCTGCACGTGGCCGGCCAGACCGGACCGGGGCTCCCCCAGGCCGGGCTGGCCAGTGGAATCCTAATCGGCGCGTCCTTCGTCTCCACCGGGAAAATGACCCACCACATTGTGCTGAACAACATCTACTCTCACAACCACCAGTACTGGGGCATGCACTCCACCGACAGCTACACCGTGCTGATGCAGGACAGCGTGTACGGCCGCTCCTGCCGTGAACATTCGGCCTACGTCTCGGACGGCTCGGACGACTACGTCATCCGGCGAAACGTGTTCTTCGGTTCCACCGGCTGCGGACTGCAGTGCAACATCGATGCCGACACCTGCCTGCGGAAGATGTCGCAGATGAAGGAGTTTGTTTCCGTCGGCCCATTGCAGCCTAACCGCCAGTGGGCCAAAGCCATCCTGAAGTTCGCCGCCGAGCAGTATGGTCCGCACAATTTCCCCGACGGCATCGGGGAAAATTTCATCATCGAGGAGAACGTCGTGTACGGCAACGGGCGCGGCAGCGGCGGCGGCGGATTCAACTTCGCCGGGCTGGTCGATTCGCTTATCCAAAACAACCTGCTGTATGACAACCACGCCCACGGCTTCGCCATGTGGAACAACTACTCCGTCTTCGAGCGCGAGCTCCAGAAGCCCGGCCCGGCCACGGCAGCCGACGTCACACCCGAGGCCCTGCCCCTGTTCGGCTGCCGCAACAATCTCATCCGCAACAACACCGTGCTGCTGGATGTGCCCGACCGCTACGCCCTGGGTGCCATCAACGGCAGCTACGGGTGCACGCTGCGCAACAACGTGATCATCAACCAGACCGGCCTGTCCATCGAATTCACGGCCGACTCCATCTGGCAGACCGACTCGGGCTACAACATTGCCCGCGGCGCAGCCCTAAACCGCTACTCGATGTATTCCACCGTGCCTTATTCGCCGAATCCACCGCCCATGCCCGAGGAGATCGCCGCCCTGGCCAAAAACCTCGACCGCAACAATCACTCAATCCTCGGCGTGGACCTGCCGGCCTTTGCCCAGGAGGTCGTGCGGTACAACCTCAATCCATGGCTCATGCTCGAAGGCCATTATTGGCGGCTGAATCCCGAACGGCCGGACTTCCGCCCTTGCGCGGGCTCCAAGCTGCTGGTCAGCAGCGGAGACCCGACGCAACTGCCGTTGACGGACTTGGAAGGCAGGAAACGAATTTCGGCCGACATCGGGTGTTACCGGTTCGCGGAAAAATAAGACGATCCCGACCGGAACAGCCGTGTAAACGCCCTTGGCTGCCCGCCAGCCGATTACGTCAGTTTGAACAGCGCGGCAGCATCCAGCAGCGCAATCTTATGCTGCCGCAGGACCTGAACGGCCTGCTCGGGCTTCTCAAACCGCACAATCATCACCGCGTTACCGCCGCGCTTGAGCGTGAAGGCGTACATGTACTCGATGTTGACCGTTGCCGGCTCGAGCACAGCCAGGACGCTTGCCAGTCCGCCGGAACGGTCGGGGATCTCAACCGCCAGCACGTCGCAGACGTTCATCACGAAGCCGTTCTGCTCGAGCACAGCGCGGGCCTTCTCCCAGTCGCGCACGATCAGCCGCAGGATGCCGAACTGCTCGGTGTCGGCCAGCGTGAGGGTGACGATGTCGATGCCCGCGGCGGCCAACACCTGACACGGCTGACCCAGACGACCGGGCTTGTTTTCCAGGAAGATCGAAAGTTGCTTGAGTGTCATGGCTTCGCTCCCTCCTTGCGTTGATCCAGCACCCGCTTGGCCTTCCCCTGGCTCCGGGCGATGGACTGGGGTTCCACAAGACGAACATTGACCCGCAGGCCGACCACGTGCTCGATGGCCTGCACCATCTTCCGCTGGAGCTGCTCGACGGCGCTGACCTTGTCGCGGAAGAGCGCCTCGGTCATCTCCACCTGCACTTCCATCTGGTCGAGTCCCGCCTGGCGGGCCAGCACGATCTGGTAGTGCGGCAATTCCTTCCCGACCTTGAGCAGCGCAGCCTCGATCTGCGATGGGAAGACGTTCACACCGCGGATGATCAACATGTCGTCGCTGCGGTGCGTGACGCGCCGGACGCGGCGGATCGTACGGCCGCAGGCGCAGGGCGCGGGATCGATGGCCGTGATGTCGTGCGTGCGGAAGCGGATCATCGGCGTGGCCTGCTTGCTGAGCGTGGTGAGGACCAGCTCGCCCTCCTCGCCGTCCGGCAACACACGGCCGGTGTCCGGGTCCACGATCTCCATGAGGAAGTGGTCCTCGAACACATGCAGCCCGGCCTGACAGCAGCACTCGGTGGCCACGCCGGGACCGATAATCTCCGTCAGGCCATAGATGTCGTAGGCCTTGATCTTCGCGTGCTCCTGGATGTAGGCGCGCATGGCTTCGGTCCACGGCTCCGCACCGAAGATGCCGGTCCGGAGCTTGAGGTCGCGGAAGCCGCCGACAGCCTCGATCGCCTCGATCAGGTGGAGAAAATAGCTCGGCGTGGAGCAGATGGCCGTGACGCCGAAGTCCTGCATGACAAGGAGCTGCCGCTCGGTATTGCCGCCCGAGATCGGGATCACGGTCGCGCCGAGAGCCTCCGCGCCGTAGTGCGCGCCGAGCCCGCCGGTGAAGAGTCCGTAGCCGAAGGCGTTCTGGACCACGTCGCGCTCGTTCAGCCCCGCGGCGGAGAGCGTGCGCGTCATGACGCTGGACCAGACGCGCAGGTCGTCGCGCGTGTACCCCACGACGATCGGCTTGCCCGTGGTGCCGCTGGAGGCGTGCAGCCGGACCACCTCGTGCATGGGCCGCGCGAAGAGGCCGTAGGGGTAGGTGTCGCGCAGGTCGGTCTTCTGCATGAACGGCAGCAGCGCCGCGTCGCCCAGCGTGCGGATGTGCTCCGGCTTCAGGCCGCGCTCCTGCATGCGTTGGCGGGTCAGGGGCACGCGCTCGTACGACACGCGGACCACCTCCTGCAGACGGTGCAGTTGGATGCGTCGCAGCTCATCGTGCGTCAGGAAGTCCGCGTAACTGTCCGGGTGGATCGGGTAGGCGCTCATAGCGTATCTCCTGGTTTCGGCAGATTCCGGCCGGTCTCGAACGCCTGCACGTTCAAGTCCCGCAGTTTCTCCGGAAAGGCGGCGCGGATCGCCCGGTGCCAGGCATCGACCGGGATGTCGAGGTGCCGGCTGAGGGCACCGAGCATGGCGATGTTCAGGCTTTTGCGATTGGGGAGCGCGGCTGCGTCGAACGCACGGGCGTCGATCAGCACGCCGCCGGGGCGCAGCGCCGGCCGGTGCATCTCGATCTCCTCCGACGCGAGGATCAGAAGAAAATCCGTCTCTCCGTCGGGGATCATCGGGCTGAGGATGTGGCGGCCGAAGCGGATGTCGCTGGCCACGGAGCCGCCGCGCTGCGCCATGCCGTGCACCTCAGCCTTCTTCACGTCGTAGCCGGCCTCAAACAGGACCTCTGCCAGGACCTGCGAACTCGTGAGGATTCCCATGCCGCCGAGCCCGGCGATGCGGATGTTGCGGGTCGGGTCTGTCTTCATTGTCTTCATCCACCTGCCCCGGTTCCGCACGCGACGCAGGAGGGCTGTTCCGCTGCGCGGATCTGCCGGGCAGCCAGCAGACAGGGCTGCCGCGCGACGATCGCCGTGAGTTCGTTCGTCTGCAAAGCCTTGACCAGCGCGGCGTCCAGCTCCACTGCCTGGCGAACCGGGTTGAGCGTCAGGACGTTCTTCACACCCATGGCCGCGATCACCTCCTCAATCCGGATGCGAGGCGACGGCGTGTGGTCGAGCCGCCGGCCGGTGGCGGGGTTCTCCTGCTGGCCGGTCATGGCCGTGGTCTGGTTATCGAGCACGATCAGCACGTGGCCGAAGGGCGGCGGGTTCCAGACCATCTCCGCCACGCCGGTGAGGCCGCTGTGGAGGAAGGTGCTGTCGCCGATGACGCTCACCACGCGGCGCGCCTCGGCCTCCGGCAGCACATGCCGCAGCCCGAGCCCCACGCCGATGCTCGCGCCCATGCAGATCTGCGAGTCCATGGCCGACAGCGGCGGCAGCGCCGCCAGCGTGTAGCACCCGATGTCGCCGGCCACGATGCAATCGTGCTTCTTGAGGATCTCGAAGACGTACGCATGAGGGCATCCCGGACAGAGGCACGGCGGCTTGCCGCGCGGCGCCACCGGCTCGGGCGAGGCGTCGTGGGTCAGGATACGCTTCACGCGCGCCACGTTCAGCTCGCCCATGCGGAACGCCTCCGGGTTCCACGGCACGTCGCCGCCGGCTGCGCGGATCTGCTCGACCAGGAACGGGTCGTTCTCCTCGATCACAAAGCGTTTGGCCTTGTCCTTCAGGAACCCGAGGATCGTCTGGAACGGCAGCGGGTAGGTCATGCCGAGCTTCAGGACCGTGGCCTCGGGCGCGGCCTCGCGGGCGTACTGGCTGGCCACGCCGCAGGTGACGATGCCGACGGCCGCGGCGCCGGGAAGGATCCGGTTCGGCCCTTCGGTTTCGTTCCACTTCTGGATCTCGGCCAGCTTGGAGCGCAGCGCGCGGTGCTTGATGCGGGCGTGGCCGGGAATCATCACGCGGCCGGGGATGTCGCGCACGAAGTGCGGCCGCGGCGGTGTTTCGGCGGCATCGCAGGGCTGGACCATGGCCGCGGTGTGCGAGACGCGCGTGGTCAGCCTCAGGATCACCGGCGTTTTCCAGCGGGCCGAGACCGTGAACGCCAGGCGGGTGTAGTCGTACGCCTCCTGCGAGTCGGCCGGCTCGATGATGGGCACGCCCGCGGCAATGCCATAGCGCCGGGTGTCCTGCTCGTCCTGGCTGGAGGCCAGCCCCGGATCGTCCGCCACCACGAAAACCAGCGCGCCCTGCACGCCGCTGTAGGCCGAAGTGAAGAGCACGTCCGCGGCGACGTTCAGCCCCACATGCTTCATGGTGACCATGGCGCGCACGCCGGCGAACGCCACGCCGAGCGCCACCTCGGCCGCCACCTTCTCGTTGGGCGCCCACTCGGCCTCGCCGCCGAGTTCATCGAAGCGCTCCAGGATCTCCGTCGAGGGCGTGCCGGGATAGCCGGTTCCGCGCGCGCAGCCGACATGCAGCGCACCCAGGGCCACCGCCTCGTTTCCGCTCAGCAATTGTCTGTGCGACATGTGTCCGCCGTTCTCTTCGCCGTGTCGCCGCCCCTCTTGCGCCGGGGCGCGCCAGCCGGCCTATCGCTTCCTGCGGAGAGGGATTTTAGCATGTGCCTCTTTTGACGGGAAGCCACGTTGTCACACGCGTCGTACGGGGTCAGTTGAGCCTACAGCTTGTGAATCTGGAACTCAGAAATCAGGAAGCATGACCATCTGATTCCTGATTTCCGGCTTTCCAGATAACCCAGAAAGAATCTATTCCGTTTTCACCTGTTTGGTGCTGGCAAACAACAACGTAGCACAACGCATATCCTAACTCATTTGACCCGGCCCACGAAACGCAACAGGCCGTCGAGGATTGTGAGCGGGTGCGGAGGGCAGCCGGGGATAAAAAGATCGACCGGCACGACTGTTGCTGCGCCGTTGCAGACCTCCGGATGCCTGGCGTAGGGGCCGCCGGAGATCGCGCAGGCGCCGCAGGCGATCACGATCTTGGGCGTGGGCACGGCGTCGTAGGTCTTCTCCAGCGCGAGGCGCATGTTGGCGCTGACCGGACCCGTGACCAGCAGGCCGTCTGCGTGCCGCGGCGATGCCACGAACTGAATGCCGAAACGCCCGAGGTCCCAGGCCACGGTGCCCAGCACGTTGGTGTCCGCCTCGCAGGCGTTGCATCCGCCGGCCGACACCTGCCGCAGCTTGAGCGAGCGTCCGAAATAGTTCCGCGCCTTCTCGACCAGCGCCGGCGGGAAGGTTTCCTCCGCATCGCACACCGTCAACGCGTCGCGCTGTGCCGCTGCCAGATGAAAATCGCTGCTGAACGTCACGGCCTTGCGCTTGCAGGCCCGTTCGCAGGCGCGGCAGAAAAGGCAGCGTCCCGTGTCGAGAGCCAGTCCGTCCTGGCAGGAAATGGCGTCCACCGGACATGCCGCCGCACACTGGCCGCAGGCATCGCAGGCCGCACGGTCCACCCGCGGCCGGCCCGCAAACCGCTCCGGCAGCGCCGGTGCCGGCCCATCCGGCCAGGCCATGGTGCGGAATTTCTGTTGGAAACGGGTTTTAAGGATGGAGAACATAGGTTTGTCGGGATGCGGGATTCGGGATGCAGGATGCGCGATGCAAGATGCGCGATGCAAGATGCGCGATGTGGGATGCTGGAAACGGCGAATTCCAGCCACCCATTCCGTTTCAACCCCACATCATGCATCCTGTATCTCGCATCCTGCATCATGAGCCCCGCATCCTCTCTCACAAGTCCTGTCCACAATACGACAAATTGAAACTCTTGTTGCACAGCGGAAAATCGGAGATCTCCTGGTTGCGCAGGGCGCAAGCCAGACCAAACCAGTTGTGAAAAGAGGGGTCGTATACCTTGTAGCAGGCGATCCGGCCGTCTGCACCAGTCAGCGCCGCATGGCAGATTGCGCCACGCCACCCCTCGACCAACGTTACGACCAATCGCTCCGGCGCCGGCGCGGCAAAGGCTTCCCCGCACACCGCGCCGCCCGGCAGCGCCTGGAGCTGTTCCTCCACAAATGTCAGCGATTTCTGGATCTCAAGCCAGCGCACGTAGGCGCGGCCGAAGACGTCGCCCGAGTCCCAGGTGCAGACCGGCAACTGCGCGAAGCGGAAGATGCCATGGGGAAAGTCGCGGCGCACATCGCGCGAGACGCCGCAGGCGCGCGCCACCAGCCCGACCAGGCCGAGCGACAGACAGGTCTCGAGCGACACCTTCCCGGTCTCCTCGAAGCGCGCCAGCACGGACGGCGCGTTGAAGAGCAGCTCGATGGCCGCAGTTGCGTCGCGCCGCAACTGCACGTTGCGGCGGAGGAGGTCCGCGACCTCCTCTGCGCCGAGGTCGTACGCGCATCCGCCGGGGCAAACCAGCCCGCGGCCAAACCGGTTGCCGCAGAGCACGGCAGTCATGTTGAGCGCGTCGCCGCGGATGCGGCCACAGTAGGACTGCGTGGGGAGGAAACCGACGTCGCCCGCCAGCGCGCCGAGGTCGCCGATGTGGTTGGCCAGTCTCTCCAGCTCCAGCGCGATGCCGCGCAGCGCCTGCGCACGCGCCGGCACGCGAAGGCGGCCGAGCGACTCGATCGCGCCGCAGTACGCTGTGACATGGCCGATGGTCGTGTCGCCGGCCAGCGTCTCGGCATAGTGCAGGCTGCGCGGGCCAGGGCCGCCGACCAACGCACGCTCCACACCGCGGTGCTGATAGCCGAGCGAAATCTCCAGGTGGTGAACCGTCTCGCCGTGGCACTGAAAGCGGAAATGCCCGGGCTCGATGATCCCCGCATGCACCGGACCCACAGAGACCTCGTGGATCTCCTCGCCCTCCACGCGGAAAAATTCCGTCACGCCGCACGGCGTCGCCGTGGTGGCGTCCGGGAACCGCACCGGCTTCAGCCAGGGATGCCCTTCCGGACGCACGCGGCAGGACTCGAATATCTCGCGCTCGAACAGATGCGCCTGCGGGCAGGCGGGCGTCAGGGACGGATAGCCCGCACCCACCGCGGCGCGGCCGGCAAACAGCGCGTTCTCCGCCTCGATCGCCAGCACGGCATACAGTTCGACGCCGCCTTCCGGCAGAGGACAGCCAAACAACGCGGCCAGGCGCCCGCCCGCAGCCACGGCAGAGGTCACCTCCGCCGCGAATGCGTCGAACGGCAGCACCGGGATCTTTCCGATCTCCACCGCTGCGCCGTTGGTTAGTCGTAGAAAGTTCATGGCAATGGAATCAGACCGAGGTCATGGGACACGAAGGAGAGGAAGGACGAAGAAGAAATCCGAAGGGGGTTTCCGCGCGCTTGGCGCGCACAACCGACCCTTCGCCTTTCTTCGCAGCCTCTTTTCTCTCTTCGTGTCCGCATTGGCTTCGTGTCCGTATTCCCGTTCACAGCGCGCCTCCCACGATCATGGCGGCGCGCAGCAACAGTTCCGCCAGACCCATCGGCAGCAGCAGGCCCAGCACGGACAGCAACACCAGCGGCAAGATCGTCAGCAACCAGGCGTCGGCGCCGGCCGCAGCGGCGGACGGCCGTTCCGGCGGCGGCGCGGACGAATCCCAGCCGAGCGCGATGGCGCGGCGCAGCACAGCAATGAACGCCACGGCCAGCGCGGCCAGGTAGAGACCGACAGTCCACCAGGCCTGCTGCTCCACGGCCGCCTTGAGCACCAGCAACTCGCTGAGGAAGAGCACGCCCGGCGCCATGCCGATCAGCGCCAGCAGCGACAGCACCAGTCCGATCCCCCAGGGTGGCGCCTGCCGCACCACGCCGCCGATGCGCCGCAGGTCGTGCGTGCCATAGGCCTGGCCGATGGTTCCCGCGCAGAAGAACCCGAGCGGCTTGGCCAGCGCGTGCCCCAGCATGTGCAGCATCGCGGCGAACGCGCCCAGCCCTCCCAATCCCACGCCCAGCGCCATGACGCCGATGTGCTCCACGCTGGAGTATGCCAGCAGGCGCTTGAGGTCGCGCTGCGCCAGCAGGAGCCCGGCCGCCACGAGCATGGAGAGCAGCCCCAGCGCCACCAGCACGCCCCGCGCCCACCCCGTGTTGCCGCTGACCCCCTCGGCCAGCGGCAGGCAGCGCAGGATACAGTAGAGCGCGCTGTTCAGCAGGCACCCCGAGAAGACGGCCGACACCGGCGAGGGCGCCTGGCTGTGCGCGTCCGGCAGCCAGTTGTGCATGGGTGCTAGGCCAGCCTTGGTGCCGAACCCCACGACCAGGAAGAGGAACCCCGCCTTGACCAGCGCCGGATCGAGCTTACCCTGCGTTGCCATGAGGTTCGTCCAGAGCAGCGCCGAGGTCGCGGGCATGCCGGTGTGGCGCGTGGCGGCTGCGATCAGCAGGATCCCCATGAAGGCCACGGCCACGCCGACCGAGCACATCAGCAGGTATTTCCACATGGCCTCGAGCGAGCCGGCCGTCCGGTGCGTGCAGATCAGGAACGCGGTCAGCAGTGTGGTGGCCTCCACGCCGACCCACATGATGCCGAGGTTGTTGGCCAGCAGCACGAGCAGCATCATGGCCAGCGCCCCGAACCAGAGCGCCGCAAACCGCCGCGCCGCACCGGCCGAAAACTCGCCGGCTGCGATCTCGACCCCGAAGTAGCGGCGGGCGTACACTGCGGCCGGCACGAACACAGCCAGCAGGAGCAGCACGTGCAGCGCACCCAGCGCATCCAGCCGCAACCACCCCTGCGCCGCGACGATCTCGTCGCAGCCCGCCCAGACCCGGATCACGGCCGGCAGCGCGCCCAGCGCCACGCCGGCGGTACCGAACGCCAGCAGGCGCAGTTGCGCAGCAGGCGACAAGCGCAGCAGCGTTGCCAGCGCCAGAAGCGCCGGCAGGGCGAGCGCAAAATAGAGGTAGAACGACGGCACCATCCGGAATCAACCTTTCAGCGAAGTGAGTTGCGCGGCATCGATGTGGTCGAACTCCCGGCTGATCCGGAAGATCGCAATGCCCATCACGAAGACCGCCACGAACATGTCCATCAGCACGCCCAGCTCGACCAGCATGGGAATGCCGCTGACAATCGCCAGCCCGAAGATGTAGATGCCGTTTTCCAGCGTGAGGTAACCCAGCACCTGGCAGATCGCCGTACGCCGCGCCACCATGAGGAAGAGGCCGGTGGCCATGACCGAGAACGCGACCGGCACCACCAGCTTGGAGTGCGCCTCGGCTGAAAACGGCAGGCGCGAATCGAGCCAGAACGCCGCACCCACCGCCGCCACGCCAAGCAGCGTCGAGAGACCGTACCCCACCAGCGGCCGCTCTTCGTGCGTGGTTCCGGCCGACCGCACCGTGCGCATCAGCAGCCAGGGGAAGACGCCGGCCTTAAGCACCGCAATCAGCGCCGCCAGAATCGCGACACGCAGCCGGATTTCGCCGCCCTCGATCGCCAGCGGCAGCAAGCCGATCATGAACCCCTGCACCGCTGTCATGCGCACGGCCGCCGCCAGCCGGCTGGTTCCGAGCAACAGAAAACAGCTCAGCAGGAGGATCACCAACAGTGTGTCGAGGATGTGGTTCATTTGTGGGAGGCTGTTAGCGGTTTAGGCTGAAGGCTGTTAGGGGATTCCTTATCGACTGCAAAATCATCGGTGTCGGGGTCGAACGATGATCGATACCGATTTCGATTTCGAAAAATGAATGTTTCTGCATGGTCTTTTCTCAACCTAACAGCCTTCAGTCTTCAGCCTACAGCCTAACAATGAGCAGCAGCCCCAGCCCAGCCAGCGCACCGGCGCCGAGCAGCAGTTGCGGCACCTTCAGCAGGCGCAGCCGGGCCAAGGCGGACTCGATCAGGCCGATGGCGATCGCCACAGCCACCAGCCCGACGATCAGCACGCCGGTTCCGGCCAGCGGACGGGCGGCGTCCTGCCAAGGCACGAGCAGATTCACCAGCAGCGTGCCGAAGACCCAGAGCTTGAGCGCCGCACCATACAGAATGAAGGCCAGATCCGGGCCGCCATAGTCGAGCACCATGACCTCGTGGATCATGGTGAGTTCCAGATGCGTGTTGGGGTCGTCGAACGGGATGCGGCAGTTCTCGGCCAGCAGCACGATGCCCAGCGCAACAGCGAGCAGCCCCACGGCCGGCGCCGCCGTCTGCCAGAGCGGTCCGACCGTGCCGGCAAACATCCCGCCCAGCGCGCACGTGCCAGAGGCCCGCGCCAGCGCGGCCAGCGCCAGCAGCACGGCCGGCTCCGCCAGCGCGGCGAACTGCACCTCGCGGCTGCCGCCCATCCCCTCGAAGCTCGAGCCGGTGTCGAGCGCCGCCGCCACCGTGGCAAAGCGCGCCAGCGCCAGCAGGCCGATCAAGATAAACATGCTGCCGGAACAGGAGACCAGCGCGTCCGCCCCCGGCGCGGGAAGCAGCGGCAGGGCGCAGAGCAGGGCTGCCAACGCGATGCCGGGCGCGGCACGGAACACCCACGTCGTCGTGCGGCTGTAGACAGCTCCCTTGCGCAGCAGCTTCCAGAGGTCAAAGTAGAGCTGGCAGAGTGGCGGACCGCGACGGCCGGCGACAGCCGCCTTGACGCGGGCGATCACGCCGGGCAGCAGCGGCGCCAGCAACAGCGCCGCCAGGACCGGCAGAATGGTTTGCCAGAAATTCACGTTACCTCATCTTCCAGGCGAGCAGCGCCAGCAACGCCAGGACGATCGACAGGATGTAGTAGTTGAGCTTGCCGTGCTGCATCCACTGCAGGCGTCCCAGCAGCGACTCGATCTTCTTAAACAGGGGCCGGTAGAGGCGCTCCTCGTACACGTCCGACGTTTCGCTCGCGAAGGCCGCCTGCGCAGGGAAGAGCCCGCGCGGCGGCGCGAAGCGCTTGTGTGCTGTCAGTACGTGGCGCACGACGCGCAGGATCGGCTGGGCAAAGGAGGATGACGTGTATTGCATGCGAGCTGTCGGCGCCGCGTAGCCGCAGTCCCAGGTCACCGTCGCCTCCACGATCCGTCCGCGCAGCAATCGGCGGCGCAGGACGAAAAGCAGCAGGGCCACAACGATCACCGCCAGCGCGGTCAGCGAGACGAAAACCAGCGGCTCGAGGAAGCGCGTCGTGTCGAGATCCAGTTGCGCGGCACCGGCCAATTGCTGCACCGCCTCCAGCACCATCAGACAGGCCAGCGGTGCGCAGATCCCCACGACAAGGCACATCAGGGCCAGCAGCAGCAGGGCCAGGCACATGCTGCGGCCGACCTCCTGTGCGGCCTCGGCGCGCGCGGCCTCGCGCGGCTCGCCCAGGAAGACCAGCCCGAAGGTCCGCACAAAGCAAGCCACGGCCAGCGCGCCAATCAGGGCCAGCGCGACGGCGGCTGTCAGCCCGCCGGTCAGCGCAGCGGTGGAGCCGCTGACGGCGGGATCGAGCAGCGGAGTCAGCGCGCCCAGGAAAATCAGGAATTCGCCGGCAAAGCCGTTCAGTGGCGGCAATCCCGAAATAGCCACGCTGCCAATCAGAAAGGTGTTACCGGTCCAGGGCATGCGCCGCAGCAGTCCGCCCAGGCGGTCGAGCTCGGTCGTGCCCGTGGCCAACCGCACGGCGCCGGCGTTCAGGAAGAGCAAACTCTTGAACAGCGCGTGGTTCAGCAGATGCAGCAGAGCGCCGGCGAACCCCAGCGTTGTCATGGCCGGATTCCGCGCGTCGAGGCCCAGCACGCCGATCCCCAGGCCGAGCGCGATCACGCCGACGTTCTCGACGCTGGAATAGGCCAGCATGCGCTTCAGGTCGCGCTGCGCCAGCGCGGACAGGACCCCGCCGATCCCCGAAACCGCACCAATTGCCACCAGCGCCCACCCGCACCACGACGGCAGACTCCCGAGAATCCAGATAATCCGCACGATGCCGTAGATACCCGTCTTGATCATCACACCGCTCATGACCGCGGAGACGTGCGACGGCGCGGCGGGGTGCGCCTCCGGCAGCCAGACGTGCATCGGCATCAGCCCCGCCTTGGTGCCGAATCCGACCAGCGCCAGCAGGAAGACCACGCCCGCCACTTCCGGCCCGTACCCACCGGCAATGAATGCGTCGAAATCCAGCATGCCGCCGCATTCGCACCCCAGCAGCAGGAACATCACCAGCAGCAAGGCCGTGCCGAGGTGCGTGGCGATCAGGTAGATCACGCCGGCGCGCCGCACGCCCGGGTGCTCGTGGTCGAACATCACCAGCCCGAACGAGGTCAGCGCCATGAGTTCCCACGCCAGCAGGAAGAAGACTGCATTGGCCGCGAGGAACACGCCGACCATGCTCGCGGTCAGCAGATTGAACAGGCACCAGGCCAGGCCGAACGGCTTTCTGTCCGGCGCATGACGCAGGTAACCGGTACCGAAGACCGCGGCCAGGGCCGTGACCACGGCCGCAACCGCAACAAACAACTCCGAGATGCCGTCGCACGCCAGCGCCAAATGGCCGAACGGCATGCTCCAGGGGAGTTCAACCGGGAGGCGCAACCCGACCACGAGCCCGGTCAGCGCCAGCACCGAGCCAAGGATGGCCGTAGACGAGCCGACAGTTGCCGCAACAAGGCGGTTGCGGCCGGCCAGCAGGCAGGCGCCACCGCCGGCGATCCAGACGACCAGGGCTGTCAGCAGCAGGGTCACGGCAGGCTGCCTTCCTGCGGACGCGCCACCGGTGGCTGAACTGCCGCGGCGGCCGCGAGGATCTCCGCCTGCGGCGCGCGCCGGCGGATGACGTCCGCGAACGGCGGATGGCGCAGCGCGTAGGCCAGGCACGAGAGCAGGTGGAGGTGGCTCTTGATAGCCGGACAGATGATCGTGAAGAGCGTGTGCACAGGCTGGCCATCCACGGCGTCAAACGCCACCGGGGTTTCCAGGAAGCAGAGCGTCACCAACGGCCGCGGGATCTGCATCACGATCGGGTTGCGCACATGCGGGATGGCGATCCCGTCGCCGACGCCGGTCGAGCCCAGCGACTCGCGCGCCAAAATGATGTCGAGCAAAAGCTCGCGATCCATGTCGTCCGGCAGCGGCAGCCGGAGGATGGCGGCAGCCAGCGCGGCCTGCTTGTCCGCAGCCGCCACACCATAATGAATGCCACCGGTGGCCAGCGCGGCAGCAAGCCCGGTGGCGGCAGAAGAGGAGGAATTGGCAGGTGGGGCGAACAGCGCGGGCGAAACCCGGACCCCCTGGGCTGTGGCCCATTCCAGCAGCTCGGCGCGGTTGAAATGGTACTGCTCGTCGACGGCGTGCGCAGGCAGCCCCTGCTCACGAATCCAGCGATACACGGTGTTTTCCGGCACGCCCAACAGGGCGGCTGCCGTCTGGGTATCCAGCTCCATACGACAATTCCCTTCCGCCGGTTTTTGCAGAAGACGGAAGGGCGTTTACTTTAGGTCCGTCGTTCGCCTTTGTCCATCCGGAATCCGCCGCGGGCCCACTTGCCGCCAACGCGGGATTGCAGGATACTCTTTGATGCACAGCATGCTCATTCCGCAACCAGGAGGTACTTCATGGCGAAGATCAAAGTTCAGGTGGTGTTTTACAGCACATACGGGCACGTCTACCGCATGGCCGAGGCCGTGGCAGATGGCGCGCGGCAGGTGGCGGGCGCAGAGGTCTCCCTCTGGCAGGTGCCGGAGCTGATGCCAGAAGAGGCGCTGGTGAAGAGCGGCGCCAAGGTCGCGCGCGCGGCGTTCGCCACAATCCCGATGGCGAAGCCGGAGCAACTGGCCGAGGCGGACGCGATCCTGTTCGGCACACCCACGCGCTTCGGCGTGATGGCCGCGCAGATGAAGAACTTCCTCGACCAGACCGGCGGGCTCTGGGCCAAGGGGGCACTGGTAAACAAGATCGGCAGCGTGTTCGGCTCCACGGCCACGCAGCACGGCGGCCAAGAGACCACACTCACGAGCTTCCACACGCTGCTGCTGCATCACGGCATGATCGTGGTGGGCGTCCCCTACGCGGCGCAGGAGCTGATGAACATGGGCGAGATCACGGGCGGCACGCCGTATGGCGCCACCACGCTTGCCGGCCACGACGGCTCCCGGCAGCCCTCGGCCAACGAGCTGGCCATTGCGCGCTTCCAGGGAAAGCACGTGGCCGGCATCGCGGCGAAGATGAAGGGGTGATCATCGACTCGAATCGACGGGAGTCGACGCCTGTCGACTGGCGTCGACCTCACGCAATCCGTCGCATTCCGGATAGTTCGTGCATCCCCAAAACTGGCCGCCTGCGCGTGGCCCCTTGCGAACGCTGCGCAGCCGCATCGGATCATTGCACTTGGGGCAGGCAGGAGTGTCCGGTTCTACTCGTGCTGCCGCACGACAACGGGTCATGCGCTCCTTGAAACCTCCCTGCGCCAAGAAGTGCTCGCCCTGGGCAGAGAGCTGTTTCCGGATCAGGAAATCGGCGCGGTCACACAGCCGCACCATGGCATTGGCGATGGTCACCGGATCATTTGATTTCAACCACTTGTCGAACTTCGCGCGGTTCTGTGCTGTCGTTCGCGAAAAGTTGTGGATGATATCTGCGCCCGCAGAAGTGCGTTCCAGACGAATGGCCTTGATCTCCAGACTGTCGGGATCATCATCTTTCCAGGGATGTTGCTCCTGTAAATTGATGAAGTCTTCGTAATCGAGCTGCAGTTCCGCCAGGCTGGCACGCGCCACATCCGTCAGTTGAATTTCGGTCTGCGTGGATGTTGCGGCGCGCTCCGATCCCTCCGCCATGTTCTGCCGCCCGGAACGGGCCGCTTGCACCATTTGCTCCGTCTGCCGACCGCTGCGAATGTATTTATGGCAGAAGGCGACCGTCCCATAATAGATAATGGTCGCCAGCATGAAGGTGTCGAGGCGACGGTAGCCTCCGCGCTTGGAGAAAAGAGTTTCTGACATGGCGTCAACTCCGTTCCATCGACTCGAGTCGACTGGAGTCGACGCCTGTCGATCAGTTCCCCTCCAGCACCGCCTTGATGCGCCGCACGCCGGCGCTCGAGCTCTCTTCCTTCTGGATCTTGAACTTCCCCAGCTCGCCGGTGTTGGCGGCATGCGGCCCGCCGCAGACTTCCATGGAGAAGTCGCCGGCGCTGTAGACCTTGACTTGTTCGCCGTACTTGGCAGCAAAGAGCGCCGTCGCTCCTTTGGCCCGGGCCGCCTCGATGGTCATGGTCTCCAGCATGATGGGAAGCTTGCGGGCGATTTGCTCGTTCACGATCTGCTCGACCTTTGCGATCTGCTCCGGGGTCATCTTGTCCGGGTGCGAGAAGTCGAAGCGCAGGCGCTCCGGAGTAATGTTGGACCCCTTCTGCAGCGCGTGCGAACCGAGCACGATCTGCAGCGCTTTGTGCAGCAGGTGCGTGGCGGTGTGCAGGCGCGTGGTGATCTCGCCGCTATCGACCAAGCCACCCTTGAACGTCTTGTCGCCCTGCTTGGAGAGTTCCTGGTGCTTCTTGAACGCCTCGTCGAACCCGGCGCGGTCCACGGCAAGCCCCTGCTCCGCCGCCAGTTCCTCGGTCATCTCAAGCGGGAAGCCGTAGGTGTCGTAGAGCTTGAAGGCCGTGCGGCCGGAAAGCTGCGTCTGGCCATGCTGCTTGAGCGCGGACGAGATTTTGTCGAACTCGCGCTGGCCGGCCGTGAGCGTCTTCTCGAAGCGCTCCTCCTCGATGGAGAGTTCCTCGAGGATTGTGGCGCATTTCTCCTGCAGCTCGGGGTAAATGTGGGCGTAGTTGGCAATGACGATTTCGGCCAGTGTGCGCGCGAAGCCGGGACCAATCCCCAGCACCTTGGCGTAGCGCACGGCGCGGCGGATCAGGCGCCGCAGCACGTAGTTCGCGCCCAGGTTGCCGGGCTTTACGCCGCCCTTAGGGTCGCCCAGGATGAACGTGGCGGTGCGCAGGTGATCTGCAATGATGCGCTGCGCCCGCTGTACAATCGCCGGATCCGCCGGCGGCGTAGTCGAGAGTTCGGCAATCTTCACCATGATCGGCGCAAACAGCTCGGTCTCAAACACCGAGGAGAGCCCGCGCATCATGCAGATCGTGCGCTCCACGCCCATGCCGGTGTCCACGTTGGCTTGCTGCAGCGGCTCGTAGCGGCCGTCGGCCGTCTTGTTGTACTGCATGAAGACATCGTTCCAGATCTCGATGTGTTTGCCGCAGTGGCAGCCGGGGCGGCAGGCTGGCGAGCAGGCCGCCTTGCCGGTGTCGATAAACATCTCGGTGTCCGGACCGCACGGGCCGGTCTGGCCGGCCGGCCCCCACCAGTTGTCCTCCTTGGGGAGCGCATGAATGCGCTCGGCCGGGATGCCGAGCGACTTCCAGATGGCGATGGATTCCTCGTCCTTCGGCACATCGCCCTCGCCCTCAAACACCGTGACGCTCAGGCGCGCAGGGTCGAAGCCGAGACAGCCTTTCGACGTGAGAAACTCATACGACCAGGTAATCGCTTCCTTCTTGAAGTAGTCGCCGAGCGACCAGTTGCCGAGCATCTCGAAGAATGTCAGGTGCGACGTGTCGCCCACGGCTTCGATGTCGCCCGTACGCACGCACTTCTGCACGTCCGTCAGGCGCTTTCCGGCCGGGTGTTGCTCGCCCAGCAGGTACGGCACCAGCGGGTGCATGCCCGCGGTAGTGAAGAGCACCGTGGGATCGTTCTCCGGGATCAGCGACGCGCCGGAGATGATCCGGTGCCCCTTGGATTCGAAGAACTTCAGATACTTTTCGCGGAGTTGGTCGGCAGTCATGTGGGGTCCTGTCATTCGTCATTGGTCATTGGTCATTGACGAGAACCCGTCAAGCCGCCGGTCCTGGTTGCTTGCGGTTTCCCGCCAATGACCAATGACGACTGACCAATGACTACATCGGCCTCCGGCCGTTAATCCGCGCCCGGTTTGACCGGCTTGACGCCGGCCTTGATGGCATCATGGATCTTCGCGATGATCTTCGCGACCACGTCCGGGTTCGTGCGCAGGTACTCGGTGGCGATCATCGCGCCCTGTCCGATCTGCTCCGTGCCGAAGCTCAGCCACGAGCCGCGCTTGGAGACCACGTTGTACAGCAGCGCGGCGTCGAGCACGGAACCTTCCCACGAGATGCCGCGGGCGTACAGGATGTCGAACTCGGCCTCGGTGAATGGCGCCGCGACCTTGTTCTTCACGACCTTGACACGCGTGCGGTTGCCGACCACCGCGCCGGCCGGGTCCTTGAGCGCGCCGATGCGCTGCACGTGCAGGCGCACGGAGGAGTAGAATTTTAGCGCACGGCCGCCGGGCGTGGTCTCGGGATTGCCGAACATCACGCCGATTTTCTCGCGGATCTGGTTGGTGAACAGGCAGAGCGTCTTGGTCTGCGAAATGGCGCTGGTGAGCTTGCGCATGGCCTGCGACATCAGGCGCGCCTGCAGGCCGACGTGCGAGTCGCCCATGCTGCCGTCGAGCTCGGCCTGCGGGGCCAGCGCGGCCACGGAGTCCACCACCACCACATCCAGTGCGCCGCTCTTGACGAGCTGCTCGGTGATGGTAAGCGCTTCCTCGCCGGAGTTGGGCTGCGAGACGAGCAGATCGTCGAGCTTCACGCCAAGGCGGCTGGCGTAGTTGGGGTCCAGCGCGTGCTCGGCGTCCACGAACGCGGCCATGCCGCCGGTCTTCTGGGCGTTGGCGATAATGTGCAGCGCCAGGGTAGTCTTGCCGGACGACTCCGGACCAAAGACCTCCACCACGCGGCCGCGCGGGAGGCCGCCGACGCCGAGCGCCAGGTCAAGCGAGAAGGAGCCTGTGGGGATCACGGCGATGTTCTTGGCGGCTTCCGCATCGCCCAGGCGCAAGATAGCGCCCTCGCCGAATTCCTTGCGAATCTGGGAGATAACCGATTCCAGTTGCGACGGTGCGCCCTTCTTCTCTTTCTCAGCCATAACGCCTCCTCAATCGGATGAATGCCGGCAGTGTCGGGTGTGGTGCAGGGGGGTGTCAAGGGCGAAACCGCCTGGTCGTCATCCCCCGTGCCCTGCCTCGCCCATGTATATGCGGATGCCAGTCGGTTTCTTACAGAGCAGTATCATTTTTCGCCCATGTCTCTCATCGGCGTCGGGGTCGGCATCGCGATCGGTGTCGAAAAATCCCCGGTAGCAGCTTCTCACCCCTTCCAGAGCCCCTGCAGCAGTAGGAGGAGCGGCGCGATGGCGAGCGAAGGAAGGAGATTGGCGACGCGAATGCGCTTGATGTCCAGCAGCAGCAGGCCGATCCCCAGCACAATGGCGCCACCGGCGGCGGTCAGTTCCACGATCATAGGCGCAGGCAGGACCTGACGGAAATACATGCCGGCCAACGTCAGCGCCCCCTGGATCACCAGTACGGAGCCAGCCGCCAGGGTCACGCCCATGCCCATGGCTGCGGCAAAGGCCAGCGACGAAAAGCCGTCGAGCACGCTCTTGGTCAGCAGCAGCGTGCGGTCGCCCGAAATCCCCTCCTGCAGCGAGCCGACAATGGTCATGGGGCCGACGCAGAAGACCAGCGTGGCGGTGACGAAGCCGCGGGTGACATCGCCGCGCGAAAGGAACGGATGGTTCGCGGTTTTTGCATCCAGCCACCGGCCGGCCTGATCCAGACGATCCTGCAGCCGCCACCACTCGCCCAGCAGGCCACCGACAAGGACGCTCCCGAGCAATACCAGCGGTGCCTTTGTCCCGAGCGCCATGGTCATGCCAATGACCAACGTCACCAGCCCGAGCCCCTGCAGCACGGTCTCGCGCACGCGCGGCGCCAGACGGTCGCCCAAGACCGCGCCCAGCGTTCCGCCTGCAAGCACGGCGCCGACGTTGATGAATGTGCCGGTCATGCGTTTTGCTCCATCGACACCCACATGACCGGTCCGGCCATGCCGTTGCATTTGTACATAACACAGGCCGAGTAGAATGGCCAGCGACGAAGACGACAGCCTTCTTTTCCTATGACCATACGCATGCTATGCTCCCCGTCGGCAGCACTGTCCACTGCCGGATCGGATGCCGGGAGGTGATATGGAAAATCTACTCTGGGTGCTTGGAATCGTGTTGGTGTTTTCCATTCTGATTGCCCCGATCTGGATCTTAGCGATCCTGTATGACATCCGCTCGCGCCTCCATGCCCGAGACCAATATGCTGAGGAGTTGCCCCAGTCGCAGGTCAAGCCGCCTCTGCATGAGCCGGTCCGGGAAGAACTCACCGCGAATCAGCCGCCAGAGTTGCCGAAACCTTCCGCTGCGCCGATTTTTCCACGGCTGGCGGAAAGCATTGCCGAACCGCCCGCCGTGCCAGCCTGGCCGGTGGAGGCAAAGCCCGCACCGCCGCTGCCCGAGCCACCGGGAGAACAACTGCCAACGGATTCCGTCGACCAGGGTGCCCGTCGCATCCTGCGCGCCATTTGGAACTGGCTGATCGTCGGCGAGGAGTACCGCCGCCCCGGCGGCTCGATGGAAGAGGCCGTGGCCACAAATTGGCTGATCCGCATCGGCGTGCTGACGCTGGTTGTGGGGATCGGATTTTTCCTCAAGTATTCGATCGAGCGCGGACTCCTCGGGCCGCAGGCGCGCGTGGCCATGAGTCTCCTGACAGGCGCGGCCCTGGTGACCGGCGGTGTGCGCCTTCTGGGCAAACGCTACCACGTGCTCGGCCAAGGGCTGGCCGGCGCCGGTCTGGCCACGCTGTACTTTGCCGTATTCGCGGCCGCCGGGCTGTTTCATCTCCTTCCCATTCCGGTCGGATTCGTCCTGATGGCGCTGGTTACATTGTTCGCCGGCATCCTGGCCGTATGCCACCGCACCGTGCTGCTCGCCGTGCTGGGAACGCTGGGAGGCTATCTTACACCCGTGATGCTCGCCTCATCGGAACGCAACCAAGTCTGGCTGTACGGCTATCTGCTGCTGCTGGCGCTGGGCGTGGCGGGCGTGTCGTGGCGCAAGGGCTGGCCGGCTCTCACTTACCTGAGCTTCGTCTGCCACAATCTCGTCTTCTTCCAAGCCCTGAACTGGGCGCCGGGAGCGGCTGATTTCTTTGCCACCATGCCGTTTTTCGCCGCGTATTTCATGGTGTTCACCACAGCCATTTTCCTGCCCGGAATCGCCGGCGGCAAACCGCCTTCGGCGCTGGAGCCGGTCGGGCTGTTTTTGATCGCCGGGGTCTTTTTCGCCGGCGGCTACGAACTCGTACGCCACGAGTTCGACAAGGCGTCGGTGGCCTGGGTGACGCTCGGAATGGCGGCCTACTACATCGCCCATGTGTACCTGCTCCTGCGACGCGCCGTCTTGCACCGCGTGTTTCTAGCGACTTTTCTCGGACTGGCCGCCGGCTCGCTGGCACTGACGCTGCCGTTGCTGCTGTCAAAGGCCTGGCTGACCCTGTCGTGGTCCGTTCTCGGACTGACCGCGCTGTGGGTGGCGTTACGCCTGCCCAGCGTCTTCCTGCGCGGCCTCGCGCTGGCGCTGCAATGTTTCGTGGCGCTCAAGCTCGGCCTGCTGGATCTCGGCTCCGTTTACTATTGGACAGCTGGCGCAGCTGCGTCGGTCTCTTCGGGAGAATATTGGCAGCAGTTGCTCGAGCACGGCATTCAGTTCGGCGTCCCGGCAGCCTGCTTCTGGCTGACCTCCCGCCTGCTGGCCCGGCAACTCCCGCCTCCGGACCGCCCCGCAACGACGTACGGCGGCGCCGGGAGCGTAGGCTTCCGGGTGCTGATGTACGTACTGCTGTTCTTCCTGTTGAATCTGGAATTCCACCGCTTCGGCGTCTTCTTCTGGTCCACCGGCCAATCCCTGCTGCTGACACTGGTCTGGATCGGGTTCGGCCTGCACCTGCTCGCCCGGCATGAGCGGCTGCGCCCCACGCTGTGCGCAAGTCTGGCGGCGCTGGCGCTGGCGGCTCTGGTCATCAAATTTCTCGTGGATTTCACCGACTGGGACCCCATGATGGACCATCTGGTATTCGAGGCCAATGTCCGAACTCCCGGCGCGCTGCTGCGCATGACGCATGCCGGCCTGCTGGTGGCCTATCTGGCCCTGGCGTGGCAGGTGTGGCAGCAGCGCCAGGAGATGCGCGCCTGGTCGCACATCTTCGGCTACACCGCGCTGGCGATCCTGTTTCTGCACCTGACCTTCGAGACCGCGACGTTCTTCGGCCGCTGCCTGCCGGGATTCCGCGGCGGATCGGTCTCCATGTTCTGGACGCTCTATGCGTTCGCCCTGGTCATGGGTGGTATCCGGTGGCGAGCTCGTCCGCTGCGCTACCTCGGGCTGGGATTGTTCAGCGTAGTTGTGGCCAAAGTCTTTCTGGTGGACCTCGATCATCTTGCATCCGTGTACCGGATCGCCGCTTTCGTGGCGCTCGGCGTCGTACTGCTGCTGGCGGCCGTCGGCTATCTGCGCCAGCCTCGGCAGGAAAACCCACCGGAACCCGATACGGGAGACCAGCCATGATTCATTCCTCCTTCGCTCCTCTTCCGCGCGTCGGACGCCGGCTGCTGCTGGGAATCGGTTGTGGACTGGCGGTCCTGACGGCCGGCGCCGACACGGCTTGCCGGGCGCCAATCGAACTCCCGCCGCTGGCGCGCGAGGAACTTGTGGCCGTCACGCTGAACAGCAATGTTTTTGCCGCCACGCGCGACGATTACGCCGACATGGCCGTGACAGATGACGGCGGACAGCCGGTTCCCTTCGTGCTGCAGCCGCAGGTCACGCGCCGGCAGACCGTCGTGCGCCGCGACTGTCCCTCTTCCGCGCCGGCCGCGCGCAAGCCCGACGAGCAGACGCTGGAGGTGACGGTCTCCCTGCTGCCCAACGTGAAACCGCCGACGGGGCTTACAATCGACACGCCGCTGCGCGATTTCCAGCAGCGCGTCCGCATCGAGGGCTCTGCGGACAGCCGCACATGGCAGATGCTCGCGGATCGCGCCGTGTTGTACGATCTGTCGAGCTACATCGACGTCCGCCAGACTGAGGTGTCGTGGGGGCCGACCGCCTGCCGCCAATTCCGCATCACCTGTTTCGATGCGCTGCGCGATCGGCCCGACGAGTTGCGGGAGGTCACCCGCGGAACCGCCGGCACCAGCGTCCGCCAGAACGTACGCGCCGAACCCTTTCGTCTCCACAGCGTACGTTTCTGGCGCGACGAAGTCACGGAAACCAGTCCGACGCCGGTGACGGTCGCCTATCCGCTCACACGGGACGCCGCAGGGCCCCGCAGGCCGGCTGGCCAGATCGTTTTTCACAGTTCGCGCGAGCCGTTGACGCGCATCGAGCTGGCAACCACCAACCGGCTCTTCCATCGAAGCTATCGACTATACGGCTGCGCAGAGGACGAAACCCCCGCCAATGATCCGCCTGGCCGCCTGTTGGCCTGCGGCACGCTGATGCAGATCCGGTTTCAAGAGATCGCCCGCACGAATCTCGCAATCGAATTTCCGGTCAGTCGTTGCGCCAGCTATGTGCTGGTCTGCGAAACCGGCGCAGAGGGCGCACCGGATGCCGAGCTCGCCGTAGCGCGGGCCGAAGGAATTAAACCACGGCTCATTTTCGTGGCCACGCCAGGACGCTCCTATACCCTGGCGTTCGGTGATCGGCTGGCATCGCGCCACAACCTGCCGGAAACTGCGGCGCTGCAAACCCTGCTGGTAAGCCCGCGGCTGCAGATCGAGGGCGCGGTCGGCGCAGCGATCGGCACGCCGGCCAAATCCAGTCCCTGGCGCTTCTGGCTGAACAGCTCCGCCACCATGATCGGCGCGATTGTCGCAGCCGGCGTTCTGTTGGCGCTGGCACTGTTCGACGTCAGCCGCAGGGTCCGGAAACTCTGAGGCTTCCAATCCCTACAAAAATGCGCTGAACTCCAGCGCGGAGAGCGTGCGCGCGCCGAGGCGGCGGGCTGAGGCGAGCAGACCGTTGTCGTTGGAAACCAGCAGGATGGGGATATCGCCGCCGCTGGCGCGGAAGAAGCGGATGTTGTCGAGCAGCGCCGCATCGGCGCGGTTCTCCCCCTCGCCACCCGAATAGGTCACGCGGACGTTGTGCGCGGGCGTGCTCTCGGAGCGCGTCGGACCGTCGAACACGATCCAGGCACGGCAGGTGGGCCGTTCGCCGACCAGGCGCGTCACGTCCCCCACCAGCCGCATGCGCGAGGCGCCGGTCGGCACAGCCGCACCCTGCGGCGGCAGGTAACGTCCCTGCAGGCCGAAGAGCACGTTGTGTCCGTCGACCAGCAGGACCGCGGCGCATTGGCCGAGCAGCGCGCGGCGCAGGATGCCTGCCGGTGAATCGTCGTTGTCCGCCGCATCCGGCAGCGACAGGACTGCGGCGCCGGCCACACGCAGACGCTGCTCCCGCGCGGCGGCGAGGCGTGCGGACGCGGCGGCATCGAGGACGCCCAGCGTGGTCAGTTGCTGCAGCAACGCGCGCAGTGTCTGCAGTTCCGCCAGCGTGGCGCAGGCCAGGCGCGCGGCCAGCTGCTCCTCCAGCGGCGAACGGCCAGCCGTGCGGTTGAGCAAGCCGTCCAGGCGCTGCAGCTCGGCGGCGAGTTCGCGCTCAACCGGGGCCAGCTCCGGCAGCGGCAACAGCGCGTTCACCAAGGCATCGCGAACTTCGCCCAGGTGCTGCGCGATCTCCTCCCGCCGCGCCGACAGGATTCGGCGGTTGCCACTGTGGCGGTCGGTTGCCGCCTGGCGTGCCAGCGCCTCGGCGGCGCGCGCCAACAGGTCGCCCGGCAGCGCTGCCGCGGCAACTTCCGTGGCGTGCGCAGGGGCCAGCCAGGAAGCGGCTTCGGTGGCCAGGCGCGTCTCCACCGCCGCCAGCAGGCGCTCCTCGCGGTGGCGCAGCTCTCGCGCCAGCTCAGTCTGGGCGGCCTCGCGTTCGCGTATCGCGGCGCGTGCCCGAGACTCGGCTTCCGTGGCGCGTGTCTGTGCCTCGTCCCGCTCGCGCTCGCAGGCGGCGAGCTGCTCTCGGTTGCGCGCCAGGCGGTCGTCCACACCCTTCAGCCGCCGCGCTTCCACGCGGACGTCGCGCACCTGCTGCTCGAGGTTCTCCCGCGCGTCCTGCCACGCCTCGCGTGTGACCGGCGTAGCAGCAGCAGCCTCTGTGCCGGCCCCCTCCAGCAGGCGGGCCAGCGCCTCGCGCAGGCGCGTAGCCGCGGCTTCCGGATCGATCGCCACGAAGACCGGTTCCTGCCGCAGCCAGCGCGTGGCCAGTTCGCGCACCTCGGCGCGCTCGTCCACCAGCATGGCCAGCAGCAGCCGCGGGCCGCCGAAACGCGCTGCCAGCTCGTGGCGCAGGTCTGCCAGGGCACCAGTGGAGAGGAGCCCGACCAGCGGGCGGTTGAGCGACCGGGCCGCGAGCTGGCGGCGCAACGCGTCGGAAACCGGCGCGGCACCGGTGGCCAGCTGGCAGGCACGAGCGCGGAGCGCGGCCATGTTGCTGGCGCGGAACCCGCCGCCCTGGAAGGCGGGATCGGTGTGCGCCAGCGCCGCAAGGTCGTCGGCAGACCCGGCGTCGATCACGCGGCGCAGTTCGTCCTCGATCTCTGGCGTAAGCCTGCTGTCCGGGTGCAGGGACATATCACCACTTGTATCCGAGGGCGGTCAGGAAGGCGCGGGTAATCACCATATGCCCGGTCTGGTTGGGATGAATGCGGTCCCACGCCAGCGAGGCCGGATGCTGGCGTCGGAGGATGCGGTCGAACGCGGCCTGCAGGTCCACCAGCACGGCGTCGTGGCGTTTCGCAAGCTGTTTCACCACGGCGCCGTACGCCTCCATACGCCGGCGCATGGGGTCGCGGCGGTTGGGCTCGATAAAGTACGGCGTCATCAGGACCAGCCCGGACAGGCCCGGCCGCGTCCGCCGCAGCAGCTCCTCCAGCGTGCGCTCGTACTCCCGAAGGCCCACGTGCGTTTCCTTCATGCGCGGCAGGTCGAACTGCCGCCAGACGTCATTGATGCCAATCAGGACTGCCAGCCAATCGGGCTGGATCGCCAGGACGTCGCGGTCCCAGCGTTCCTTCAGGTCGCGCACCGTGTGACCGCTGCAACCGACGTTTGCCACGCGGATGCGACGCTCGGGATAGGTCGCGCCGAGCAGCGCTTCGACCTGCGTGACGAAGCCGCGGCCGAGTGGATCGAACAGCCCCTCGGAAACCGGTTCCTTTGTCCGGCCGGCGTCGGCAATGGAGTCGCCGATCACAACCAGTTTGCTTCCCTTGGCAAGTTTCATGGGCCATCGCCTTTCCCGAGACGGGCCGAGTATAGCATCATTCCCCCGCCAGGTGGTTGCGCACCTAGTCGCGTACGCCGTCCTTGAACTCGCGGAACGAGTGCCAGCAGCCGGCGAATCCGTTCGAGAATCGACCGCCCGAAGCATTGAAGATCGAGTCGAACGTGTCAAGGAGAAGGCTGGAAAAAGGCGTCTGGGTCGTAGCCCCGGATGTACAGAGATTCAGCAGGTCCGCGGCTTTGAGGAACACAGGAACCTTGCCCGAATCGACCAGAACCGCTACAGTTTTTGAAAAATTGAATGTGGGGTTGTTTTGTCGCACTTTTCCACCCAAGGATGTTTATGATGCTCCGTTTCGCCTGGCTCGCTTGGTTCACATGCGCAGGCGTTCTGGCCACCGCCACGCCGACTCCGGAAGGCGGCGTTCTGATCGTTCCTCCGCACGCGATTGCCACAATGCGCAGTCCCTCCGCCTCGTCCTGCGGGACGCTGATGCGCGTGCCGGTCGAGGGCCAGCCCTTTCCCGAGGCCCTGCGCTGCGAAGTCGCCGCCCGCCCCGACCCACCCTGGGCCATCCAGTTTCAGTTCCGCACCACGCGCAACGTCCAGAAAGGCGAGGTGCTCTGGGCGCGCTTCTACGCCCGCACGCTCAGCGCCAAGAACGAAACCGGCGGCGGCCGCGTTGGCGTGATCTTTGAGAAAGCCGGGCCGCCCTACGACAAGGCGCTCAGCTTCGATCTCGGCCTCGGCCGTGAATGGAACGAGTATTTCCTGCCGTTTAAATCCATCAGCGCCTACGAGGCCGGCCAAGCCAGCGCCGGTTTCCACCTTGGCACGCAGATTCAAACTGTCGAGATCGCCGATTTCGAAGTCTACTCTTTCGGCCCCACGTACGACATGGCGAAACTCCCGCGCACGCGGATCGTCTACGAGGACCAGGCGCCCGACGCGCCGTGGCGCACTGCCGCTGCCGCACGTATCGAGCAGCTGCGAAAGGGCGACCTCACGGTCGTTATTGCCGACTCGGCGGGCCGCCCCGTGCCCGGCGCCCGGATCACCGTGTCCATGCGGCGCCACGCCTTCGCCTGGGGTTCCGCCGTCACAGCGAAGGACCTGCTGCGGCAGGATGCCGACGGGGACCGCTACCGTGCCGTCGTTGAAAAGACCTTCACGCGCGTCGTGTTTGAAAACGACCTCAAATGGCCGGTCTGGGACACCCCCGCCAACCGCGCCAACACCCTTCGCGCCGCCGACTGGCTGCGCACGCGCAACATTGAGATCCGCGGCCACAACCTCATCTGGCCCTCGTGGCTCAACATGCCGCGTGACGTCATCACGCTCAAGGACAACCCCGAAGCCCTCCGCCGGCGAATCACCGCGCACATCGCGGACGAGGTCGACGCCTGGAAAGGCCGCCTCGCGGACTGGGATGTTATCAACGAGCCTTACAGCAACCACGACGTGATGGACCTGCTGGGAAAAGACGAAATGGCCGCGTGGTTCAAGCTCGCGCGCCAGCACGACCCCAACGTGCGCCTCACGCTGAATGACTACGCGATTCTCTCCGCCTGCGGCACGGATGGGCATCACCAGGACCATTTCGAACAGACGCTCCGCTTTCTCAAAGAGCGCGGCGCGCCCATCACCGGTCTCGGTCTGCAGTCGCACTTCGACGGCACGCCCACGCCGCCCGAGCGGATGCTTGCGATCCTCGACCGCTTCGCCGCGCTCGGGCTTGATATCTCCATCACCGAACACGACATCGACACCACCGACGAACAGCTGCAAGCCGATTTCACGCGCGATTTTCTCACTGCCGTTTTCAGCCACCCGTCGGTCACGGCAGTTCTGACGTGGGGCTTCTGGGAAAAATCGCACTGGCGCCCCAACGCCGCCTATTACCGCAACGACTGGTCGCTCCGCCCCGCCGGACAGGTCTGGCTCGATCTTGTGACTCGGCAATGGTGGACCCACGCCTCGCTCACCACCGACGCGAAAGGCACGGCTCACGCGCGCGGCTTTCTCGGCGACTACACAGTCACCGTGACCCACAGCGGCGCGTCAAAAGAGGTTCCCGTGACACTCACCCGACCCGGCGCAACCATTTCCATTTCACTCTAGCGCCCGATCTCCCTCCAAGATCCCGCCGGATCTTGATCGGCCCTAAACCCGGAATTCGCCTCCACTGAAAGGTCCCGCTTGCTCATCTGCGGCCATTCTGCTATAGATTTAACCCCTTTGCGGGTGGCCCCGCTGAAACAGTAATCCGCCGACGCCGCGCCTGGGGCGCGGAGACACGCCGGCGGCAGGCAGAAAACCTCCAACCACACGACAGGGCCGCGTCTCATTCGTGTCTTTCCGGCTCTGGCTCCCGTTAATCGCCGACGCACGCGCCTCCTTTTCGCGGCCCTGTGCCGCAACCGAGTCCGTCGTCGTCCCTTGCGCGATCCTCCGGTGCTCCTGTCGTTTCGGATTCCCCTCACATGGCAATCAGAAAACCCAAGGCCGCTGTCGCCAAGACCGGCCCGATGTATGACGCAATGAACGCCGCGCTCGCGGCAACCATGGGCCAGTTCACGCCCGGCACGATCATCAAGGGCACCATCAGCGCCATCCGCGGCGGCGAAGTGATGGTGGACATCGGCTACAAGTCCGAAGGCATTGTCCCGGCCAACGAGTTCGAAGACATTTCCACGGTCAAGCCCGGCGACGTGATCGACGTGCTGCTCGTCGAGCTTGAGGGCGAAAACGGCATGGTGACGCTGAGCAAGCGCCAGGCCGACGATAAACTCCGCTGGGATGCCGTCCTGACCAAGTATCACGAGGGCGCCATCGTCAACGGCGTCATCAAGAGCCGCGTGCGCGGCGGCCTGATTGTCAACCTGGACGGCATCGAGGCCTTCCTACCCGGTTCGCAGGTCGACATCGCCCCGGTGCACGAAGTTGAGCCCTACCTCAACCAGACGTTCGAGTTCAAGGTCATCAAGATCAGCGCCGAGCGCCGCAACATCATTGTCTCGCGCCGCGAGCTGATGGAGGACCGCCTGGCGGACAAGAAGCGCGACCTGCTCGCCTCCATCTCCAAGGGGCAGCGCCGCGTCGGCCGCGTGAAGAACATCACCGACTTTGGCGTGTTCGTGGACCTCGACGGCCTCGATGGCCTGCTGCACATCACGGACATGAGCTGGGGCCGCGTGAAGCACCCGTCCGAACTTGTGAAGCCCGGCCAGCCAATTGAGGTCATGATCCTCGACGTAGATCTGGTGCGCGAGCGCGTCTCGCTCGGCCTCAAGCAAGCCCAGGCCAACCCCTGGGACAACGTCGAACAGAAGTACCCGGTCGGCAGCCGCCTGCGCGGCAAGGTCGTCAACCTGGTGCCCTACGGCGCGTTCGTCGAGATCGAGCCCGGCATCGAGGGTCTCGTGCACGTCTCCGAATTCTCGTGGACCAAACGCGTGGCGCGCGCCTCGGACATGCTTTCCGTGGGCGACGAGGTCGACGTGGCCGTGCTCGGCATCAATCCGACAGACCAGAAGATCGCGCTCGGCATCCGCCAGACCTCCGCCAACCCGTGGGACACTGTGCAGGACCGCTACCCGGTCGGCAGCCGCGTGAAGGGAAAGGTCCGTAACTTCACCTCCTACGGCGCGTTCGTCGAGCTGGAGGAAGGAATCGACGGCATGATCCACGTCACGGATATGTCGTGGACCCGCAAGATCAACCACCCGAGCGAGCTGTTGCAGAAGAGTCAGGAAGTCGACGCCATCGTGCTCGAGGTCGACTCCAACGGGCAGCGCATCAGCCTCGGCCTCAAGCAGGCTTCGGACGATCCCTGGAACACCATCGCGGCGCGCTATACCATCGGCCAGATGGTCAAGGGGAAGGTCTCCAAGATCGCCTCGTTCGGGGCGTTCATCGAGCTTGAGGACGGCGTGGACGGCCTGGTGCACATCTCGCAGATCAGCGACCAGCGCGTCGAGAAAGTCAAGGACGCCATCGCAGTTGGCCAGGATGTCGAGGCGCGCATCGTCAAGATCGACCGCGAGGAGCGCCGCATCGGCCTGAGCATCAAGGCCGTGACCATGGGCGAGGCCGAGGTGGCCGAGCTCACCAAGGAGCTCAGCCAGACCGACCTCAAGCCGGGCGAGAACATGGTGGGCCTCGCATCCGCCTTTGAGGACGCCTTCGCGCAGAGCGAGGAGTGGCGTCCGGGTGCGGGGAAGGACAAGAAGGAGTAACACTCCTGGTCATGGGTCTCTGACCCATGGCGACCGCGGCCACCCTTCTCTGCCGAAAGGCATGAAGAGGGTGGCCGCATTCTTTTTGTAACCTGCAGACCAGCAACGTGCTGATTGTTGGACGGCCCTGTCGCTGCATCAAGCGGGCGAGACGCCCGCGCTCCCAGGGGTTGTCAATTGTGGCTATACTATTTACGAAAACCTTCTAATATTTCCCCCAACACCTTCCTCCCATGCACACCATCCTCGACACCCTCAAAGCCCGCGGCCTGTATGAAGACCAGACCAGTCCTGAGCTGGACAAGGTCCTGCAGCAGCCGACCACCATGTACATCGGCTACGACCCCAGCAGTTCGAGCCTGCAGGCGGGCAACTTCGTGGCCATCATGGCCATGGCGCACTTTCAGCGCGCCGGCCACCGCGTCATCGCCCTGGCAGGCGGCGCCACCGGCCTGATCGGCGATCCGTCCGGCAAGTCGGCCGAGCGCCAGCTCCTCACCGAGGAAGAGGTGCGCCACAACCTGGAAGGGATCAAAGAAAACCTCTCGCGCTTCCTCGATTTCAACCACCCGATTGTCCCGGCTAAACTGGTCAACAATTACGACTGGTTCAAGGACATCACGTTCATCGGTTTCCTGCGCGAGATCGGCAAGCACTTCCGCATGACGCAGATGCTCGGCAAGGAGAGCGTCCGCAAGCGCATGGAATCGTCTGACGACGGCATGAGCTTCACCGAGTTCTGCTACCAGATGATGCAGGCCTACGACTTCCTCTGGCTACACGACCACCACGGCTGCCGCCTGCAGCTCGGCGGATCAGACCAGTGGGGGAACATCACGGCCGGCACGGAGCTGATCCGCCGCCTGCGCGGCACGGAGACCTTTGGCCTCACCATCCCGCTGGTGTGCGACAGCCAGGGGCGCAAATTCGGCAAGAGCGAAGGGAACGCCATCTACCTCGATCCGAAGAAAACCTCGTACTACGATTTCTACCAGTTCTTTCTGCGCACTACAGATGCCGATGCCGCGCGCTATCTGCGCATCTTCACATTCCTGCCGCTGGAGCAGATCGCCCAGCTCGAGGAAACCGTGAAGACCGCGCCCGCAAAGCGCGAGGCGCAGCGCGTGCTGGCCGAGGAGGTCACCCGCTGCGTGCATGGCGACACCGGCCTGAAGGTCGCCCAGCGCGCCAGCGAAGTGCTCTTCGGCGGTTCACTCGACGGCCTATCGCTGCAGGACCTGCTCGGCATCTTCGCCAATGTCTCCTCCGCCGAACTGCCGCGTGAGGGCGTGGTAGGCAAGCCGGTCTTCGAGGTAGCTGCCGAGGCCAAGCTCTTCGCCAGCAAGGGCGAAGCTCGCCGCCTCGTGCAGCAGGGCGGTCTTTACATCAACAACCTGCGCGTGGCCGACATCAACCGCGTGGTCTCCCCGAACGATCTCATCGAAGGCCGCCTCGCCGTACTGCGATCGGGGAAGAAGAGCTTCCACTTGGTGAAGATAGCCGGGTGATTGGGGACACAAGGGCGCAGAGGAAGACTGAGCGCACAGAGAATGCCTGAAGCCGCGGCCGGCGGCCGCGGTTGGCGGGAGGGGCCATAAACCAGCCGAGAGTTGCCGGGTGAACTTGCCTTTCCATTTTCTAACCTCTCTGCCACTGAAGATATGCCCATGAAAGTTGTATCTCTGGCGCTGTTTTTGTTGGCGTCTTTTCCCTTTGTCTTGTGCGGTAGCCAGCCCCCGGCAAGAAGGTTTCTCTAATAATGTTGTTTGCGTTTTCCTATCCCGCAAAGACCGAATTGGTATTAACCGAATTTTGCCGGGGACTGTGAGTCTGTATTACCCGGCCAAGCAACATCGCCTGCCGGCACAAAAAAAGGAGGGGAACCGATTTACCGGTTCCCCTCTACTTCGCACCGAATGGGCGTGCTTGTTTGTGACAAAACGCCGCTTACAGCGCGCAATCCACACCGACCATCACGCTAGCCTCTTTTCCGTTCTGGCGACACAGCGTGCTTTCACCCACCAAGTGCAGGCCGACGCGTGATGACACTTGCACGTTCACGCCCAACCACACTGGCAGGCTGTTGTTCCCCAGCTTTGTGCTGTCGACGCGGAAGGCGCTCCCGGCGCCACTGGCCAACTGCGAATCGATGTGGTACGGGTCGTCCATAAACTCGTGCCGCCAGGCCGCGCCGAGTTCCGGCCTCACCGGCATACCACCAATCTTCGCGTTGTAGGCCAGAGTCAACCCCAGCGATGACGCGAGCGAGTCGGCGTTGATTCTGTCAATCTTCAACGGCGCCAGGGAGCCGGTCTCTGTATACCCGTCAATCGAAAGCGCGGTGTATGAGACCGAGGCGTTGGGTGTCAGGGTGAAGCTGTCCATTTTCACGTCGTACCCGACGCCGAGCAGGGCGTCAAACTCCTGGCCGGATGTGTCGCCATAGGCTAGGCCGACCACGGGCGCACCGTCCGGCGTCACGCCAGCCAGCGCCGGGCGTTTAATGTGCTCGTACGAGTTCCATCCGGCACCCACTGCGGCGTCAACATGGAAACTGTTGTTGAACCACGTCGCATAGAGCGATCCCTTGCCGCCGTTCACATTCGCCGAACCGCTGTCGCTCAGGTCGATGTCGGAGCGGAAACCGTTGAACGCCAAGCCAACGACCAAGTTGTCGCAGGCGCGCACGTCCACACCAAGGGTGGTGTTGTACCCACTGCCTTTGCCGCCCATGGCTTCGGCCGTATCGTTGATATCGAGGGCCTGGTAGTTCCCCATCACAAAAACGTGCCAATTCGGCGGCAATTCAACCTGCGGCACAGCCGTCCGGTCGGCGGAAGCATTACCGGCCATGGGCTGCGATGCCTTTCCGCTCGTCGCCACGCCATAATTGCCGATACCGGCCCGAACCTGACTCATGCGCTGCTGCAGGTTCCAGTTGTTGAGATTGGCCTCGCTGATCGCCACATTGGCCAGCACGCCGAGTTCGGCAGGTCCGATCAAATCCAACGCATAGGGCAAATTGGCCTTGGAAATGTCGTCCAATGCGGCGACCAGCATGTGAGCGCGATTCGAACTGGCGAGAATCGATCCCCCCCAGTCCTGCCAGTCGTCGTGCAGGATGGCATTATCCATGGCGCGGGCCACGGAACTCTGGTTGCGGGTCAGTCCACTATAATTATTCGTGAAAAGATTCGCAAAGAGCTGCTGCATGGTCTGCAGTTGCAGAACGCCACTGCCGCCATTGATGATTTGCGGATTCAGCCAGACCAGATAGTTGTTGGTGTAGTAGTCTCTAAAAGTCCAGCCGCTTGTCGGCAGTGTTGAAGTTCCTGCAGTCAGCACATTGCTGAAAATGTTGCCCGGGTCCGGCACGAAATTGCCGAACTGGACCGCTGACACCGTGCCAGCCAGCGCAACTGACCCCGACACATGCAGTTGGTCATAGTTTGCGCTCTCAATACCGTTCAGCTTGATCTGCAATGTGCCGGTGCCCGACTGGTTATAGTTGCCGAACAGCGCGGTGGTCATGAGGGTATTGGCGCCGCCGGGCGCCAAGAGCCCGTCGTTGTACAGCACATTTCCCGCCCCCAATTGGACCTGAGCTCCTGAATAGAAGCCTCCGTATGTGTTATGGATGGCGTTGGCCCCGCTGCCGAGAATAACACTGCCGACCAACGAACCGGCGTTATTGATGGTTTCGTTTCCGCCTTGGCCTTGGACTGCCACTCCAGCCACACCATTGCTTGGCGTCAGAAGACCGCCTGCACTGATGTTCAGCGTAGAAGTCTGGCCTGCCACGTCAAAGAATTTCACACCTGCGCCAGTACCCGAACCGCCGGTTACCACCGCATTGTTCGCGATGTTGACGGTCAGGGAGCCGCTGCTACCGGGGATATCGCCCGCGCTTATCAATCCAATGGCAGTTGCGTCGGCACCTGCGCTGACGCTGCCGCCCGACAAGACGTTCACGGTAACAGGTCCAGAGTTGTGTCCTTGGCTCCACCCCGCAATGCCCCACGAATTAAAACCGGAAACGCTGATCGCACCTGAATTGTTGACCGTGACGGCGCCACCATTGCCACGCAAACCGGTCGAGCCAGCCGAACCGCTCAATCCAGCACTGCCGGCAAAAGAGTCGCCGTACGACCCGGGGCTTCCGCCGGCCCCACCAGAACCGCCAGCGACACCGTTTCCAGCGAAACTGATAGCTTCGATTCCGAATACGTTCGCGCCGTTGGCGAGGATGGTGCCCTGATTGTTCGCCGTGATCGTTCCGCCGTTGCCACCGTTGCCGCCAGCGCCGCCGTTGCCACCGTTGCCGCCGTTGCCGTTAGCACTTTGTGCCGTTATTACCGGCCAGAGGTAGTCGCGGGCACCGCCGTTGCCGCCGTTGCCGCCGTTACCGCCGTTGCCACCTGCACCGCCGTTACCGCCTTGACTCAACAGATACATGGCAGCCGAACCACCGGTCGTAGTGGAAAGGGATCCGCCAGTGGGAAGAAGCGCGTTGATCGCACCGCCATTGCCGCCAGCACTACCGTTACCGCCGCCACCGCCGGCGGCGCCAGAACCGCCGGAGGCTCCGCTTGTGTCAAGCACGTTTGCGCTCATGCCATAGCCGCCATTGCCGCCGTTGCCGCCGTTGCCACCGGCGCCACCGGCGCTACCAATGGTCTGGACTGAAATCGTAGTGTTCGGCGTCAGCCAGGTAACATTCTCGTCGCTTCCGTTGATGGCACCGTGACCGCCATTGCCGCCGCCACCACCGCCGCCGCCACCGCCGCCATTGAAATTGGCGCCTGCTTGGTGGGTGCCAGTCGCTCCTCCCGCGCCGGCAGTGCCACCGCTGCCGCCAGTGCCACCGCCAACGCCGCCATTAAGACCGTTGCCGCCGTTGCCGCCGGCTGTCTCTATGCCGGCGCCGGCGCCGCCACTGCCACCGCCACCACCGCCGCCACCGCCGCCACCAGTGGCGTCACCGTTGAGGCCGTGCGCACCGTTGCCGCCGTTGTCAGCGACACTAGGCGCGGAATTCGAGCTAAGGACAGTCTGTCCCCATGACACCCCGGTGCCGAGAAACGCCACGCAGGCCACTACCGCAGCGAAGAGCTTGGCACCACCTCCAGCGCGGAAAAACCAGTTTTGACTCAACGGATTGCGTTTCATGACTTTGCACCTTTTTGTATCGGGACTACCACTGCCAACACCAACGCCCCATTAATAACGACGCTTAAATACCAAAAAATTAATGAATTGGAAATACTTTTTAAAACCGAAATATTATTGCGTCTTGCAGTAGTGCGTCATGCCGTTCTGGTCTTGGGCCTGACCTTAGATCCCCGCGAGTTTGTCCCGTGGGCTAAGCCGTTCCTTACAAGCGATAGGGACTTGCCCCGCCGGAACGAGAGTTCTGGAGAAAAGGCGTGCGATCCTCCTTTTTTCCAGAACTTCTTCACCCGCGGCGCGAGGCCGCGGGGGTCGCACCATTACCGGGACCCGCAGGAAGACGTTTACGGAACTTCCGGCTTGGACTACCATGGAATCGGAATGCGCGCTTTGACCGCGCCCAAACGGATTATTCCTGTTGCCGAATCCGGGAGAGGTTGGCCTACTGCCATGGAAGCGCAACCCTGTGTCCTCGAAAACGAAGCGGCCAAGGTCCCGCCCACGTCCATTGTCATCTTCGGCGCCACCGGGGACCTGACGCACCGCAAGATCATCCCCGCCATCTACCATCTCGAGAAAGAGGGGCGTCTGGACGCGGGGTGCGCCATCATCGGGTACGCGCGCCGCCCCAAGACGGATGACGAGTTCCGCGCCGAACTCCGCCAGGCCCTCGGGGAGGTCTCGCGGTCAAAGCCCGTCGACGAGACGATCTGGCGCCGGCTGGCGAACCGGATCTACTACCAGCAGGGTGACCTGCTGGATGAGCAGGGCTACCAGCAACTGGCCGCGCGGCTCCAGGCCCTGCCGGAAAGCGCCCGGTTCGGCCAGACGCACCTCTTCTACCTCGCGACAGCACCCGAATATTTCGGGCCGATCGCCGAGCGGCTGGCGCGCGCCGGTCTGACGCCGCTCCCCGGGTCGCCCGCGCCGCGCCGCCTGATCGTGGAAAAGCCGTTCGGGCGCGACTTGTCCTCAGCGCAGGAGCTGAACCGGATCCTGCACACACACTTCCCCGAGGACTCCATCTTCCGCATCGATCACTACCTGGGCAAGGAGACGGTCCAAAATCTGCTCTACTTCCGCTTTGGAAACTCCATCTACGAGCCGCTCTGGAATCGCCGCTACATCGATCATGTCCAGATCACCGTGGCGGAGAAGCTGGAGGTAGGCCGCCGGGGCGGCTATTACGACAGCGCCGGCGCCCTGCGCGACATGCTTCAGAACCACATCTTCCAGTTGCTGACGCTGATCGCCATGGAGCCACCAGCCTCGCTGCGCGCCGCCGCGATCCATGCCGAGAAGCTCAAGGTCCTGCAGTCGATCGCCCTTCCGGCAGAGGACGAACTGCTGGCGCGGAGCGTGCGCGCTCAGTATGCGGCAGGCGCGATCGACGGCCGGCCGATCCCCGCTTATTGCCAGGAACCCGGCGTGGCGCCCCACTCGAAGACGGAGACGTTTGTCGCCTGGAAGCTCGAAGTAGACAACTGGCGTTGGTCCGGCGTGCCGTTCTACGTGCGGACCGGCAAAGCCCTCGCGCGCCAGTTCACCGAGATCAACATCGTTTTTAACCGCCCGCCCAGCGTCCTGTTCGCGGCCGTGTGCGGCCAGCGGCTCAGCCGCAACGTCCTGCGGATCCGCATCCAGCCCAACGAGGGGATCCAGTGGATCTTCAACGCGAAGCTTCCTGGCCGGCAGGCGATTCACGAAGTCGGGATGGATTTCTTCTATCGCAAGGATTCCAGCCAGTATCTCCCCGAGGCCTACGAGCGGCTGCTCGTGGACGCACTGGTTGGCGACGCCACGTTGTTCATGCGCTCAGACGAGGTGGAGGCAGCCTGGGGCATCGTGGACCGCCTGCGGGAGGCTTGGGATCGCCAGCCGATTCCGGATCTTCCACTCTACCAACCGGGAGCGCTGGGGCCAGCAGAAGCCGACGCGCTGCTGGAACGCGACCAGCGGCACTGGCGAAACGGTGACGAGGGGTAGGACTCATGACGCCCGGCAAGCCAATGCTCGCGGAGTTTGCTTCCCGGGAGGCATGGCTGGCATCCGTTGCCGCCGATTTCCGGCAATGGGTGACCGACGCGCTGAACCGCCGGCCCGTCGCGCACATCGCCCTCTCCGGAGGAGCAACTCCCTTGCCGCTCTACGCGCACTTTGCCGGTCTGGACCTGCCGTGGAATCGATTGCACGGCTGGGTGGGCGACGAGCGCTGGCTGCCTGCAGATCACGCGGCCAACAACGGCCGGGCGATCTGCGGCGCGCTCGGCAGCGTCGCGGGAATAATTCATTTCCATCCCTGGAATACGACGCTGTCGCCGGAGCAATCTGCGGCCGAGTACGAACAGCGGATGCGGACTGAAATCGGAACCCCTGTCGTGTTCGATCTGGTTCTGCTGGGGCTCGGGACAGACGGTCACACGGCATCGCTGTTTCCCGGTTCGCCCGCGCTGGAAGAACACACCCGCGATGCCGCGGCGAATCGGGCACCTGCCCCTTATCCGGCGCGACTGACGCTGACCTACCCTGCGTTGAACCGGGCGCGCGCCGTCTGGTTCCTGGCGACCGGAGAGGAGAAAAAAGAAATTTCCCGGCGCCTGCAGCAGCGCGATCGCGGCCTCCCAGCCGCCCGCGTCGAGGCAGGTGTACAGAAGATTTATTGGGCCGTGTAGCGCCGTCCGGCAGGCCCCTCGCCCGCCAGCATGCCGCAGGCGGCGTGGATGTCGCTTCCGCCGCTGTAGCGCCGGGCCACAGGCGCGGAAAGGTGTCGGCGCAGGGCGTCGCGGAAGGCGGCCAGCGTGGCAGGTGTCGGCGGCCGGTAGCGGCCAGTCGGGTCGTTGACGTCGATCAGGTCGATCTTCACGGGCAGGCCGCGCGTCCATGCCGCCAGTTGCACGGCATCCTCGGGGCGGGTGTTCTCGCCCTCGATCATTGTCCACGCCAGTGTGACGCGCCCGCCGATTGCCACCTGGCGCTCGCGCAGCGCTGCCAGCAGATCTGGCAGCGGATGTGTCCGCGTCATGGGCATCAGCTCGGTGCGGCGTTGCGGGTCAACGGAGGTCAGCGAGACCACAAGCCGGTACGGCTGGCGCTCTTCTGTGAACCGGCGGATTCCGGGAACAATGCCGGCGGTCGAGATCGTGATCGCCCTGGCCGAGATCGCCGCGCCGCATGGCTCGGAGAGGATTTTCGCCGCCATCATCACCGCATCGTAATTGAGCAGCGGCTCGCCCATGCCCATGAACACCACGCCGCGCACCGGGTGGCGGGAGTCAGCCCGGATCCGCAGCACCTGATCCACCATCTCCCACGCCGCCAGGTTGCGCCGAAATCCCAGACGTCCCGTGGCGCAGAAGTCGCACGCCAGCGCGCAGCCGATCTGCGAACTGACACATGCCACGTACTTTGGAGCCTCTGCGCGGTGCAGCAGCGGGATGCGCACCGATTCGAAAACATCGTTGCCAACGCCGCAGAACAGATACTTCACAAACCCGTCGCGCGGCGATTCATTCCGCTGCAGAAGCTCGAGGGACGGCACTTGCATTGATGCGCGCAGCTTGTCCAGCAGCCGCGATCCAACCTCTGGCAGTTCGGATGGAATTTTCCCGTTCCGCAGCACAGCCGCCTGCAGCCGGCGCATCGTGCGCAACGAAACCCCCAGCGGCGCCAGCGCCGAATGCAGGGCGACGGAGTCGAGATTCTTGAAGAGGATGGGCGTGGGCATTGGCGTCTATCTGAAATCGTTCTTCTGCATCGGGGTCGGAGTCGCTATCGGTATCGGGGTCGAAAACTGGCTGCAGGCATTCGGAAAAGCGTTCGCTGCTGCCTTCCACAAAGTCTCGACTCCGATTCCGATACCGACCCCGACGCCGATAAACAAACGCCGGAATTGCCTACTCCTTTGACAGCCCCTCCAACTCGGTCCAGCGGCGGTAGGCCTTCTCCAGCTCCGTCTCCAGTTCCTGCAGGCGCGCCTTGGCGTGCTGCACATCCTCCGGCTTGCCGGAACGGTAAAACACTGGATCGGCCAGGCGCGCCTGCCACTGGGTCAGTTCGGCTTCCAGCGCCTCGATGTGACCGGGAAGGGCGTCGAGTTCACGACGGTCCTTTTCCCAGAACTTGCGCTTTTTCGGTTTGTCCACGCGCGGGAGTGGCGGCGTTTTTGGCGCCTCGACCGGCGCCAGCGGCTGGACGCGGCGCGCCAGCCAGTCGTCGTAGCCGCCAGCGTACTCGTTCACGAACCAGCCGTCGTCAAGGCCGAGCCAAGTGCCGGAATCATCCGGCCGCGCTTTCTCGAAGACGAGCGTGCTGGTAACCACGTTGTTCAGGAAGGCGCGGTCGTGGCTCACCACCAAGACCGTGCCGGCATAGGTGGCGAGCTGCTCCTCGAGCAGCTCCAGGGTGTCGAGATCCAGGTCGTTGGTTGGCTCGTCGAGCACGAGCACGTTCGAGGGCTGGGCACAGAGGCAGGCCAGCAGCAGGCGGTTGCGCTCACCGCCAGAGAGCGACCCCACGGGCTGTCGCGCGCGGTCGGGCGTGAAGAGGAAATCCTGCAAATAGCCGATGACATGGCGCCGGCCGCCGTTGAGATTCACGAACTCCTGTCCTTCAGCAATGCTTTCAACCAGCGTATGGCGGTCGTCAAGCCGGGCGCGCAGCTGGTCGGCGTAGGCGATCTGGAGGTTGGCGCCGTGGTCGATGCTCCCCTGCTGCGGACGGAGCGCGTCGCCGGACTGCCCGGCTTCGAGCAGCAGGCGCAGTAGGGTGGATTTGCCGCAGCCGTTGGGGCCGAGGATGCCGATGCGGTCGCCGCGCGTGATGAGCGTGGTGAGGCCGCGGATCAGCGGACGCGGGCCGTAGCCGAAGGCCACATCGCGCGCCCGGATCACCCGATGGCCGGTGCGCTCCGCCTCCTGGATCGAGAGCTGCACGCTGCCGACGCGCGTGCGGCGGGCGGCGCGCTCGGTCCGCAGCTTCAGGAGGTCGCGGACGCGCCCCTCGTTGCGGGTGCGGCGGGCCTTGACGCCGCGCCGCAGCCAGGCCTCCTCCTGCGCGAGCTTCTTGTCCTGCGCAGCCCAGCCCTTCTCCTCCCCGGCGAGGAGTTCCTCCTTGCGCTGCAGGAAAGTGTCGTAGTCGCAGGTCCAGTCCACCAGGCGGCCGCGGTCGAGCTCCACGATGCGCGTGGCGAGGCGGCGCAGGAAGGCGCGGTCGTGTGTGACGAAGAGGAAGGTGCGGCAGGAGCGCAGCAGGTGGGACTCGAGCCAGCCGATGGACTCCACGTCGAGGTGGTTGGTAGGCTCGTCGAGCAGCACAAGGTCCGGCGCGCCCAGAAGCGCATGCGCGAGGAGGACGCGGCGGCGGGTGCCGCCGGACAGCGTGGCGAACTCCGCGGCAGGATCGAGGCCGAGGCGGGAGATGATCTGCTCGGCCTCCAGCAGGCGTTTGGCCTCGTGGTCCTGCTCGTGCCCGGGGTGGACCACGTCGATCACGCGCCCCTGCAAATGGGTCGGTACCTGCTGGGGAAGGCGCGTCACGCGCAGTCCGGCCGGGCGGACCACGCGCCCCGCGTCGCAGGGGGCGTCGCCGGCGAGCACCCGCAACAGGGAGCTTTTGCCCGCGCCGTTCACGCCCAGCAGGCAGATGCGATCGCCGCGTTCGATGTTGAGCGTGACGTTGTCCAGCAGCGGCTGGGCACCGAACGCCAGGGATACATTCTGGAGACTGAGCAAAGCCATGAGCGGTGAGTATGCACGATCCGCCGCCATGGCCGCAATGCGGGAAGGCCATGAAAAGCCGCGTCGTGTAACTTGACACTCCGGAAAAACGACCCGAAATCGGTTGACCGGACCTGTTTGGGCGGCTTAAATTCAGACCGTTGAGGTCGTTCCGCCAGCAAAAGACGCTGATCGCGCGCGGGAAAATGAGGTTTTAATGTTGAGGCCCCCAATGAAAGTGTTTCGGGTGCTTGTGCTATGTGGTGTGCTGGCGTGCTTGTCGGCTTTCGCCGCAATCGATCATTCGGATGCTGGTGGACATGCAATCCACATGGCGGCGTTGGCGCGGGAAGATGGCGTTGCGCAGATAGAACGCACGGGTGCGACGAACCTCGACTTGCTTGTCACTACATTGCGCGAACGCCTTTCGACAAACGCCATATCGGACAGATTGCACGTTCAACTGGCATGGGTCTATGAGATGCGCGCTTGCCAGGCGATGAAGGGGGCGTCATCCGGCGATATCGCAGACCGCAAAACGACAGCCGGTGAGTGGCGCCAGCAGGGCATCTCCGAATTGAAAGATGCCGTTCGCTTGAACTCGCGCAATGCCTTTGCGTGGTTGTTGCTGGGCATGATGCAATCCGAAGTGGGCGAATTGGATGTGGCTCTCGTCAACTGCCAGCGTGCGACCCGCCTTCGCGGCACCGCATTTGACTACTGGATTACGGCAAGTCTTCTCAACGCGGCGGAACAGTACGCCGACGCCCTTGAAGCGGCCGAACGAGCATTAAATCGCGACCCGGAATGCGCGAGTGCATGGATCGAAGCAGGCATTGCACGCGCCAAACTTGGAAAGATGGACGTGGCGTTGCACGCGGCAGACAAAGCCGTTCGGCTGCAACCCCAAAATGGTTTTATCCTTCAGCAAGCAGCCCGCGTTTATCGCCTGGCTGAGAAGCTTCCCGAGAGCAACGCCCTTGCACAACAGGCAAACGCGGCAGCGCCCGAACTTGCCGAGAATTATTGTATTTTGGCGCGAAATGCATGCGACCAGGGACATTATGAGACGGCCTTGGATTATGCCCAGGCAGTCCTGAGACTCGAGCCCCTGCACGCGGAGGCCTTCTACACCATTGGTCGGGCACATGACGGCCGTGGCGAGTTCGAAGATGCGCTACACGCCTGCCAGAGCGCAAATAAGTTGTCTCCGAGGAGGGCTGACTTTCAAAGTGGTTTTGGGATTGCTTTCGAGAAACTAGGCCGGTTTGGAGAAGCCGAAGATGCTTATAGGCGGGCTATTAGTCTTGCCCCCGACAAACCAGAATGGGTTGAAATGCTTAGCGGGTTTTTTCAACGGCGCGGGCGCGATAACGAGGCCATCGTGATTCTTGAGCAGGCAATACACGCCGGCATCACCAACAAAGGCGTCGTGCAGAACATGGGGAATTCCCTGTCGCGAGTCCGCCGTTATCGCGACGCATTACCCTATCTCGAACAAATCGCCCAAAATACTCCTACGAATTGCCTGGCTCTGGCTTGTCTTGCGCAGTGCTATGGGTCCCTGAACTCCAATAAACAGGCTGTGACGGCATGGCAGCAAGCCTGCGGTTTGTGTCCGACAAATTGGGAATATCGTGGCCTGTTGGCGGACTGTCTCGCGAAGACAGGGGACTTATTGGCGGCGGAAACGGCGTGTCGCGAAGCGCTCGATCTCGCGCCGACAAACAATACATTACATGACGTGATTACTTTCCAGCTGTATTCGGCCCTGATGCAGCAGGGGCGTAAGGCAGAGGCCCTTGCCGGATTTAACCGACTGCTTGATTCAAGCCCAACCAACCATACGGTGCGCATCTTTGTGGCCACCAGCCTGCAACGAAACGACGAAGTGCATGCGGCAGAGACGGTGTTGCAACGGGGAATTGAGATTGCGCCCGACAATGCCGACTTGTGGGCAAGACTGGCGGAAGTGAAACTGCGGACAAATCCGGCGGATGTCGTGAGATGCGCGCAGCACTCGCTCATGTTGAGTCCGACAAACTTTTCTGCGCACTGTGCACTTGGTTACTGGAACTATGCATGCCAACATGACCGAGATGCCGCCAAAACCAACCTCGAAGCGGCCATTCGCGATGATCCAGGGAGAAAGGAACCCTTCATTTGGCTTGGTGAAATGTTCGGCAAAGCCGGGGATGCGGATACAGCGGAACGTTACTTTTTAAAAGCCCTCGCAATTGACCCTTCTGATGCAAACATTTTGACTTCCTTGGGTTATGCGCGGTATTTAAAACATGATTATGCGGGCGCAGTCGTTTTTCATGCCCGTGCCATCGAAGCCAATTCAAATTTTGGATTGGCGCACTTCAATTTGGCACTTGCCTGTTTAGAGACCGGCGAATACCAACGGGGCATTGCACACTGGCACAAGGCTCGCGAGGCTGGTTACAAGGGGAACGAGAAGTTGTTGCAGATCCTCGAAGAACGCAAAAGGGCTGCTGGACCTTAACCAGACTGATTTCGACCACTAAGTTTGACTCAATAACCAATATCCACGCTGCTTGATCCGATTTTCAATCAAATGAGATAATGCTCCCAATACTCCTGTCGTCCCAAGCATCTCCTGCTTCAGCCTTCGGCCAGGCGGAGGATTTCGACGATTTCCCGGGCGCCGATGTTCTGCCGCTCGCCGAGCATGCCACGGGGGGCGAGCTTTTCGGCGATCTTCTGGTAGTCAGCGGCGGGGATGTTGTAGTCCTTCAGCCGGGTCTTCATGCCGAGCGAGTGGAAGAACTGCTCGGTCTTTTCGATGGCCTGGTTTGCGACCTGCTCGTCGGCCCCCTGCAGGCCGAAAACGCGCCGGCCATACTGCACCAGCTTGGTCAGCTTGTCGGCCTTCTGGTGGCGCAACACGGCCGGGAAGAGCACGGCCAGCGACTGGCCGTGATCGATGCCGTAGAGGGCGGTCAGCTCATGGCCGATGCGGTGGGTGGAGTAGTCGCCCTGGCCGCCGCAGCTCAGCAGCCCGTTGAAGGCCATGGTGGCGCACCACATCAGGTTGGCGCGCACATTGTACTCGCGGGGGTCGGCGAGAACCTTGGGTGCCTCCTCCAGCAGGGTCTGGAGCACAGCTTCGGCCTGACGGTCCTGCAAGGGCGTGTCGAGCGGGAAGGTCAGGTACTGCTCGACGACGTGCATCCAGGTGTCCACGATGCCATTGGAGACCTGTCGCGGCGGCAGGGAGTAGGTCGTCTCCGGGTCGAGGATGGAGAAGGCCGGCAGGAGCTTGTCGTGGGAGATGGCGGTCTTCTGGCCGGTCTCATGGCGGGAGATGACGGAGAAGCGGTTCATCTCCGAGCCCGTGGCCGCCAAGGTCAGCACGCAGCCGATGGGCAGCGCAGCCTCGATGGGCACCTTGCCCTCCATAAGGTCCCAGGCGGTCTTCCCCTGGAAAGGGATGGCGATGGACATGAACTTGGTGCCGTCGAGCACCGAGCCGCCACCAACGGCCAGGAGGAAGTTGCGGCCGCTCTGGCGCGCCAGCTCCACGCCGCGCATGAGCGTCTCGTACTCCGGGTTGGGCTCGATACCGCCGAACTCCAGCCAGTCCACGCCGGCCAGGGCAGCCTTGACCTGGTCGTACACGCCGATCTTCTTGATTGTCCCGCCGCCGTAGGTCACCAGCACCTTGGCAGATTTGGGTATCAGCTTGCCGAGCTCGGCGATAGTCCCTTTGCCAAAAACGATCCGGACGGGGTTGCAGAAGGTGAAGTTTCGCATGTGTGGCGTCCTTTACGCTATTGCGTTTTGAATCAATCGTATCGGGGTCGGAGTCGGTATCGGGGTCGAGGTCGAGGGAACAATCGACCCCGATACCGATTCCGACCCCGACGCCGAAAACTTCCTGCGCCGCTTGGCGAAAACCAGTTGCATGGTCACTTTTCCAGCCAGCTTCGCAGCAAGCCCGTGGGCGCGGCCTGGAAGAAAGCCGCGTTCATGAGCTTCGGCGGCCGGGGGATTTCCGGACGGAAGTCCATGCGGCTGAGAATGTCCTTCTCCAAGTCCACGCCGGGGGCGACCTCGGTCAGCACCAGCCGGCCGTCGCGCAGCTCGAAAACGCAGCGCTCGGTCACGTATAGCACGCGCTGGCCGTTTTTGCTGGCGTAGGCACCGCTGAAGGTGATCTGCCGCACCTGGCTGACGAACTTCTTCTCCGTGCCGTCCTGCACGATGTTTACCCGGCCGTTGCCGATTTCGATCCGGCTCTTGCCGCCGGTGAACCGGCCGCAGAAGATCACGTGGCGGGTGTTCTGCGAGATGTTGGTGAAGCCGCCCACGCCAATGACCTTGTTACCGAACTGGCTGACGTTGACGTTGCCCTGCTGGTCGGCCTCGGCCATGCCGAGGAAGGTGGCGTCCAGCCCGCCAGAGTCGTAGAAGTCGAACTGCTGGATGTGGTCGATCATGGCCCATTGATTGGTGGCTACGCCGAAGTTGGCACCACCGGACGGCATGCCGCCCACCGCGCCGGACTCGACCGTAAGGGTGATCTTCTCGATGATGCCCTCCTCGGCCGCCACAGCGGCCACGGCCTCGGGCGCGCCGATCCCCAGGTTCACCACCGCATGCGGCTGAAGCTCCAGAATCGCCCGGCGCGCAATGACCTTCTTCTCGTCCAGCGGCAGTGTTGACAGCGACTGCATGGGCACGCGCAGGTGGCCGGCAAAAACCGGGCTCTGGTACGTCTCGCAGATCTGGCGGTGATATTTCTGGGGGTCGCTGCACACCACCACGGCGTCGACCATCGTGCAGGGGATCCGCACCAGCCGCGGCGGCAGGGTGCCGGCCTTGGCCACATTCTTCACCTGCACAATGACCTTGCCGCCGGAGGCGCGGGCCGCCTGGGCCAGCGACAACGACTCCAGGAACATGGCCTCGTCTTCCATGGTGATGTTGCCGATCTCATCGGCCGTAGTGCCGCGCATGACGGCGACGTCGATCTTCATGGACGGGTAGAGCATCCACTCCTGGCCCTCGAGCTGGACGAGGCGGATGAGATCCTCGCGGGTGCCTGAATTCATCCGACCGCCGCTCAGGCGCGGATCCAGAAACGTGCCCAGTCCAACCTTGGTGATCTCGCCGACTTCCCGCCGGGCAATGGCCTGGTAGAGATGGACCATCACACCCTGGGGAAAGTTGTAGGCCTGGATGCGGTTTTCACCGATGAGCGCGCCGATCTTGGGGGATGAGGAGAAGTGGCCGCCGATGATGCGGCGGATGAGTCCTTCAAAGCCCAGGCGGTCCAGTCCGTTGCCGCGCCAGTCGCCCTGCCCGGCCGCGTGCAGCACGGTCAGGTCGCGCGGCTGGCCGGTGGTACGGAAGCGCTCGGCCACGGTCTCAAGCACTTCCTCCGCCACGCCGGCGACAGAAAAGCCGGTCGAGGCCAGCGTGCAGCCGGAATGGATCATGTCCGCCGCGGCGGACATAGGGACAATCTTGTTGCGCATGAACCAACCCCTTGTTAAGAAGGCAAAGTATGCGGTCTATAGGAACGAAAAGGTAGGGCGGCCAGTCCCTTGGCCGCCGCGGCGCGCAAGGGACTGCGCGCCCTACCTCTACTTCTTCTTCGCGTAGTCGTAGAATCCCCGCCCGCTCTTGCGGCCCAGCATGCCAGCCTGGACCATGTTGCGCAGCAGCGGATGGGCCTTAAATTTGGCATCGCCGGTGGCTTCGTAGACCGAGTCCATGGCGTGCAGCACCACGTGCAGGCCGGAGAAGTCAGCCGTCTCCAGCGGGCCCATGGCGGCGTTAGTGGCGAGCCGCCAGCCGCGGTCGATGTCCTCCGGCCGGACGCCCGAGGCGACCATATCGATGGCCTCGCCGTACCAGGCCAGGATGGTGCGGTTGACGATGAAGCCAGGAATGTCCGGCGCGAGCACCGCCTCCTTGCCCATCTTCGCGGTCAGGGCCAGCGCAGCCTGGCAGGTTTCGTCACTGGTGAGCAGGCCGCGGATGACTTCCACCACCTTCATCACCGGCACGGGGCTGAAGAAGTGCATGCCGATAAACTTCCCGGGCCGCCCGGAGCTTGCCCCCAGGGCGGTGATGGAGAGGGTCGAGGTGTTGCTGACCAGAATCGCCTCCGGCCGACAGATCTTGCCCAGTGTCGCGTGCAGCTCCCGCTTGTGGGAGAGGTTCTCGGTGATGGCCTCGATGACCATGTCAGCCCGGGCCGCAGCGTGCAGGTTCTCGGCCACAATGACGTTGGCATGCAGCAGACCCATCAGGCGATCGTGCTCTTCCTTGCTGATCTTCTTCTTCTCGACCCGCCGCGCGAAACTCTGCCGGATTTCGTCCAGCCCCTGCTGCACCAGTTCGGCCTTCACGTCGCCCCAGATCACCCTGCATCCGCTGCAGGCGGCCACTTCCGCGATCCCCCGCCCCATCAGACCGGCGCCAACCACCATGATCGTCTCAGCTTGCATCGCGTGCTTCCTTGCCTGCTTAGCCCACGTTCTCCAGCGCGATTGACAACCCCTGCCCGCCGCCGATGCAGATGGTGGCGAGCCCCGTGGCGACCTGACGGCGCTTCATCTCGTGGATGAGCTTCACGATCAGGATGGCGCCGGACGCGCCAACCGGGTGGCCCAGCGCGATAGCGCCGCCGAGGGGGTTGAGCCGATCGGATTTGAAGGGGAGTTCGCGGCAGACCGCCAGCGTCTGCGCGGCAAAGGCCTCGTTCAGTTCGACCAGATCGAAGTCGTCGAGCTGCATGCCGGTCTGTTTCATCAACTTGCGGGTGGCGTTGACCGGACCGATCCCCATGATGGCCGGATCGCAGCCGGCCGCGGCAGCAGCCTTGATCCGGACCAGCGGCTTCAATCCCAGGGCGCGGGCTTTCTCGGCCGAAGCCACGATCAGGGCGGCTGCGCCGTCGTTAATGGTGGAGGAATTGCCGGCCGTCACTGTGCCGCCTTCCAGGAAGACCGGCCGCAACGCAGCCAGCCCTTCCCGTGTGGTGGTGGGGCGCAGGTTTTCGTCCTGTTTGAACACGATTGGATCGCCCTTGCGCTGCGGGATGGCGATGGCCAGGATCTGGCTCTCGAACAAACCGGCCTTCTGGGCGGCGGCGGCGCGGGTCTGGCTCTGGCAGGCGTAGGCGTCCTGCTCCTGGCGGCTGATCCGGTACTTCTCGACGAGGCGTTCGGCTGTCAGCCCCATACCGTCGAGAGTCATGAGCAGGGAGTCGGTCATCTCGACATGCTTCAGGCGGAAACCGGTACGGGCCCCCTGCACGATGTACGGCGCGCGGGACATGTTTTCGGTACCGCCGGCCACGACAAAGTCGGCCTGTCCGGCCTGGATGGTCGTGGCTGCCAAGGCAATGGATTTCAAACCCGAACCGCAGGCCTTGCCAACGGTGAAGGCGGGAATCTCCCGGGGGAGACTGGTCTCCAGCATGGCCTCGCGGGCGATGTTGGAGCGCGAGTCCGTGGCCAGGTTGTTGCCGAGAATGGCCTCGTCAATGCGCGAGGCGTCCAGTCCGGCGCGGCGCACAGCCTCCTCGATGACGCGGGCACACAGCGTCTGCGCGGTGACGTCCTTGAGCGACCCCAGGAAGGTCCCGATGGGCGTCCGTACACCGCTTAAAATCACAACTTCCATTGCCATCCCTTCAATCTACTGGGAACCGGCCGGATGTGGCAAGAATACTCAGTGTTGGTCACAGGTGGCGCAGATCAAATCAGCCCCTCTCCGCGCTTGCCTTCAACTGCGTGAAGGCCTACGATTTCTCATATGTTGATTTTGTGGTGCGCAGCGCAGATTCTCGTATGAAAACACCCGACCCATCGCATCTGGTTGACGGCAAGTATGCCATCGGTGATCTCGTCAATCTGGATGAACTTCGCGATATTTTTGAGAAGTTCACGCGGGCCACGGGATTCACCATCGGTTTCCTGGACCATCCGGGGCTGAACGTCCTGATCGCCACAGGATGGCGCGATATCTGCACGAAGTTTCACCGCAGCTGCTCGGCCTCGATGGAGGTCTGCCTGAAGAGCAACCTGTCCCTGCTGGGAAAGCTGTCGCAGCCGCATCAACTAATTATCGAGCCATGCGAACACGGGCTGGTCGACTGCGCCACGCCGATCATCATCCGCGGCAAGCACATCGCAAGCCTGGCAACCGGGCAACTGCTGCTGGAAAAACCCGACCGGGAACGGTTCCGCCGACAGGCGCGGTTGTACGGGTTTGACGAACAGGAATACCTGGCGGCACTGGACGAGATCCCGGTGGTCGATCCCGTGCAACTGCGCAATGTGACGGTGTTTCTGGGTAGCCTGGCAATCGTCGTCTCGGAGCTGGGCTATTCCAACCTGGCCATGAAGGAGGAAACCACCCGGCTGGAGGAGGAGATCGCCGAGCGCAAACGCATGGGCCAGGCGCTGCAGGCGAGCGAGGAGAAGTACCGGGCGCTGGTCGAGACGACCGGCACCGGCTATGTGATCGTGGACATAAACGGCATCGTGATTGACGCCAATGCGGAGTACGTGCGGCTGACCGGCCGGTCCTCGCTGGCGGAAGTCGTGGGGCGCGCGGTCATTGAGTGGACGTCACCCGGCGACCAAGAGCGGAACGCCGCTGCCGTCCGGCAGTGCGTAGACCATGGCTTCATCCGCAACCTGGAAATCGATTACCAGACCCCCGACGGGCAGCATGTGCCGGTCTTGATCAACGCCTCGGTCCTGCCGTCGCCCCAGTCATCGCCGCGCATTGTCAGCCTGTGCCGCGACATCACCGACCGCCGCCAGGCGGAGGAGGAACGGCGCAAGATCGAGGCGCGGATGTTGCATGTGCAGAAGCTGGAAAGCCTGGGCGTGTTGGCCGGCGGCATTGCGCACGACTTCAACAACCTGCTGATGGGGATTCTGGGCAATATCGACATTGCCCTGGTGGATCTACCGTTGTCGTCCGCGGCGCGGGCACCCTTGGCCGACGCGGAAAATGCCGCCCGGCGAGCGGCCGATCTCTGCCGGCAAATGCTGGCCTATTCCGGCAAGGGGCGCTTTGTCGTGCAGCAGATCAATCTGCGGGAACTGATCGAGGAAATGGCGCAGATGCTGCAGGTCTCCATCTCAAAGAAAGCGGTGCTGCGATGCGCGTTTGATGCGCACGCGCCGGCCGTGGAAGCGGACGCCACGCAACTGCGGCAGGTCATCATGAACCTGATCATCAACGCCTCGGAGTCCCTGGGCGAAAACGAAGGGGTCATCTCGGTCATCACGGGCAGCATGGAGTGCGACCGCCGCTACCTGGCAGGAACGCACACCACCGAGGAGCTCCGCGAGGGCCGGTATGCCTATGTGGAAGTGTCGGATACCGGCTGTGGCATGGATGATGAGACGAAGCTCCGCCTGTTCGAACCCTTCTTCACGACCAAGTTCACCGGGCGCGGATTGGGCCTCTCCGCCGTACTCGGCGTAATCCGCGGCCACAAGGGCGCCATCAAGGTCTATAGCGAGCAGGGTAAAGGCACCACGTTCAAGGTGCTGCTGCCGGCGATCGACCGGCCCGCAGAGACCCTGGCCCGCGCCACCGATGTCTCCGGCTGGCACGGCAGCGGAACCGTGCTGCTGGTGGACGATGAGGACTCTGTCCGGGTGGTGGCCCGGCGCATGCTGGAGAAGATGGGGTTCCGCGTGCTGCAAGCGACGCATGGCCAGGAAGCTGTGGAATTGCTGCAAGCGACGGAAACGGCGGGCGCAGAACGAATCGTTTGCGTCATCTTGGACCTGACCATGCCGCACATGAGCGGCGAAGAGGCTTTCCGGGAACTCCGCCGCCTCCGAAGCGATCTCCCGATCATCCTCTCCAGCGGGTTCAATGAACAGGACGTGACGCAGCGGTTCGTGGGCAAGGGGCTGGCCGGGTTCATCCAGAAGCCTTACCAGACAAAAGATCTGGCGGCAAAACTTCGAGACGTCCTGGAGAATAAAACCCTACCGAAGCAGCCGTAACTGGCCAGTGCTCTTGTCAGAGGAACATTTTCAAAAATCCACCGGGTAACCTGGCTGCCGCCGCCGCGGGGGAATTTCGCTAGAGACGGGCGGCGGGAAATATTGTTCAATACAGACACGTCGGCAAAACAGAGGCCAATACTATTAGGAGAAATTCATGACGTCGGGCAAAGAGATCAAAATCGGGATGATCGGGCTGGACACCAGCCACTGCATCGAGTTCACCAAGTCATTCCAGGGCGATGTGCCGCCGGAGCAGAAGATCAGCGGAATGCGGACTGTCGCGGCGATGCGGTTCCCGTCTGTCTTCCAGGCGGAGAGCGGCCAGGACAAGCGCCAGCAGCAGCTGGAGCAGATGGGCGTGAAGGTAACGCACTCACTGGAGGAGGCGGTTCGAGGCATGGATGCGATCATGATCGAGATCAACGATCCCGCCCTGCATCTGGAGTATTTCCGGAAGGTGGTTGAGCTGGCTCCTGCCGTGCCGATGTTCCTCGACAAGCCGCTGGCCTGCGACCTGACACAGGGCCGCCAGATCATCGAGCTGGCGCGCCAGAAAAAGGTCAAGATGTTCAGCTGCTCGGGGCTGCGCTTCCTGCCGGCGCTGGAGCAGGCGCGCGCCGAAATCCCTGAGCCGCTGCTCTGCCACATGTATGGCTGGTTCAACAAGGCGGCGGCCGGCAGCAGCGTGGTCTGGTACGGCGTGCACGCCATGGAAGTCATCGAACGCACGATGGGCCGCGGCGCGCAGAGCGTGTTCTGCCGGGAGGATGCCCGGGGCCTCGTGGCGATCGTGCAGTACCCCGGCGGCCGCCGCGCGGTGGCCGAATTGTGCATGGGGCTGTGGGACATCGGCGGGCGGCTGCAGTCGGCGGACCGCTGCGTGCAGTTCCGCCACCCCGGCGGACCGTTCAATCTCGCCATGCTGCTGAAGCTGCGCGAGTTCTTCCAGGGCGGTGAGCCGCCCGTGGCGCTGGAGGACATGCTCGAGATCCAGGCGCTGGAGGACGCTGCCGAGCGGTCGCTCGCCAGCGGCAAGGAAGAAAGCGTGCGGGTGTAATCCGTTTTGCTGCCCGGTCCGTTTCCGCGGGCCGGGCACCGGTCCTCCTTGACCCGCCTGCACCGGCTGTTACCATGAGGGGCAAGTCTTTTGCCCCTTCATGAACCGCGCCGCCTACCTGATTCGCCGCCTGCTGCTGGCAATCCCGACATTCCTCGGGATCACGCTGGTCTGCTTTGCGCTCACGCGCCTCCTGCCCGGCGGCCCGGTGGAGATGCAGCTGCTGCGCATGCGCGGCGGCAGCGCCGGCGGCGAGGGCGGCGCCGCTTCCGCGGCCCGCGTCGCACAGGTCACCGAGGCGCAGCGCAGCGAACTGGTCCGCCAGTTCGGATTTGACCAGCCCTTTCTCGTGCAGTACGGCCGGTGGCTCTTCCGCGACCGCATGGGGCTGGCCATGGTCTCCTACGCACACAACAACAAGACCGCCTGGCAACTCATCCGCGAGCGCATGCCCATCTCGCTCTGGTTCGGCATCGCGGGGTTCGTGCTGAGCTACCTCGTCTGCATCCCGCTCGGCATCGCCAAAGCCCTGCGCCACGGCTCGGCCTTTGACGTCGGCACCAGCGTGCTGGTCTTCGTCGGCTATGCCATCCCCGCGCTGGCGCTCGGCATGATCTTCAAGACCTTCTTCTGCGGTACGGTCGACGGCCTCTGGGACGTGCTGCCGCTTGGAGGCTTCGAGTCCGCCCACGCCGAAACCCTCTCGTGGGGCGCGCGCCTCTTCGACCGCGGCCGGCACATGCTGCTGCCCGTGACCTGCTACGTGATCGGCGACTTTGCCGTGCTCACGCTACTGATGAAAAACTCGCTGCTGGAGCAGATCGGCGCAGACTACGTGCGCACCGCGCTCGCCCAGGGCGCCTCCGCCCGCCGAGCTGTCTGGGGGCACGCCGTGCGTAATGCTCTCATCCCCATCGCCACCGGCTTCGGCAGCATCCTGACCGTATTTTTCGCCGGCTCGTTCATCATCGAGACCATTTTCGAGATCCCCGGCATGGGGCGCCTCAGCCTGGAAGCCATTGCCGGCCGCGACTACGCTGTCTTCATGGCCATGCTCTCGCTCACCGCATCGCTGCAGCTCTTCGGCAACCTGATCTCCGACTTCTGCTATCTACTGATCGATCCGCGCGTCCACTTCGGAGGCAAGGGCGCATGACCTTCCGCCCCCAATTGTCGCCGCTGACGCGCCAGCGCTGGTTGCGGTTCCGCCGCAACCAGCGCGCCTGGTGGTCACTCCAACTGCTGACTGCGCTCTTCCTCCTCGGCCTGGCCGCGCCGCTCGTCTGCCGCCACGGTCCGCGCGAGGTCCTCTCGCCCGCCGCGTTCGAACCGTATTGCCGTGCCATTCTCACGCTCGCACCGGACATTGCCGCCGGCCGGTTCAACCTCACGTCCGACGGCCGCGTCACCCGCGCCGAAAATTGCGCGGCCTTCTTCCCAAGCGTGGCAGATCCCAACCGCGAACTCTTCGCCAACCATTGGCGCATCCCGCCTGCGCTGACCGACGCCATTGCCCGCCGCTTCGCCAACCAGCCCGCGCCGTCCCTCGAGCTCGCGATCCCATGCGCAGTAAATCCGCCACAGCAGGCCGTGTGTTCGCTCGCAGCCTACGAACCGCGCGAAACGCCGCCTGCCACGGTGCGCGTCGCGTTGCGCGCCGCCCCCGCCGGCGTGCAGCAGACGTTTCTCGTGTCCGCACCCGCGGCCAGCGGCGCCATCGGTTGCGTCGAACCCGCCGCCGCTTGGCAGCAACTGCCGCCCGACGCCCGCACCGCGCTCGAAGCCTGCCTCGTGCAGGCGTTTGCCGGGCATGAGGCCGCCACCAACCTGATTGTGGCAGGCCGGATGCTGCACGCGCATGGCGCCGCGGCCGGCGTCGTCTGGCCGCACCGCCCTGTGCCCGGATACTGGATGGGCGTGGATGCCAACGGCTACGATGTCTGGACGCGCCTGATTTACGGACTGCGCACCTCGCTCACCTTCGGCCTGCTGCTGGTGGCGTGGGCCATGCTGCTGGGGTTCGTCATCGGCGCGGCGCAGGGCTACTTTGGCGGGTGGCTCGACATCCTCGCACAGCGCGGCATCGAGATCTGGAGCGCGCTGCCATTTCTCTACGTGATGATCCTGATCGGCGCCGTACTGGGGCGCAGCTTCCTGCTGCTGCTGGTCTGCTACGGCCTGTTCAACTGGATCACGCTCTCCTATTACCTGCGCGCCGAATTCCTGCGCCTGCGCCACCGGCCGTTTGTCGAGGCCGCGCGCTGCCAGGGGCTCGGCCATGCGCGCATCATCTTCCGCCACCTGCTGCCGAACGCGCTCACGCCGATCGTCACGCTCTTCCCGTTCGAGCTGGTCGGCGCCATCGGCGCGCTCACGGCGCTCGATTTCCTCGGCTTCGGCCTGCCGCCGCTCACGCCCAGCTGGGGCGAACTGCTCCAGCAGGCGCAGCAGAACCGCTCAGCCTGGTGGCTCGCGCTTTACCCCGCCGGCGCGCTTTTTCTCGTCATGCTGCTGACCGTGCTGATCGGCGAAGGGCTGCGCGACGCATTCGATCCCAAACAACGCACGAAGTTGGAAGGATAAATCCTCGAATCATCTCAACCCACCCCGGCCTTCGGCCACCCCTCCGGTGGAGGGGACCGTGAATTGTGTTACAGACACAAGAAACTCAAACTCAAAAGGAACAATCCCCTCCGGCGGAGGGGTGGCCGCAGGCCGGGGTGGGTTTCCCTCCTTCGGAGCGGATTTTGAGATTGGATTCTGACGCTTGCCATCTGTAGTTTGAACCATGCCACCGTTACTCGACATCACTGATCTCCATGTCAGCTTCGACACCGATGACGGCGCCGTGCAGGCTGTCACCGGCGTGTCGCTGCGGCTCGAGCGCGACGAGGTGCTCGGGCTGGTGGGCGAGTCCGGCTGCGGCAAGAGCGCCACAGCCCTGAGCATCCCGCGCCTGCTGCCGCGCCCCGCGGCAACCATCGAGGGGCGGATTCTCCTCGACGGCTGCGATCTGCTGCGCCTGCCCATGCCGGAGCTGCGGCAACTCCGCGGACGACGCATCGGCGTGATCTTTCAGGACCCCATGACCTCGCTCTCGCCCCTGCACCGCGTGGGCGAGCAGGTTGCGGAGACCGTGCGGCTGCACGAGAAGGTCTCCGCCGCGGCCGCGCGCGAGCGGGCGCTCGCCTGGCTGACAGAGGTCGGCATCCCCGATCCGGTGTCGCGCAGCCGCGCCTACCCGCACGAACTCTCCGGCGGCATGCAACAGCGCGTGATGATCGCCCTGGCATTGATCCTGGAGCCGGACCTGATCATCGCGGACGAGCCGACCACGGCGCTCGATGTGACCATCCAGGCGCAGGTGCTGGACCTGCTGCGCCGCCTCCACCGCCGCAACTCCGGCGTGCTGCTGATCACGCACGACATGGGCGTGGTCTGGGAGATGTGCTCCCGAGTCGCCGTGATGTACGCCGGCGAGATTGTGGAGGAGGCGCCGGCCGAGGCGTTCTTCGCTGCGCCGCAGCATCCGTACGCCCGCGCGCTGCTCGACGCCATGCCGTCCGCCGCCACGCGTGGCCGGCCGCTGCACGCCATCCCCGGTCAGGTCCCCTCGCCGTTGGCGTGGCCTTCCGGCTGCCGTTTCCGCGACCGCTGCCCCTGCGCCTTTGCCCGCTGCATTGAACACCCGCCGCTGATCCCCTGCGGCGAAGGGCGTACAGCCAGATGCTGGCTGGCCGAGGCAACGTAGACTGCGTAGCTGCGAATTCCACCGGACGCGCCATCGTGGCAGCGCTGCGGCTCGCGAGGCCGCTTGCCCTCCAGTCGGTCTCCAAAGTTCGGTTTCGTTCATTTGGAGGGCGAGCGGCCTCGCGAGCCGGTCTTTTTCCTCCGCGCCTTGGCGCGAAAAGCCTGCGGGCGGGACGCCCGCGCTCCCAGGGCAATCACGTCGCTGCGCAGGCGTGGATCACGCCCTGCATGTCATCCGGCAGCGGCAAATCGAAAACCATCTCCTGGCCGGTACGGGGGTGGCGGAAGCGCAGGCCAGCGGCATGCAACGCCTGGCGCGGCAGGCGCATGCGGGCGCGGTCGGCCGGCGTCAGCTCGTCCCGGCAGAAGCGCAGGAAAAAGCCGGGGTCCACGCCGTATAGCTTGTCGCCCACCAGTGGAAACCCCAGCGACTGGAGCGTCACGCGGATCTGGTGCAAGCGGCCGGTGTGCGGCCAGACAGTGACGCGGCTGATGGGACCGTGCACAGCCTCGCGGCGGAACGCTGTCACAGCCCACTGCGCCTCGGGCGAGGGTGGCTCGCCTTCCGGTTTCAAATTCTTGCCGTCGAAGTCCGTTTCCGTGCGCACGGGAATGAAGCGCCGCTGCTTGAGAACCTCGCCGGAAAAATCCGCCACAACCCAGCCGGCGCAGGCGACGCGGTCGGGAAACGCGCCCTCCACCAGCGCCTCGTAGCGTTTCTCCACGCGGCGTTCGGCGAACTGCGCGCGCAGGTTTTTGGTCGCTGCGGGCGTACGCGAGATCACCACCAGGCCAGAGGTCTCGCGGTCGATGCGGTTGATGAAGGTCGGCTTCGCAATGCCGTGTCGCGTCTGGAGCAGCGCCCAGAGCGTGTGGTTGAAGTAGCGGCCGCCCGGGTGGCAGGTGAGGTTGCCGGACTTGTCCACCACCACGAGGTCGTCGTCGCAATGCACGAGGCGGATGCGGTCGTCCATCGGCGGCTCAGGGATGCCGCTCGCGTCGTAGGCCAACTCGTCACCGGCAACCAGCACCTGCTCCGGCACGGCGCGCTGGCCGTTAACCGTAACGCGCCCCGTTGACATCCGTTCCCGCCATTCGATAGCCGAATGGTAGGTAAAACGCACGGCCAGGAAATCCAGCAGCGCGCCGCCCGCCCGCTCCGGCGGGATGACGAAACGGATCTGTCGGTTGAGGGTGATGGACATACCGCCATTGCCAGCTGGGATTGCCCCAGCATAGCAAAGCGGGCGATCCATCCGTGGACAACCCATCAAGGGCTGGCGCGAATCCGTTGGCCGATCCGTCAGCGCAGGTGGGTGGTACAGGTGGGAATGACCATCGGCGTGGAGACACGGGGACGGAGATTGTTAATGTCCGGTGTGCCGTTCGCCATGCCGTCGACATTCTGGATCGGGTCCATGAACCCGTGCGAGGCCGCGTCGCCAAGCGCATTTGCGCCGGATTCGACAGCGGTGCCGATAGCACTGGCACCAACCTTGGCGACCGGAACCACGACGTTGTCGACGAATTTGCCAACCGCGTACCGCGCTCCATATCCGGCTACGGCCGTGCCGACTCCGACCAGGACCAGCCCGGTGCCCATGCTGATGGTGCCGGCCAGCACGACAGGGGCCAGGACTTCCGTCAGCACCGTTGTGACGACCGAGGTGATTACCGGCGTCGCCGCGCTGGAAATGGCGTGCTTGGTGGCTAACACCATTCCCTCTTTCGCTGCGCCGCTGAACCCCTCCTTGTTATAGGCATCCGCCACCGAGAGGCCGTCCCCGACGCATTTTAAGGTCTTGCCTGCCGCGTCGGCTGCGCCCGTGATCGCGCCTGGCACCAATTTACCGGCGGATGCAGCCGCATCTTTTACCCCCTGAAATAGCTTCTTGCCGGCGCCGAGCGTCTCGGTCTCCTTCTTAAATTCGCCTCCCGAGTCGCCGCCGGACTGGTTTTGCGACGTCTTGTTCTCCTTGTCGCCGTCCTGATCGTCCTTCTGGGTGGGCGGCGGCGGATCTTTCTTCGGAAGCGAGGGGAGGGACATGCAGCCGGTGGGCGACCACAGCAGCATCACGATGGCGAGCAGATGAACAAGGCAGCGTAACAACATGGCGGCACCCTCCAGATCGGGTCGATGCGTATCGCAAACCGGAACTACTTCAAGGCGGTCAGGTCATAATACTCGAACTCCCGGACTTGCCAGCCCTTCTTGTCGCAAGTCAGGGCCAGAATCCCGAGGAACTGCGGGGTGTTGGGCGCAAGGAAGAAAACCAGGCAGGTGGTTTCCGTCACCACGGCATAGGTCGCGGCCATGGATTTGCGGACCACCGCGGGGATTTCCAGGATCTTGTCCACGGGCAACGGATTGGAGACTGGGATGGCGGCTGAAAGTTTGGCCCGGTCGCCGGCCGCGAACGCCGCCATGACCGGCCAGATTTTGTCCCCTGTGTCGCGATACTTCGCCTCGTGCAGCAAGGAAAGCACCGCGTGGTTGAAGGCCGCGTGGCGCGCCATCTCCATCAGGTGGGCGGTACCGGCAGGCGTGGTGGACAGCACCGTCGCATCCTTCGCTTCCGGAGGATGCAGCGCCTCGAAATCGGCGATAAATTTCCGGAGCGCCTGGCTGAGCGCCAGCGGCGGGGTGCGTCCGCTGGCGATCCAGGAGGCCATCGCCGTCTTGTCGGTAATAGGCACCTTTCCAGCCAGATCCGATCCCTTGGCAAAGGATGCCGCGGTGATGATGCCGACACCCTTGCTGTCGGTCCCCCATTGCGTCAGCAGCACGCCGTCAAAAAGCGGGTTGTAAAACGCAAAGACCGGCTTGGGCGAGCGCACGCGGCCGGCAATGACGAAGGCGCTGCTGAAAAACTGGTTCCAGACCTGCGGCGAGGCCTTGACCGCCTCGTTCTGCAGCGCGAACGCAAAGGGCTTGTCCGCCTGAAAGTCCTTGGCTGCCGCAGCCAAGTTGGTGGCGGCAACTGTGCGGAACGCAACCGCCAGATCTAAAAAAGTTGCGTGTACCGGCGACGCCGGGCCGGCACCTTCCGCCCACTGCGGACCGCAGCACAGCAGGCATCCCAGCGTGGCGGCAGTCCAGCCACGGCAGCGTTTCGAGACTGGTTTCGTTGTCATGCGTCCACCCTTTCACACTATCGATCGGCAGGCACGGGCTAGCACCCTGTTAACTATCGCACGCCGGGCACCCTTAGGCGACAAAAAACCGCCGGGCGCGAGGGGCGTGGCGCAGTCTGCGCCACGCTCAGCCCTTTTTTCCCGCCTCGCGCGAGAGGCGGTAGTCGATGGAATCCACCAGCGCGATCCAGCTCGCCTCGATGATGTCGGTCGAGACGCCAACCGTGGTCCAGACGGAGCGGCCGTCGGTGGACTCGATCAGCACGCGCACACGGGCCTCGGTGGCGTGATTGCCGTCGAGTACGCGCACCTTGAAATCGGTCAGGCGCACCTCGGCCAACTCCGGATAGAAGTGCTCCAGCGCCTTGCGCAGGCTGCGGTCGAGCGCGTTGACCGGTCCGTCGCCCGCGGCGGCAGTGTCCGCGGTGGTGTCACCAACGCGCACCTTGATGGTGGCGAAGGCCCCTTCCTGCTCGTTCTTGGCCGGGCGCTCGCTGACGATCTTGTAGTGCTCGAGCGTGAAACGCGGCTGGTAGGTGCCGAGCGCCTTGAGCACCAAGATTTCGAAGCTGGCGTCGGCTCCCTCGAACTGGTAGCCCTGCTGCTCGAGCGCCTTGAGGCGCGCGACCACATCGTCCACCACCTGGTCGGTCTTCTTCACCGCCGGTGCGACGCGCTGGATGCGGGCCAGCACGGCGCTGCGGCCGGCGATCTCGCTGATCAGGAAGCGGCGCGCGTTGCCGACGGACTCCGGCGGCACATGCTCGAACGACTCGGAGCACTTGCGCACGCCGTCCATGTGCATGCCAGCCTTGTGGGTGAAGGCCTTGGCGCCGACGTACGGCAGATCGTCGGGCAGCACGACGTTGGCGATCTCGGCCACGCGGCGCGCGGCCGCGGTGAGCCCTGTCAGCCGGGCCGCCGGGATGCAGGCGCAGCCGGCCTTGAGCTGCAGGTTGGCGATGATGGCGGAGAGGTTGGCGTTGCCGCAGCGCTCGCCGAAGCCGACGAGCGTGCCCTGCACATGGGTGGCACCGGCGCGCACCGCGGCGAGCGTGTTGGCCACGGCCAGGCCGCTGTCGTTGTGCGTGTGCACGCCCACGGCCACGCGGCTGCCGAAGCGCTTCAGCACGGCCTGGGTGGCCTCGGCGAGCTCCTCGGGGAAGCGGCCGCCATTGGTGTCGCACAGACAGAGCACGTCCGCGCCAGCCTCGACCGCGGCCTCAAGCGTAGCCAGGGCGTAGCCCGGGTTGGCGCGGAAGCCGTCGTAGAAATGCTCGGCGTCGTAGACCACGCGCGCAGCGTGCTTTCTGGCATAGGCCAGCGTGTCGTGGACCATGCGGCGGTTCTCGTCGAGCGTGGTCTTGAGCACTTCGGTGACGTGTAGGTCCCACGACTTGCCGAAGATCACCAGCACGGGGGTGCCGGCCGCAACCAAGCTGCACACCTGCGGGTCGTCCGCAGCAGCTACGCCGGGACGGCGCGTGGCGCCAAAGGCTGCCAGGCGCGCGTGCTGCAGGCGCAGGTTGCGTGCCTCCCGGAAGAACTCGAGGTCCTTCGGGTTGGAGCCGGGGTTGCCGGCTTCGACCAGCGGGATGCCCAGGCTGTCCAGCGTTTCGACGATTGCCAGCTTGTCGCGGACGGAAAAAGAGATCCCCTCCGACTGCGCGCCGTCACGCAGCGTGGTATCAAGAACTTCAACTTTCTTCATGGGCGGCTCCCGATGCTTTCCCGAAACGGGGGGCAGAATACAGGAGGTAGGGCGGCCAGTCCCCTGGCCGCCGCGGCGCGCAAGGAACTGCGCGCCCTACCGAGCTGTACTCTCGCATTCTCACTTCTTCTCATCGCTTAACAGCGCATTCACTGCCGACAGGTAGGCCTTGATGCTAGCCTCGACCACGTCGGTGGAGAGTCCGTGCCCATTGTAGATGCGCTCCCCGCGGCGCACCTTTACGGAGGCCTCGCCCTGAGCATCCTCGCCGCCGGTCACGGACGAGAGCGTAAAGGCCTCGAGCGCGAGAGTGAAGCCGAGGATTCCCTCGATAGCCTTGAAGGCCGCGTCGATGGGGCCGTCGCCTGTGGCCGAGTGGCGCGCGGTCTGGCCTTCCTTCTGCAGGGCGATCGTGCAGGTGGCCGGAATGTCGTTGCCGGACTGCACGACGAAGCGCTCGAGCTTCACGTGCTCCTCGTCCCGGCCCGCGCTGCCGCGGGCGAGCGCCTCGATGTCCGCGTCTGACACGGTCTTTTTACGGTCCGCCAGCACCTTGAACTCCGCAAAGAGCTCCTGGATCCGGGCGGCCTCGCAGTGGAAGCCGAGGTCCTGCAGGCGGCTCTCGAAGGCATGCCGCCCCGAGTGCTTGCCGAGCACCATGCGGTTGCGCGGCACGCCGATCGACTCGGGCGTCATGATCTCGTAGGTGCCGGCGTGCGCCATGACGCCGTGCTGGTGAATTCCCGCCTCGTGGGCAAAAGCGTTCTCACCGACGATCGCCTTGTTGGCCTGGATGCGCGATCCCGTGGCGGAGATCACGCAGCGACTGGCGTTGTAGAGGCGGGTGGCGTCCACCTCCGTTGCCACGGCAAAACAGTCCGGCCGCGTGCGCAGCGCCATGACGATCTCCTCGAGCGCGGCGTTGCCCGCGCGCTCGCCGATGCCGTTGAGCGCACACTCCACCTGCCGCGCGCCAGCCTGCACGGCGGCGAGTGAGTTGGCCACGGCCAGGCCGAGATCGTTGTGGCAGTGCACGGAGAGGATCGCCTCGCCGGCATTGGGGACTCTGGCCAGCACGCTGCGGATCATGGCCGCATACTGCTCCGGCATGGCATACCCGACGGTGTCCGGTAGATTCACGACCTTCGCGCCAGCGCGGATGACCCCCTCGACCACGCGGTGGAGGAAGTCCGGCTCGCTGCGTGAGGCGTCCTCGCACGAGAACTCCACCTCCGGGCAGAGCTTGCGGGCATGGGTCACCATGGCAACCGCCTGCTCGTACACAGCTTCGGGCGACATTTTGAGCTTGTACTGCATATGCAGCGGCGACGTGGCGAGGAAGAGGTGCAGGCACGGCCGCTTGGCCTCGCGCACCGCCTGCCAGCCGACATCGATGTCCTTGGCGAGGCAGCGGCAGAGCGTGGCCACCGCGGCTTTTTTGGTCCTACGCGCGACCTCGCGGACTGACTCGAAGTCGCCCGGCGAGGAGGCGGCGAACCCGGCCTCGATTATGTCCACGTTCAGGAGCTCGAGCTGCTCCGCGACCAGCAGCTTTTCCTTGAGGTTCATGCTGCAGCCCGGGGACTGCTCCCCGTCGCGCAACGTGGTATCGAAGATGTAGAGCTTCTGTTTCGCGGTACTCATGGTCGTTCCTCGTTCTGTCTCGCATCCCCCGGCATCATTGCCGGGAAAATCATACGGTGCCGTTAGACACAGAGCACACAGAGGAAGAATGAGGACACTGAGGGGAATGGCTGCCGCAGCCAACCGGCCGCGAGCCGTTATTCCTCTGTGTTCTCATATTCATCTCTGTGCCCTCTGTGTCCAAACCCCGTGTCCGTCTCTAAAACAAAAAACCCGCCTCCCCGTTGGGGATCGGCGGGAGTTTCAGTTTTGCGTTCGCTTCCTCTTTACGCCAAACCGATGCTCCCGCGCGGGGTAATCAGCCCCAGCAGCAGCCCCGGCAGGAGGATTCCAGAACCCTTCGCAGACGCACCGCAGCCGCGGGCGTTGCGCGTGGCGGCGTCCGAAACGGTGCTCGTGCTGACAACCAGATTTCTCATGGGTGAGTAAAATAGTGGCAGAACCGCCTGTGGCTGGCAATCCAAAAAAGAATCTTCCGAGTCCGTGGTTGTCTTACCTGCCGCATTCTGATTTCATACTTCATCGTAGGTTATGACCGTTTGCCGCAAAAAGCCCCCCGCCCGATCCTGCAAGGCGCCGTCTCCGGCGCCGCTCGATCCTGTGGTTTTCACGGCGTTGCGGCGGGACTACCACACCCGCTGGGGAGTGGCGCTAGTGGCCGTGGACCCGGAGGGTCGGCCGGTGCTGGGAGGTCGCCGCGGCATCACAGAAGCGCAGCGCGAGTGCTGGCGCCGGCTGGTATGGGAGGCCTGGCGCTGGGGCGAGCCGTCGCTGGCCCTGGCACCGGACGGCACGTTGGCGTGCGGCGTCCCGCTCATGCGCAACCAGACGCTTCTGGGCGGACTGGTGACCGGAGGGCTGTCGGCCACCGCCTGCGCCCGCGGCACGGCCGATGGCGCGCCAAATGCCGCCGAGGATCTGCTGGACCGGGTGCTGGCGCGCGACCTGACCAACCGCGCCCACCTGTTGCGGCAGCGCGAAGCTGCGCGCCGCGAGCGCGAGCGCGCCGAGGCCATCCACGCCATCAAGGAGAGCGGCTACGACACACTCCGCGAAGCCTACCTGCGCGAAGAGCCGGCGCTCCTGGCCACGGTCAAGCGCGGCGACCGCCGTGCCGCGCGCGAGATCCTCAACCGCCTGCTGGTCGGCATCTACCACCTTGCCGGCAATCGCCTCGACCTGCTCAAGAGCCTGACGCTGGAACTCGTGGTGATGCTCTACCGCGCGGCCGTGGAGGCCGGGGCGCGGCCGACCGAGCTGCTCGGCATGAACTACGACGGCTTGCGCACGCTCTCCGAAATCGAAGACGAGGAGCAGCTCTGCCACTGGCTGATCAGCCTGCTCGAGCGGCTGATGGACGGCATCCGCGCCTATCGCGACCATCCCAACACCGTACTCCTGCAGCAGGCGCTGCGCCATATGTCGCTCCACCTCGACCGCGCCCTCTCGCGCGACGAGGTTGCGCAGGTAGCCTGCCTCTCGCCCAGCCACTTCTCGCACCTGCTGCAGCAGAAGGTCGGGCAGAGCTTCCGCGACATTCTCCAGGAGATGCGCATCGACCGCGCCACCGAACTGCTTCGCCGCAATGCCCTGAGCATCGCGGCGATCGCCCGCCAGTGCGGCTTCCGCGATCCGAGCCACTTCGGCAAAGTCTTCCTCCGCCGACGGGGGATGACGCCGCTGGCCTACCGGCATCGCCACACGGCGCCAACAGCACCGCACGAACTGACCAGAAAATAGCACCAACGAACGATTGCGTCGCGCTTGCCCGGCAGGTCATCATGCAAGGCATGTGTCCGCGTCGGGCTCTGTCAGCCCGGGCGGCGGCATGCGGAGGCGACCATGGCGCAATCCCCCTTGATCATTGTCGGCGAGAACATCCACTGCACGCGCGTCCGGCTCACGTCCGGCAAGTTCGTCGCCGCCCTTCCCGACGGCCGGCGCGCTCTGGTTTTCCGCGACAACGGCAAGCCGGCGCACCTGCCGATCCCCGCGCACGTACTCGATGGCGAGGAGTGGCAGAACGGCAAGGTCCGCCACGTGGCCGTGGCCGTCTGGCAGGGGCTGTACGGCAAGGGGGCGGACGCCGAGGCCGGCGTGGCCTACCTGCGCGCCATGGTGCGCGAGCAGGAAGCCGGCGGCGCGTGCTTTCTGGACCTCAACGTCGACGAGTTCAGCAGGGATCACGCCGAAAAGCTGCGCGCCGTGACCTGGGCCGCCCAGGTGTTGCAGGAGGCCGGCAGGCTGCCGCTGAGCATCGACTCCTCCAACCCTGAGATTCTCGAAGCCGGCATTCGCGCCAGCGACCGCGGCCGCGGCAAGCCGCTGATCAACTCCGTCTCGCTCGAGCGCGCTGCCGTGATCCCGCTGGCCGCGTCCACCGGCACCTGCGTCATCGCCGGCGCCACGGGGCACACCAGCATGCCTGAGGACCTGCCGACGCGCCTCGCCAATCTGCGGGAGCTGATGGAGAAGCTCCGCTCGCACGGCTTCGCGCCGGGCGACATCTATCTCGATCCGCTGGTCTGCCCGATTTCCGTCAACGCCGTCAACGGCACGGTCGTGCTCGATGCCATTGCCGAGCTGCGCAAGACCTACGGCCCGGCGATCCACTTTGCCCCCGGCTTGAGCAACGTTTCCTTCGGCCTCCCCAAGCGCCCGCTGATCAACCAGGTCTTCGCCCACCTCTGCCGTGCGCGCGGCTGCGATGGGGGTATCGTAGACCCCGCGCAGATCAACGACAAAATCCTCGACGGGCTCGACACTGCCTCGGAGCCGTACCGCCTGGCCAGCGAGCTCCTGCTCGGCCAGGACGAATTCGGCATGAACTACATCGCCGCGTCCCGCGAAGGCGTCATCTGATCTTCGCCCCCACATGCGTTCCCGAAAGGCGGATATCCCCATGGTCAAGCTGGACCCCACCCGCATGAAGGACTGGCAGATTGCCGAGGCCGCTGAGGCCGGCATGCAGCCGATCTCCCGCATCGCCGGCAACCTCGGGCTGGACCTTGAGAAGGAACTTCTCCCCTACGGACACCATATCGGCAAGGTCGATCACCTGCGCGTGCTGGAGCGCCTCGCCAGCCGCCCCAACGGCAAGTACATCGACATCACAGCCATCACCCCCACGCCGCTGGGCGAAGGGAAGACCACCACCACGCTCGGCCTGGTGGACGGCCTGGCCAAGCTCGGGAAGCGCGCCACCGGCGCCATCCGCCAGCCATCCGGCGGCCCGACTTTCAACGTCAAGGGCGGCGCGGCCGGCGGCGGCCTGTCGCAGTGCATTCCGCTCACGGACTTCAACCTCGGCCTGACCGGCGACATCGACGCCATCAACAACGCGAACAATCTCGCGATGGTGGCGCTCACCAGCCGCATCCAGCACGAGGCCAACTACAGCGACGCGCGCCTGGCGGCCAGCAACCTCAAGCGCCTCTCCATCGATCCGCGCAACGTCGCCATGCGCTGGACCATCGACTTCTCCGCCCAGGTGCTGCGCAACATTATCATCGGCCTCGGCGACAAAATGGACGGCTACCTGATGAACAGCGGGTTCGCCATTACGGTCTCGTCCGAGGTCATGGCAATCCTCGCCGTGGCGAAGGACATCCAGGACCTGCGCGCGCGCATGGCGCGCATCGTCGTGGCCTACTCCACTTCCGGCAAGCCGGTCACAGCCGGCGACCTGGACGTGGCCGGCGCCATGACCGCGCTGATGCACAAGGCGATCTATCCGAACCTGCTGCAGACCATCGAGGGGAACCCGGTCTTCGTGCATGCCGGGCCGTTCGCCAACATCGCCATCGGCCAGTCGTCGATCATTGCCGACCGCCTGGCGCTCAAGCTCAGCGATTACCACGTCACGGAGTCCGGCTTCGGCGCAGACATCGGCTTCGAGAAGTTCTGGAACCTCAAGTGCCGCTTCTCCGGGCTCACGCCGCATGCCGCCGTGGTGGTCTGCACCGTGCGCGCCCTCAAGATGCACGGCGGCGGCCCGAAAGTGACTCCCGGCGCGCCGCTGCACAGCGACTACACCGGCCGCAATCCGGCCCTGGTGGAGCGCGGCGTGGAGAACCTCGTGGCGCACATCGAGACGGTCCGCAAGAGCGGCATCGTCCCGGTGGTCTGCATCAACCACTTTGCCACCGACGATGCCGACGAGATCGCCATCATCCGCCGCGCGGCCGAGGCCGCCGGCGCGCGCGTGGCACTCAGCCGCCACTGGGCACAAGGCGGCGAAGGGGCGCGCGAATTGGCCGAGGCCGTGGTGGACGCCTGCGAGCAGCCGTCGCAGTTCCGCTTCCTCTACCCGATGACCATGCCGCTGCGCGAGCGCATCCAGACCATCGCCAAGGAGGTCTACGGCGCAGATGGCGTCTCCTACACCGCCGCAGCCGAGGAGAAGCTCAAGGCGCTGGAGCAGGACCCCGAGACGCTGGCCATGGGGACCTGCATGGTCAAGACCCATCTCAGCATCTCGCACGACCCGGCGCGCAAGGGGCGGCCGCGCGGCTGGACCCTGCCGATCCGCGACTTCATGGTTTTCAGGGGCGCGGGATTCGTCGTTCCGGTGGCAGGCGACGTCAAGCTCATGCCCGGCACCGCCTCCAACCCGGCTTTCCGCAACATCGACATCGACACCGCCACTGGCCGCGTCAAGGGACTGTTCTGATGAAAGAGCACATCGAGAAACGCGCCTACCACGTGGAGATCCTGCCGCCGAAGCAGGATTCCGCCAAGCTCGACGCCGACCTGGCCGGCTTTGCCGAGAAGTACCAGCGCGTCATGGCCAGCGGTTTCTGCGCCTGCATCACCGACAACGCTATGGGGCACCTGGCCTTCCAGGGCCCCGAGGTCCTCGAGGAACTGCGGCTCTCCGTGCCGCCCGGGCAGGTGATGATCCACCTCAACACCTTCCACACCAAGGAGAGCCTGGACGAGATCCTCGTCACCTGCCGCCGGCAGGGAATCCGCCATCTGCTGGTGATCTCCGGCGACGGCTCGGACCGCCTCCCCAAGCTGCAGCCGGCCGACGTCGGTGCCACGGATGTCGAGGCCGTCACCTCCGTGGAACTGCTGCGCTACATCCATCGCCAGTACCCCGGCGACTTCGAGACCGGCGTGGCCTTCAACCCCTACGAGCCGCCAGAGCATGAGTTCGAGAAGCTGGTGCGCAAATGCGCCGCCGGCGCGACCTTTGTCATCACCCAGCCGGTGATCGAGAAGCACCCGGTTGTCGACCAGCTCCTCGCCACGACAACGCTGCCGATCGTGCTCGAGGCCTGGATGAGCAAGAAGCTCCACCTGCTCTCGCAGGCCGTGGGGTACGAGATCCCGGAGGACACCCCCTTCGACCCGATCGCCACGCTGCGCATGCTCCACCAGACCTACCCGGCGTGCGGCATGTACCTTTCGCTGCTCGGGTTCAAGACCCAGTACGACCTGATCCGAGACACGTGGAGTGTTCCGACCAGCAAGGAGACCCGCTGATGCGTATCGTGGTCTGCATCAAGCAAGTGCCGGCGACCAATGACGCAGTCATTGACCCGGAAACCAAGCGCATCGTCCGCGAAGGCGTGCAGGCGATCCTGAACCCCTTCGACACCTACGCCATCGAGGAGGCGGTGCGGCTGCGCGCGCGCCTGGGCGGCGGCGTCGAGGTGCTCGCCATCTCCATGGGTCCGCCGCGCGCCGAGGCCGTGTTGCGCGAGGCCGTGGCGCTCGGCGCCGACCGCGGCATCCTCCTCAGCCACCGCGCCTTCGGCGGCTCCGACACCTGGGCCACCAGCTACGTGCTGTCGCAGGCCATCCGCACAATCGGAAATGTTGACCTGGTGATCTGCGGCAAGCAAGCCGTGGACGGCGACACCGCGCAGGTCGGCCCCGGCATCGCCGCACACCTGAACTGGCCGCAGGCCGCTTTGGTGAGCGCCGTGCGCGAAGTCTCAACCCAGCACCTGGTGGTCGTGCGCATGCATGAAGACGGCCACGATGTCTGCGAATTGTCCCTGCCGGCCGTGCTAACCGTCGTCAAGGGGATCAATGTGCCGCGCGTGCCCAGCCTCAAGGGCGTTCTCGCGGCCCGCAAGAGCGAAATCCCGGTCTGGACGCCCGAGATGATCGGCGCCGACCCGGCCAAGATCGGCCTGGACGGCTCGCCGACCCGCGTGGTGCGCACTGCGCCGCCGCCGCCGCGCAACAAGGAATCGCTGCGCTTCACCGGTACGGCAGAGGTGTGCGCCGGCGGCCTGCTGCGCGAACTGCGGAAACGAAGCCTGCTGTAGGAGAGTGTCATGCGGCTTGCCAAACTGGAAGAACGCGAGAATTTTCGCAACATCTGGGTGATGGCCGAGTGGTCGTCGGGCCGGATTCAGCCCGTGACCCTGGAACTCGTCGGCGCCGCGCGCCCCCTGGCGGATGCCCGCCGGAGCGAGGTCTGGACCGTGGTGCTGGGCACCGGCATCGCCGACCGCCAGCTCAACGAACTGATCGCCTGCGGCAGCGACATCGTGCTGGTGGTGGACGATCCCGCCTTCACGAACTTTGTGGACGAAACCGAGGCGCGCGTGCTCTGCGCGCTGATCGAAAAGCACCGCCCCGAGAGCGTGCTCTGCGGTGCCACCACGCGCGGCCGCGCCCTGATCCCCCGCGTGGCCGTGCAGACCAACACCGGCCTGACCGCGGACTGCACCCAACTGGCGATCGATCCGGAGAACGGCAACCTGCTCCAGACGCGTCCGGCCTTCGGCGGCAATCTGATGGCCACGATCTACTGCGCGAACTTCCGGCCGCAGATGGCCACGGTCCGCCCGCGCGTCATGTCGGCGCGGCCGCCGGATGCTTCCCGCCGTGGACGCGTGATCCGCGGGACGCTGCCGACGGTCTCCGCCGCAGCCTGCAAACGCGTGCTCGAGGTCTTCCACAGCAGCGAGCCGGGGGTGAACCTGGCTGACGCGCGTTTCATCGTCGCAGGCGGCCGCGGCGTGAAGGGGAAGGAAGGGTTCAACCTTTTGCGCCGCTTCGCCACCATGGTCGGCGGCGCCGTGGGCGCCAGCCGCGCCACAGTGGACGCCGGCTGGATTCCGTACGCGCACCAGGTCGGCCAGACCGGGCAGACCGTGCAGTCGCAGGTCTACCTGGCCTGCGGCATCTCGGGGCAGATCCAGCACCTGGTCGGCATGCAGTCGTGCGATTGCATCATCGCCATCGACAAGAATCCGGACACCTCCATGATGAAGCTGGCGGACATTACTGTCGTGGGTGACCTCTTCGAAGTTCTGCCGGAACTGATCCGCCAGGTCAGCATCACATGAAGGCCGTGCGCGTGCTCGTGGCCGGCGCCGTGCTGCAACTCTGCCTCGGCACAGTGTACGCCTTCAGCTTTTTCCAGAAGCCACTGATGGCGGCCTTCGGCTGGAACAACGCCCAGGTGGCCTGGGTCTTCAGCCTGGCGCTCTTCTGCCTCGGCGGCTCGGCCGCGCTGGCCGCGCCCCTGCTGAAGCGCTTCGGTCCGCGGCCGCTGGCGCTGCTGGGTATCCTGCTCTACGCCGGCTCGTGGATCGCCGCCAGTGTTGCGCTGCAGATGCGCAACCTGCCGCTGCTGCAGGCTATTTTCGGCATCGTCGGCGGCATCGGCCTGGGGCTCGGCTATGTGACCCCCGTGGCCACGGTGGTGGGGTGGTTCCCCCACCGCAAGGGGCTGGCCGCCGGCATCGTGGTGATGGGGTTCGGCCTGGGCGCGCTGCTGATGTCCAAGCTCCTGGCCCCGTTCCTGATGCATCTCTCGCACAACGCCCTGCCGGTCGTTTTTCGCGACACCGGACTGCTCCTGCTGGCGCTGGGGCTCCCCGCGGCCCTGCTGCTGGCGCGCCCGCCAAGCGCCGCGACCACCAACGCGCCCGTGGCCCCCTGCCACCCTTTTCCGTCGCGCTCCTTCATCGCCGTCTGGACAATCTTCTTCTGCAACATCACCGCCGGCGTGGTCTTCATCGCCTTCCAGTCGCCGCTCTTCCAGGATTTCCTGTCGCCGCGGCATCCGACCTGGAGCGTGGAGCAGCTGGCGGCACAGGGTGCCACGCTGATCGCACTCAGTTCGCTCTGCAACGGCCTGGGTCGGCTGATCTGGGGGCGCGTCTCCGACCACCTCGGCAGCCTGATCACCTTCCGCGTGCTGCTGCTCGCGCAGGTCGGCATCTTCCTGCTGCTGATGACCACGACGCACCCGTTGGTCTTCGCCATCGGCGTCTGCGCCGTGCTCCTCTGCTACGGTGGCGGGTTCGGCACCATGCCGGCCCTGATCGTCGATCTGTACGGGCCGGTTGCCACGCCGCGCGCGTACGGGCTGGTGCTGACTGCCTGGGGCGTAGCCGGCATGGTCGGCCCAGCCGTGGCCGCCTACCTGCGCGACCACGCCCTGTCGCGCAACTACCTCTTTGCCTTCGCCGCCGCCATGCTGCTGGCCGGCTTCGTTGCCAGCCGCGCCCTCGCGCAGCCGCCCCACCTGGTCCTTGCACCGGAAGAGTAGCGCGGCAGCGGAAACGCGCGACGGGCGGACCAGACTCTTCTCTTTACATCTATACACGACGCCAGAAATCCTTGCGGCGGCTCAGGTAGCAACTGTCTTTTCTTTTAGGAGCTTCGGGTTGGAAATCGATGGTTTGAGGAGGGGGTGCGGGGGGGAGGAACACGGTTAGGCCCCGGCCGTTGCCGCACATGTCGGCAACGGAGC